>NZ_JAWRXJ010000738.1:0-247 GCF_046535095.1 Pseudomonas sp. SIMBA_041
GGCTGAGACCGTCACCTTCCTCTGCACGTTCGGGGGCGGACTCTTCGACAATCACGGCATCGACGCTGACTTCACTGCCCATGCGCAGGATCATCGCGTCGCGCTGCACCAGGTCGTGCACCGGCAAGCGCAGTTGATAGACATTGAGTGGTGGGATGGCGCCGACCACCTTGGCGCCAAACTTGTCGGCGATACGCTGTGCTTCTTTGCGGCCGTCGTGTTTTTCTTCGATCAACAGGCTTACCAG
>NZ_JAWRXJ010000739.1:0-247 GCF_046535095.1 Pseudomonas sp. SIMBA_041
GCCGGCTCGCGACGTAACTGCTCTAGCGGATGGCAGGAAAATCGAATGGCGCGGCCGTGCGGCACATGGGGTTATATACCGCTGGTGCCGATTTTCATGAAACAGATTCGTTGGTAAAAACGTTTGCGCCGGATTATCGGCTTCCACGTTCAGGCTGTTAGGCAGGTCTTCGGCCGCCGCTCGTGGCGCGTGCTGACGAACACTTCGATGAACAACGCGTCGCCGTCATGGGACGCGGCGTGGAATG
>NZ_JAWRXJ010000740.1:0-247 GCF_046535095.1 Pseudomonas sp. SIMBA_041
CAGCGACGGCCTGAACAAGACCGCCGAGGACTTTGAGCTGCGTGACGTGCTCAGCCACAGCGAGCCCAATGACGTGGTGCGCAGCCTGATCCACCTGGGCCTGACCCGGGGCGCTCCGGACAACATCACCGCCATCGTGATCAAGGCCGCAGGACACTGACCATGGACATTCTGATTCCCGGCTTTGACATCCAGGGCGAAATTGGCGAAGGCGCCATGGCCAGCGTGTACCTGGCGACCCAGCGTT
>NZ_JAWRXJ010000741.1:0-247 GCF_046535095.1 Pseudomonas sp. SIMBA_041
GTATTGGTTCATCGAATACTAGAGGACTTTTCCCCTGGAATGTTAAATAGAGTCTGCTGATACAACAAGCTTGATATATAACTTAGATTGTTATGATCACTATAAAAAAGCTGCCAGTTTATTAACAAAGTCAGAAGAAGAGCTTGGTAGAAAGTTTTTCATTAACCCTTTATTCAATATGTTGTCCACTCAGTTCTCTGAGCTGAGCTACAAAGAGCGCTGTGAGATAGCCATTACTACAATCATG
>NZ_JAWRXJ010000742.1:0-247 GCF_046535095.1 Pseudomonas sp. SIMBA_041
GCTCGACGCCCACACGGCAATCTTGTTGACCCACAGCATGAAGCGGAAGCCGAAGATGCACACCACCAGTACCAGCACCGCGAACAGGCCATAGGCCAGGCCCAGGGTCAAGTCGGTTTCCGGCAAGCCGGCCAAGCGCTTGGCACCGCCGACCAGGGCATCGCCCGAGCTCCACACCGACAGCGAGAAGAACGCCACGGCGGTGAGCAACGACAGGAACGAGCCGACGATACGCCCGTGCACGCCG
>NZ_JAWRXJ010000743.1:0-247 GCF_046535095.1 Pseudomonas sp. SIMBA_041
GGTCCACGACGTCGATGAAGCTCGGGCGGTCAGCATCGAGGTGCCTGCCGGCAGCGTCCTGTTCCTGCACTGCCTGACGCTCCATGCATCGGCGCGCAACGTATCGCAGCTGCCGCGCCGCACGTTCCTGCCCGCCTATCGGGCGGCCGATGCATTCCCGATTTACTTCGGACCGCACGCCGCACACAACGAACCGGGTGTCGAACTGTTGCGTGGACAACGTTCGAAAGTCGCGCGGGTCGACCAG
>NZ_JAWRXJ010000744.1:0-247 GCF_046535095.1 Pseudomonas sp. SIMBA_041
GTGCTGCTTATATAGGTGGCATTTGCCTCGGGGGATCCAAGGGTTCAAATTGCCATCACTGGCTGTGGAGGACTATAACGCCTTGTCGAGTGCCAGAATATAGGCGTCAAAGCGCGGACGGCAGAAAACCCTGAAGCGGGCCTAAAACAGCTCCGAAGTCATTGATTTAAATAAAATTATATCTGGGGGTTGACGGCCTCCCAAAGCATCCATAGAATGCGCGCCACTTTCAACGGAAAGCAAATAG
>NZ_JAWRXJ010000745.1:0-247 GCF_046535095.1 Pseudomonas sp. SIMBA_041
TGTCGGAGGACGACGAAATGCCCGGGAGGAATGCGAACGGATCGAAACCGAACTGGACATCGTCACCGCTGCGATTCGGGTGGCCGAAATGCACACACCAGCATGGAGCACGCAGCAAATGGGCGAAGCCGGTGCGTTCATCATCGTCGACTCGCAAGCCGACCTCGCTATCGAGTGCGGGCTGGCGCGCCATGACAGGAAGGCCGCGCGCGACACGGGTGCCGCGACGATCGGGCAAACTCCCACC
>NZ_JAWRXJ010000746.1:0-247 GCF_046535095.1 Pseudomonas sp. SIMBA_041
GGCCAATACATCCTGTTCGCTAGATGAGCCCAAGTTTTCTCCAAATACTCACGACATTTCCGATAGCTTGACGTGCACGCTTATTCCAATTCCGGGCTGCGTCCGAGTTCTTGTCCTCCAGCCTGACGCGCTTGTCCTCTACGATTGCAAGAACAGCTGGCCTGTAGTCAGCAATAACCCGCATACGGTAGCCATCCCGGAGAATATCGGCCAAGCTGGTAAGCGCAGCAGTCGCAACATGAATCAT
>NZ_JAWRXJ010000747.1:0-247 GCF_046535095.1 Pseudomonas sp. SIMBA_041
CACCTCGGTAAGGGTTTGTGATTGCTGGTCGTCCATGCGCTGGCGGGTCACCACCGAGACCGAGCGCGGCGTGTCGGCCAGGGCGCTGCTGGTCTTGCTGGCGGTGGCGCTGGCTACCGCGCGGTAGCCACTGTCGCCCTGGCCATTGCTGGCGACCAGGGTTGCGGCGTTGATGGCGGTGGCATCGAGTTGCAAGGCATTGCCGTCGGCGACCGGTTGCAGCACATAGCCGGCGCTGCCTTGCGGT
>NZ_JAWRXJ010000748.1:0-247 GCF_046535095.1 Pseudomonas sp. SIMBA_041
CTTTCAGATAGGCGGATGGAATGGTCCAGAACACCGTGTAGGCCATCCACATTGCGGTCGTCGCAACCGTGATGAATATCAGCGAAACGTCGAGCCTGTCGCTCGACACGACAGTCGCAACGAGTGAAATCGCGCTGATCAGAGCCGGAATCGCGCTGTGCCAGCGCCGCTCGTTGCGACGATCGGAACTACGGCCCGCGACGACCATGCCGATGGTCGCGGCAACGAACGGAATCGACGAATAGAG
>NZ_JAWRXJ010000749.1:0-247 GCF_046535095.1 Pseudomonas sp. SIMBA_041
GTCGAGCGACAGCGGCTTGGTGAGATGGCAGTCAAATACGCCAACGCCCGCCTCGAGGCGACCGGCGCCTTCGGTATAGCCGGTCAACGCCACCAGCTTCGTCTGGCCGCACTGCGGGCGCAGGCGAAGCAACTGCGCAAGCTCGAGGCCGTCCATGCCGGGCATCGTGATATCGATCAGGGCAACGCCCGGCGTAAACGACTCCACGATCCGAAGCGCGTCGGGTCCGCTTTGTGCCCGTTTCACC
>NZ_JAWRXJ010000750.1:0-247 GCF_046535095.1 Pseudomonas sp. SIMBA_041
GCAACTGAGTGGCGCAGTAAACGCAGGCAAGTACCCCGCAGCATGGGAGATGATGGGCAACCACCTCCACACTGCGGGACTGGGCTTGCCGGCGATCAACTGCGCAGCAAGCCCACTGGCAGCGCTAGCGTGCAGCCGCCGAGAACTGCCGGGAGTGGTCTTTGCAGCCCATCGATGCCACCGTGAAGCGCACTTCATAGCGCGAATAGTCGCCAGCTGAAATATTCGAAGGCCGAGGGCCTTTATC
>NZ_JAWRXJ010000751.1:0-247 GCF_046535095.1 Pseudomonas sp. SIMBA_041
GGGTGACGCCTACGCTGGCAAGCCAGCTCCTACAGCAGTCAGATGCACGGTGCAGATCCCCGTAGGAGCCGGCTTGCCGGCAAAGGCGCCCTTAAGACCTGCGCACGTTCGCTGGCAAGCCAGCTCCTACAGAGCGAGGGCGAGCCGTTGATTTGCTTATGACGAAAACGACAAAGGCCTGGACCGTTGCCGGTCCAGGCCTTTGTCGGTGTCTCAGTTCAAGCAGGTCAGCAACTGCTCTGTGAAG
>NZ_JAWRXJ010000752.1:0-247 GCF_046535095.1 Pseudomonas sp. SIMBA_041
GGGCCTGGGCATCATTGGCAGCAACAACCTGACCCTGCACTTCGCCGATGGCCGCCAGAGCCAGACCTTCTTCGGCGTCGACGCCAAGGAGTCCCTCGCTTCCGGCATTGGCCAGTACAACGCCAGCGGTGGCATGCAGAACTTCACCCTGAGCCAGAATTTCCACTTCCCCCTGGGGGGCAACTGGGCGCTGGTGGCCAGTGCCAGCTGGACGCGCCTGGTCAATTCCGCCGCCGACAGCACCATC
>NZ_JAWRXJ010000753.1:0-247 GCF_046535095.1 Pseudomonas sp. SIMBA_041
CCTGCAGATGGGCTACATGGACGTGCCTGCCCAAGGTCAGGCCAACGGCCGCAGCGTGCTGCTGATGCATGGCAAGAACTTCTGCGCCGCCACCTGGGAAACCACCATCAATGCCCTGAGCAAGGCCGGCTACCGGGTCATCGCCCCGGACCAGGTCGGCTTCTGCACCTCCAGCAAACCCGCGTATTACCAGTACAGCTTCCAGCAACTGGCAGACAACACCCATGCCCTGCTCGACAAATTGGGC
>NZ_JAWRXJ010000754.1:0-247 GCF_046535095.1 Pseudomonas sp. SIMBA_041
GGCCGATGCTCTGGATCAGGTTGCGGATTGCCGCCAGGAACTGGTTGAACCAGTTGGCTAACTGCGCGGTTTCGTCGCTGCCACGGATATTCAGACTGCGGGTCAGATCGCCTTCGCCTTGGGCAATGCCTTCCAGGCCACTGGCCACGCCGCGGATCGGCCGCACGATGAGGCTGGCGAAACTCGCCCCGAGCACTGCGAACAGCACCGCCAGGATCGCGGCAATACCGGCAATGATCCAGGTCAG
>NZ_JAWRXJ010000755.1:0-246 GCF_046535095.1 Pseudomonas sp. SIMBA_041
TCCTGTCGTTGAGGACCCGGCTAGGCTGGCGGGGTTGCCTTACTGGTTAGCAGAATGAATCACCGATACGCGAGCGAACGTGAAGCGACTGCTGCTGCAAAACGTCTGCGACCTGAGCAACAACATGAATGGTCTTCGGTTTCCGTGTTTCGTAAAGTCTGGAAACGCGGAAGTCAGCGCCCTGCACCATTATGTTCCGGATCTGCATCGCAGGATGCTGCTGGCTACCCTGTGGAACACCTACAT
>NZ_JAWRXJ010000756.1:0-246 GCF_046535095.1 Pseudomonas sp. SIMBA_041
GGCTATTACACCAGCGCGTTGAGCCTGTTCGGCCTCGGCTGGCGCGACGGACTTTACCGCTTTGCCGCTGACGGCACCCTCAATCTGCGCTGGAGTTCGTCGTGTTCCGCCGCCGCCCGGTAAGACGCGCGGCGATGCTGCTCGGCCTTGCGTGGCAGGTTGCGGCGATTGCAGCCGCAGCGCGTGTGGGCGCTGCCGCCGCGGCTTCTGCAACGGCTCCTGGAGCGGCTCCCGTCGCGACTCCCG
>NZ_JAWRXJ010000757.1:0-246 GCF_046535095.1 Pseudomonas sp. SIMBA_041
GGTGGCCTGACGATTGAAAACCGTTTGGTGGTCGCACCGATGGCAGGCGTAACAGACAATCCCTTTCGTCGACTGTGCAAATCATTTGGCGCAGGTCATGCGGTCAGTGAAATGATCATCGCTGATACGGCACTTTATGCGCGCAAAAAATCCTTGTACCGTGCCAATTTTGACAATGAGATTGCCCCTATTTCTGCACAGATAGCAGGTGCAGAGCCTGATAAACTGGCTGAAGCGGCCCGCTAT
>NZ_JAWRXJ010000075.1:0-374 GCF_046535095.1 Pseudomonas sp. SIMBA_041
CCTGCATAAAGCATTGTGCAGTCAGGTTTTGCGTGAGTGTTATCTCATCGCTTAGCTGAGAAATTTTAGAAAATATGGTTTTGGATAACTGCTATGCGTCTGTCTACTGTTGATTTGCAAAAACGTCTGAACCCTGATAAACCAAAAGGTTTACACATGGGATTGACGGTACTAATAGCTTGGCTGGCAGGGGCCGCTTTTATACTTGCGCTCGCGCCTTATGGTATTTGGCCAGTTGCCTTGGTATCACCTGCCATCTTATATGCGTTATTGGTACCAGCGATGACAGGTCGCCGCGCCTTTCTAATCGGTCAGGCCTACGGTACAGGGCTATGGTGTGTTGGTGCGTTTTGGCTATATACCTCGATACATGT
>NZ_JAWRXJ010000758.1:0-246 GCF_046535095.1 Pseudomonas sp. SIMBA_041
GAATGTGGCCGCTGTTTTTTGAATACTGCCTGACGACAATATGGGCCTTCACCTGCCTGGTCGGTTTCATTATTTACGCAGTCCAACTTGCCGGTGTACCGTTAAATATTGAATTGACACATATCGCTGCGACACATACTGCCGGAATATTATTGTGTACGTTATGTTTACTGCAATTTATTGTCAGCCTGATGATCGAGAATCGCTATGAGCATAATCTGACTTCATCGCTTTTCTGGATTATTT
>NZ_JAWRXJ010000759.1:0-246 GCF_046535095.1 Pseudomonas sp. SIMBA_041
CACGCATACTGCCCTTTCATTCCCTGTCCTTGGTGAAGATGTGCTGATTACGGGCGCAGGGCTGATTGGTTCTATGGCGACAGCGATTTGCCGCTTCGCAGGGGCACGTAATATCGTGGTCAGCGATATCAGCGATTATCGCTTAGCGCTTGCCAAAAAAATGGGCGCGACGATGACCATCAACCCAGCCAAAGGTGAAACCATCGAAGGCGCCATTGCTGAGTTAAAAATGCACGGCTTTGATAT
>NZ_JAWRXJ010000760.1:0-246 GCF_046535095.1 Pseudomonas sp. SIMBA_041
CCGCCAGCCCGGCCCGCCCATAGTTGTCTGCCGCACGCCCGTCATCGTGCACCGGCAGCAACTCGGAGCCACTGGCATCGCGGCTGCTGTCCAGCTTCATGCCGAACAGGGCAATGCCATCCAGGCCGACGCCGACCAGGCCAGGGGTATAGCCGGAGGTGAACTTCAGAATGAAGCCCTGGGCCCACTCGTCGACCTTGCTCTTGGCCGCACCCGAATCGCGAAAATCCCGGTTGAAGTAGTAGT
>NZ_JAWRXJ010000761.1:0-246 GCF_046535095.1 Pseudomonas sp. SIMBA_041
TCAGTTAACTGTTGATGAAACCATCATTGTTCATGGCTTTGGTGGTGATCAAGTAAAGTCAGAAATTACCAATCAATATACACAAGCTTCGATTACTTGGGTTGCTCAAACTGAGCAATTGGGAACTGGCCATGCGGTCAAAGTGACATTATCTGATTTACCTAAGTCAGGACAAAGTCTCATTCTTTACGGTGATGTACCATTGGTCAGCTGTCAGACGCTAACAGCATTAAAAACTGCCAATAC
>NZ_JAWRXJ010000021.1:0-5558 GCF_046535095.1 Pseudomonas sp. SIMBA_041
GTGATCACTGTGTTGGGGTTGGCCGGATCGACTCGGATCTGATTGATCGGCGCCCGGCGCCATTCGTTGATCAACTGAGTTTGCAGGCGGTCGGGAATCGGGTCGGTGCCGTTGGCATCGCCCAGGCCCATCTCGGTAAACATCCAGTCCTGGCCCATGGCGATGGCATTGGCGTGCTTGGCTTCGCCCACGGCGGTGAGGATGGCAAAAAACTGACTGGTCTTATCAATCATAGGGATAAACGTCCAAGGTATCGGTTTCATCGACGCAGAGCGCCGGGCCAAAAGTGCCGGTCACGTCGATGTCTTTCGGGGCTGGTGGGAATACGTCGATCTCTTCGCCTTCTTGCACGCACACAGCTATGCCCAGTACGCCCTCGGTCTGCAGACTGAGCGCCAGGTTGGTCATGTGCCGGCTAACCGGGCGGGCGTCGTCGATCAACCACGCCAGTTCCTCGTACAGCTCCTCGGTGATGCCCGAGTCATTCAGCCCGACCTCCAGGGCAAAGGTGCCGGGAACGCCTTCCGGCACGGTGTCGAACCACTCGACCACGTCGATCAGGTAGCCCAAGGGCTCTACTACTCGGCGCAACGCACCAATGGTGCCTTTGCGCGCATGCACGTCGTACGCCGAACGGATCGCCGTGCGCTTGGCCTCCTGGGTCCAGTTGTTGTTCCAGCGGTCCACCGACCAGGACCAGGCCAGATACGGCAGCAAGTGCTCAGGACACGAGTCGGCGTCATACAAGTTGCGTAGCGGAATCAATGTGTTTTCGTAGTTGGCCGCTTCCACGGCCAGTTCCAGCGGCGTGCTGTTGAGCGGTAACTGACTGCTCATGTCAGGCCCCCAAGGTCACGGTGTATCCAGTGCAATACGCTGCCTCGGCCTTGCTGGGTTTGAGATCGGTCCAGCCCAGCAGCTCGACCCGGGCGATGCCGGGAATGTGCAGCTGTGCATCGACGCCCGAGCGCGCGACTTCCAGCCCCAGACGGCGACGTGGGTTGATCCACTCGCTCAGGCGCTTCTGGCTTTCAGCCAGGTAGGCTTCGTTTTCCGGCCCCGGGGCCTGCGGATACAACACCGCCTCGATGCGGTAGTCGATCACCGCCGCACTCTGCACCGTGAGCCGATCGGCCACTGGCCGCACATCTTCGTCATTCAGGTGCAACCGAACCTGTTCGAGTAACTCGGGCGAAGCGGTGCCGCTGCCTTCGAGGCTGAGCACGGTGACCACCACCACGGCCGGCGATGGGCTTTCTGCCGTGGCATCGGCCACCAGCCCGGAGGCGTTGCGCGCATGCAGGATGTAGCTGTTACGCGGCCCTGCCGTGGTCAGCCCCTCATACGACAACTGCACCCGCTCGCGCAAGGCATCGTCCTCTTCGAGCACCTGCGGCGTCGGCGGCACCGTACCCGGATCTCCAGCCTGTATCACCAGACGCTGCAGGTTGACGTTGGCAGCCAGGTGATCGAGGTCGGCCCGCTCGGCATGGGCCAACAGCAAAGCCTTGCCGGCGTCATTGACCCGCGCCCGGTTCTGCAAGGCACCGTACGCGGCCTGCTCGATCAGTTTGAGCACCGGGTCGCTTTCCAGCTCCGCGCTCCAGTTGTCGCCCATGCTCAAGCGGAAGGCTTCGAGTTTTTCCTGGTAGACCGCTTCAAAGTCGAGGTCTTCCAGCACTTGCGGCGGCGGTAGGGCCGCCAGTTCCATGGTCATGCGGACACCTCCAAAGTCACGTCGCTGCCAAGGTACTGCCCGGTCAGCTCAAAGGTGATACGCCCGTCGAGAATGGCCACCGCGCGCACCCGCCCCAGTTTCAAGCGCGGCTCCCAACGCCCGAGCGTGCTGGCCACCTCCGCCTGCACGGCACTTTTCCAGCCGTCATTCACCGGCAAGTCGACAAAGCGCCGCAGCTTGCTGCCGTACTCCGGGCGCATGCGGCGGCTGCCCAAGGGCGTGGACAAGATGTCCTCGATGGACTGGCGCAGGTGATCGAGGCCGGAAATGAGTTGGCCGGTACGGCGGTCCAGTCCGATCATCCCGATCATTCGATCAGCCCTCGGCCGGAACAAAATCCTTGCGACCGTGCAAATACTCGATCGCCACCGTGTCATCCGAGGCCACTGCAACCTGACCCTTTTCCACTTTTAAGGTGCGCTCGGCGTCCAGCAGAATCAGCACCCGCGAGGTAAACAGCGTGTCGCGAAAAAGGCTCAGCGTGGCCGGCGAGGGTGCCTCACTGGCCGCTGATACGTCCTTGGTTTTGCTTGTCATGGGCATTACTCCAGGTATAAAAAAACCCGCACATGGCAGGCTGAATGTTTGGGCCATCAAATTAATGTGAGTGGTGGTTGCTGTTGCCCCCGGCGTCCATGATCGTGCCGCTGCCGTTGATGTCGCCGGACACACTCAGCGCACCGTCGATGCTCACCTCACCCGCCAGAGTGATTTGGCCGGCCGTCACTCGGATGTGCTCCGGCGTCACTTCAACCTGCGAGCCACCGACCGTGATGGTCGCGCAGCTGCCGTCGGGTAACGCGATGCTGTAGCTACCGGCTTGCCAGTCGTAGACCAGCGAGCCACCATCGTCGAAGTACCAGGCCTCGACGTGATCGCGGTTGTCCGGCGGGGCCCCGGCATTGCCATACAGCCCCGGAATAAAAGTACCCATGGCTGGATCACCGCTGGGGCTGAACAGCGCGCCCTGCTCATTCAGGCTGGGCGCGCGCCAATGACAGGCCTTGCCCGCCGCCAGACTGTGCCAACGCACCCAGGCACTGACCCAGGTCCCGGCCTTGACCCGCACTCGCCCGGCCATCAGATCGATGCCGACCACCACGCAGGGCATCAGCATGGCTGCGATCATTCGGTCGTGTTCGGCGCTGGCGTATCCCATGCCAGATCCTCCGGCTGAAAGTAGTGATTTTCATTGCCGGTACCGGTGCAGCCGTCGACGTTCAGGTACAGCGTCCCGGGAGGCTCGACTGGCCACAGCCACTCGACTTCGCCAAGGTAGATCTGCTGAGTCCATTCCACCACCCACACGGTGTAGCCATCTAGTTCGGGCTTGGTCCAGTCTTGGCGCGAGGCCACGAATTGCGCCTGCTCGACATTGTCCAGGCCCCAGGTCTGTCCGCGAAGGAGGATCGCGATTTGCGCCGCCAATTGGGCACCGAGTTGCTGATGCCGGGCCAACTCGGGCGCGACAATAATTCGCGCTTCAAAGCGTTGGACCAGCACCGTTTCACCAGTACCGATGTCTTGCCCGGGTTCAAACTCTACCGGTTCCAGGAACACCGCCGGCAGTGCCACCCGGTCCTGAATTTCTGGACAGGTCGCGACAAATCGCACCGAGGGCAGCGCTTGGCGAAGGTGTTCCTCGATGGCGGCGTATAGCGCATCCAGCGAAAAGGCAGGATCAGACACGGGCGCTCCCCTTCAGGTATTTATGCAACTCAAAGTTCATCTCCTGCTTGAACACAATCAGCAGGCGCTCATCGGCTTTGTTGGCCCAGGTGTAAAAAGGCGCTTCGGCGTCTTCGAGCGAAACCTTGGCCTTGGCCAGTGGAAAACGATTGTCGTTTTCCGCGATCCAACCCGAGCTTTTACCTCCTGTCGCGGATGCGCCACCAGGATAGTCGTCCGGGTTGAAATGTTTGCTGGAGGTACGAATCCAGATATCCGCCTTGTTGCCATACACACGCTTGTAAAAAGCGCCCTGATACTGTCGTCCCGCCACCGAGACACCGGCCTTGCCCTGACGGGGATTCCCTACCCGGCTGGCGTCCATTGGGTTGGTGCCGAACCAAAGTTTGCCCGGTTGCCCCTGGCCTTTGATGGGATAACAACGCAGACGCTGCCGCACTGCCCGCACGGCAATCCGCTCCTGCTTGCTGACATCGCGCGCCATGTGTGTGGCCAGCCACCCCAACGTCTTGTTAATCGCCCGTCGTTGCGCCGCGGCCACGGCCTTGGGCATCACCTTGGCCAGTTGTTCAAAAGCCTGCACATCGTCAGCCGAAAGCTGCAGCGACACCGGCACAGCACTCATGCTTTTAACCTCAGCGACAAGGCCACCAGCCCATCACCCGCTGGTTCCAGATGCGTCAGGGTGTACTCGCCACCGCCGTCCAGGGCGGGCAACTCGATGAGCACCGTTTGCGTTTTCTCCACGCCCGCGGCATCGGCGACCCGAATGTGAAAACACGGCTCGCGCAGACCGGTGTTCAAGCGACCGATCTTGGGTTGCAACCAGGGTGCCGAAAACATGCCCAGCACCCGCCGACCTTCAATGAAGCCAACATCAGCCAAGGTGTCGAACACCACCGTGTCGATCGCCTCGACCAGGTCTCGAAAGGCCATGGTCAGAGTGTCAGCAGGATCTGCGCCCGCGGACGCGTGCACAGATGCAGCGGGTTGGACTGCGCTTCACCCGCCATGCCCTTGTTGAACGGCAGTGGTTCCAGCTTGCTGTAATACGGCAGGCCTTGGGTGTTGGCGGTTTCCATGTAGTCCGCTGGGGCAAAGCAGGAAATGTACAGTTCCGGCACACCTTCGGGAATCAACAACGCCTGATCATCGTGGATAAACGCAACCCCGGCGATGCGCCCGCGGTAGCGTTCCCAGACAATGCCGCCCAGCTCGAAACTGTCTCGCGCATCGCCACGCAACTCCGCGGCCTGGATCGTATTGAGGTAGGTTTCCTCAACCGATTTGTGCGTGATCAGCTTGTTCCAGAAGTTCTTGCCGCAGAAGGCCCGCGCGCCCGAGCTGGTCACGCTACCCAGTTCATCGTCTTGCATGTCCAACGCTTCGGCGCACTTGACTCGGATCTTCGTCGCCGAGTCGTTCAGGCCCATGGACAGGCGTTGTTGCTCCACACCAAACGCCTGATAGATGTTCAGCAGGACCGTCGAGCCATCCGCGTCCAGCACCAGACCATTGAGCGCGCCCATGCGCTGAAATTCATGGGTGGCATCGAGTTGACGCTTGGCTTTGCTCAGGCGCGTGTTCACTACGCCCTGCACCGCCTGCAGTTCGGTGGTCGTACCAAAGGCGCGAATGCCTTGAATCTCGTCGGCCTTGATGGTGAAACGCTGCGGCAGGTGAACGGTGTTGAACGGGATCATCTGCCGTTTGCTGGCACCGACGACCAGACCCGAGGTACCGCGCTCACCCGCTGGCACCAGTGCCAGGGTGTTACCGTCCTTTTCGATCTGGACGGTCAGGGTGCTGATGCCTTCCTCGCGAAACAGCCCCAGGCTGCTGATGCGACCCGGCAAATATTCCTGTTCGTTGATCGCCGCAGTCAGCGAGGACACAGAAAAAACATCGTCGGTAAAAATGCCAATATCGGCCATAAAGAGGCTCTCCAGAAATGCAAAACCCCGCACAGGGCGGGGTTGGGGAAAAGGGAACTGACTTAGCGGGCAATCACAAACTGAGCCGCCAAGGCTGCTTCAGCGTCAGCGTCGAAACCGGTCAAATGCACCTCGCTGACCTCGGCCAGTCGCACCACCGCACTGGCTCGACGCTCCTCGGTCGATTCGCCCAGTGG
>NZ_JAWRXJ010000762.1:0-246 GCF_046535095.1 Pseudomonas sp. SIMBA_041
GGCATCGTCTTCTACTTCATTAATCTTGTAACCGAGCTCGTTAACGCTGTTACTGAGCTTCCCATCAAGCGCATTGAGCTGACCAAAGTTGACAGCATCATTGACTTCGATACCATCAGCGACACCGGTGATCGTTTTATCACCGGCATTGATGCCGTCAGTGGTCATGCTTGGACCATCTTTGATGGTGATGCCATTGGTGTTGACTGTCGTGTTACCTGTAGTCACACTATCAGCCGTGACACT
>NZ_JAWRXJ010000763.1:0-246 GCF_046535095.1 Pseudomonas sp. SIMBA_041
TTCAAATCCCACCATCAGGAAATCGCCCCATGGGGTTGGCAGTTTGGCTTCTGCCACACGTTTAAGCTGCATGAAATTCTCCAGATAATGCTGGTTCTGTATTGGCTTATTTTGCCATAACGAGAAGGGGTTCACCTAATCACGACGCGTCGATCGTTCACGGAATGGCACAAATCTGTCAATTTTTCCTGAAACTGGCGTTTTCAGTTATGATTGTGGGACTTATCAAAAAGGAGAGGCCATGCG
>NZ_JAWRXJ010000764.1:0-246 GCF_046535095.1 Pseudomonas sp. SIMBA_041
AAGGCCCGCTGCCGCCAGACCCGCTTCCAGTGCTGACTCCAGCATATAGCCAGAAATACGCGTGTCTTTACCAATAATGATCTTACGGGAGCCGTGGCGCGCCAGCACTTTACCCGCGGCCCAACCCAGCTTAAGCACAAAATCAGGTGTGATCGGCGCATCCCCTACACGACCACGAATCCCATCGGTACCGAAATATTTACGATTACTCATAGCGTTTGTTTTCCTTTGCAGACAGAGTGGCTT
>NZ_JAWRXJ010000765.1:0-246 GCF_046535095.1 Pseudomonas sp. SIMBA_041
GGTGCTCAACGGCCTGAAAGAAGGCAGCCCGGAACATTCAGGTTTGCACGCGATCCTTGGGTGTGCGGGGGCTGCCGCAAGCAGCCAAAGCTGCTCGGCCGGCGCCCTGGGTGGTTCCGCCAGCAGCGTACTGGCGGGCCTGTTCAACGAGACTAGCCCGAACGAAACCAACGAAGAGCGCGAAGCAAAACGCAACATCATCGCCTCGGTAGTGACCGGCATCGCCGCAATGAACAACCCGAACGG
>NZ_JAWRXJ010000766.1:0-246 GCF_046535095.1 Pseudomonas sp. SIMBA_041
GTGCCAAAGCAATCAGGCCATCGCCAGATTTTACTTTATAGCTTTCAGTGTTACCTAATTTCGTACCACTGCTTGCTGAGCTACTACTGCTGCTACTAGCAGAGCTGCTGCTTTGGCTGCTACTAGATGCACTTGCCATACTGCCGCTAGCAGGGATAGTAATAGTACGGCCCAGTATCAGATTCGAATTGGTATTTAATTTATTCGCTGATGCCAAATCGCTTAAGCCAATGTTGTAACGTTTAG
>NZ_JAWRXJ010000767.1:0-246 GCF_046535095.1 Pseudomonas sp. SIMBA_041
TGGCTACTTCCTGGAGCAGAACCGCTCGCGCATGGGCCTGGGCAGCCTGCGCCTGAGCGTTGAGGCGCAACAGGCGCTGCTGGCCTACCACTGGCCGGGCAACGTTCGCGAGCTGGAGCACTTGATCGGGCGCAGCGCTCTGAAAGCGCTGGGCAACCACCCCGAGCGACCGAAGATCCTCAGCCTGGACGCCGGCGATCTGGACCTGCCCCGGGCCAGCGAAAGAACCAGCGCCCCCGTCGAGCC
>NZ_JAWRXJ010000768.1:0-246 GCF_046535095.1 Pseudomonas sp. SIMBA_041
CCTCGCGAAGCCCGCGTTCGGCGTCATTGAGTGGATGGTTCATTGCGAGCGTGCGATTCATGAATATTCCATATCGGCTGAACCGAAGACGTGCTGGTTCGTGATGAGGGGATTTTATTGGCCGGATATGTGAATTACAACTTTCAAAAATAAACAAATGTAAAATTGTTTAATCGTTTGGTGGTTTTGCTGTGATATTTATTTCCTTAAAAAGGCGAGTCTTTCGTCGTTATGAAAAATTATGAA
>NZ_JAWRXJ010000076.1:0-372 GCF_046535095.1 Pseudomonas sp. SIMBA_041
ATTATTGCCAAAATCAGTATCACTAGTATATGAACTACATTGACAGCCCCACTCCGTAGGCATTGAAGTCTCTCCAGCACCTGTTGGACTACCGACACCAATACTAGTAGTCATGTGTGCAGGACCTCCTTGCCCTCCTAAAATACTCCCTAGTTTTTCATTTTGAATCTGGAAGCTTTGTAATTTTTCCAATTTTTTCATAATTTGATTTTTTATTTTGTTCTATGTCATTATTGACAATTCAAAAATATCAAACGTTATTGAAATAATTTCAAACTTTTTATGTGAATTTTATGTGAATTCAGCACATAAATAATATATTTGTCCCACACAAATAAGACACAAATGATAAACAAGAAATTAATTAAAGCC
>NZ_JAWRXJ010000769.1:0-245 GCF_046535095.1 Pseudomonas sp. SIMBA_041
GTATTGGCATCTGCTTGTATTAGCTGTGAAAATGCGGTGTTTTCACCAGAATCCAAAAGTATTTTGCTACAAACTAAAGATTTTTATAAGTCTCAACTCACTTTAGATATTCCAAAGCGTGTTCATCATGAATACGAAGTGAGTATTAAAAAAATAGACAGTCTTCTTTCAGTATTAGAAGTAAATCAAGAGAAATAACATGAAAACTAGCCAGGCAGAACAGGCTTATTGGGATGCTTTGAATC
>NZ_JAWRXJ010000770.1:0-245 GCF_046535095.1 Pseudomonas sp. SIMBA_041
GACTGGATGTTGAGTTGAAAATTCTTGAACTGGGCGCTTATTTGGAAGCGTTAAAGGACCCGAACAGCTATGATCTGTTTGTTCGTGGGGCTTCTGCCAATACAGGTGACGCTGATTCCGTCCTGAGTGACGGACTGTTGTCAGCGAATGCAACCAATTACTCCCATTATACAAACCCGGAAGCAGACAAGCTGATCAAAGCAGGCGCAGCCCAGATCAAGCCGGAAGATCGTCAAAAATCGTAT
>NZ_JAWRXJ010000771.1:0-245 GCF_046535095.1 Pseudomonas sp. SIMBA_041
TCATCTGAGGTCGATGCATTGTTGCGTCGCCAGCAGTTCCCCGGCGAGCGACTGGACGAAATCCTGGCCTGGGATGGTGCAGAAGATATTTTTGCCGGTCTTGTTGACCGATACATCTTGCGCGCTGGAATATCGGGCGTGCAGCCCAAAGTTTTGGTGCCTGAGGATCAGAGCGATGCGCCGCAACGTTTCACCTCGAAAACGTCTGACCTGATCATAAAAAGCGGGCGGGACGAGTTCCCGGG
>NZ_JAWRXJ010000772.1:0-245 GCF_046535095.1 Pseudomonas sp. SIMBA_041
GTTTGATAACGCACGCGCACAGTGGTCAGCGAAGTCATAAACTGTCCTAAAAAATAAGCAAGAATGCAAGGTTTGGCAGGGGTTGCCGATTTCGGTAGGGTACGACGTTGGAAAAGATGGTTAAAATATTGGAAGCGGTATAGATATTTGAATAATTAGAGATATGTGGCAACTTAAGTCGTGGCAAGAAAATACTTAAATGTGTGATGAGAGTATGACCTAAATTCTGACAAGTTATTGTTAAT
>NZ_JAWRXJ010000773.1:0-245 GCF_046535095.1 Pseudomonas sp. SIMBA_041
GCCTGGCCAGCCACAGCGCCCTGGCGGTGTACCTGGAGGAACAGGCCCTGCACCTTGGCCGGCGCATGCAGTTGCGCATCCGCGCCGAAGGCTTCGACGCCGTGCTGCGCATGGTGGCCCGCGGCGCCGGGCTGGCCCTGGTGCCCCTGGCGGCCCTGCAACGCAACCTGCACCTGGCTCTGCAAAGCCGCCCCTTGAACGAGGCCTGGGCACGCCGCCGCTTGCTGCTGTGCGCCCGCGACTTC
>NZ_JAWRXJ010000774.1:0-245 GCF_046535095.1 Pseudomonas sp. SIMBA_041
TCTTCGGTGGACTCAGTGCACTTGGCAATGAAGTTTCCGTAACGAGGACTGGCTCGGACGAGGTACGTTATCCAACTGGCAAGTTATCCTCTCAGAGCCTTCTCAAAGGGGAGTCAATCAGCGTTCGCACTGGCGGGGGAGGCGGTTTTGGCTCTCCGCTTGAACGTGACGTGCTCGATGTAGAGCGGGACGTGCGCGAAGGCTACGTGACGCTACGCGCCGCCCGCGATAAGTATGGCGTCGTC
>NZ_JAWRXJ010000775.1:0-245 GCF_046535095.1 Pseudomonas sp. SIMBA_041
GGATGCCTTTCTCGAAGCCTTTGCGGAAGGCTTACCGGAAGCCTTACCCGAAACCTTTGCATCGCTGTGAGCCTTGCCCGGCAAGGGTTCGAGCGTTTCGCCGTCGTCGTTTTCGACGTCGTCTGCTGCGTCTTCGCCGCTTTTTTGGGCACTCCTCGCGCGCGCGGGGACCGCCGACGAAGTCGGCGGAACGGTTTTGACTTTGGGGTTCTGTTTACTGCTCTCTGTTCTCTGATTACCGAAAG
>NZ_JAWRXJ010000776.1:0-245 GCF_046535095.1 Pseudomonas sp. SIMBA_041
CACGTCACTGACCAGCGATGACAGGCAACTGGTGCGCGCTTGCTCGAACAGCGGCAGGGCTTTGTCGGTATAGAAATCACGCGGGTTGATGCTCGGGTCGTACTGCTGCGCGGCAAGCAGGGTGTAGAAGCCGTACGCCAGCGCCGGGTCGACCTTGTTCGGGTCCTGTTCGCCGACGTTTTTCTGGCCCACGGTGTAGATCACGCCGGTGCCGATGCTGCCCTTGACCCCCAGTTTCGGCGCGT
>NZ_JAWRXJ010000777.1:0-245 GCF_046535095.1 Pseudomonas sp. SIMBA_041
GGTCCGAGTAGATCGCACCTGTCATCTTGGCCAGCAGGATGTTGGGCGTAACTTCCTTGTGGCGGCGAAGCATCCCCCACATGTAGCCGTACTCGTCCGTGTCCGCGTCGATGAACTTGACGGCGTGGCCCTGTGAAGCCCGATGGGCTGCCAGGTTGGTGGCGATGGTGGTCTTCCCCACCCCGCCTTTGCGTGTTGCAACGGCAATGAGCATGCACAGACTCCTGAATATGATTAGGTTGGTC
>NZ_JAWRXJ010000778.1:0-245 GCF_046535095.1 Pseudomonas sp. SIMBA_041
ATCGGCTATCTACCACAAGAAGCATCAATCTTTCGTAAATTATCTATCGAAGATAATATCTTAGCTATCCTACAGACTCGCACAGAATTAAATAAAGCTGAACAGCAGCAAGAGCTTGAAAAGTTGATTGGCGAGTTCCATTTAGAACATGTGCGCAAGTCTCAGGGTATGAGTGTGTCAGGAGGTGAGCGTCGTCGCTGTGAGATTGCGCGAGCATTGGCCGCTGATCCTAAGTTTATCTTATT
>NZ_JAWRXJ010000779.1:0-245 GCF_046535095.1 Pseudomonas sp. SIMBA_041
GCCTCAAGACCGGTTACAGCTCGGCCGACGAAAGCTGGCTGACCTCCGCCACCGTCGCCGGCCGCCAGGGCAACTTCGACGGCTTGCTGCACCTGAGCCAGCGTAATGGCCACGAGACCGAGTCCTACGGTGGCCACAGCGGTGACGGCCTGGCCCGCACCGAGGCCAACCCGCAGGACGTGCGCACCACCAACGTGCTGGCCAAACTGGGCTGGAACTACGCTGACGATGCGCGCCTGGGGTTC
>NZ_JAWRXJ010000780.1:0-245 GCF_046535095.1 Pseudomonas sp. SIMBA_041
CCAGGTTGAGCGTGCCCCGCAGCTCGCCCTTGAGCGCCGCGGCATATTGCTCGAAGCCATCCAGCTCGGCCAGCAGGCGCAGGCTCTCCTGGTGGAACAGTTCACCTTTGCTGGTCAGGCTGAAACCGCCGCGCCCACGGTGACACAGGACAATCCCCAGCCCGCCCTCCAGTTGGCTCATGTAGGTGCTGATAGCCGACGTCGACAGGTTCAGCTCGCGCTGGGCGTTGGCGAAGCCCTGGTGG
>NZ_JAWRXJ010000781.1:0-245 GCF_046535095.1 Pseudomonas sp. SIMBA_041
GGCATGGAAAACAGCAGCACCAGGCCGACGGCCAGCAGAAAGCTCGGCGTGGCCTTCAACAGGATCAATGCCGACAAGCCCCAGCGGTCCAGCGGACGATCACGCCGCAAGGCCAGGCTCACGCCGAGGGTGAGTGCCAGCGGCACCACCAGCGCCAGCACGCCGGCCAGCAGTGCCAAGGTATGACCAAGACGACCGAACAGCAGCTGCGCCACGGGCACCTGTGAGTCCAGCGAAATACCCAG
>NZ_JAWRXJ010000782.1:0-245 GCF_046535095.1 Pseudomonas sp. SIMBA_041
GGGCAGTTTCACCAAGCGCAGGGCGAATACCGTACCGGCCAGCAGCATGTAGCCCATCCAGTTGGTCAACAGCCGATGTTGGAGGCGAAGTTGAAGGTCTTGGAGTTGGCCGAGCTGGACACCAGGTCCATGCGCAGCAGGTAGTGGAAGGCGATGATGAACATGCTGCCGGTGCCGGGGCCGAAGAAACCGTCATAAAAGCCGATGGTCAGGCAGGTCAATGGCACCACGGTGTACAGCACCCG
>NZ_JAWRXJ010000783.1:0-245 GCF_046535095.1 Pseudomonas sp. SIMBA_041
GTGGTAAAGCAGAGAGTCGAGTTGAAGGTTGAAGCTTCGATGCTACATCTGCAGATTGGAGCTTTAATATACACATCCACTCATTTGTAGTGTTGTATGTCACTCTTTAGGAAATAGTATATCGGAATCATATGTGCCTAAAACTGTAAAATGGCTGCGCCGTTATTTTGCAGGCACTTGACCGGAGGATAATTTTGGATTATTATAATGTCAGTCAACACTGACAGACATATCGCATCCTACAG
>NZ_JAWRXJ010000784.1:0-245 GCF_046535095.1 Pseudomonas sp. SIMBA_041
CTACGCGCTGCGCCATCGCTGTGCCGTTGCACACGCACACATGGACAGCGCGATCTGCCACCTGGCGGACACGGCCTATGCACGGCGCTTCTTCCTCGGCCTGGGCGGATCTGGCGAATACCAGACGCTCGCTGAGCTGCCGCCGATTCCGGCGAGCTTCGAGGCACCGCAAGGAGATCGGCCATGAACGATCTTTCCGTTATCGACCAGTTCCTGGCCGTCTTCTCGCAGTACATCGACTCGGG
>NZ_JAWRXJ010000785.1:0-245 GCF_046535095.1 Pseudomonas sp. SIMBA_041
CAGTTCATGCGCAGGTTGTTAGCCAGGTCCTCACGCTTGAGCAAGGCATTGATCACTGCAGTGTGCTTGTCGACCACCGAAGGATTGCCTTTGTCATCCAACGGCGTATGAGCTTCCAGGTAGACTTTCCCGCCGCTGATACCGAACTTGTACGGATCGTTGATGATGCGCACCGAAGTTCCCACCGGCACCATGCCGGCCATTTCCAGCACGTTGTTGCTGAGCATGCGGAAACAACCGTGGCT
>NZ_JAWRXJ010000077.1:0-371 GCF_046535095.1 Pseudomonas sp. SIMBA_041
GCTAGCTACCAAAGAAGCTGCCAAAGAAGTTAACGTTAGCCAAGATGATGATGCATAAAACGTCAGTGGATTTGAATTTGGCAACGTTCACACAATGCGCACCTGAGACTGTGCAAGCGCAACCCGTGGTAGAGCTAGTGTTAGCGCTAGGTAGTAACTATCAAGCCGACAAGTATCTCCCGCTTGCTCGGCAACGCTTGGCAGCGCTAGGTGCAGTGCGATTGTCTACGGCTTTTCAAAATCCTGATTTTACTGCAACATTGGAACAGCCAAAGCCTGACTATACCAATCAGTGTGTCCATCTAACATTGACCACACCGATAAGCCTGCAGCAACTACAGCAAACTTTTAAAACGCTTGAAGGCGATTGT
>NZ_JAWRXJ010000786.1:0-245 GCF_046535095.1 Pseudomonas sp. SIMBA_041
CTGCGCACCGAAAGCTTCGACCTGTTGCTGTTGGACCTGGGCCTGCCGCGGCTCGACGGCCTGGAGTTGTTGCAGCAATTGCGCGCCGCCCAGCAGGACCTGCCAGTGCTGATCCTCACCGCCCGCGACGGCACCGCCGAACGCATCGCCGGGCTGGATGCCGGGGCCGACGACTACCTGGTCAAGCCCTTCGATGTCGAGGAATTCAAGGCCCGGGTCCGCGCCCTGCTGCGCCGCAGCCAGGG
>NZ_JAWRXJ010000787.1:0-245 GCF_046535095.1 Pseudomonas sp. SIMBA_041
CGGGTATATCGGCGGGTACCTCGGGCGATACGGTTATCGACACCGGGGCGGCGTTCGAAACGCCGCCCAGAAGCGCCAGACCAACACTGATAGCAATGTAGGAAACCTGCCGCTGCAAACGATTCTTGTCTTGTTGATGCTCCATATCCTGACTCCTCCCTTGGCTGTGCGAGAGCGTAGATCAGCGCTCTCACGGCAACGCGCCAGGAAAAAGAACATTAGGCGCTAGCATTAATAGCCAAATG
>NZ_JAWRXJ010000788.1:0-244 GCF_046535095.1 Pseudomonas sp. SIMBA_041
GCTTTGCCCGTCGACGGAACCGCGGTGGCGGCCACCCAATTGGAAACAGCGCGCACGCTGAGCGTATCCGGGGCGGCTAGCGGCAGCGTGTCGTTCGATGGTACCGCCAACGCTGACATAGCGATCACTTTGGCCGACAGCGGCGTTGCAGCGGGCAGCTATTCCAGCGTCAGCGTGAATGCCCAAGGTTTGGTGACAGGCGGTGATCAGCTGACAGGCGATGACCTGGGGTTAGGAACCGCCG
>NZ_JAWRXJ010000789.1:0-244 GCF_046535095.1 Pseudomonas sp. SIMBA_041
CGGCGGTTCCTAACCCCAGGTCATCGCCTGTCAGCTGATCACCGCCTGTCACCAAACCTTGGGCATTCACGCTGACGGTGGAATAGCTGCCCGCTGCAACGCCGCTGTCGGCCAACGTGATGGCTATGTCAGCGTTGGCGGTACCATCGAACGACACGCTGCCGCTGGCCGCCCCGGATACGCTCAGCGTGCGCGCTGTTTCCAATTGGGTGGCCGCCACCGCGGTTCCGTCGACGGGCAAAGC
>NZ_JAWRXJ010000790.1:0-244 GCF_046535095.1 Pseudomonas sp. SIMBA_041
CCATGATCGGGGTACTTTGCACGTACACCGCCGCCAGCACGCCGTTTTCCAGATAGAGCCCGTACCCGTACAACGAATATTGATCGTTCGTCGTGTCCTGAATCGTGACGTGGATCGTGTCTTTCGCAACGTTCTTGCCGCCGAACGTGTTCACGCGCTTGCGCTCGTTCGGCATGACCGTCATCGCCGGGTCGAACACGAACGCCGCCGTACACAGACCGACTTCGGTCACGCGATGCTCGTT
>NZ_JAWRXJ010000791.1:0-244 GCF_046535095.1 Pseudomonas sp. SIMBA_041
CATCAGGTCCGTGACGCTGAAGTCGGACCTCGCTGTATTCCTGGCCACGATCGGCTCCGTGTACAGGCTCAGCTTTGTCTTTGCCGTCGAAAGAACGCTATTACGCTCCTTCTCTTCCTTGTTGAGCATTGCGCGTGCGGAAATCGCAACCTGCGGATGAGTCTTCGTTGGATTTCCGCCTGAGTCCAGCCATCCCATGCTGCCGTCCGGGTCGTGCTCCGCCTGCAACATTCGAAGGAACATC
>NZ_JAWRXJ010000078.1:0-371 GCF_046535095.1 Pseudomonas sp. SIMBA_041
GACGCCGAGGCCAAGGAAAAGAAGATCGGCAACCCGTTCTCGCTGACGCCCGACGATCCGGAACCGCTGTCGACGCTGCCGCTGATCGTCGTCGTGATCGACGAGCTGGCCGACCTGATGATGGTCGCCGGCAAGAAGATCGAGGAGCTGATCGCCCGGCTCGCGCAGAAGGCGCGCGCGGCCGGCATCCATCTGATCCTCGCGACCCAGCGCCCGTCCGTCGACGTGATCACCGGCCTCATCAAGGCCAACATTCCAACGCGTGTCGCGTTCCAGGTGTCGTCGAAGATCGACTCGCGCACGATCCTCGACCAGATGGGCGCCGAATCGCTGCTCGGCCAGGGCGACATGCTGTTCCTGCCGCCGGGCAC
>NZ_JAWRXJ010000792.1:0-244 GCF_046535095.1 Pseudomonas sp. SIMBA_041
GATGATGTCCTGGTACTCGCGCAATTTCTGCGGAGTCATCATACGGCGCTGATCGTCAAGCACGACACCGCCCACTTCATCGGCAATATGCTGCGCAGATTGCAGCATCAGCTTGAAGTTCTGCAGCTCGTCACCGTAAGACGGTACCTGCATAAAGATAGTGACACCCGGAGTAGTGAAATCCTTCATTTCAGGATCAAAGGTTCCCGGTTTCACCATATTCGCCAGGCTGAATAACGCCGGG
>NZ_JAWRXJ010000793.1:0-244 GCF_046535095.1 Pseudomonas sp. SIMBA_041
GGACTTAACCGCCGACAGCGCCGCCGAATGGCTGGAAACCTTCCAGGCGAAAGAGCTGGAAGCGACTGAAAAAATGCTCTCTCTTGAGCAGAAAATGAGCATGGCGCAAACCGCGCACAGCCAGTTTGAGCAGGCTTATCAGCTGGTGGTGGCAATCAACGGCCCACTGGCGCGTAACGAGGCGTGGGATGTCGCTCGCGAACTATTGCGCGAAGGGGTCGATCAGCGTCACCTGGCAGAGCAG
>NZ_JAWRXJ010000794.1:0-244 GCF_046535095.1 Pseudomonas sp. SIMBA_041
GTGCACATAAGGGCGCAAGGCGTCGGGGCACATGCCGAAGAACACCCATTCCACCTCAGAGGCCAGTTCACGCACGACATCGGCAATGACCTCCAGGTCCCCGGTGTGACTGGTGCCCCCACCCCAGCCGACCCGCGGCTTGCTGGAAGTACCGCGACGGCTGCTCAGCCCCGCCCAGGGCTCAGGGGCGAGCATATTGGGTACTACCCTGATATCGCTGTGCATGTCCGACAGGACATCCGCC
>NZ_JAWRXJ010000795.1:0-244 GCF_046535095.1 Pseudomonas sp. SIMBA_041
TATGCTGATTATTCATGGCAAACTGCAATGGCTGCGTGGTGAGATCGTAACCGTGCATCTTATACAGCGAGATAGACAGCGGATTCATTCGTTGCAGTCGTTCGATGGGCGATGGTGCCAGAGCGTCGTTATTTTCCAGATACGCGCGAACGTCGTCGTCCAGTCGCTCTAATGAGAATGGCAGGTCACCCGGCACAGGTTCAGGATTGCGATTGAAATCCATAAATACCTGACGCCCTGATTG
>NZ_JAWRXJ010000796.1:0-244 GCF_046535095.1 Pseudomonas sp. SIMBA_041
CTGCAACCTGCTGCTCGGCTACACCGGCCTGTTGTCGTTCGGCCAGGGCATCTTCTTCGGCGTGGGCGCCTATGGTGCGGCGCTGCTGATGATCCACCTGAAGTGGGGCATGCTCGGCGCCTTGTTCGGCGCAGCGGTGTTCGGTGCCTTCTTGGCGCTGTTGGTGGGCGCCCTGGCCATCCGCCGCACAGGCATCTACTTCGTCATGCTGACCCTGGCGTTCAGCCAGATGGCCTACTTCCTG
>NZ_JAWRXJ010000797.1:0-244 GCF_046535095.1 Pseudomonas sp. SIMBA_041
CCGTGGACTGGATGCCGGTGCCGACTATTATCTAGCCAAAGCCAGTTTCCATGACGACGCCCTGCTGGATGCAGTGGTGGAACTGATTGGAGGAGCGCGGGCATGAAGATAGCGATAGTCAATGACATGCCCATGGCCGTGGAGGCCCTGCGCCGTGCGCTGGCCTTCGACCCCAGCCACGAGGTGGTGTGGGTCGCCACCAATGGTGCGGAAGCGGTGAAGTACTGTGCCGAACTGACCCCGG
>NZ_JAWRXJ010000798.1:0-244 GCF_046535095.1 Pseudomonas sp. SIMBA_041
CTGGTTTTTGGTTCAGGGTTCAGATTGGTGCGAGATTCAGGCATAGCGAGGCTCAATAGTAATGATTGATATAAATAAGATGCTTACATTTGTCGCGTACATCATACACGCATGACGTCATTACGTCGGTATCAATGGGTAACAGGGTTATAGATGGTGTATTAACTAGTCTAGCCTAAACCTTGATTTTATTCGTTTTAATATGCTCTATGTACCACCACCAATCCGCTCAGCCAACACCTGT
>NZ_JAWRXJ010000799.1:0-244 GCF_046535095.1 Pseudomonas sp. SIMBA_041
GTAGAGCAGCCGGTGAAGACCACCAAGGCTGAATACTGCAGCGCCATGGCCAACTTCTGATTGCCCCTTTCAGTGGGCGGTGGCTGGCGTCTCGTCCTCTTCGAAGTCGCGTGATGCGCGCCCTACCAGCATGGGGTCCGGGGCATGTGCCACAGCCGAGTCCTTGCCCGGGTAATCCAGCGAATGCAGGAAGTGGCGGATGCAGTTGATGCGTGCGCGCTTCTTGTCATCGGACTTGATCACC
>NZ_JAWRXJ010000800.1:0-244 GCF_046535095.1 Pseudomonas sp. SIMBA_041
GGCAGCTTGACCGCATCACCACGGTCGGTGCCGGTGACCATCTTGGCTTTCCAGTCGAAATCCAGGTCGGCTTTCTTGGCTTTGCCCAGACCACCACGCTCGAAGCGATAGGACTGGGGCACCAGGGTGTCCTTGTCCAGGGTCAGGGTGCTTTCCTCGCTCAGGCTGGCGATCATCATCGATGCCTTGAAGCTGAGTTTCCACGCACCATTGGCGGTTTTTTCCAGGCTGCGTTCAGCAGTGC
>NZ_JAWRXJ010000801.1:0-244 GCF_046535095.1 Pseudomonas sp. SIMBA_041
GCACGACCAATGGTCTGAATAAGCGAACGCTCTGAACGCAAGAAACCTTCTTTATCAGCATCAAATATCGCTACCAGTGATACCTCAGGCATATCCAAGCCTTCACGTAATAAGTTGATACCGACCAGCACATCATGCACGCCAGTACGGAGCTCATGAATAATCTGCATACGCTCAACAGTATCGATGTCCGAATGTAGATAGGCGACCTTTACATCATACTCTTTGAGGTAACTGGTCAAAT
>NZ_JAWRXJ010000802.1:0-244 GCF_046535095.1 Pseudomonas sp. SIMBA_041
GCACCCCATGTACGTGCGTGATCGCGAAGGTTGCCTGCAAAGTTGCAACGACAGCTACCTGGAAGCCGTTCAGGCCTGCAGCGAAGAGGTCATGGGCAAGCGCCTGGAGCAAAGCCTGTTCGCTGACTGCGAACATACTCACCAGATCCAGGCCGATTACCTGAAGGTCATGGCCGCCGGGACCCCACTGATCATCGATCGGCCGCTGCGGGTCAAAGGCCGCGAAATGACCATCTACCACTGG
>NZ_JAWRXJ010000803.1:0-244 GCF_046535095.1 Pseudomonas sp. SIMBA_041
GTCCAGCGGGTCCTGTTTCGACTCGTCGACTTCGATCCGCGCGCCGATGCGCAGGTCTTCGATCTTCTTGCGCGACAGCTTGCCGTAGCCCATGAACTTGCCGACGCGGTAGTACACGTCGCCATTGCCCGGAGCGTAGGCGTAGCCCTTGTCGATCAGGGTCTGGATCATCGCGTGCATGCCGGGGATATGGTCGGTGGCGCGCGGTTCCATGTCCGGCTTCTTGATGTTCAGCCGCGCCTCG
>NZ_JAWRXJ010000804.1:0-244 GCF_046535095.1 Pseudomonas sp. SIMBA_041
GATAGTATTTAAATATAAATTTCACATAATGATAAAATTCTTATCGTTATGTGAAAAGTAACAGAATATTTTTATAATAGCAAGACGCAAAAGCATAAATTTTATCGTTATAATAAATAAATTTATTCGCTGAGAATCAGCTAGAGGTTTAAACTAAATAATGAGTAATACTAAAAAGAAGGGTTCAAGTGTTGAGCGTGTTTTACAAATAGTGGAAGTGCTTGCCCACTCGCAAAGACCAATG
>NZ_JAWRXJ010000805.1:0-244 GCF_046535095.1 Pseudomonas sp. SIMBA_041
CCAGTTGGCGCACTTCTTGGGCGAGCTTGTCGAGGAATTGCATGCGGCGCATCAGGCGCTCGGCCTTCTCGCGCTCGTCTGCAACGTCCCAACAGGCGGCGAAGTCCTCGTTCAGCGTGTCCTGGGCGACCTTGAGGCGCTTCTTGAACACGCCGACACCCTCAAGGTCGGCTTCGTCCTGCAGCTCTTCGAGCTCTTCGCGCAACTGCATCTGCTGCAACAGGAAGTCGGGGTCGTGGACCGT
>NZ_JAWRXJ010000806.1:0-244 GCF_046535095.1 Pseudomonas sp. SIMBA_041
GGTAAACGGCAGCGGCTGAACAAATTCAGAATGTGCTTTACCAGCCTGGCTGGCCGCAGGTAGCCATTCACGAGCATAGCTTTGTCGTTCGCCTGGCTGGTAGTTTTGTGGATCAAACGGCATCCGGGTATGGAGGCAAGTAAGATGCGCTTTTACCCTTGCCTCGCTTTCATCACAGTTGAGCGCTTCACCGCCCGGTAGATAATGACTTTGCCCGATGTAGTCGATCAGTTCCTGCACCAGT
>NZ_JAWRXJ010000022.1:0-5412 GCF_046535095.1 Pseudomonas sp. SIMBA_041
GTGATCACTGTGTTGGGGTTGGCCGGATCGACTCGGATCTGATTGATCGGCGCCCGGCGCCATTCGTTGATCAACTGGGTTTGCAGGCGATCGGGAATCGGGTCGGTGCCGTTGGCATCGCCCAGGCCCATCTCGGTAAACATCCAGTCCAGGCCCATGGCGATGGCATTGGCGTGCTTGGCTTCGCCCACGGCGGTGAGAATGGCAAAAAACTGACTGGTCTTATCAATCATAGGGATAAACGTCCAAAGTATCGGTTTCATCGACGCAGAGCGTCGGGCCAAAAGTGCCGGTCACGTCTATGTCTTTCGGGGCTGGGGGGTATACGTCGATTTCTTCGCCTTCTTGGACGCACACGGCTATGCCCAGTACGCCCTCGGTCTGCAGACTGAGCGCCAGATTGGTCATGTGCCGGCTGACCGGGCGCGCGTCGTCGATCAACCACGCCAGTTCCTCGTACAGCTCCTCGGTGATGCCCGAGTCATTCAGCGCGACCTCCAAGGCGAAGGTGCCGGGCACGCCTTCCGGCACGGTGTCGAACCACTCGACCACGTCGATCAGGTAGCCCAGGGGCTCGACCACCCGGCGCAACGCACCAATGGTGCCTTTGCGCGCATGCACGTCGTACGCCGAACAGATCGCCGTACGCTTGGCCTCCTGGGTCCAGTTGCTGTTCCAACGGTCCACGGACCAGGCCGAAGCCAAGTACGGCAACAGGTGTTCGGGACAGGTGTCGGCGTCGTATAAGCTGCGCAGCGGAATCAGTGTGCTTTCGTAGTTGGCCGCTTCCACGGCCAGCTCCAGCGGCGTGCTGTTGAGCGGTAACTGACTGCTCATGTCAGGCCCCCAGCGTCACGCTGTAGCCGGTGCAAAACGCGGCCTCAGCCTTGCTCGGTTTGATGTCGGTCCAGCCCAGTAGCTCAACCCGGGCGATGCCGGGAATGTGCAACTGCGCATCGATCCCCGAGCGCGCCACTTCCAGACCCAGGCGGCGACGCGGGTTGATCCACTCATTCAGGCGTTTCTGGCTTTCGGCCAGGTAGGCTTCGTTTTCCGGCCCCGGGGCCTGCGGATACAACACCGCCTCGATGCGGTAGTCGATCACCGCCGCGCTCTGCACCGTGAGCCGATCGGCCACTGGCCGGACCTCTTCGTCATTCAGGTGCAATCGAACCTGCTCGAGCAACTCCGGCGAAGCGGTGCCGCTGCCTTCGAGGCTGAGCACGGTGACCACCACCACGGCCGGCGATGGGCTTTCTGCCGTGGCATCGGCCACCAGCCCGGAGGCGTTGCGCGCATGCAGGATGTAGCTGTTACGCGGCCCTGCCGTGGTCAGCCCCTCATACGACAACTGCACCCGCTCGCGCAGGGCATCGTCCTCTTCGAGCACCTGCGGCGTCGGCGGTACCGTGCTCGGATCTCCGGCCTGAATCACCAGACGCTGCAGGTTGACGTTGGCAGCCAGGTGATCGAGGTCGGCCCGCTCGGCATGGGCTAGCAACAGCGCCTTGCCGGCATCGTTGACTCGCGCCCGGTTCTGCAAGGCGCCATACGCGGCCTGCTCGATCAGCTTGAGCACCGGATCACTTTCCAGCTCCGCGCTCCAGTTGTCGCCCATGCTCAGGCGGAAGGCTTCAAGTTTCTCTTGGTAGACCGCCTCAAAGTCGAGGTCTTCCAGCACTTGCGGCGGCGGCAGAGCCGCCAGTTCCATGGTCATGCGGACACCTCCAAAATCACGTCGCTGCCGAGGTACTGCCCGATCAGCTCAAAGGTGATACGCCCTTCGAGAATGGCCACGGCGCGCACCCGGCCCAGTTTCAAGCGCGGCTCCCAACGCCCGAGCGTGCTGGCCACTTCCGCTTGCACGGCACTTTTCCAGCCGTCATTCACCGGCAAGTCGACAAAGCGCCGCAGCTTGCTGCCGTACTCCGGGCGCATGCGGCGGCTGCCCAAGGGCGTGGACAAGATGTCCTCGATGGACTGGCGCAGGTGATCGAGGCCGGAGATGAGTTGGCCGGTGCGGCGGTCCAGTCCGATCATCCCGATCACTCGATCAGCCCTCGACCGCGACAAAGTCCTTGCGACCGTGCAAATACTCGATCGCCACCGTGTCATCCGAGGCCACCACAACCTGGCCCTTTTCCACTTTCAAGGTGCGCTCGGCGTCCAGCAGGATCAGCACCCGCGAGGTGAACAGCGTGTCGCGAAAGAAGCTCAGCGTGGCCGGCGCGGGTGCAACCGTGGCGGCCGGAACTGGCGTGGATTTACTCGTCATGATTTTTTCTCCAGACATAAAAAAGCCCGCACGAGGCGGGCTGAAGATGATGTGCACTCAATGCGAGTGGTTGCTGCTGTTGCCTCCGGCATCCATGATCGTGCCGGCGCCGGTGATGTCGCCGGATACGCTCAGCGCACCGTCGATGTTCACCTCACCCGCCAGCGTGATCTGGCTGGCCGTCACCCGGACTTGAGACGGCGTCACTTCAAACTGCGAGCCACCGACCGCGATGGTCGCGCGGCTGCCGTCGGGTAACGCGATGCTGTAGCTGCCGGCTTGCCAGTCGTAGACCAGTGAGCCGCCATCGTCGAAGTACCAGGCCTCGACGTGATCGCGGTTGTCCGGCGGGGCCCCGGCGTTGCCATACAGCCCCGGGATGAACGTGCCCATCGCCGGATCACCGCTGGGGCTGAACAGCGCGCCCTGCTCATTCAGGCTCGGCGCGCGCCAATGACGGGCCTTGCCCGCCGCCAGACTGTGCCAACGCACCCAGGCACTGACCCAAGTACCGGCCTTGACCCGCACTCGCCCGGCCATCAGATCAATGCCGACCACCACACAGGGCATCAGCATCGCAGCGATCATCCGGTCATGTTCGGCGCTGGCGTATCCCATGCCAGATCCTCCGGCTGAAAGTAGTGATCTTCATTGCCGGTACCGGTGCAGCCATCGACGTTCAGGTACAGCGTGCCAGGAGGCTCGACTGGCCACTGCCACTCGACTTCGCCAAGGTAGATCTGCTGAGTCCATTCCACCACCCACACGGTGTAGCCATCCAGTTCGGGCTTGGTCCAGTCTTGGCGCGAGGCCACGAATTGCGCCTGCTCGACATTGTCCAGACCCCAGGTCTGCCCCCGAAGGAGGATTGCTATTTGCGCCGC
Organism: Pseudomonas sp. SIMBA_041; assembly: GCF_046535095.1. Lineage (NCBI taxonomy): Bacteria > Pseudomonadati > Pseudomonadota > Gammaproteobacteria > Pseudomonadales > Pseudomonadaceae > Pseudomonas > Pseudomonas sp. SIMBA_041. The sequence goes on from NZ_JAWRXJ010000022.1 coordinate 3,160, forward strand.
CAATTGGGCACCGAGTTGCTGATGCCGGCCCAACTCGGGCGCGACAATAATTCGCGCTTCAAAACGTTGGACCAGCACCGTTTCACCGGTACCGATGTCTTGCCCGGGCTCAAACTCCACCGGTTCCAGGAACACCGCCGGCAGCGCTACCCGGTCCTGAATGTCTGGACAGGTCGCGACAAATCGCACAGAGGGCAGCGCTTGGCGGAGGTGTTCCTCTATGGCGGCGTACAGCGCGTCCAGCGAAAAAGCAGGATCAGACACGGGCGCTCCCCTTCAGGTACTTATGCAGTTCAAAGTTCATTTCCTGCTTGAACACGATCAGCAGGCGCTCATCGGCTTTGTTGGCCCAGGTGTAAAAAGGCTCTTCGGCGTCTTCGAGCGAAACCGTGGCCTTGGCGAGCGGAAAACGATTGTCGTTTTCCGCGATCCAACCCGAGCTCTTACCCCCTGTCGCGGATGCGCCGCCGGGATAGTCGTCCGGGTTGAAATGTTTGCTGGAGGTACGAATCCAGATATCCGCCTTGTTGCCATACACACGCTTGTAAAAAGCGCCCTGATACCGTCGTCCCGCCACCGAGACACCGGCCTTGCCCTGACGGGGATTCCCTACCCGGCTGGCGTCCATTGGGTTGGTGCCGAACCAAAGTTTGCCCGGTTGCCCCTGGCCTTTGATGGGATAACAACGCAGACGCTGCCGCACTGCCCGCACGGCAATCCGCTCCTGCTTGCTGACATCGCGCGCCATGTGTGTGGCCAGCCACCCCAACGTCTTGTTAATCGCCCGTCGTTGCGCCGCGGCCACGGCCTTGGGCATCACCTTGGCCAGTTGTTCAAAAGCCTGCACATCGTCAGCCGAAAGCTGCAGCGACACCGGCACAGCACTCATGCTTTTAACCTCAGCGACAAGGCCACCAGCCCATCACCCGCTGGTTCCAGGTGCGTCAGGGTGTACTCGCCACCGCCGTCCAGGGCGGGCAACTCGATGAGCACCGTTTGCGTTTTTTCCACGCCCGCGGCATCGGCGACCCGAATGTGAAAACACGGCTCGCGCAGACCGGTGTTCAAGCGACCGATCTTGGGTTGCAACCAGGGTGCCGAAAACATGCCCAGCACCCGCCGACCTTCGATGTAGCCAACGTCGGCCAGGGTGTCGAACACCACGCTGTCGATCGCCTCGACCAGCTCTCGAAAGGCCATGATCAGAGCGTCAGCAGGATCTGCGCCCGCGGACGCGTACACAGGTGCAATGGGTTGGACTGGGCTTCGCCGGCCATGCCCTTGTTGAACGGCAGTGGTTCCAGCTTGCTGTAATACGGCAGGCCTTGGGTATTGGCGGTCTCCATGTAGTCCGCAGGGGCAAAGCAGGAGATGTACAGCTCCGGCACGCCTTCAGGAATCAATAACGCCTGATCGTCGTGGATAAACGATACGCCAGCGATGCGCCCCCGGTAGCGCTCCCAGACGATGCCACCCAGCTCGAAACTGTCTCGCGCATCGCCACGCAACTCCGCGGCCTGGATCGTATTGAGGTAGGTTTCCTCAACCGATTTGTGCGTGATCAGCTTGTTCCAGAAATTCTTGCCACAGAAGGCTCGCGCGCCCGAGCTGGTCACGCTGCCCAGCTCATCGTCTTGCATGTCCAGCGCTTCGGCGCACTTGACTCGGATCTTCGTCGCCGAGTCGTTCAGGCCCATGGACAGGCGTTGTTGCTCCACACCAAATGCCTGATAGATGTTCAGCAGGACCGTTGAGCCATCCGCGTCCAGCACCAGACCATTGAGCGCACCCATGCGCTGAAATTCATGGGTGGCATCGAGTTGACGCTTGGCTTTGCTCAGGCGCGTGTTTACTACGCCCTGCACCGCCTGCAGTTCGGTGGTCGTACCAAAGGCGCGAATGCCTTGAATCTCGTCGGCCTTTATGGTGAAACGCTGCGGCAGGTGCACGGTGTTGAACGGAATCATCTGCCGCTTGCTGGCACCCACGACCAGCCCCGAGGTGCCGCGCTCACCCGCCGGCACCAGCGCCAGGGTGTTACCGTCCTTTTCGATCTGGACGGTCAGGGTGCTGATGCCTTCCTCGCGAAACAGGCCCAGACTGCTGATGCGCCCCGGCAAATATTCCTGTTCGTTGATCGCTGCGGTCAGCGAGGACACCGAAAATACATCGTCGTTAAAAATGCCAATATCGGCCATAAAGAGGCTCTCCAGAAATGCAAAACCCCGCACAGGGCGGGGTTGGGGAAAAGGG
>NZ_JAWRXJ010000807.1:0-244 GCF_046535095.1 Pseudomonas sp. SIMBA_041
GGCGAAGATCGAGCTGTCGTCGAGCCAGCAGACCGAAATCAACCTGCCGTACATCACGGCCGACGCATCGGGTCCGAAGCACTTGAACCGGAAGATCACCCGCGCGAAGCTGGAAGCGCTGGTCGAGGACCTCGTCGAGCGCACGATCGAACCGTGCCGCATCGCGATCAAGGAGGCCGGCGTCAAGGTGTCGGACATCGACGACGTGATCCTGGTCGGCGGCCAGACCCGCATGCCGAAGGTG
>NZ_JAWRXJ010000808.1:0-244 GCF_046535095.1 Pseudomonas sp. SIMBA_041
TGGGCGACGACGTATGGGGCGACGACCCGACCGAGCTCCGCCTGCAGGCGGTCACGGCCGAGCGGGCCGGCAAGGAAGCCGGCCTGTTCTTCCCGAGCGGCACGCAGAGCAATCTTGCCGCGCTGATGGCCCATTGCGAACGCGGCGACGAATACATCGTCGGCCAGCTCGCCCACACCTACAAGTACGAAGGCGGCGGCGCGGCCGTGCTCGGCAGCATCCAGCCGCAGCCGATCGAGAACGC
>NZ_JAWRXJ010000809.1:0-244 GCF_046535095.1 Pseudomonas sp. SIMBA_041
CTCCATGTTCTACGGTGCCTATTTGTCTGCTCATTTGTTTCGCGCCAGCGATTTTATGTCATTTTACGAAATGCATCTTAAATCCTTGTTAAAGTAGGTGATCACTATGTCAAAAATCGTGCGGGGAAGATTTACTGCCGAAATGGACGAATCATTCGTCGTTTTTATTATCGGGATGCGCATCAATCGCTTGCTTGCCGTACACAAGTGGGTTCCGGTAGCAAAGGCGATGGGAGGGATGCTG
>NZ_JAWRXJ010000079.1:0-368 GCF_046535095.1 Pseudomonas sp. SIMBA_041
CTGTAACATCATTGGCAACGCTACCTTTGCCATGTTTCAGAAACAACTCTGGCGCATCGGGCTTCCCATACAATCGATAGATTGTCGCACCTGATTGCCCGACATTATCGCGAGCCCATTTATACCCATATAAATCAGCATCCATGTTGGAATTTAATCGCGGCCTAGAGCAAGACGTTTCCCGTTGAATATGGCTCATAACACCCCTTGTATTACTGTTTATGTAAGCAGACAGTTTTATTGTTCATGACCAAAATCCCTTAACGTGAGTTTTCGTTCCACTGAGCGTCAGACCCCGTAGAAAAGATCAAAGGATCTTCTTGAGATCCTTTTTTTCTGCGCGTAATCTGCTGCTTGCAAACAAAAAA
>NZ_JAWRXJ010000810.1:0-244 GCF_046535095.1 Pseudomonas sp. SIMBA_041
GCTAATGCAGCGTTGAACATGCCGAAATCCGGCGGCACTTTTACCGGTCCCGTTACCATTGCGCAAACTACCGCACAACCGCTTGCCGTCACTTCAACCACTCAAGACTCCGGTATTGTGATTGGGGGCACGGGAAACGGCACGGCCTACAACCCGCGCATTCAAACAAACGCAGACCCAAATGTAAAAGACATTGGATTCGTCAATGGTGCTAATACAGCGTATACCATGCGAATTTCTGATA
>NZ_JAWRXJ010000811.1:0-244 GCF_046535095.1 Pseudomonas sp. SIMBA_041
TCTTTATTTCTTTCGCTTGACTCAAGTATAATCCAGATTCGGAAAAGAAAGGCAAAATGAACGTCAGTGTCAGGTTGTGTAAACCAGTGTCATCCTCTCGATTTTATCTTGGAGATTTTGCAGTCGCTTCCATTTGCTTTTTGTTCCAAAAAGTAGAAAAGCCCTCCCGCCGGGTAATCCGGAAGGAGGGCATCGCAATCTAGATATATTTTTTCAACCATTCTACTACTGCTGGGTGTGTCAG
>NZ_JAWRXJ010000080.1:0-368 GCF_046535095.1 Pseudomonas sp. SIMBA_041
CTGAAGTCCAGCAGGCCCATGGCCCCGGACAAGGCCGTACCGATCAGCAGCGCAGCCAGTACGGCATAGCGCGGCGACAGGCGCTTGACCACCAGGTAGGTGAGGAACATGCCCAGCACCAGGCCGGTGCGGTGCTGGGCGGCGACGAAGATTTCACTGCCGATCTTGAACAGGATCCCCGCCAGCAGGGCCGCAGCCAGGGACGCCGGGATCTTTTTCATCAGCCGCTCGAAGCTGCCTGTCAGGCCGCACAGGGTCACCAGCACGGCGCAGGTGATATAGGCGCCGATGGCTTCGCCGTAGGTCACTCCGGACAGGCTGGTGATCAGCAGGGCGGCGCCGGGGGTCGACCAGGCGATGGTGATGGG
>NZ_JAWRXJ010000812.1:0-243 GCF_046535095.1 Pseudomonas sp. SIMBA_041
CCGCGTTGGACCGGTTCCGTTCTATCGACATCGACATGTTGAGACCTCTGTTGGCGCTTCCGCGGACAACATGGTTCTCTCTTCAGAAAGGCGCGCATGAGCGCGACAGTGAAGCTCTCGCGACCGAGTTCGAGATACATACGCTCGGCCCGATCATCGAAGACTTCACCGATACGCTCGCGATACTCGAGACGCTCGACCTGCTCATCACCGTCGATACCGCAGTCGCTCATCTTGCCGGCG
>NZ_JAWRXJ010000813.1:0-243 GCF_046535095.1 Pseudomonas sp. SIMBA_041
GAGGTGCGCCGGGGCGATCAGTCGATCACGGTCAGTTGGCCCGTGTCCGAAGCCGCCCAGTGTGCCGCCTGGCTGCGCGAGTGGATGCGGTGATCCGCGTCGACGAGATCTGGCTGGCGACCGATCCGCTGGACATGCGTGCCGGTTTCGACACGGCCTTGGCGCGCGTGGTCAAGGTATTCGGTGCCGCGCACCCGCACCATGCTTATCTGTTCGCCAATCGCCGCGCCAACCGCATGAAGG
>NZ_JAWRXJ010000814.1:0-243 GCF_046535095.1 Pseudomonas sp. SIMBA_041
CGATCAGGCAGAAAAAGCCGGGTCTATTCAGGTGGCGGTTATTCAGCTTGCTAATACCTGTGGCGCGGCAATCGGCGGTTATGCGCTGGATAATATTGGTCTGACTTCGCCGTTGATGTTGTCCGGCACATTGATGTTGCTGACTGCATTGTTGGTTACTGCAAAGGTGAAAATGAAGAAATCCTGATATCAGGTAAAGAAGCGTTGGTCAGTAGTTGTTGCTGTTCTTACATATCCGGGCAT
>NZ_JAWRXJ010000815.1:0-243 GCF_046535095.1 Pseudomonas sp. SIMBA_041
ACGCTTGCCAACGCCCGCCGTGACCTGGCGCGTTATCAACAACTGGTAAAAACCAATCTCGTATCTCGTCAGGAACTGGATGCCCAACAAGCGCTGGTCAGTGAAACCGAAGGCACCATTAAGGCTGATGAAGCAAGCGTCGCCAGCGCACAGCTGCAACTCGACTGGAGCCGCATCACCGCACCAGTCGATGGTCGCGTTGGTCTCAAGCAGGTTGATGTTGGTAACCAAATCTCCAGTGGT
>NZ_JAWRXJ010000081.1:0-368 GCF_046535095.1 Pseudomonas sp. SIMBA_041
ATGCCGATCTGCCGCCGGACTGTACTGAGCCCCTCCCGCTCATGCAGATCATTGAAATCGGTAGGACCGCCCTCGAGCGATTGAAACGCGGGGAAGGTCGCCTTGGCGTTGTGCGACGCGGCCGCCGCCAAAGCCTTTTCCCGGCCGCCATTCACGATCTTCACCGTAACATGCTTGTCGGTCGCTTCGTTGCGAATCTCGCCGACGACACGCTGAACGCCTTCGGGACTGAGTTCGTAGCGCAGCTCGATCGTGCAGTCGGGATTGCCCCGGAGGTTCCTTCGCACGCCATCGACTTGGATTTCATCCTCATCGATTTGCGGGAGTTTCAGCCTCTCGACAGCGAAGTCGGACGTGATAACCTTGCT
>NZ_JAWRXJ010000816.1:0-243 GCF_046535095.1 Pseudomonas sp. SIMBA_041
TTCTGCGCAGTCACCGCCCGGCCGAAATAGCCAAAGTGCCCACGCTTCATCTTGTGATGCATGTGGCCGGCAATGCCGCCCAGGCCGATCAGCACCCCGCCATGCTGCAGCGTGTTGTTCGGATACCAGAGCGCGGCGCCAACCGCGCCGTTGCCGGGCTGCGAGGCGATACCGACCATCTCGTTGAGCCAATCCGGCGAAATCACCTCGATGTCGTTGTTCAACAGGCACAGATACTCGCCG
>NZ_JAWRXJ010000817.1:0-243 GCF_046535095.1 Pseudomonas sp. SIMBA_041
GCAAACAGCGCCTGCACTTGCGCAGCCAGCAGGCGGTAGCCGTCAAGGCCGGTACCACTGGCATTGAGGTCGATCATTTATTTCTGCTCCAGCAATTGCAGCCCGACCCAGTAGCGGGCGAACTGATAGGCACAACGGCCATTACGGTTGCCGCGGCCGGTGGCCCAACGCACGGCGAGGATGTCCAGGGCTTCGTCACGCTGCCAACTCAGCCCGGCAGGGCGCGCCAACTGGCCGATCCAG
>NZ_JAWRXJ010000818.1:0-243 GCF_046535095.1 Pseudomonas sp. SIMBA_041
GTGGGTTTTGGTGAAAAAATACTGCTACCACTGCTGGATGAGTTTGGTGAGTTGTATCCAGAGATTGTACTAGATGTCAGTCTCAGTGATGAATTATCCGCATTGGGACGTGACGATGTCGATATTGCGATTCGCGGTGGTTATGCGCCAAATGAGCGAGTGCTTGCCATTAGGCTCATGGATAATGGCTTTATACCGGTTGCGTCGCCCAGTTATTTAGAGATGCATGGTGTACCTAGTCAT
>NZ_JAWRXJ010000819.1:0-243 GCF_046535095.1 Pseudomonas sp. SIMBA_041
GTGAGTTTGATATTTTGATTTCCAGATGATTTTTTCCGTTTCGTAATAAATCTGAAATTTCTATCCTCCAAGGGGAACACCATACAATTCCCGCATTTTTCCCATTAATAAAGACTTGTGCTGCGGCACCCGAAGTACCCAATTCAAGAAATACCTTTTCGTTTTTAGATTTATATTGAAAAGTTTTATCGTAAACTGCTGTTCCGGAATAATATTTTATTTTAAAATCGTCAAAGCTTGTCC
>NZ_JAWRXJ010000820.1:0-243 GCF_046535095.1 Pseudomonas sp. SIMBA_041
GGGTCACCGATCATGCCGGTGAAGTCGCCAATCAGGAAGATTACCTGGTGACCCAAGTCCTGAAACTGACGCAGCTTATTAATAAGTACGGTATGCCCGAGATGCAGATCCGGCGCCGTCGGATCGAAGCCAGCCTTAATGCGCAGCGGTTCGCCGCGCTTGAGCTTCTCGATCAACTCGGACTCGACCAACAACTCTTCCGCACCACGTTTGATCAGCGCTAGCTGCTCTTCAACCGACTTC
>NZ_JAWRXJ010000821.1:0-243 GCF_046535095.1 Pseudomonas sp. SIMBA_041
CTAACCAGTACCACGACCACTGATGGCGTACAAGTTAGCCTAAACAAAAACCTAGCTCTAGGAGATAGTGGCAGCGTAACGACTGGTGCCACAACCGTTAATGGTAATGGCATCATCATCACCAAAGCAGCAGGGGCTCCTGCTGGCATCACTAATGTCAGCTTGACCAATACAGGGCTTGATAATGGTGGCAACAAGATCATCAACGTAGCCGCTGGTGTCAATGGTACAGACGCTGTTAAT
>NZ_JAWRXJ010000822.1:0-243 GCF_046535095.1 Pseudomonas sp. SIMBA_041
TGAGAGTTGGATCAACTATGAGCGCACCAAGTATCTGGGCGAACAAGCCGTGCGGCGCTCCAGCGTGCCCTGGATTGTGTTCAATCCCTCACACATCCTGGGTCCGGGCGACCATCACAACTGGGCGCGCCTCATCATCTTGGTGGACCGCGAGAAGCTGCCGGGCATTCCGCCGGGCATCGGCTCATTTGCCGATGTGCGAGAAATCGCCAGCGCCCAGGTGCGTGCGTGGCAGAGGCAGCG
>NZ_JAWRXJ010000823.1:0-243 GCF_046535095.1 Pseudomonas sp. SIMBA_041
TCGTCGATTCATCCCGCTGGCGCGGAATAAAGATGCTGGAGCGTAGTTCCACCCGCACCTCTCTTAAGCTTCCCTTTCGCTAACCGAGAAAGCGAAAGGCGACTGCACCCGACGTTCACGTCATCCTCGCAACAAAGGCCAGTTCGGAACTGCGCTACGCATCAGACCGGCAAGACCTGTGACCAATAGCGAACCTGGTGGTGTCTATCGCCAGTAGCGTCGCATGATCTTCTCGCCGTTGCG
>NZ_JAWRXJ010000824.1:0-243 GCF_046535095.1 Pseudomonas sp. SIMBA_041
GCTAACGACTGCACGCATTCGTCCACGCTCAACTCGGTATTGGTGAGGCCTTCTCGCGGAAAAGCGGACGGAATCCAAAAGTCGCAAGGTAGACACAACCGTGTCAGCTACGCCGACAAAGAATGACGCGCGCAGAATTGCGCTTACGGTTCGCGCCAGCGACAGAAGTTCTTCGCGGGCGGGTTCGGTGGAGCACCAGAAGTCCATCACCATCCCGACCGTGTTGCCGACCTGCATCTCGTT
>NZ_JAWRXJ010000825.1:0-243 GCF_046535095.1 Pseudomonas sp. SIMBA_041
GGCCTGGCCGGCTCCACCAATACCTTCCTGCAGCCCATGCCCGGTCGCACCGTGCTGGCCCAGGTGGACTACCGCTTCTAGGCACTTTCCTTCTTCTGCGACCTCAGGACACTCCCCATGAGCATTGAATTCGTCGGCATGATCTTTCCCCGCCAATGGTCCGAAACCCGCGGCGTGCTGGTGTTCATCCCGCTGGTGGCGTTGCTGGCCATGGTCCTGCCCGGCCTGCTCGCGCAACGGCGC
>NZ_JAWRXJ010000826.1:0-243 GCF_046535095.1 Pseudomonas sp. SIMBA_041
TCCATGGGGAGTGGCCCGAAAGCAGAGCGGCCCGGAGAGATCCGGGCCGCTGGAGGGGTTACAGGTCGCCGTAGCCCAGCGAGCGCAGGGCGCGCTCATCGTCGGACCAGCCGCCCTTGACCTTGACCCAGAGGTTGAGCATGACCTTGGCGTCGAACAGCACTTCCATATCTATGCGCGCATCGGAACCAATGCGTTTGATACGCTCGCCCTTGTCACCGATGATGATCTTCTTCTGGCCAT
>NZ_JAWRXJ010000827.1:0-243 GCF_046535095.1 Pseudomonas sp. SIMBA_041
ACTGAACGCACGCAGGAGACCACCATGCAGGTTCAGGACGACGACAAGCCGTACGACGACATCAACATCACGCCGATGCTGGACCTCGCGTACGTGCTGCTGATCATCTTCATCATCATGACCACCGCGTCGGTGCAGGGCATCAAGGTCGATCTGCCGAAGGCGAGCTCGTCCGCGAGCCTCGCGAAGCCGAAGACGAAGGCGATCACCGTGGCCGATTCCGGGCAGATCTTTCTCGACGCG
>NZ_JAWRXJ010000082.1:0-366 GCF_046535095.1 Pseudomonas sp. SIMBA_041
GAAAAAATTTAGGTGAAAATGTGAAATGGAAGCAACCAAGATGTTCGAGTTAATGGCAAAGATCTTGACAAGATGCTCATCTTAGGTTCTGTTTATGTGCCTGCTCGTAAGTTGGTCAAAGCCCTTGGATTACAAGTGGAATCAGGTGACCAAAGCTGTAAGACTGAAGGTTGCGTAAAGCGTGTCACCATTCATGACATTAAGTACAAAGATTTCAATTCCATGTGCTAATTGTCCTATAGAATAGGGGGTTTCTTCAGTCTTGATAGATTGTGCAATGCGAAGAGAAAGCCTTTCCGTCCAAGTCATATGATCGACCCTCCTGTTATCGATTTGCAAAAGAAATTCGAAAACTGGTCACACCAT
>NZ_JAWRXJ010000828.1:0-242 GCF_046535095.1 Pseudomonas sp. SIMBA_041
GGCATACCGGTTTCCAATCTAGTTTACATAAATAATTTTGCTTCAGGAACACAAACAGGGCAAGCAATAAATATCGATGAAAATGGATATTATTATTTTGATGGCTCTGCATGGATGAAATTGAATTCCGGAGGGAGAAATATTAATCTATATAATTCAGACGGAATTCTTTCCGATAACAGAACTGTTGCCCAAAATGATAAAATACTTGCTTTCACAGGAAATAGCGTAGATGCTTTTTC
>NZ_JAWRXJ010000829.1:0-242 GCF_046535095.1 Pseudomonas sp. SIMBA_041
CTGTGAATATGGGCATACACCGTCAATGTGGGAGCGGCCTTGCGCCGCGATGGGCTGCGCAGCAGCCCCGGCGTTTACCGAACCGCGTGCAAGGCTTGCTGGTCGGCATGGTAGGACGAGCGCACCAGCGGCCCCGACGCCACATTCCTGAAGCCCATCGCCACAGCCTGCTCGGCGAACCAGGCAAAGGTATCCGGGTGCACGAACCGCTGCACCGGCAGGTGGCTGCGCGAAGGCTGCAG
>NZ_JAWRXJ010000830.1:0-242 GCF_046535095.1 Pseudomonas sp. SIMBA_041
GTTCCACGAGATCGGGCCGATTGCCCTGGCCGACTGAAACCGGCGGCCGGGCAGGCGCTCGTTCCCGCAGGCTTGCCCTGCGGGGATGTCGTACGAACCTGCGACAGCGGCTACAGTGGCCGGTCTGTCAGTGAGTGGAGTGAAGACCATGCGCGTCGCCCTGTATCAGTGCCCGCCACGGCCGCTGGATGTGGCCGGCAACCTGCAACGCCTGCATCAGGTGGCCATGGAAGCCACCGATG
>NZ_JAWRXJ010000831.1:0-242 GCF_046535095.1 Pseudomonas sp. SIMBA_041
CAAGGTGGTGGATGCGGCAGTCGAAAAAGCGTATGCAGGCAAGAAGAAGATCCACTGGATGGAAATCTACGCCGGCGAGAAGGCAACCAAGGTGTACGGCCCGGACGTGTGGCTGCCGGAAGAATCGATGCAGGTGCTGAAGGAATACGTCGTGTCGATCAAAGGTCCGCTCACCACGCCGGTGGGCGGCGGCATCCGTTCGCTGAACGTCGCGCTGCGTCAGGAACTGGATCTGTATGTCT
>NZ_JAWRXJ010000832.1:0-242 GCF_046535095.1 Pseudomonas sp. SIMBA_041
GACTGGATCGAGCTGAACGAGGCATTTGCCGCGCAGTCGCTGGCGGTGATCCGCGATCTCGGCCTCGATCCGTCGAAGGTCAACCCGGTCGGCGGCGCGATCGCGCTCGGCCACCCGCTCGGCGCGACCGGCGCGATCCGCGCGGCGACCGTCGTGCACGGCCTGCGCCGCCGCAACCTGAAGTACGGGATGGTCACGATGTGCGTCGGCACCGGCATGGGTGCGGCGGGCATCATCGAACG
>NZ_JAWRXJ010000833.1:0-242 GCF_046535095.1 Pseudomonas sp. SIMBA_041
CTTTATATAGATGAGGTGCTCTGGGTAGGCACGGCCTTGTCGGGCGCCTACCCACAATAGGCGCAGGTTACTCCAGCGCCGCCGCCGGCCCGAAGAACTCGTAGCGGCTCTGCTGTTCAGGCACGCCCAGGCCCTTGAGGTGACGTTTGATCACTGCCATGAAGCCCTTGGGCCCGAGGAAGTAGGCATCGACGTCACGCTCACGCCCCAGCCACTGCGCCAACAGCTCCTGGCTCAGCAGG
>NZ_JAWRXJ010000834.1:0-242 GCF_046535095.1 Pseudomonas sp. SIMBA_041
GGCGAGCGCGGCGGCAAGCATCGCGCGGAACGACGACGCGTCGGCCCCGCCCAGGCGGACGGCGACGTCACCGCTGGTCTGGTCGATGACCAGGACCGCGTCGTCATGCCAGTCGTCCGGGGGAACGAAATCGGGTGCGTGGTTGTATTTCGACAGGCCGTGGCGAACGATTAGGGACATTGCGTGGTCGGCCTTGATCCGCGATTCATCGGCATGGTCATCCTGCAGCGTGGCGGCGTCCT
>NZ_JAWRXJ010000835.1:0-242 GCF_046535095.1 Pseudomonas sp. SIMBA_041
GCGGCTGGGAACAGGCGGCTCGGGTCGAGGTGCTCAGCCACCCGATGTTCGCCGTGGCCAAGCTCTGGCAAAGTGCCCTGGGCAGCCTGGGCTGGCTGTTGATCTGCGGTGCGGTGAGCGCGGTGCTCGGCGCCCTGCTGCTGCGGCGCCAGCTCAAGCCGTTGGACTACATGGTCCAGCAGTCCCACGCCATTGCCCGTCGTGAATTCCTCAGCCTGCCGCAATTGCCCCGGACTCCGGAG
>NZ_JAWRXJ010000083.1:0-365 GCF_046535095.1 Pseudomonas sp. SIMBA_041
ATTGTAAAGTCATAGAGATTCTAGAGGCTGCACATATTAGTCCGTACCGGGGAGTGAAAGATAATCATCAATCAAACGGTCTTCTTTTACGGGCAGATATTCATACACTTTTTGATCTTAATTTAATAGCTATTAATCCTAAAAGTTTTGAGGTTGAATTATCCTCTAACCTTCTGACTTCTGAATATTTTATTTTCAATAACAAAAAATTGACAAAAGAAACAATTAGCTTAATATCTGTAGAAGCACTACATCAAAAATGGAAACAATTTAAAAGTGGTTATGTTCTTGAGATTTATAAGTAATAATTTTAATTTACATATATATCTAGGAACAACTATTTCTACTAAAACAATAAAATACAT
>NZ_JAWRXJ010000836.1:0-242 GCF_046535095.1 Pseudomonas sp. SIMBA_041
TCTTCGATCTGGCCTTCGACCTCACCAACACGTACTTGTTGCCCAACCTGATACAACTCACGCACATAGATTCCCGCAAGAATCTGCCCGGCAATTTCCCGGCTTCCCAACCCCATGGCCAGTGCAACAGCCAGACCAACGGTAATCAATACAATGACGATCACATGGTTGAGCAGGTCGGTTTTAACCTCCAACTGACTGATCGCCACGGAAATACTGATGATGATCACCAGCCCCTGGGC
>NZ_JAWRXJ010000837.1:0-242 GCF_046535095.1 Pseudomonas sp. SIMBA_041
CTATTACCCATTACATTTCGTAGGGTGGTCTACGTTAAGTTTATGTTTGACGATACCGGATTGGTTAAAAGAGATTTGGTACATCGACTTGTTATAAGAAGAAGTAGGGCAGTATTTTATATGACCGAAGTGTCCTCGTGGTCTGCCGCTATCGCCCCAAAATTTAGTATAGTGGCGCCTACCGCCAACTCTTAACTTCACTGTACTATATTTTAGGTTTAATGATTGTTGAGTTAATAAGG
>NZ_JAWRXJ010000838.1:0-242 GCF_046535095.1 Pseudomonas sp. SIMBA_041
GTGGGGAAGGTATCGTTGGACGACTGGCCACGGTTGACGTGGTCGTTGGGGTGGATCGGCTTCTTGCTGCCCAGCTCGCCGCCGAGCATCTCGATGGCCCGGTTGGCGATCACTTCGTTGGCGTTCATGTTGGACTGGGTGCCGGAACCGGTCTGGAACACCACCAGCGGGAAATGCTCGTCCAGTTGCCCGCTGATCACCTCATCCGCCGCCTTGACGATGGGCAGCGCAATGGCTTCCGG
>NZ_JAWRXJ010000084.1:0-365 GCF_046535095.1 Pseudomonas sp. SIMBA_041
GAACGAATATCAACGTTTCCGGCATGTATATGCAGGGGACGGTTCCCGATGCGGAGAATCTGATCGGCGTTCCGCTTTCGTTGTCGCTGTCGATCAATTCCGGCTCGGTTTCCATGACCCTATTGGAAGGCCCGCGCGTGCTGGCCGTGCTGGTATCGGGACCGTGGGTAAGCGCGAACGGCGAGTTCACGGGTTCCGGAACCGGCATGTTCACGCAAGCCTGAAGTAGCCGGCGGCACGACGTTACGTCACTGGCGCGCGCTACACGCCCGATGCCAGCCGACGACCGGTCAGGGCGTCACTTCGACGGCGCCCTGATCCGTTCAATAGAAAGACATCCATTCAGGACACGAAATGACTGCCAT
>NZ_JAWRXJ010000023.1:0-3194 GCF_046535095.1 Pseudomonas sp. SIMBA_041
AATAGATTTGTGTGTTTCGTTTCGAATTTTCGACTTTGTATCGTCTTCACACACCGCAATCTGGCCTCTTTCGAGCTCGCAAATTGCTTGGGTGTTATATGGTCAAGCCTCACGGGCAATTAGTATTGGTTAGCTCAACGCCTCACAGCGCTTACACACCCAACCTATCAACGTCGTAGTCTTCGACGGCCCTTCAGGGGACTCAAGGTCCCAGTGAGATCTCATCTTGAGGCTAGTTTCCCGCTTAGATGCTTTCAGCGGTTATCTATTCCGAACATAGCTACCCGGCAATGCCACTGGCGTGACAACCGGAACACCAGAGGTTCGTCCACTCCGGTCCTCTCGTACTAGGAGCAGCCCCTCTCAAATCTCAAACGTCCACGGCAGATAGGGACCGAACTGTCTCACGACGTTCTAAACCCAGCTCGCGTACCACTTTAAATGGCGAACAGCCATACCCTTGGGACCGGCTTCAGCCCCAGGATGTGATGAGCCGACATCGAGGTGCCAAACACCGCCGTCGATATGAACTCTTGGGCGGTATCAGCCTGTTATCCCCGGAGTACCTTTTATCCGTTGAGCGATGGCCCTTCCATACAGAACCACCGGATCACTAAGACCTACTTTCGTACCTGCTCGACGTGTCTGTCTCGCAGTCAAGCGCGCTTTTGCCTTTATACTCTACGACCGATTTCCGACCGGTCTGAGCGCACCTTCGTACTCCTCCGTTACTCTTTAGGAGGAGACCGCCCCAGTCAAACTACCCACCATACACTGTCCTCGATCCGGATAACGGACCTGAGTTAGAACCTCAAAGTTGCCAGGGTGGTATTTCAAGGTTGGCTCCACGCGAACTGGCGTCCACGCTTCAAAGCCTCCCACCTATCCTACACAAGCAAATTCAAAGTCCAGTGCAAAGCTATAGTAAAGGTTCACGGGGTCTTTCCGTCTAGCCGCGGATACACTGCATCTTCACAGCGATTTCAATTTCACTGAGTCTCGGGTGGAGACAGCGCCGCCATCGTTACGCCATTCGTGCAGGTCGGAACTTACCCGACAAGGAATTTCGCTACCTTAGGACCGTTATAGTTACGGCCGCCGTTTACCGGGGCTTCGATCAAGAGCTTCGCGTTAGCTAACCCCATCAATTAACCTTCCGGCACCGGGCAGGCGTCACACCCTATACGTCCACTTTCGTGTTTGCAGAGTGCTGTGTTTTTAATAAACAGTCGCAGCGGCCTGGTATCTTCGACCGGCATGGGCTTACGCAGTAAATGCTTCACCCTCACCGGCGCACCTTCTCCCGAAGTTACGGTGCCATTTTGCCTAGTTCCTTCACCCGAGTTCTCTCAAGCGCCTTGGTATTCTCTACCCAACCACCTGTGTCGGTTTGGGGTACGGTTCCTGGTTACCTGAAGCTTAGAAGCTTTTCTTGGAAGCATGGCATCAACCACTTCGTGTTCTAAAAGAACACTCGTCATCAGCTCTCGGCCTTAGAATCCCGGATTTACCTAAGATTCCAGCCTACCACCTTAAACTTGGACAACCAACGCCAAGCTGGCCTAGCCTTCTCCGTCCCTCCATCGCAATAACCAGAAGTACAGGAATATTAACCTGTTTTCCATCGACTACGCTTTTCAGCCTCGCCTTAGGGACCGACTAACCCTGCGTCGATTAACGTTGCGCAGGAAACCTTGGTCTTTCGGCGTGGGTGTTTTTCACACCCATTGTCGTTACTCATGTCAGCATTCGCACTTCTGATACCTCCAGCAAGCTTCTCAACTCACCTTCACAGGCTTACAGAACGCTCCTCTACCGCATCACCTAAGTGATACCCGTAGCTTCGGTGTATGGTTTGAGCCCCGTTACATCTTCCGCGCAGGCCGACTCGACTAGTGAGCTATTACGCTTTCTTTAAAGGGTGGCTGCTTCTAAGCCAACCTCCTAGCTGTCTAAGCCTTCCCACATCGTTTCCCACTTAACCATAACTTTGGGACCTTAGCTGACGGTCTGGGTTGTTTCCCTTTTCACGACGGACGTTAGCACCCGCCGTGTGTCTCCCATGCTCGGCACTTGTAGGTATTCGGAGTTTGCATCGGTTTGGTAAGTCGGGATGACCCCCTAGCCGAAACAGTGCTCTACCCCCTACAGTGATACATGAGGCGCTACCTAAATAGCTTTCGAGGAGAACCAGCTATCTCCGAGCTTGATTAGCCTTTCACTCCGATCCACAGGTCATCCGCTAACTTTTCAACGGTAGTCGGTTCGGTCCTCCAGTTAGTGTTACCCAACCTTCAACCTGCCCATGGATAGATCGCCCGGTTTCGGGTCTATTCCCAGCGACTAGACGCCCTATTAAGACTCGCTTTCGCTACGCCTCCCCTATTCGGTTAAGCTCGCCACTGAAAATAAGTCGCTGACCCATTATACAAAAGGTACGCAGTCACCCAACAAAGTGGGCTCCCACTGCTTGTACGCATACGGTTTCAGGATCTATTTCACTCCCCTCTCCGGGGTTCTTTTCGCCTTTCCCTCACGGTACTAGTTCACTATCGGTCAGTCAGTAGTATTTAGCCTTGGAGGATGGTCCCCCCATATTCAGACAAAGTTTCTCGTGCTCCGTCCTACTCGATTTCATGACTAAGAGATTTTCGCGTACAGGGCTATCACCCACTATGGCCGCACTTTCCAGAGCGTTCCGCTAATCTCAAAGCCACTTAAGGGCTAGTCCCCGTTCGCTCGCCACTACTAAGGGAATCTCGGTTGATTTCTTTTCCTCAGGGTACTTAGATGTTTCAGTTCCCCTGGTTCGCCTCTTAAGCCTATGTATTCAGCTTAAGATAACCATCTTATGATGGCTGGGTTCCCCCATTCAGACATCTCCGGATCAAAGTCTGTTTGCCGACTCCCCGAAGCTTTTCGCAGGCTACCACGTCTTTCATCGCCTCTGACTGCCAAGGCATCCACCGTATGCGCTTCTTCACTTGACCATATAACCCCAAGCAATCTGGTTATACTGTGAAGACGACATTCGCCGAAAATTCGATAATACTCAATTAAGAGCAACTCACAAATTTTACCTTAGCCTGATCCGTTACCAGTGAAAGTAACGTTCAGTCTATCTTTCTATCACATACCCAAATTTTTAAAGAACGAACTAGTCAAAGACTAGAAATCAACATTCACCATCTCAA
>NZ_JAWRXJ010000839.1:0-242 GCF_046535095.1 Pseudomonas sp. SIMBA_041
GCCACCCGGCGCTGCTTTCGGACAGCCCGAACCGGGCCATCGACTCTTCGATGTTGAACGGAAGCAGGTAGCTTGGCGTCCAGACCACGGCTCCGGTATAGAGCAGCGCGATTTTCCGGATTCCGTTGATTTCGTAATTCACGATCTACTCCCTATCGCTTGCACGAGTGCGGAATCGCGTCGACGCGTCGAATCGCTCTCCAGCTCGCCTTCATGAATGCATTGTTCAGAGGACTGATTCG
>NZ_JAWRXJ010000840.1:0-242 GCF_046535095.1 Pseudomonas sp. SIMBA_041
TGTACAGCCAGGCACTGAGGTTAACCAGCGGCTGCTTGGACACCCGCATCAAGCCCAGCGGAACCGCTGCGAGCAGGCCGAAGAACAGCGACAGCGCCAGCAGCTTGAGGGTGGTCAGCAGCCCGCCGAGGTACAGCGGCATGGCCTCCCACACCACGTTGTAGTCGAAGATCATAGCTCAACCACCTTGACGCCCACCGAGTAGCGTTTTTCAAGATACTTCAAGGCCAGCAGCGAGACAC
>NZ_JAWRXJ010000841.1:0-242 GCF_046535095.1 Pseudomonas sp. SIMBA_041
GCGGAATGGGTTGGCTGCAAAATCATCCATGAAAGTATCACCTAACTGGCGTTTTAGCTCATCGCTTGCTGGGGTAAAGATGCGTCCACTTGGGAAAGTCACAAAGCTGACCACATTGGCCGCCATACGATTTGGGAAGTTAGCGAAGAATGAAACAAAAGCTTCTTGAATCGTATACAAGCTGTTTTGTAGCGCAACTTCAGCATGCAGTCGCTCAGACTCTGACTTACTACCATGCTCAT
>NZ_JAWRXJ010000842.1:0-241 GCF_046535095.1 Pseudomonas sp. SIMBA_041
GCCCTCACCGACGTCAAAATCAAGAGCGCAAGGCCGGGCGAAAAACCGATTCGTCTGTTCGATGGCGGTGGTCTCTATCTTGAGATCGCCACGGCCGGAGGCAAGTGGTGGCGTTGAAGTACCGATTCGGCGGGAAGGAAAAGCGTATCTCCCTAGGCGTTTACCCCGAAGTCGGTTTGAAAGATGCCCGGGAGCGTCGGGACGCTGCCAGGAAACAGTTGGCGAACGGTGTAGATCCGGG
>NZ_JAWRXJ010000843.1:0-241 GCF_046535095.1 Pseudomonas sp. SIMBA_041
CTGTATAAAAGGACAATCCACTTACATCAGGATCCTGTATATAACTGATTCCTGCAGAGGAAATTCCAGCTTCTGCTTCTCCAACAGTATTGGCGAAAGCATAAGTACCCCGCACACTACCATTTAATGTATTGGATACTATTGTTGTAACAGCAATTGAAGTTCCTCCCGTTCCATTAGAATTGGAAGCATTTATTGAAGGAAAAGAAGTTCCGGGTGAAGAAGGGTAAACATTTAGCCT
>NZ_JAWRXJ010000844.1:0-241 GCF_046535095.1 Pseudomonas sp. SIMBA_041
CTATAGTATAGGAAGCTGATAATTTAATAGTATACTGTGCTACCAAGTTTGTAACAGCTATACGAACATCAATTGTGCCACTATATGGTGCTATTAATTTTACCGCTCTTACTTTTACTGCTTTTAAATTAGATGTATTAGAGGATATAACAATGACAACGAATGAAGAAGACAACACCCCCCGAATCTTGATTGTTGAAGATGATGAGCGTCTGGCCATGTTGACTCAAGATTACTTGGT
>NZ_JAWRXJ010000845.1:0-241 GCF_046535095.1 Pseudomonas sp. SIMBA_041
GTATGGCCCCAAACTCAGACATGCAAATGATCGGAAGTAGTTTGTCGAGGATCGGACCAAGGGTGGATTCTTGTTGCTGCTGAACCACCTCGTAATAGTTTTGCAGATCACTTTCCCCGGTTGCATTCATACCTGCTGGCGATCTGCCAAACAGCCTTGTAACTGGAATTTCACTTGCTCCTGAAATGTCAAGCATGAAGCTTTCGTAAATATCGTTTAGCCCGGAGAAGGAATATTGATG
>NZ_JAWRXJ010000846.1:0-241 GCF_046535095.1 Pseudomonas sp. SIMBA_041
TCCGATACCACACGAATGGTGTACGGGAACACGTCGGCGGCAGGCAGCATGGCCTGTACCGAACGGCGGGCCAGACGGCCGTGGCCGATTTCACGACGGCCAGCACCGCCCATGCGGCCACACTCGCCCACCGAGAACGGCGGGAAGTTGTAGTGCAGCATGAAGGGGTCTTTCTTCTCGCCTTCGAGGGTGTCCAGCAGCTGGGCGTCACGCGCAGTACCCAGGGTCGCGACGACCAGGG
>NZ_JAWRXJ010000847.1:0-241 GCF_046535095.1 Pseudomonas sp. SIMBA_041
CATTGAATTACGGTTGTCTGACATAAAAGAGTATGGACCTGATAAGTGGTAAGCATAGGGTAGTACTAGAGCATCTCGTTTACGCTATTCGAACGATGATGATGGCGTTGTGAGTATAACAAATCTATCATAAATATGGGCAGTCGTGACGCACAAAGTCATAAAACCCTTACGGTAACTTATAACATAATAGTAACGTCTTGGTTTTCTGTTAAAATAGTGAAGCTCGCTGAAAGGCTCT
>NZ_JAWRXJ010000848.1:0-241 GCF_046535095.1 Pseudomonas sp. SIMBA_041
CACCAGAAAGCCCGGTGCCTGCACCACGGATCACCACCGGTACACGCAGGCGATGGCAGACAGCAAGAATCGCTGTCACCTGTTCCATTTGCTTAGGCAGAACAACCAGTAATGGACGCGTGCGATACGCGCTCAACCCGTCACACTCGTAAGGAATGATCTCCTCTTCGGTATGCAGGATCTCAAGTCCAGGGACATGCTCACGCAGTGCCATCAGTACCGATGTCGACCGCACATCGGT
>NZ_JAWRXJ010000849.1:0-241 GCF_046535095.1 Pseudomonas sp. SIMBA_041
TGAGTGGTCTGACGCAGGCGCTGCTATTGCCCGACTGGCCGGCCCCGGCTTCGGTTCGCGCTTGTGTCACCACGCGTCAGGGCGGCGTCAGCCTGCCGCCCTTTGACACCTTCAACCTGGGTGATCACGTTGGTGATGACCCAGCCGCCGTCGCCGAAAACCGCCACTGCCAGGCCATGCACTTGCTTGAGCCAGGCAGGCTGGATGGCGAACGCATCGCTCAGGCGGTGGCGGTTTTCGG
>NZ_JAWRXJ010000850.1:0-241 GCF_046535095.1 Pseudomonas sp. SIMBA_041
GTACAGATTGATGATGTCAATATTAACCATCGTTCTGAAGACAGCTTAGATGTGTTAGAGATGAATATCAATTTGCCTGAGCATAAGAAATAACGTTCTAACAGTACGTATTTTTACAACGAATAAAAAAAGCCCCAAGTTTGATACTTGGGGCTTTTTAATGTTTATCGATTATTTCATACGGGCAATAAGATTATCTTTTTTGACAAACTGATGATATAACGCGGCTGCTATATGCAAG
>NZ_JAWRXJ010000085.1:0-363 GCF_046535095.1 Pseudomonas sp. SIMBA_041
CGTTCAGAAGGGCTGCGGGAGAGGGAGGGGCGTATTGTAGCTAGTCTCGGTGCAAGCGCTTCAGGCAGGCTGTAGGGGATGGGAGGCCGCGTTTCGCGTGGCGAGACGTCTGCCTGGAGAGATGGGGCGCTTGTGCGATGGGTTTATGCGCATAAAGCGGAAAGCGGGGGCGCTGTCCGCAGGTGTCTCACCTAGTCGTTGCGACCAATGTGGCGAACGTTGCGCGCAATTGCTACGAGCCTCGATGATTGCGCGAGTGCCAACGATGACGCGCCAGCGCGCCGTACGCCGGCCTTATGCGCATCGAGCGCCCCTACGCCGAGGTGTGGTGCTTCGCCGGATACGTCATCCAAGCCATTGGGT
>NZ_JAWRXJ010000851.1:0-241 GCF_046535095.1 Pseudomonas sp. SIMBA_041
GGCCTGAACTAGCGAAAACCCTTCAAGTACAAACGCTACCGCTAAAACGATAAAAGCAATTGTATAGTTGGTCTCAGATTCAGTAGCATTCCACTCTTTAATACCTGTATAAATAGACACAATCGAGCCTGCCGTAAATACACCAAAAGCGGCAATCATTGACCAGACATAGGATTCTTTGCCATAGCCTAATGGATGGCTCTTATCAGCAGGTTTGACAGATTTTTTTTCTGCGACGATG
>NZ_JAWRXJ010000852.1:0-241 GCF_046535095.1 Pseudomonas sp. SIMBA_041
TGATGGTGACAATGGACAATCTGCCTTTGAGATCTGGGAAGCCTTACCAGGCAATACTGGCTTGACCGTACAAGACTTTATTGATTCGCTAAAAGGCGACACTGGTGCCTCCGCCTATGAAGTATGGGAAGGGTTGGCTGGTAACGCTGGTAAGACTGAAGCGGAGTTTATTGAAGCCATTACCGGTCCACAAGGTATTGCAGGTGCCACCGGTGCTGATGGTGCCTCCGCCTTTGAGGTT
>NZ_JAWRXJ010000853.1:0-241 GCF_046535095.1 Pseudomonas sp. SIMBA_041
GCCGCCAGATCGCGACCGCAACCGGCAAGGCGAGAGGCTCAGGCTTTTTCTTCGCCCCGGTGGATGCCCTGCATGAAACCTTCGGGCGGCAGCGGATGGCCAAGGAAATAGCCTTGCAGGGAATCACAGCCCAGTTGGGTGAGGAAGGTCTGCTGCACCCCGGTTTCCACGCCCTCGGCGACGATCCGCAGGCCCAGTGCCTGGCCCAGGGCGACAATGGCCGAGACGATGGCGGCATCGT
>NZ_JAWRXJ010000854.1:0-241 GCF_046535095.1 Pseudomonas sp. SIMBA_041
GTAGTTCTTGTGGATCTTGCCGTCCTTGTAGTCCATGTCGCGGCTGTCGCGGTAGACGATCTTGTAGTAGCTGGCGGAGTACTGGATATCGATCTCCGCGTGGAACTGTTGACGCACGGTGATCTCGGCCTGGATCAGCTCCGGGCTGATGCGCTGTACGGTCCACTTGCGGGCTACGAGGTTCTTCAGGATCGCCTGCTTGACCTGCTCCTGGTCGGCCTGGATGGTGGCCGGGAGCACC
>NZ_JAWRXJ010000855.1:0-241 GCF_046535095.1 Pseudomonas sp. SIMBA_041
GAGCTCGGCCTCGAACCCTTGGGCACGCACCCGGCCGGCGTTCACGTAGCAATAACCATCGGATGACGGGCAAGACGAGTTGAAGTCGGTTTGCGCCTGGTCTTTCTGAATGGTGCGGAACAGGTTGAAGGCGCCGTTCAAACGGCCGTCGTACCAGGCACCCTTGATCCCCAGCTCATAGCTCTGGCCCACCAGCGGTTTGAGCGTCGAGCCGTCTTCTGCCCGGTAGTTGCCTTGCGGG
>NZ_JAWRXJ010000856.1:0-241 GCF_046535095.1 Pseudomonas sp. SIMBA_041
GCCCGCGACGCCTGACAGAGAGGTCGTAATGAACAGGTTTTTGAACTCATCAGCCTCGTCCACGAACAGCGCGTCGACGCCCAGTTCGTCGAACGTCACGACACGATCCTTGGCGCCTGTTTCAGCTGCGCGCTTCAGCTTCGCTTCCATGCGATCGCGCGCTTTCTCCATCTGCTTGATCGTCAGGCGGTCGCCCTTCTCCGACTTGATCTGGATGATTGCGTCGGTCAGGTCATCGATC
>NZ_JAWRXJ010000857.1:0-241 GCF_046535095.1 Pseudomonas sp. SIMBA_041
GGTGAAGCTGAGTTCTGAGCTGAACAGCGCGCTGGGCGTGACTTGTGTGGTGGTTTCTCACGATGTGCCGGAAGTGTTAAGTATTGCGGATCACGCCTGGATCCTGGCGGACAAAAAAATTGTCGCTCATGGCAGTGCCCAGGCGTTGCAGGCGAATCCTGATCCGCGCGTACGTCAGTTTCTGGACGGGATAGCTGACGGGCCTGTTCCGTTCCGCTATCCTGCCGGCGATTATCACGCT
>NZ_JAWRXJ010000858.1:0-241 GCF_046535095.1 Pseudomonas sp. SIMBA_041
ATCTTCAGCGCGTTGTCGCTGATGCGCTCGACGCGCAGCGCGAGCGTCTCGATGCCCTGCAGGATCTGGAACGCGTTGAACGGCGAGATCGCCGCGCCCATGTTGCGCAGCGGCACGACGCGCGCGCGGCCGATATAGGCGGCCTGCCCGAGCGCTTCCGTGTAGACGACGCCGTGATAGCTGACGTCGGGCTCGTTGAGCCGCTTGAAGCGGTCCGCGTGCTGCGTCCACGGGAACTTGC
>NZ_JAWRXJ010000859.1:0-240 GCF_046535095.1 Pseudomonas sp. SIMBA_041
CGTGTATGGCGAGGCGCAAAGCTGGGCGAGCGCCACGCCGGAAGACGTTGAGCCGTTGGCTGATGCGTTAAAGGTGCGCGGGGTGAGCCGGTTGATATTTCCGGCGCTCTATTTGTGACATGCCGGATACGGCCTACGGTTCGGCACAGACTTGTAGGCCTGATAAGACGCGTCAAGCGTCGCATCAGGCATTGTGCGCCAACTGCCGGATGCGGCGCGAACGCCTTATCCGGCCTACGG
>NZ_JAWRXJ010000860.1:0-240 GCF_046535095.1 Pseudomonas sp. SIMBA_041
TGGTAGGCAGTTTGACTGGGGCGGTCTCCTCCCAAAGCGTAACGGAGGAGTACGAAGGTACGCTAGGTACGGTCGGAAATCGTGCTGATAGTGCAATGGCATAAGCGTGCTTAACTGCGAGACCGACAAGTCGAGCAGGTGCGAAAGCAGGTCATAGTGATCCGGTGGTTCTGTATGGAAGGGCCATCGCTCAACGGATAAAAGGTACTCTGGGGATAACAGGCTGATACCGCCCAAGAG
>NZ_JAWRXJ010000861.1:0-240 GCF_046535095.1 Pseudomonas sp. SIMBA_041
GCCTCAAAAATAACCATCTGCCAATTCCGCTGCCTTATTGAGAGCCCGCGACAGGAGCGGCCAATACCCGCTGACGAAATGCGCCACACAGCGGATCAATGCAATCAAAGCGAACGCCGACCTTCATCTGCAAAAGTTTTCTGCTAGAATGCTCGGCTTTCTTTAACAACCTTAGGTGACCTATCCATGCAGCCAATGCTGAATATCGCGCTGCGCGCCGCCCGCAGCGCCAGTGAATTG
>NZ_JAWRXJ010000862.1:0-240 GCF_046535095.1 Pseudomonas sp. SIMBA_041
TGGTCAAAACTGATGAAAACGGCAACGTTGATATCGACGACTTAACCGCCAAATGTGAAGAATATAGCGATCGCCTAGGTGCGCTAATGATCACTTATCCATCGACGCACGGTGTATTCGAAGAAGGCATCCGTCATATCTGTGACTTGACCCACAAGCATGGTGGTCAGGTCTATATGGACGGCGCGAACATGAATGCTCAGGTAGGCATGATGCAGCCTGCAGACGTTGGTGCTGATG
>NZ_JAWRXJ010000863.1:0-240 GCF_046535095.1 Pseudomonas sp. SIMBA_041
GCTAAGCAAGTGCGTAAGTCTACCTGCTAAGGGCTCCATCAGCATGAAAACATTTGCAACAAAAGGGGCACCAAGCGCCCCTGGGCATCAGGCCACTTCGGCTTGATAACCCTCGTCACGGATCGCCGTGAGGATCTGCTCCACCGCCATCGCACTCTGCACCCGCACCTGCTTGCCCGCCAGGTCGACCTCGACCTGAGCCGCGGCATCTTGCGCCTGCACTGCCCGGGTCACCGCTTT
>NZ_JAWRXJ010000864.1:0-240 GCF_046535095.1 Pseudomonas sp. SIMBA_041
GTGTTCGGTTCGAGCGAGTCTGTCGAAGCACAATTACGGCAAGCAGGCAGCACGGCAGTCGTTCAGCAAGTCATACCAATGATGCTTTCGGCCATTGTCTGCGAGACCTGACGCACGGATACCCGGCTTTTCCGTGCGCAGACCGGAGTGAGCTTTGCCGAGTGGCGCCAGCAGGTCTGCCTGCTCACAGCCATCGAGCGTTTGAGTGGAGGGCACCCTGTGACCCAGGTCGCATTGGAC
>NZ_JAWRXJ010000086.1:0-362 GCF_046535095.1 Pseudomonas sp. SIMBA_041
GTCTCCTACGTGACAAGCAAAAGCACTGGCCTTGTGACCGTCAGCTTTGATGCTAGCGGCTTTTAGACAAGTTTTGTGGCTCAATCTTATACTGCTAGCTGCTGTCATCGTTATGCCTTTTACGCTTGGTATAAAAATGATGCTGGTCGTCGCTTCTTTTTTATCCTTGATTGTTGAGCTAATCAACACAGGTATCGAAGCTTGCGTTGACCATACTTCAACCGCCAAACACCCGCTCGCAAAAATCGCAAAAGATGTCGGCTCTGCAGCACAGTTCTTAGCGTTAAGTTTATTAATGGTTTTATGGGTAATGGCGTTGTCTGCGCTATTTTATTAAAGTCTGCTCTATTTTATTAAAGCAT
>NZ_JAWRXJ010000865.1:0-240 GCF_046535095.1 Pseudomonas sp. SIMBA_041
TCCTTTCGCAACCGCTGACTCCGCCCAGTCCAACAGCAAGGGCTTCATTGAAGACGGCAGTTGGAGCCTGCTTAATCGCAGCGTATTCGACCAGCGCGATTACCGGCACGGCGGGCGCAACAGCAGTGGCCGCAATGCCTACAAGCCCCGAAGCGAACGCAGCGGCAAGGCTGAGGAATGGGCTTACGGGCTGATGGGCACGTTCCAGTCCGGCTTCACCCAGGGCCTGGTTGGCGTCGG
>NZ_JAWRXJ010000866.1:0-240 GCF_046535095.1 Pseudomonas sp. SIMBA_041
GTTGTCATCAACTGGTATAAAGTCCCAACCAAGCATCGTAGAGCCATACTCTGACATTCGCTGATATGTTTCAGTCTTTGGGTTAATCAGCTCACAATCGCCCATCACGTCCTTGGACCCTATAAGCTGCTCGGCATCAATATCGACCCACTTATCAATATTTTCCTGAAAATACGCCAGCTTTGATGGAGCAAGTGTTTTATTGTCTTTTGCTGAATACGCAAATGCTTTTTGAATGAT
>NZ_JAWRXJ010000867.1:0-240 GCF_046535095.1 Pseudomonas sp. SIMBA_041
GGGCCGGATGGGCGTGGCCCAGTACGTTGACCGCGATGCCGCCGGCGAAGTCGATCAGTTCCCGACCCGACTGATCCCATACTCGGGACCCCGCGCCACGCACAGGAATGAAGGCCGCAGGTGCGTAGTTGGGAACCATCACCTGGTCGAAATCGGCGCGTTGCACCGGAGCTTGCTCAACGGACATCGGAGTCTCCTGAAGAGGAACACCCGCCTGAAACTGGCGAGCGATGGAGGGAT
>NZ_JAWRXJ010000868.1:0-240 GCF_046535095.1 Pseudomonas sp. SIMBA_041
CGGATAACGTACCGCCGTGCAGCCTGGATGCTCATAGCAAGTATTGAGCAAGTGGTAGCATTCGTTCTCATCTTTTGGCGCTGCAATCACCATATTAGGCACACAACGTAAAAATCCGAAATCAAACACGCCAGCATGCGTGGCACCGTCTTCACCGACTAGGCCCGCTCGATCGATGGCAAACATCACATCGAGATTCTGTAGAGCCACGTCATGAATCAGCTGATCATATCCACGCTG
>NZ_JAWRXJ010000869.1:0-240 GCF_046535095.1 Pseudomonas sp. SIMBA_041
CAATCGACATCAAGGAGGTCGAATCAGTCCTCGCACTCGCAGAAGCGGTTGGGGCGAACAAGGCCATTATCGTCGCGGCCAACGGTTGGACGGAGCCTGCCGAGAAGAAAGCCGATCACGTCGGATGTGATCTTCGCCTTCTTTCTCTAGAGGAAGCCATTGACCTTCTCGTCCCGGACAAATGGGAAATGTGCCCAAGTTGCTTACGCGACTGCATCGTATTGGAGGATGACGGTGCAT
>NZ_JAWRXJ010000870.1:0-240 GCF_046535095.1 Pseudomonas sp. SIMBA_041
GGTACCACAGGTTGCTGATATACAGCCCGGTGCCAAGCCGTTCGAGGATCGCCTCACTGGCCAGGTTGCCCGGCGCCAGGCTCAAGGCGCAGGGCGACTCGTAGCTGTCGGCGCCATTGGCCTGCAGTGCGAACTCGGCCGCGCTACGCGCGCTGATCAAACGCTGCACGGCCTGGCCTTGGGTGATCAGCGGCACATCGAGGCGCGGTGAACCCTCATCCGAGAACGCCGGGCTCAGCG
>NZ_JAWRXJ010000871.1:0-240 GCF_046535095.1 Pseudomonas sp. SIMBA_041
GTACAACCGATTAGCTACCAACATGTCGATATTGCAGACTTTGATGAGGCACTTATGATGGAATTTGTCACAGCTATCCCTGTGATTTTGACACCATCCAAACGATTAAACTATCCGTTTTCAGTGATGGATTTGCAGCAGCTCCTCGCTTAATAGGAATATTGGTATTCTGTAAAAATACGGAAGTTCTGTAAAAATAAAACGGTGAAACACGAAATGACATTCTGGAAGTCAGTAACC
>NZ_JAWRXJ010000872.1:0-240 GCF_046535095.1 Pseudomonas sp. SIMBA_041
GCCAAAAATCCGCCTGGTTGACGTTTTCCATATGACATCCCTGTATATAAACCTATTGTTTAAACGACACGATTTGTACCGTTATTCCTTATCATATCAGGCTTATTCAGACGTGTCCTTATTTTAAAAATGATGACGGAAATAGGGTAAGGTGACTTTGCATAATGAAAGTTACATAGATGATATCAAGGTGCTTACTAGGGCTATTTATATGGTTAGATAGTTAGATGATAGGTTTAG
>NZ_JAWRXJ010000873.1:0-240 GCF_046535095.1 Pseudomonas sp. SIMBA_041
GATCGCCGGATTGGTGGCCGTAATGATCGTTGTATGACTTGAATCGGTCGATGTCGATAAAGAGCAGTGACAGATGCCTTCCCGTGCGCAGTGTGTTCGCCCATTCCTGACTCAACATTTCGTCGAACGCCCCGCGGTTCTCGAGCCCGGTCAGCGCATCTCGACGTGCCAGTCGCTGTAGGTCGCATTCGGCGCGCTGGCGTCGGCGAAGCTCGCGAGCCAGCAACAGTGCGCCCGCCC
>NZ_JAWRXJ010000087.1:0-361 GCF_046535095.1 Pseudomonas sp. SIMBA_041
GGCCTGAGCCGAAACCTGCGTGGCCTCGGTGATGATCAGCCCGGCCGAGGCGCGCTGAGCGTAGTAGGTCGCGGCATGCTCGCTGGGCACTAACCCGGCTCCAGCACGATTGCGGGTCAGCGGTGCCATGACGATGCGATTGGTGAGCGTCAGGCTACCGAGGGCGTACGGCTCGAAAAGCGATTTCTCTGACATGTTGTTCCAGCGTTCGGTGTTGGGAATGACTCAATGATGATGGTCATAATCCAACATGTCAAGACTTTGATGACGACCGACATCAATGTATAGTCGGACTTCATACAGAAACTCGTCCACGGAAGAGGAAAAGTGAAGGTCACTAAGGCACAGGCCCAGGCCAATC
>NZ_JAWRXJ010000024.1:0-2061 GCF_046535095.1 Pseudomonas sp. SIMBA_041
CCTGAGCCACCTGCACCGTGGGTTTATGAAGTCAAAAACCTGAAGCAGTTTAAGGATGGGGCTATTGACTGTGAAGTTCTTCACGAAGTGTACGGTTGGATTCCATTTACGGCAGTTAAAGGTGATGACGCTCCGGCCACTGTAGCGGTATTCAATTATATTGAGGAATACAGCGTCGATGTTGGTGCCCTGCCAGTAAGCCCCGCAATCGCTGTCCATGCTGAACATGCTGAGCGTTCGTGGCGTGATCAAGAGCTGACAGTTGCGGACGTGGAACTGCTGAAAGCTGAGGACGGTGATCCTGCTTTTGTGAGTACGCCTGCGCAGTGGCGGCAGTACCGCGTGGACCTTCGCAACTGGCCCCAGTCGCCAGACTTTCCGGATTCCACCCTGCGTCCAGTGAGGCCGACCGCTTAACGATTAGATGGCCGGATAAACCGGATCAGCAGACCCCCTGACGCCCCGCATTGCCGGGGCGTTTCCTTTTCGATTACGCGTCACGTCCCTCATAGCCTCGCTTAAGCGGGGCTTTTTCGTTTTGGAGTATCACTCAATGAGTTTCTTTCACGGCGTCACCGTGACCCTGGTGGACACCGGGGCACGCCACATCGCCACCCCGTCCGCGTCGATCATCGGCCTGTGCAACACCTTCACCGTGGGCCCGCCGGCCACTGCCGCTGCCAATGAATTGCTGCTGATCACCCGCGAAAGCGAGGCAGTCGCGGCGTGGGGGCCGGACGCCGCGATCACCAAGGACTGTAAGGCTATTTTCAAGCGGGCCAAGGCGGTGATTGTCGCCGTCGGTGTGCCGTTGCTGGACGACGCGGCCGAGCAACTGTCCGCGATCATCGGCGGCGTTTGGGCCGACGGCACCCGTACCGGCATGCAGGCGTTGCTCAACGGCAAAAGCAAGTTCAACGCCCAGCCGCGATTGTTGGTGACGCCGGGGTACTCGTCGACACTGGCGGTGGGCACCGAGCTGGTGGCGTTGGGCGACAAGATGCGCGCCATGGCCATCATCGACGGGCCGAACACCACCGACGAAGCGGCGATTGCCTATGCCGCCAATTTCGGCAGCAAACACGCTTATATGGTCGATCCGGGCGTGCAGTTCTGGGACACCACGACCAGTGCCACGATCAACGCGCCGGCTTCGGCCTGGACTGCTGGCCTGTTTGCCTGGACCGATGCCACCTACGGTTTCTGGGCCTCGCCGTCGAACAAGGAGTTTGTCGGCATCACCGGCACTACGCGTCCGATCGAGTTTCTCGACGGCGATCCTTCCTGTCGGGCCAACGTGCTGAATAACGCGAATATCACCACGATCATTCGTGATGACGGCTATCGCTTGTGGGGCAACCGCACGCTGTCCAGCGACGCGAAATGGAAGTTCGTCACCCGCGTGCGCACGCTGGACATCGTCATGGACGCCATCCTCTACGCACACAAGTGGGCGGTGGACCGCTCGATCACCGCGACCTACGTCAAGGACGTGACCGAAGGCCTGCAGGCGTTCATGCGCGACCTGAAGAATCAGGGCGCAATCATCAACTTCGAGGTGTATGCCGACGAAGAGCTGAACACTTCCAGCGAACTGAGCGACGGCAAGGTGTACTGGAACATCCGTTTCACCGATGTGCCGCCGGCCGAAAACCCGAACTTCCGCGTGGAGGTGACCGATCAGTGGATCACTGAAGTGCTGGACACCGCCGCCTAAGGAGGCCGCTTTATGATTCCGGAAGTGCTCTACAACACCAACCTGTTTGTCGACGGTATCAGCCTGCAAGGCGACGTGCCGAGCCTGACCCTGCCCAAGCTGACCCTCAAAACCGACGAGTACCGTGCGGGCGGCATGGACGCGGCGGTCGAGCTCGACGTGGGGATGGAAAAGCTCGAGGCCAGCTTCATCACCAACGGCGTGCGTCGCGAGGTGCTGAAGTTCTTCGGTCAGGCCGATATGACCGGGTTCAACGCGTCGTTTCGGGGGGCCTTCAAGGGCGAGAAAGGTTCGGTCAAGGCGGTGGTTGCCACCCTGCGAGGGGGCCTCAAGGAAGTCGATCC
>NZ_JAWRXJ010000874.1:0-240 GCF_046535095.1 Pseudomonas sp. SIMBA_041
GAGGTCGTGCTGCTGATGGCATATGGACTCATCGCGCTACACCAACCGGTGATCACACCGATGATCATGATCATCCTGCTCGTCACCAACGATTTCTTGACGATGTCGCTGACCACCGACCACGTCGAGCCGCGACGCGAGCCTCAGAACTGGAACATGAAGCAGATCGTCTTTACGGCGGCGTTCTTCGGCGGATGCAAGCTTGTGTTTTCGGCAGGGATCGTCGCAGTCGGTGCATTC
>NZ_JAWRXJ010000875.1:0-240 GCF_046535095.1 Pseudomonas sp. SIMBA_041
CGACTGGCTGGTGCTGAACTACGGCGATCACCTGCGCAGCGTCTCGGACCAGCTGCTGCAACTGTTGGTAAGCCTGGAGAACCTGCTGCGCCTGCTGCCCTGGTGGTCACTCTTGCTGCTGGTCGGGCTGCTCGCCTGGCATGCCAGCCGCAGCGTACTGCGCAGCGTGGCGATGGTTACCCTGCTGGCCTTGATCGGCGTGCGCGGGCTGTGGGACAAGCTGCTGCAGACCTTGGCCCT
>NZ_JAWRXJ010000876.1:0-239 GCF_046535095.1 Pseudomonas sp. SIMBA_041
GGTGGCTCAGTATCCGTCGTTTCAGAGTTGGGTAAAGGCTCAAGTTTTACGATGCGCCTACCGTTGACGGTAGCCGTGTCTGACGCATTGGTTGTTCGTGCTGCAGATCGCTACTATGCGATTCCATTGGTACAGATTGAGCGTGTGGTTCGAGTGAATCCAGAGAAGCTCTATGACTATTATCAATCAAATGATGCTACATTAAATTTCGAAGACACTGAGTATCGAGTACGCTATCT
>NZ_JAWRXJ010000877.1:0-239 GCF_046535095.1 Pseudomonas sp. SIMBA_041
GTCGAGCACCAGCTTGCCGGCCTCGATCTTGGAGAAGTCGAGGATCTCGTTGATGATCCCCAGCAGGTTGTCGGCGGACTTCTCGATGGTGCTCAGGTAATCCAGCTGGCGCGGCGTCAGTTCGCTTTTCTGCAGCAGGTGGGTGAAACCGAGGATGCCGTTGAGCGGGGTGCGGATCTCGTGGCTCATGTTGGCCAGGAACTCCGACTTGATCCGGCTGGCCTCCAGGGCTTCCTTGC
>NZ_JAWRXJ010000878.1:0-239 GCF_046535095.1 Pseudomonas sp. SIMBA_041
GGGCAGCGCATCGGCCAGCCAGAATGCCACGTCGCCCAGCTGGTTGGCCTGGATCGGCAACAAGGCAATCACTTTGCCGCCGTCGTGACTCACCACGATACCCGGCTCGAGGTTGATGGTGGGTGCACCGAAGCCCAGCGCCTCATGGCGAATGGGCAACGTCTTCAGAAAATGCTCCAGCAGCGTGTACATCTCGAATGCCGCTGGGATGTCTTTTTGAATGGCCGGGGTGCTCTTGG
>NZ_JAWRXJ010000879.1:0-239 GCF_046535095.1 Pseudomonas sp. SIMBA_041
GGCTTCTTGAGTACCTTGCCGACGGTGTTGATCGCGATATCGGGTTTGCCGACGGCCGCGATGGCGTCAGCGAACAGCTTCTCGACAGCTCCGGCCGTGGTCAGATCACCCTGCAGCGCCACGGCCTGCGCACCACTGGACTGGATGGCAGCGACGGTCGCGTCGGCCTCGGCCTTGGAGGAGGCGCTGTTGTAGTGAATGGCGACGGCCTTGGCGCCTTGTTCAGCCAGGTCTCGCGC
>NZ_JAWRXJ010000880.1:0-239 GCF_046535095.1 Pseudomonas sp. SIMBA_041
GTCGGAATCGGCCGCCCACTCAGGCCCATGCCTTCACTCACCAGCACCGCGTCTCCGACGCAGCACAGGTTGGAAGGCGTATCCAGGCCCTTGGCGAGTACTTGCACGCTGCGTTGCTGCAAATCGCAGCGCAGCAGGCGGCCGCTGAAGCGGGCGAAGCCGCCGTGCAGGACTTCGCCGGCCCAGTCCGGCGGCAACGGTTGCAGCAGCCGGTCGCACAGTTCCAGCACCAGGATCCG
>NZ_JAWRXJ010000881.1:0-239 GCF_046535095.1 Pseudomonas sp. SIMBA_041
GCGTTCTCCCAGTGGTGCGCGACGATCGCGTCGGCCTGCCGGTTTAGGATCTCGTAGATCGGCACGCGCGGCTCGAACGTCGCGCGGCCGTGATTGACCAAGTCCAGGCTGCGTGCGAATCCCGCGAACTGCGCGTCGTCCTTCAGGTGCAATGTGTTGAACACGCGCAGGTGCTCGATGAACGACGGATCCTGGCGATGCGCGAGATCCGCGAGCAGCATCGGCACGTGCGATGTCTT
>NZ_JAWRXJ010000882.1:0-239 GCF_046535095.1 Pseudomonas sp. SIMBA_041
CAAATGGGCAGAAGCATTTGAAATTAAGGTTTTGTTATAGCCGATGTTTGCTTGTTTGATTTGTAGGTGCATTTTTACTTAATTTTTGTTTCCCACGGATTTCACAGATTTACACAGATTTCTTTTCTCGCAGATTTTATTTACTTTTAGTTTGTCATGCTGGAAGCATCTCTACAAAGAGAGTTTAGATTCCTACGGAATGACAATTATAACGTATTATTTTAAATTGACAATTGACT
>NZ_JAWRXJ010000883.1:0-239 GCF_046535095.1 Pseudomonas sp. SIMBA_041
GTCAAAGGCACGCAGTGCGTCACGGGCCACGACCAAGATTTTGGTTTGGCAGAGGTCATAGAAGCGGGGCTGCGCTCGAAGATTGCCGGACTCGGTGAGGCGGAGCTGGAAGCTGTCATTTCCGATTGCGTGTCGGATACGCTGGAGCAACTCGCCGACCTGCACCAACAGGTTCGTTCGACTGGCGAGGAGTAATAGGGCAGATGAGTCAAACAGCTAACTTTCGTACCATCTCTGTT
>NZ_JAWRXJ010000088.1:0-360 GCF_046535095.1 Pseudomonas sp. SIMBA_041
CCTGCGCCGCCACCGGCCTGTGCGCCCAGCGCTGCCCGGTGGGTATCAACACCGGCGAGCTGGTGAAGAAACTGCGCAGTGAACACGCCACCCATAACGGCACCGCCGACTGGCTCGGCTCGCACTTCGCCACCACCTTGCAGGGCGCCCGCTTCACCCTGCACGTGGCCAACGGTGCGCGCATGCTCCTGGGCGCGCCGCGCCTGAGCAAGCTGTCGGCGAGCCTGACGCGTCTGTCCAAAGGCCAGGTGCCGCAGTGGAGCAGCGCCATGCCCCAGCCGGAAAAGGCCATCCGCTTCAGCCCGAGCGTCAGCGACGCGCGTCCGCGGGTGGTTTACCTGGCAGCCTGTGTGTCCCGGG
>NZ_JAWRXJ010000884.1:0-239 GCF_046535095.1 Pseudomonas sp. SIMBA_041
CTCGCCCAACTGCTCGGGGGTGACGAAGGCCAATGAAGGTTGCTTCTCGGCCAGCAGGTCCTGTTGTGCCTGCTGCGCGTCCACACCGTTGGCGGCGCGATCGTCGATCTGCTTTTGCACCAGCGGGGTCAGCACCCAGCCTGGGCAGATGGCATTGCAGGTCACATTGCTGGTGGCGGTTTCCAACCCCACGACCTTGGTCAGGCCGACCACGCCATGCTTGGCGGCCACGTAGGCGG
>NZ_JAWRXJ010000885.1:0-239 GCF_046535095.1 Pseudomonas sp. SIMBA_041
GGTCAACGCCGACGGCGGCGGATTGCGCAGCGCGCCGCGCGCATAGTGGCGTTCGACCTGCACCTGGATCGCGGACAGCACGGTCAGGATGATCAGATACCAGACGGTCGCGACCATCAGCAGCGGGATCACGTCGAGGTTGCGGCGATAGATCACCTGCACCGTATAGAACAGCTCGGGCATCGCGAGCACGTACACCATCGACGTGCCCTTGGCGAGCGTGATCAGATCGTTGAACG
>NZ_JAWRXJ010000886.1:0-239 GCF_046535095.1 Pseudomonas sp. SIMBA_041
GGCGTCGATCACCAGATCATATTTTTCGGCACGAATGCTTTGTTTGAAGCCGATCGAGGGCAACGGTGCCCGGGCCGCGGCCAGGATCATTGCCGAGCAGCCGGATCTGGTGATCCTCGACCTGATGCTGCCCGGTGAAGACGGCCTGAGCATCTGCCGCAAGGTTCGGGATCGTTATGACGGAGTGATCCTCATGCTCACCGCCCGTACCGATGACATGGACCAGATCATGGGCCTGG
>NZ_JAWRXJ010000887.1:0-239 GCF_046535095.1 Pseudomonas sp. SIMBA_041
GGTCGAGATCGACGTCGCGGGGCAACTAACAGCGAGCATCAGTTCCGGCTGATCAGCAGCGCGGACGAGGTAGAGGCGCTCGCGCGGCAACTGCTCAAGGCGGCCGCCAAGGTTCGCGACGTCGCGCCTGTGGCGCTGATGTCAGCGAGCGAGGCCGCATGATCCTGCGCGAATGGATTTTATGGCGCGCGCTCGCGCACGCCACGGCCAAGCGTGCGCTTGACCGGATACCGTTGACC
>NZ_JAWRXJ010000888.1:0-239 GCF_046535095.1 Pseudomonas sp. SIMBA_041
CGCGTAGTGGATATCGACGGCGGCTTGCTGCTGTCCGGTGGTACCCTGTACGTCAGCACCTACCAGGGCCGCGTAGCGGGCCTGGACCTGGAAAGCGGCCGTGTGCTGTGGCAGCGTGATGCTTCCAGCTACGTGGGTGTCGCCCAGGGTTACGGTAACGTCTATGTCAGCGAAGCCTCGGGTACCGTTGAAAGTGTCGACGAGCGCTCTTCCAGCGCCCTGTGGACCAACGATTCCAT
>NZ_JAWRXJ010000889.1:0-239 GCF_046535095.1 Pseudomonas sp. SIMBA_041
TGCTTGCAACACACCAACGCCACTTGGCGTACCAGTCATAATCACATCACCTGCTTGCAAGCTAAAGGCGTGACTGATATTGACCAGCAATTCGTAGACAGGGAATAGCATTAAGGCACTATCGCCATCTTGCGTTAATTTATCATTGATAGATAGCTGATACTGTACACTCTGCAGATTGCCAAACGTTTGTGGGTCGAGCCAATCAGCAAGCACGCAAGCTCCATCAAAACACTTAG
>NZ_JAWRXJ010000890.1:0-239 GCF_046535095.1 Pseudomonas sp. SIMBA_041
CTATGCTTGCATCAGCTGGCACATTGACGATCTGGCATACGGTATTTATGATTTTAACCGCTGTCATCGTTGGTATTGGTGTGACAAGTGGTATCGAAAAAACAGCTAAGATTTTAATGCCGTTATTGGGTGTGATTCTGTTCGTTATCGTTGGTTATAACGTGATGAACGGTGGATTCGGTGAAGCAGTTGCTTACCTATTTACGCCAGATCTTAGCAAACTAACGGCTGATGTTATG
>NZ_JAWRXJ010000891.1:0-239 GCF_046535095.1 Pseudomonas sp. SIMBA_041
CCACCGGCAAACGATTGAGATCGATGCCGTTCCGAATCCATGATCTGAGCTGGGCATGATGTTCGTCTCGATACACCGCAGGTACGCCGTCGCATCACCTAAGCTCGCATCGCGCATATCCACCCCGACGTTCACCGTGCAGCATTAGCGTTGGCTCGACCATGGCATTCCTCGAATATGACAATTCCATCCGCAACTTGTTCGGACGACCGCACGATATCCGCGCTTGCGCCGCTCAT
>NZ_JAWRXJ010000892.1:0-239 GCF_046535095.1 Pseudomonas sp. SIMBA_041
GAGTTTTTTATAACTTGATTAGACGTCAATTCCATTTTTAGAGCATCATCAGCATGTGCTACATTTAGTAGACAATTAGAGGCTAACGTAGCTAATAAAACACTACGTAAAATCTTGAAACGTTTCATATAAAATCCTTTCTTATACCGTTGCTATCATTGGGCTACTAATGTTTTGAGTCATAATAAAACTATCTACAGTTTCATATGAGTATTGTCTGCAAAATGTCTATATTTCTC
>NZ_JAWRXJ010000893.1:0-239 GCF_046535095.1 Pseudomonas sp. SIMBA_041
GGTATCACTCGCTAGGAATACTAGCAATATAATAGAGCCTATCAGTGGCACTATCCCTATCAAAAACCACCATCCTGAGCGGCTAGTATCATGCAAGCGGCGGATAGTAACGGCAAGACCAGGCAGAAATAAACCAAGTACTGCTACTATGTAAAATAAACCTGTCTCTGAGCTGAATATTATTGCGTCTAGCAGCATTGCAACGATCATCACCCCCATTTGTACTAGAAAAAAATACC
>NZ_JAWRXJ010000894.1:0-239 GCF_046535095.1 Pseudomonas sp. SIMBA_041
GTTGTATTGAGCGGTACGTTAGCATTTCAGCTGAGAATGGTGCTGCCGTATACTAAGCTGTGGAAAAAAGAAGTTCAAAAGGCAAAAGATAAGCCAGAAGGGCAAGCGCATCAGATAAAAATCATGGTATCAAACGTATTGACACCCAATGACGAAACGCAAAAACTGGTCGATTTGGTTAAGCAAAAGCAGCCTGATATCTTAATTACATTAGAGAGTGACAAGAAATGGGAGCAAGC
>NZ_JAWRXJ010000895.1:0-239 GCF_046535095.1 Pseudomonas sp. SIMBA_041
TGTTTTTTTCCTTCTCCCGATAGCAACGGATATAATGTAAACACTCCTGAATATGTTGCATTACGAAAAGACAACGGAGCAAGACTGTGAGTTCCCCAACCCAAAATACTTGCCACATGACCTGAATATTGTTTTACAGCTTTAAAAGAATCATCTAAAACACTTCCTCCCACGGTATCAAGTACTGCATCGAAACCAATACCATTTGTATATTTTTGAACGTATTGATCAACCGAAAG
>NZ_JAWRXJ010000896.1:0-238 GCF_046535095.1 Pseudomonas sp. SIMBA_041
GGAATAAAAAAAACCTTACAATCACTGTAGAAATTCTTTTATACAGCTAATTGATGTGGTTTTTTACTCCTTTCTATAACCTTTTGTCAACTTTAACAAAAGTTTCTTCACATTAGTTTACATAATATCAACACCATTAGCATTTAATGCCCTTTCACCCCAGATCCTTGACGACTCCAGGATAATTAGATGTTGTTGAATCGTGTCCGTTGTGAAGCAATGGAAAAAATACGGGTCT
>NZ_JAWRXJ010000897.1:0-238 GCF_046535095.1 Pseudomonas sp. SIMBA_041
GGCTGCCGGCGCCGTGGAACGGCCTGCTGCTGGGCGCCAACAGCACCTTCAGCCGCTCCAGTGCGAGCATCGAGGGCTTCGACCAGAAGGCCGGGGTCAACCGCAAGCGCGACATCGACCTGCCCAACCAGTCGGACACCGTGGGCAACCTGATGCTCGGTTGGGAAGACGACAAGCTCAGCCTGCGCCTGTCGGCCAACTACAAATCGGCCTACCTCTATGAGCTGGCCTCCATCAG
>NZ_JAWRXJ010000898.1:0-238 GCF_046535095.1 Pseudomonas sp. SIMBA_041
GTCCATGGTGATCACCGAGTGATGGATTTCGGTCTCGGTCACCGAGATCGGCTGCAGCACGCGGAAGAACGCCATCGAGCAGGCGACGTTGGGGAACAGGTTGAGGTTGAAGCCCGAACCGCCGACGGCGCGCACGATGCGGCGCACCTGTGGCTCGTCGATGCCCTCGTCGCGCAGCTCGGCGGCCAGGGCCTCGAAGCGCTCCGGGATCGGCTTGTCGAGGTCGGCTTCCAGGTCC
>NZ_JAWRXJ010000899.1:0-238 GCF_046535095.1 Pseudomonas sp. SIMBA_041
GCAGGCGTTGGGCAAACACTTGGGTCCGTTGCCAGGCATGTTCATGTAGCGGGTGCGCCTGGCGCCAGCTCATGCAGGCGGCCAGGGTGGCGGCACTGACGGCCGGCTCTTGCAGTTCGAGGTGCCAGTGCATGGCCTGCTCGGCCACCTCGCCCGGGATCGACGTTGCGCCCTGGCCGTTCATGGCAGGTCCAGGCTGTGGTCGAGCATGATGCACAGTGCACCTGCCTTGATGATG
>NZ_JAWRXJ010000900.1:0-238 GCF_046535095.1 Pseudomonas sp. SIMBA_041
TTGTGAATGGATACTGGGTACAAGAATTCATCGGATAATAATATTGGATATAAAAGCCGAGTCCTCTAGCGGGGGCCCGGCTTTCTTGTTTTTTCCCGGATAGGCAGATACTTGCTGTATTTCAGTAAAAACATCATTTCGCTGTGGACCACTGTTCCAGAGGGTACTGCTGAAGGATTGATTTTATATCCTGCCCTTCGTGTAGCGGCTTGAGGAAAGGGAATAATCGAATTAATGT
>NZ_JAWRXJ010000901.1:0-238 GCF_046535095.1 Pseudomonas sp. SIMBA_041
TGGTTCGTCAACGAGTGCGACTGCCGTCCACGGCGATGGACGATCAGTTTCGGCGGGAGAATCGCACGACGCTTTCGGGGAAAGCATGCAGCTACCGAACGTTGACAATTTCATCAAAGACCGGAAGCACGGCGTCACACCTGCCAATGCCCCGGCATATGGTCGATCTAGCTGCGGATATCAACGCTCGGCGAGCAGATGCGAGGGTAGCCCCCCAACCCTGAGGCCCGATCGAAAG
>NZ_JAWRXJ010000902.1:0-238 GCF_046535095.1 Pseudomonas sp. SIMBA_041
CCGTCATGCTTAGCGGTTTCATCGCTGTAACTCCTGGTGTGCCATTGTGTGGCCAGGAGTGTGTAGCGGTGGCGTATCGGCAGTGTGTCGGTGGATGCGTCAGTGTGTATCGGACTGTAGCCATCGGTTATGTAAGCCAGGAGTAGGGCCTGAACTCACCGCAGCTCGATTTCTGCACACAGTCCGCCGCCCTGGCGATTGCTCAGGGTCAAGCGCCCGCCCATGGCCTGGGTCAATT
>NZ_JAWRXJ010000903.1:0-238 GCF_046535095.1 Pseudomonas sp. SIMBA_041
GGTACCGGATTATAGCATATATAGGTAACCCTGCAATTCTTCCACAAGGGAGTAGAACTAATATTATACAGTCTATTATTATAAAAGATAAGCAAGGAATTGAATATCAGTTTTCAAACTATGAAAAAACAGAAAATGAATATATTTTCGATTATTACAGGTATCCTTTTACACCTTGGATAGGCTCAGAAGCTTCTCCCGCAGTTATCTTTGGAGATAACTTTGGGGATGGTGTTAG
>NZ_JAWRXJ010000904.1:0-238 GCF_046535095.1 Pseudomonas sp. SIMBA_041
GATATGCTATTAGCTCCAATAGCAGTATTTGAAGCTCCAATTGTATTTAGCGTAAGAGCTCCAAATCCAAAAACAGTATTAAGTACTCCTGTTGTAGCATCATTACCACCTGCGAAAAAAAGATTTTTATCCCAAACTGAACCTATGGTAGAGATACCTTGAACTACTATTTTATTTCCTTCCGTAATTCGAAATTTTTCCGCATTATTCGTTTTAAAAATCAAAGGCTGATTATCTG
>NZ_JAWRXJ010000089.1:0-357 GCF_046535095.1 Pseudomonas sp. SIMBA_041
CATTTGTTTTGGCTATTTTTTGTTCGTTTTTATCTTTTGTGAAAATTTTTTGAGCTTCTACACAAAACTCCAAAGCAGCATCAAAACGATCTACGTCATTATAGATATTAGCAGATTTCAAATAAAAATCTCCAAGATCTTTTTCTGAAACAATATTTTGAGCTTTTTTTATATTGAGTTCAGCTTTTTTCCAATCACTGGACTTCAATTTATTGGCAATATCAATATAATAAGAATAAGATTTTTCAGCTTGCCCATAAAACAAAACAATAGGAAACAGTAATATAAACTGTAAAAATCTAATCATCATAGGTTCTGTATTTTATACCTATAAAATTACATAATTATGACAATCAT
>NZ_JAWRXJ010000905.1:0-238 GCF_046535095.1 Pseudomonas sp. SIMBA_041
GTGATGGTGCCGCTGTCCGGCTGTTCCTGACCAGAGATCATACGGAACAGGGTCGATTTACCCGCGCCGTTCGGACCGATGATCCCGACGATTGCCCCTTTCGGGATCGAGAAGCTCAGGTCATCAATCAGCAGGCGATCACCGTAGGATTTACGCAGGTTGCTGACTTCCAGCACTTTATCGCCCAGACGCGGTCCAGGTGGAATAAACAGTTCGTTGGTTTCGTTACGTTTCTGAT
>NZ_JAWRXJ010000906.1:0-238 GCF_046535095.1 Pseudomonas sp. SIMBA_041
GATTTGGGTGATCGTCTGGCATTGAACACGCCAGTATCAAGCCTGATGGAACTTGCTAATGAGTTGACTGGTTTTAACGCGAGTAATGAACAAGAGCTGCACGTCAAACACGAAGCCCTGACCAATCTGCTGATTATGCTGTCTGTCTATGCGCCGCACGTCGGTGAGCATCTGCTTGAGCAGTTAGGTCTTGACACCTTAACGTTGGACTACCCGACCGTGGATGAAAGTGCGCTGG
>NZ_JAWRXJ010000907.1:0-238 GCF_046535095.1 Pseudomonas sp. SIMBA_041
GGTTCAACGTCCCAGTCTAAATAGCCGGATAGACAATAAATCCCACTCGGAGCCGCCTATGACAACGCTCAACATCAACGGCCAGATTCATACCGTCGACGCGCCGCCCGACATGCCCTTGCTGTGGGTCAGCGACAAGGCGGTATGCTATGTTCCGTCAGCCTGGCTCGTTAATAATGTCCGTTGCATGCAACGAGTTTCATTACGTCTCTATCCGCAATGGGGTGGCAGTGCAGGC
>NZ_JAWRXJ010000908.1:0-237 GCF_046535095.1 Pseudomonas sp. SIMBA_041
GGATATCAAACCATTTGCCATTCAGGGACTGCCGATGTCGGTGCAGCCGACACAGCTGGTGACCGAAACCCTGAACGAACGCCAGGCGCGCGTGCTGCCGCTTAACGAGCTGAAAGACAAGCTCGAGGCGATGGAAGGCGTGCAGTTTAAACAGTTCAACTCCATTACCGATTACCACTCGCTGATGTTCGATCTGGGCATCATCGCGCGTCGTCTGCGCTCCGCATCTGACCGTAG
>NZ_JAWRXJ010000909.1:0-237 GCF_046535095.1 Pseudomonas sp. SIMBA_041
TGAAGCGACAAGCCACTGCTATCGTGAGTCGCTCATGGCGACGAAGGTGTCGACATCCATCAGTGGGACAGGGATCACGATGAAAGCCCAATACCAGTAACGCTGTCGTTCATCCGGCTCAATGGCCTGAACCACCGAGAATGTACTGCTGTGGCCTGGGGTGAACGTCCCATCCTGGGCCATGCGACCATCCCCGGCGACCACTTGCCACTCTATCACCTGGGGGTCGACCTCTAC
>NZ_JAWRXJ010000910.1:0-237 GCF_046535095.1 Pseudomonas sp. SIMBA_041
GTCGCACGACAGGCGGCTCAACGCGCAGCTGTAAACCGCGTTTCATCGATACTTGACGAGCAGCAAGAGAGGGGATCTTCGCAAGAGGCGCACGCATACATGCATGTAGTCGATCAGGTGCTGGCCGGTCTGCATGAACCGCTCGCCGACTCTCCCGAGCGTTCGATCGGCGGTCGGGCGCGTGTGGGACGAGATGTTGAACTGAGGGTGATGCGGGCTGTTATTGAAGCGTCTCGG
>NZ_JAWRXJ010000911.1:0-237 GCF_046535095.1 Pseudomonas sp. SIMBA_041
TTCCAGGTCCATGGCCAGGAAGCCGGTGTCGGCCCAGACGTCGGTCATGCGGAACGGTTCGTTGAACTCGATGCAGTCGAAGATCACCACCTTGCCGTTGATCACGGTGGCGTTGCCCAGGTGGATGTCACCGTGGCATTCACGGGTGAACCCATTGGCCTTGCGGGCCGCGAACAGGCCTTGGAGCCGCTCGAAGCTGCTACGTGCCCAGGCCTGGAGGTTGTCCAGTTGCTGCAG
>NZ_JAWRXJ010000090.1:0-357 GCF_046535095.1 Pseudomonas sp. SIMBA_041
ATCAAAGCGATGGTCGAAGAAGTCATCGCAAAAAATGAAGCGATGGTCGAAGAATATCGCGGCGGTAAAGAAAAAGCCTTTAACGGTCTGGTCGGTCAGGTCATGAAAGCCAGTCGCGGTAGTGCTAACCCACAGCAAGTGAACCAAATTCTAAAAGAGTTATTGGGTTAACATTGGCTGCTAAACGATTATACTGACTATGCTAGGCAGAATAATATTGTAGATTTTGGCTGCTATAAATAGCCCTTGCAATATACATAATTTTGCGTAAAATAGTCAGTCACCCGGGGCGTAGCGCAGTCTGGTAGCGCACTACACTGGGGGTGTAGTGGTCGCAGGTTCAAATCCTGCCGTTCC
>NZ_JAWRXJ010000912.1:0-237 GCF_046535095.1 Pseudomonas sp. SIMBA_041
GCCGCTGCGGGCGCCGACCTGGTCGAGCAAGCCGTGGATCTGGTAGTCGTCGCCGCCGGTCAGCAAGTATTTGCCTGGTGGCGGGATGTGCACCTCGAAGGCCTTGAACAGATAGGTTTCACCAGGCGGCCTCTGCAGCGCGTTGGTCTGGAACTTGCGGCCGAAGGTCACCTTCGGATCCTTCTCGTATTCCCAGATCACCGTCGGCGTCCATTGAGTCATGGTCAGCGCATCGCT
>NZ_JAWRXJ010000913.1:0-237 GCF_046535095.1 Pseudomonas sp. SIMBA_041
GGTCACCGATGTAGTCGGAACCTTTGACGGTATCGTACATGTGCCAGCGCCAGTCGTCGTTCGGGGCGGCCGAAGCGATGGCGCAGGTGATGCCGCCCTGGGCGGATACAGTGTGCGAACGGGTCGGGAAGACCTTGGTGACCACGGCAGTCTTGTGACCGCCCTGTGCCAGCTGCAGCGCTGCGCGCATGCCGGCGCCGCCGCCGCCAATGATGATGGCGTCGAAGGAAATAGTAG
>NZ_JAWRXJ010000914.1:0-237 GCF_046535095.1 Pseudomonas sp. SIMBA_041
CGCGAGTTCAGGCGTAATGCGGTGTCATCAACCTAACGGTGTCCGTGTGTCCTCAGTTACAGGGGCAACTCCAGCGAGGCCGTTGACGCGCACGTTGCAGAACTGGTTTGTCGTGGCGTCGATCAAGCGTTTATGGACGAGTATTTCGCGTCCCTGAACGCGTTGTTGCCAGTACACCTGCACGCGGCCGACGAGTTCCGGACCAACCGGCACTTCCAGGATGCGGCCCGTCGTCTT
>NZ_JAWRXJ010000915.1:0-237 GCF_046535095.1 Pseudomonas sp. SIMBA_041
CCAGTTCGAAGCGATGTACGCGTTTGGGGGCGTGGCCGGTTCGACGGGCTCGGGACAGACCTGGTCAGCTGCGGCAACCTGGGGAACGGGACCGTTCAGCGTCGCGGCCGGGTACATCCGCATGGACAATGCATCGACGCTTGCCGGCCGGGGATTCGTTCCAGCCACTCCGGGCGCGGCCGGTACACCGCCGGGATGGGGCACAGGCGTGACGTCGGACGCCACGTTCATATCGAT
>NZ_JAWRXJ010000916.1:0-237 GCF_046535095.1 Pseudomonas sp. SIMBA_041
ATAGGAACTAAAAATATTTAAGCCTCGCCTTGTAGACCTTTACCCCGAAAAACCAATATAGCATATACCTGTATAAAGATTGCTTCCTCCTAGCTGCTTTCAAAGGGCCAAATGGATAGCAGTCTTTTTGTTTGCCTGAGCGGCGAGTTCCACACCCATTGTAATATTGAAGAGGTTTTCTAAAGAGAGAGCAATGATGGAAATCGAAAAAATTATAGAAAGCAAAGCAATGAAACT
>NZ_JAWRXJ010000917.1:0-237 GCF_046535095.1 Pseudomonas sp. SIMBA_041
TCATTTGCAATATCAACGGTAATGAGAGCTGATGTTGTTCTTCTTACTGATCTCACTGTCTGCCAGTAAGGAGTACCACCTGTATTTGTTGTTAGTACTTGACCATTAGCTCCACCTTTAATACTAATAGAAGCATCTTTAAATAAAACTTCCTGAGCATTTGCACCTGCATTTACCTCTAAAACGCCATTTCCAGTCAAGCTTCCCTTACCTTTTATAGTAGTTGATATTCCGTTT
>NZ_JAWRXJ010000918.1:0-237 GCF_046535095.1 Pseudomonas sp. SIMBA_041
TTTTTTGCTTTTTCGATACACGCGTTATCGAATAACAGATGATTTCTTATATTTGAACGATTGTGAAAAAACTTCTATTTACTCAATTAGATACGAATAATATTGGTTAATACCGTTACTAATAGTCTTAAACGCACATAATAGATACTAAGTAATATACCAAAAAAGAGCGCTATTTATTTATCACAAATAGCGCTCATAAGACAGTTTCTGACTTATGTTTGACACATTCAGCAG
>NZ_JAWRXJ010000919.1:0-237 GCF_046535095.1 Pseudomonas sp. SIMBA_041
CTTCGGTGTGAATAGTGATTGGTTCACGATCTGCAACCGCATATTTTTTACGCAGTTCCGCATAGTTAAGCTGACTATGTAAACGGTGTGCCGGATGTGCGGTCAGAAGCTGCAACTGCTTCTCGTCGGCGGTACCCTTCCACTCATCAGGCGCAAGCCAGGTTGGGTGTGCCGGGCAATCCTTATAGCCAAATTTTTCCAGCGTTTTGGAGTAAATCTCAATTTTGCCGCTTGGCG
>NZ_JAWRXJ010000920.1:0-237 GCF_046535095.1 Pseudomonas sp. SIMBA_041
CATTGCTGGTTATGTATTGAATCTACAATATATGTAAAAACGTCATGATTTATGGTATCCAAACCTATTATCTCCATTAAATTCCATGTTTCATAAACTTTGCCTTGCCATCCCCCTTCTCTTGTTATGTAAGAAAGTCCTTCATTATTTGGATCTCCCCATTCATAATGAATACTATTTAAAATATGATCAATTACTAATTCTAATTTACAAGCGATGACATCCTCATCATAGTCT
>NZ_JAWRXJ010000921.1:0-237 GCF_046535095.1 Pseudomonas sp. SIMBA_041
CTTTGCTAAAGCCAGGTGCAATGCGAGTGCAAACACCAAACGGTGAAGAAGAAGTAATTTACGTCTCAGGTGGTGTATTAGAAGTACAGCCTAAGATGGTTACGGTATTGGCTGATACAGCCATGCGTGCACACAATCTTGACGAAAGCAAAATCGTTGAAGCACGTAAAAAGGCTGAGCAAATGCTAGTTAACC
This sequence comes from Pseudomonas sp. SIMBA_041, assembly GCF_046535095.1. NCBI lineage: Bacteria > Pseudomonadati > Pseudomonadota > Gammaproteobacteria > Pseudomonadales > Pseudomonadaceae > Pseudomonas > Pseudomonas sp. SIMBA_041. The sequence goes on from NZ_JAWRXJ010000921.1 coordinate 196, forward strand.
AGTCTGATACGCTACAAACCAATGCGGCTTTGGCCTCACTTG
>NZ_JAWRXJ010000922.1:0-237 GCF_046535095.1 Pseudomonas sp. SIMBA_041
TTGTTGGCCAAGGTGATGACCAAGAGTACTTATCTGATCTGATAGATGCACTGCCCCGGAGGGCCCTATCGCGCGCAGGCTCGCTCCTACAGGGTTCTTCGTTTCAGCCATAACAAAGGCGACTGCCGTGAGGGAGTCGCCTTTTTTCTGTTGGAGAATCTTACGCCATATTGCGTGCGTAGACGATTTCGAGCATTTCGTGCTTCACACGCTCAGTCACCTGGGCACGTTGCTCAG
>NZ_JAWRXJ010000923.1:0-237 GCF_046535095.1 Pseudomonas sp. SIMBA_041
TAGTCGGCCGGCAGGTGGCGTTTGGCAATGCGGATATGGCTTTCGACCAGGTAGAAGTTGTCGAGCAGCCACTGCGCTGCAGGCAAGGTCGGGCGCGCGTCGGGCAGCGCGCTGGCGAGGGCCGAACAGCTGGCGTAGAGCATGCGTTCGTTGTCGGCCAGGCGTTCGAGCAGCGAGTCGTCGGCCGGCAGTTTGCTCAAACGGTGCTGGCTGGCCAGCCAGTTGCCATGGTCGGCC
>NZ_JAWRXJ010000924.1:0-237 GCF_046535095.1 Pseudomonas sp. SIMBA_041
TGCCGTCGTAGATCTTGTTCCAGAACCAGCTCAGTACCACTTCAAGGAAGCGGATCGCGGTGTAGGTGTAGTCCGAGGCGATCTCGTTGCCATAGCGCAGTGCCTGGGCTTCGGCCTTGGCCAGCGGGATGCCGGCTTCGGCGCCTGTTCAAGCCCCTGCTCATCGCCGTGGCGTTCGCCCTGGCCCTGGCGGCGTGCAGCCGCATAGACCTGGCCTACCGCAACCTCGACCGCCTG
>NZ_JAWRXJ010000925.1:0-237 GCF_046535095.1 Pseudomonas sp. SIMBA_041
CCTGATGGGGATCAGTCCGGCAAAAATGAGTATGCTGGCATTCGGAATTAGTGGAGCGACCGGAGCGATAGCAGGGATTGTGATCGCACCGCTGAGCGTAACCTCTTATGACATCGGTGTCCTGCTCGGGATCAAAGGCTTTTCCGCTGCCATTCTCGGAGGGCTGGGCAATCCGCTTGGCGCAGCAGTCGCAGCATTTTTGCTCGGTATTGTTGAATCGCTTGGGGCTGGCTACAT
>NZ_JAWRXJ010000926.1:0-237 GCF_046535095.1 Pseudomonas sp. SIMBA_041
CTGGCAAGCACTAAGCCCTAAAGTCAGTCCTAGGGTTAGGCTCAACGATAAGCTGCTTGGTTCTATACTGAACATCGACATAACGAATTTACCTTAATGAGCCGAAATGTACTGATAAATAATGATTCTGAGTGTTTGAAACACTCTTGTTAGATGAATTACCAAACTGTTGTTGTATTACGTGTGGCAAAATCTAAATCGTCGCTAAGCTTAGCAGCTGTTGTGATATCTGCCTAT
>NZ_JAWRXJ010000927.1:0-236 GCF_046535095.1 Pseudomonas sp. SIMBA_041
TTCCTGAAGCAAAAGTATTGGATCCATCAGTTTTAGTTATAGAAAGATCCGTACTGAAAGTGATAGGGGCAGTCACGCAATGTGCACCATCATTACCTGAACTTGCAGCTGCATCGGAAATTAATACCCTTTGCCCCGTTGTAAGATTAAACTGGTAAAATCCTCCGGCATTATTAACTCCAAACAATTCACCGGTACTCGAAGAATACATGGCTCCATAATTAGCAGCACCAGAC
>NZ_JAWRXJ010000928.1:0-236 GCF_046535095.1 Pseudomonas sp. SIMBA_041
GTTTGTATTGGTGGACAAAGCGTCCGATGCATTGGCTTTGTGCCAAGGTGTAAAGGGGATTTCAGCCGTTAATGTCGGCGGGATGCGAATGTCAGAAGGAAAAAGGATGATATCCCCAGCTGTTGCAGTTAATGAAGCAGATATCCTGACTTTTGATCAAATTGTATCGATAGGTGTAGAGGTCGAAGTAAGACAGGTCCCTACAGAAAAAAAGAAAACGATTACAGAGCTCATAG
>NZ_JAWRXJ010000929.1:0-236 GCF_046535095.1 Pseudomonas sp. SIMBA_041
GACGCGTTCTTCCAGGCCAGGGAAGCCGATCAGGCTCAGGCCCTGCAGCATCAGGGAGAACAATAACGCGGTGACCATCACGCCAATGGCGGGTGGCAGGCCGATGAAGCGGTAGTTGACGTAGGTGAGGAGGGTGGTGAGGCAGATAAACGCGGCAACTAATTCAAGCATCCCGAATCCTGTAACAGTGGCTTCCAAGTCGTACCCGAATGGCTCGGGCAGTTCTTTGATGACCT
>NZ_JAWRXJ010000930.1:0-236 GCF_046535095.1 Pseudomonas sp. SIMBA_041
CGGCGCGACCGCGTCGACGGTTTCGCTGTCGATGACGGCCGGCGCGTCAATGTCGGCCATCGACAGCACGCGGCGACGCAGCTGCGACGCACGGGCCTCAGAACAGTGCGTATAGCGAAGAATGTCGGCCGCCGTTATCCGGACGTGGCCGGCGGCGATCGCGCTAGCGAGCCGGAGCGCGTCCGCGTCGATCGCGGGTTGTTCCGTCAAGCGATCTACCGTCGCCTCGAGCGTGG
>NZ_JAWRXJ010000931.1:0-236 GCF_046535095.1 Pseudomonas sp. SIMBA_041
GGCCGTTCGACAGCAGGAAGCGGTCGCGCCCTTCCCACTCGGGATCGTCGGGGCGATAACGCATCGCGCCGAAATACGCGACGGCCAGCACGTCGGCGATGTCGAGCGCCTGGCCGACATAGCCCTGGCCCTGCACTTCGCCCATCAGCACGGCGTTTCTTCGGATGCGGTATGCGCGCTCGGCGAGCGTGACCGCTTCATGGACGGTTTCGGTATCCATCGATAGCTCCAGTTTG
>NZ_JAWRXJ010000932.1:0-236 GCF_046535095.1 Pseudomonas sp. SIMBA_041
GTAACCCAAATTGTATAGTTAGGAGCATTGGTCTGATCTAAAACATATGTTCCATTATCTCTACTGTTAACATTTATTACTGGATGTGCTACATTGGCAATATTAACTGTACCATCTGCATCAATTGGCGAATCAGCCCATTTAGGCGCTCCCCCAGCTCCGTTTGATGTAAGAATCTGTCCGGCAGTTCCCGGATTACCTCCCGTTGTAGCATTACCCCCTACGTTAAGTTCACT
>NZ_JAWRXJ010000933.1:0-236 GCF_046535095.1 Pseudomonas sp. SIMBA_041
GACCAGTTCCTGGATGGAAATGGAATGGTCGGCAATGCGGTTGACGAACGAGGTGTTGGCGCCGTTTTCCAGCAAGCGGCGGACCAGGTAGGCCAGCAGGGTTTCGTGGGTGCCGACCGGCGCGTACACGCGGCACGGGCGGTTCAGCTTGCCTTCGGAGATCTTGCCGACCACTTGTTCGTACAGTGGCTCGCCCATGCCGTGCAGGCACTGGAACTCGTACTGGCCTGGGTAAT
>NZ_JAWRXJ010000934.1:0-236 GCF_046535095.1 Pseudomonas sp. SIMBA_041
GGTCATCGGTGTGTTTATCTTGCAGCAAGAAGCTTTGAGTCTAATTAGTAACTTGATTTACCGTATCAAGGTAGGTTACTTAGATGTGCCTGACTCTCTTAAAGATTTACCTATCATCGGCCAGCAAGTCAAAGATGTACTTTGGCGTATCAATAAAAACCCAGAAGGAACGCTAGAAGCTTTTCGCATTTGGGTTCAGTCGCATTTATATTATGGCAAAATAGCATTCGATGTGG
>NZ_JAWRXJ010000935.1:0-236 GCF_046535095.1 Pseudomonas sp. SIMBA_041
GCTGCCTGATCATCTACGGTCAGGGGCTGATCCGTTGCCATCCCTATGTCTTTCGCGAGATGGAAGCGGCCCGGGATACCGGGCGCAAGGGCCTGGAAGCGTTCGACAGCGCGATGTTCGGCCATATCAGCTTCGTCTTCGCCAACACCGTGCGCGCTGCCGTGCACGCGGTCACTGGCGGGCGCCTGATCAAGGCCCCGGGCAACACCGACAAGGCCCTGGCCGGCTACTACCGG
>NZ_JAWRXJ010000936.1:0-236 GCF_046535095.1 Pseudomonas sp. SIMBA_041
GTGTTCACCCGCCGGGTCAGCTGCCCGTCAGGATCGTAGTTGTACTGCGTACTGCCACGGAGGCCGTCGCTCATCTCGATGAGCTCGCCAGCGGCGTCGTACCCGTAATTCCGCCACAAGTGCCCGCGCCCACGACCCAGCGCTTCGGGTTGGAATCCTGCCGACTGCCAGACTTTCCGACCAAGCGGATCGTATGCGGAACGCTGAGTCAACCGCCCCTGTGTGCGCATCACTTC
>NZ_JAWRXJ010000937.1:0-236 GCF_046535095.1 Pseudomonas sp. SIMBA_041
GATTGATACAGTCTGCGACAAGGGCCGCGCCCTGTTCATCGTTCAGGTGCAGATGATGGCCACCAGGCAGCGTCACCTGCTCAAAGGGTAGCTGCTGCAGCAACTCGGTGTGGCGCGCCAGCATGCCATCGGCAGCCACCACCAGGCAGGCAGGGCAACTCACCCGCCTGACATAGGCCATGGCCTGGACGTGGCTCAGGCGTGTAGGGGATGGCAAGGTCAGGCGGCTGTCACTG
>NZ_JAWRXJ010000938.1:0-236 GCF_046535095.1 Pseudomonas sp. SIMBA_041
CCGAAGAGTTCGGTATCTGGGCCGCCAACCAGCTCGAAGAGAAGATCCTCGAACTGGGCGTGGACAATGTCGGGGCCTTTATCGCCGAACCGATCCAGGGCGCCGGTGGTGTGATCGTGCCGCCGGACAGCTACTGGCCGCGGATCAAGGAAATCCTTGCCAAGTACGACATCCTGTTCGTCGCCGATGAAGTGATCTGTGGCTTCGGGCGCACCGGTGAGTGGTTCGGTAGCGAT
>NZ_JAWRXJ010000939.1:0-236 GCF_046535095.1 Pseudomonas sp. SIMBA_041
GACATTAATTGAAAATTAGTCAAAAAGCTGTGTCTTAGATGATGAGTCGTAAGATGAGGAAGTCCTGTAACAGTTTTAATTAACTGAGATAAAATTTTAGATAAATCACTGGCACGATAAGCCATACCCGCTTGGTTAGCGATTAAGGTGTCACCTTTACCCTCACCACGAATAAGCTCGACTTTTCTAAAAAACAACATATCTGAATCTGTCAAAAGTTGTTCTAACAACGTCCG
>NZ_JAWRXJ010000940.1:0-236 GCF_046535095.1 Pseudomonas sp. SIMBA_041
GCTATGAAAGGTATTAGTCTGTTGCAGGACGGCGGCGTTGATTTGATCGAGCAACCAGTATCGATGCGTAATAAATCAGCGTTAAAGCGTTTAGCTGAACACTTCGACGTGGCTATTATGGCTGATGAAGTTGTGCAAGATCCATATAATGCGTTTCAATTGGCAGCGGATCATTGTGCCGATGTCTTTGCTGTAAAAATCAATCAAGCTGGTGGATTAAAAGCCGCCTGCCTTAT
>NZ_JAWRXJ010000941.1:0-236 GCF_046535095.1 Pseudomonas sp. SIMBA_041
GCTGGAACCACTAAAACTGAGCAAGATTGAAGCCACCATGAGCTTCACCATCGCTAAAGGGATGGTCGCACAAACAGCGGGGAAACATTATCCGGCCCCCATCACCGCAGTAAAAACCATTGAAGCTGCGGCCCGTTTTGGTCGTGAAGAAGCCTTAAACCTGGAAAACAAAAGTTTTGTCCCGCTGGCGCATACCAACGAAGCCCGCGCACTGGTCGGCATTTTCCTTAACGATC
>NZ_JAWRXJ010000942.1:0-236 GCF_046535095.1 Pseudomonas sp. SIMBA_041
GATATCAGTGGTAAATTTAACTGGGTCATGGATCCACAAACGGGCAAGCGTGCGCTTGGACGATTTGGCTGGAAAGCGGGTCAAACCAAACTTATTACTCAGAACCAAAGTGCCTTTAACGAAGACATGGGTCTGACGTCGAACATCCGTCCTAACGAATCCTGTATGCCAACGCAGACCGCTTGCCTAAATGCAGCGACAGGTGCTGATGAGCAGGGCAATGGTAAATCACCTGT
>NZ_JAWRXJ010000943.1:0-236 GCF_046535095.1 Pseudomonas sp. SIMBA_041
GTGTTGATCCATGACTATTTACTTCTATTTCTCCTTTGTTGTTAATTACAACTTTAGTTCCGCCATAATTAGAAGACAATCTCTTTATCTCAACAATACCGTCTGCTTCTATATCAAGTTCTAAGTTAATAACCCCTTTCTTAAGACGAGCTTCTATACGAGATGCAACAGCATATACATCACAATTATTAACTAATGCAATAAAAGTATTTCGATTTAAGTAACCAACTTTATTC
>NZ_JAWRXJ010000944.1:0-236 GCF_046535095.1 Pseudomonas sp. SIMBA_041
GTCCTACCATCGTGGCTGAAGTGAGTAATCTGATTGAAAACGAAGCGATCTATCTAAAGATGAGTCAGGCTCATAATCCATACGGTGATGGCAAAGCGTCTCAACGTATCACAGAGACTATCGTTGATTTCTTGTACGAAAGCACTGCCAAACTTGAAGAAATTGTCTAAATTCATTTGATGTACAGTATATAGGATTGATATGAAAAATATTTGTGTGTTCGGTCTAGGATATAT
>NZ_JAWRXJ010000945.1:0-236 GCF_046535095.1 Pseudomonas sp. SIMBA_041
GCACCATCTGCTCCAGGCCCAGGCGCTGGCAGGGATCGTCGGTCAAGGTCAGGCAGATCAGGCCACGTGCTTCGCGGGCCATGAAGTTGATGGCCTGGGCGTCACAGCGCTCGGCGGCGATCAGCAGGTCGCCTTCGTTTTCTCGATCCTCGTCGTCCACCAGCAGTACCATTTTGCCTTGCCGGTAGTCTTCGAGGAGTTCTTCGATGCTGTTGAAAGCCATGTTGCACGCTCGC
>NZ_JAWRXJ010000946.1:0-236 GCF_046535095.1 Pseudomonas sp. SIMBA_041
GGGCCTTCCGGGTTCACGTAGATGAGGCCCATCTGCACGGCCGCGAGCGGATTCTCGAGATCGCGGTCGCCCGAGTAACGGCTGTTCGGGCCGCCGCTCAGTTCCAGCCAGATCTTTTCCGAACCCCAGTAGACGTCGTCCGGCTCCCACGTGTCGGCACGGCCGCCGCCGTAACCGAAGGTCTTGAAGCCCATCGATTCGAGCGCGACGTTGCCGGTCAGGATGAACAGGTCGGC
>NZ_JAWRXJ010000947.1:0-236 GCF_046535095.1 Pseudomonas sp. SIMBA_041
TTGGAAGCCCAGCCGCGAACGGGCGAAGAAACCGGGGATGTTGCTCAGGGTCACGCCGTTGCGCGACTCCACCAGGTTGCGGGTCATGTCCGCCTGCAGGGTCCATTGCGGGCTGAACTGCCAGCGCCCGTCGAGTTCGATGCCGCGCACCTTGATCCGGCCCTGGCCGTTGCTCCAGACATCGTTGGCGTCGAGGGTGATCAGGTCGTCGATCTTGCGGTGGAAGGCGCTGACGC
>NZ_JAWRXJ010000948.1:0-235 GCF_046535095.1 Pseudomonas sp. SIMBA_041
GTGGGTGACATAGACCGTGGTGGTTTTCAGACGCTGGTGCATCAGCTTCATTTCTGTGCGCATCTCCACCCGCAGCTTGGCGTCGAGGTTGGACAGCGGCTCGTCGAACAGGTAGATCTTCGGCCGCCGGGCCAGGGCCCGGCCCATGGCCACCCGTTGCTGCTGGCCACCGGAGAGCTGGCCCGGCTTGCGGGTGAGCAGGTGCTCGATCTGCAGCAGCTTGGCCACCCGCGCC
>NZ_JAWRXJ010000949.1:0-235 GCF_046535095.1 Pseudomonas sp. SIMBA_041
GGTTTCGTTAATAGTTAGCTAGCCAACTAACTAACTGTTATTGCTAGCCGACTGTCGCCAGTAATGAAAAAGCACTTAGCATGAAATAATCACGCTAAGTGCTTTTTTAATCTTAGTTGAAAAGAAAGAGTATCAAGGTACATTACTCTTTCTTTTCAACCAATCCAATCATCACGCCCATCTCTTTTTTATCTTGCTTATCGATACTAGGCGCATACAATGCTGAGGCAATACC
>NZ_JAWRXJ010000950.1:0-235 GCF_046535095.1 Pseudomonas sp. SIMBA_041
TTACCTCTTATAAAATGAATAGAAACGGATAAAAGTTATAATGTCAATCTTGGCTGAATAAAGTCTAAAAATGCCAGAATACGTGAAGATACGGCACTGTTTTTGTAATATACCGCTTGTATGGCTTCACGGTTGTTTGGTCTGACTATCGCCTCAGGCAACACTTCGACTAGTCGTCCAGATTCCAAGTCTTCACCAATCATAAAATGTGAAAGTAAAGCGATACCTTGGTGAT
>NZ_JAWRXJ010000951.1:0-235 GCF_046535095.1 Pseudomonas sp. SIMBA_041
GGTGCAGGGCCTGGCGATAGTCCCGGCCATAGCCGGTACTGCCCCGGTAATTCAGGTCGGCGACGGCGAAGCCGCGCTGGGTCCAGTACTGGATGCGGGGGTCGAGCGCCGGGTAGCAGGCCGACGTCGGCCCGCCATGGATAAACACCACCAGGGGCGCGGGCGCCTTGGCGTGCATGGCCGGGTAGAAGAAGCCATGGGCGATGCCGTTGCCACTGGTGTAACGAATGGACTG
>NZ_JAWRXJ010000952.1:0-235 GCF_046535095.1 Pseudomonas sp. SIMBA_041
CGACATGCCAGCTGAGCGTATCACCGCCGTGACCTTTACCAATAAAGCGGCACGTGAAATGAAAGCGCGGGTAAGTAAACTGCTACCAAGCGAAAAAATGCGCGGGTTAACGGTATCGACCTTTCACCAATTTGGTTTACAGTTTTTGCGCTATGAGCTGATTCATACTCCGCTAAAAGGCAATTTTTCCATCATGGACAGCGACGACAGTAAGCGCCTCTTGATGGAGCTGATG
>NZ_JAWRXJ010000953.1:0-235 GCF_046535095.1 Pseudomonas sp. SIMBA_041
TATCCCTCGCCACCGGATCGACACCAGAAGTAGGCTCATCGAGGATTAACATCTCCGGGCGATGAATCACCGCCACCGCCAGCGAAAGCCGCTGGCGAATGCCGAGCGGCAATGACTCCGGCAGAATATCTTCAACGTCGTTGAGCTTAAAACGCTCGCTCATTTCAGCCACTCTTGCGGGAATTTCCGCTTCCGGGATGTGAAACAAACGGGCATGTAACTCAAGGTTTTGCCG
>NZ_JAWRXJ010000954.1:0-235 GCF_046535095.1 Pseudomonas sp. SIMBA_041
GTCAGCGTGTCGCTATTGCTCGTGCGCTTGCTATGCAGCCACAAGTTCTACTATTTGATGAACCAACCTCTGCGCTAGATCCTGAACTGGTCAACGAAGTGCTTGCAGTAATGCGCGAGCTAGCAGAAGAGGGGCGTACGATGCTTATCGTTACTCACGAAATGCGCTTTGCCCGTGAAGTATCAAGCAAAGTCGTCTTTTTACATCAAGGTGTGGTTGAAGAAATTGGCACACC
>NZ_JAWRXJ010000026.1:0-1646 GCF_046535095.1 Pseudomonas sp. SIMBA_041
TTGCCCAGGTGTGTCTGAGGTCATGGAAACGGAAATCTTCAATTCCTGCACGACGACAAGCTGATAGCCATGATGTCTTGCTGTCGATGCGCATCTTCCTGACCGCAGGCGTTGATGTTCCATCTGCTCGCTTAGCCGCCCTGGTATGTGACGGATCCTCTACGCCGGACGCATCGTGGCCGGCATCACCGGCGCCACAGGTGCGGTTGCTGGCGCCTATATCGCCGACATCACCGATGGGGAAGATCGGGCTCGCCACTTCGGGCTCATGAGCGCTTGTTTCGGCGTGGGTATGGTGGCAGGCCCCGTGGCCGGGGGACTGTTGGGCGCCATCTCCTTGCATGCACCATTCCTTGCGGCGGCGGTGCTCAACGGCCTCAACCTACTACTGGGCTGCTTCCTAATGCAGGAGTCGCATAAGGGAGAGCGTCGAGATCCCGGACACCATCGAATGGCGCAAAACCTTTCGCGGTATGGCATGATAGCGCCCGGAAGAGAGTCAATTCAGGGTGGTGAATGTGAAACCAGTAACGTTATACGATGTCGCAGAGTATGCCGGTGTCTCTTATCAGACCGTTTCCCGCGTGGTGAACCAGGCCAGCCACGTTTCTGCGAAAACGCGGGAAAAAGTGGAAGCGGCGATGGCGGAGCTGAATTACATTCCCAACCGCGTGGCACAACAACTGGCGGGCAAACAGTCGTTGCTGATTGGCGTTGCCACCTCCAGTCTGGCCCTGCACGCGCCGTCGCAAATTGTCGCGGCGATTAAATCTCGCGCCGATCAACTGGGTGCCAGCGTGGTGGTGTCGATGGTAGAACGAAGCGGCGTCGAAGCCTGTAAAGCGGCGGTGCACAATCTTCTCGCGCAACGCGTCAGTGGGCTGATCATTAACTATCCGCTGGATGACCAGGATGCCATTGCTGTGGAAGCTGCCTGCACTAATGTTCCGGCGTTATTTCTTGATGTCTCTGACCAGACACCCATCAACAGTATTATTTTCTCCCATGAAGACGGTACGCGACTGGGCGTGGAGCATCTGGTCGCATTGGGTCACCAGCAAATCGCGCTGTTAGCGGGCCCATTAAGTTCTGTCTCGGCGCGTCTGCGTCTGGCTGGCTGGCATAAATATCTCACTCGCAATCAAATTCAGCCGATAGCGGAACGGGAAGGCGACTGGAGTGCCATGTCCGGTTTTCAACAAACCATGCAAATGCTGAATGAGGGCATCGTTCCCACTGCGATGCTGGTTGCCAACGATCAGATGGCGCTGGGCGCAATGCGCGCCATTACCGAGTCCGGGCTGCGCGTTGGTGCGGATATCTCGGTAGTGGGATACGACGATACCGAAGACAGCTCATGTTATATCCCGCCGTTAACCACCATCAAACAGGATTTTCGCCTGCTGGGGCAAACCAGCGTGGACCGCTTGCTGCAACTCTCTCAGGGCCAGGCGGTGAAGGGCAATCAGCTGTTGCCCGTCTCACTGGTGAAAAGAAAAACCACCCTGGCGCCCAATACGCAAACCGCCTCTCCCCGCGCGTTGGCCGATTCATTAATGCAGCTGGCACGACAGGTTTCCCGACTGGAAAGCGGGCAGTGAGCGCAACGCAATTAATGTAAGTTAGCTCACTCATTAGGCACCGGG
>NZ_JAWRXJ010000955.1:0-235 GCF_046535095.1 Pseudomonas sp. SIMBA_041
GTCGGCATGTTTGTCCTGACAGGATTAAAGATTGCGGCAGTGATCTCCTTTGCCTTGTCCCCCAGCTTTGAATGGGCGTTGGCATGCCTTCTCTTGATTGGGGTCATTGAAGCGTTGAGCAGCCCGCTCTACGATACATGGATTAACTTGAATATTGAAAGCAGTGTTCGTGCGACAGTCTTGTCGATGATGAGTCAATCGACTGCACTCGGACAAACAGCAGGCGGACCTGTAG
>NZ_JAWRXJ010000956.1:0-235 GCF_046535095.1 Pseudomonas sp. SIMBA_041
GAAATCGAAGCGTTGATGGCTGCTGCGAGAAAGCAATGAGCGTAATCATCGTCGGTGGCGGCATGGCGGGCGCGACGCTGGCGCTGGGCGGCAGCAACGATCTCGGCCTGGCCGGCACGATCGGCGGCGCCGGCGGGCTCGTGAAGAACGGCACGGCCATCGCAACGCTGACCGGTACGAACACGTACACCGGCGACACGACGATCAACAGCGGCACGCTGGCGCTCGGCGCGGG
>NZ_JAWRXJ010000957.1:0-235 GCF_046535095.1 Pseudomonas sp. SIMBA_041
CACGGACACTATATGGTACCTCAGCGGTTGATACTTTTTCGGCAGCTCATGTCTACATTATTGGTGTAGGAGGGGTTGGCTCTTGGGCGGCCGAGGCACTGGCTCGGACAGCAATAGGAACGATTACGCTGATTGATTTGGATGTGTTGGTTGCGTCTAATGTCAATCGCCAACTGCCTGCATTGGACAGCACATTTGGTCAAAGTAAAATTGAAGCAATGGCAACTCGTATTAG
>NZ_JAWRXJ010000091.1:0-352 GCF_046535095.1 Pseudomonas sp. SIMBA_041
ATCTGTTGATTCGTGTCTCTGCTTCAGAAATACCAATTATGGATGGTAGCGCTGCGCCTTTCGTCGCGCTTTTACTAGATGCAGGATTCTGTGAGCAAGAAGCGGCCAAGAAGTTTATTAAAATTATACGTCCAGTACGAGTAAAGCTAGAAGATAAATGGGCAGAGCTACGTCCTTATGAAGGGTATGAATTAAATTTCGAAATTGATTTTGATCATCCTGCGTTTGATAAGAACTTTCAGCATGCACAGTTGCAGTTCTCTACACAGAATTTCATCGAACAATTAAGCACTGCGCGTACTTTTGGATTTTTACGTGATATAGAAGCGCTACGTCAAAATAACCTAGCATT
>NZ_JAWRXJ010000958.1:0-234 GCF_046535095.1 Pseudomonas sp. SIMBA_041
CCACACCTAAATGCCTGTAGGTCTGACTTCTTGTAACTGGAAAATCATGTAACATACTATACCTCTCAAGCGTCTAACAGGAAAAGATCCGCATGGAGGAATTTCTGCTATGAAGCGAGGCATATCACTGCTATTATTTTCAGTCATCGTCATACTCGTTCTTGGCTGGAGTCGCAGACAAACTATTCCTGAGCATCCAGACACCGAGGCGGAAATCGCTGCTCGGCAATATGT
>NZ_JAWRXJ010000959.1:0-234 GCF_046535095.1 Pseudomonas sp. SIMBA_041
GCCCGATCAGGGCCCCGCCGTGGTGCTGGTCAAGGCGGGCGCCGTGCACGATATCAGCGCCCATGTAGCGACCGTTTCGGCCTTGCTCGAAGTGGCCGACCCGGTTGCTTATCTGCGCGCGCTGCCGTTGCCCGAGGCGTTGATCGCTCTGCCGGCGTTGCTGCGCAACAGCGACCCCAGCCAGCGTGACGCACGTTTGCCCTGGCTGCTGGCGCCGATCGACCTGCAAGCGGT
>NZ_JAWRXJ010000960.1:0-234 GCF_046535095.1 Pseudomonas sp. SIMBA_041
TTATTTTATCTTGCAGGCGTTACTTTATGGAATTATTTTTCCGGATCTTTATTAGGAACATCCAGTACGTTTACAGGAAATGCCAATATTTTCGGAAAAGTTTATTTTCCAAGGTTGGTTACCCCCATTTCAATTGTAATTTCAAACCTGATGCGTCTTGGCGTTCAGTTTATTTTATTTATAGTTGCTTGGATTTATTATCTTGCTAATAAAGAAATCACTCCAAATTGGTGG
>NZ_JAWRXJ010000961.1:0-234 GCF_046535095.1 Pseudomonas sp. SIMBA_041
GTCGAGCTCAGCGGCCCGGTGGGCGACTTGATCGGCAAGCAACTGGGGGACGACGCCACGGCCAATATCGCCCTGATCCGCCGTGCCATGGTCCAGGTGCTGGATGAGCTGCCAGCGGCTGATTCGCAGCTGCAAGCCCTGCATCGCTTGCTGTTGCGCCATGCCTGCGACGCCGACATCACCCTCGACCTGCATTGCGATTTCGAAGCGGCGATCCACCTCTATGCCTTGCCC
>NZ_JAWRXJ010000092.1:0-352 GCF_046535095.1 Pseudomonas sp. SIMBA_041
GGCCGAGGCGGGCCCGGCCCATGAGCCTCCTAAAGGGCTTCGCCGGCATCAGAAGGCCGACCGCGAAATTGTCCGCCTCCTGCTCATAAGGGTCGCCGGATGAAAAGCCTGCGTGCGATGTATGTATGCCGTCGTTCGGCAGCACATGATCGATGTGACCGTCGAGGAAATAGTGGCCCAACTCGTGGGCCACGCTGAACCGCTGAAATCCCTCGTTCGGAATGTCCGAGGCATAGAGGATGCCGAAGGCGTTCCCGTGCCGCAGCAGCATCCCGGACACGCCGGACTCGGTATCTGGCTTCGCCTGCACTACGATGTCGTGCTTTTGGGCAATCGCATACGGATCGACCGG
>NZ_JAWRXJ010000962.1:0-234 GCF_046535095.1 Pseudomonas sp. SIMBA_041
GGAAAGTCTGGCGATCAGCGTACAGGCGCGTTGGCCGATGGAGCAGCTGTCAGCTCTCTGATTTCATGCGGGGAGGCTCGGGCTGAGGCCTCTACATCTGAGGGATTCAAAAATGCCGTTCGCGCCCGGCAAACAGGTCGCGTAAATTGCCGCGGTGGCGCCAGACGATCAGCAGTGTCAGCACGCTCATCGGCAATAGCGCCTCCGGTTCCTGCCAGGCCAGCAGTGGCAAGG
>NZ_JAWRXJ010000963.1:0-234 GCF_046535095.1 Pseudomonas sp. SIMBA_041
TGGGCACGGCGCGGCAGGCCCGATAGCGTATCGAGGAAGGCGCGCGGGTCGTGATTGTCCTTGAGGCCGAAACGGCCACTGCTCACCTTGGCGATCAACGCACAAAGCGGCGGCAGTGCCAGCGCGATCAGGATGCACCACAGGGCAACGGTCATGGACAGGACTCCTTGTTCAATAATCGGGTTAGAGCTTCATTACCAGCATGCCTGCCAGCACCAGCCCGCAAGCTAGGAG
>NZ_JAWRXJ010000964.1:0-234 GCF_046535095.1 Pseudomonas sp. SIMBA_041
CAGCGATGGATTTTTCCTCTGAATGATCAATCGTGATAGTCCGCGGCTCACACGTCTAGACGATGAATTTTGTCAATTGGGATCCACAAATGCCAATCCTGACATCCAAACGCGCTCGAGCGACCAAAAACATATATTAATTTACGCTCACCACAATTTAAAAAAATATTTGTGCTTCCTTCGTCGCATTTTCTCGAAAATCACACGTTGACCCTCGTCTTTTACGATCTTATT
>NZ_JAWRXJ010000965.1:0-234 GCF_046535095.1 Pseudomonas sp. SIMBA_041
GTACATGTCGCGGGGGCGCAGGTGAACGTGCTCGGGGCGCCCGGGGATCACCAGGGCCAGGCCGGCGATAAAGGTGATCATGCTGGCCCAGAGGAAGGACGGCAGGTCGCCGGTACGTTCGAAGACCACCAGGGTCGCCATCGGCACCACCATGGCGATCGCCAGGGTGATGAGGAAGATGCCGATGATGAAACCAATGATCCTTAAGGTCGGCAACGCCATGTGTTCCGCTCG
>NZ_JAWRXJ010000966.1:0-234 GCF_046535095.1 Pseudomonas sp. SIMBA_041
GGATGCCGCGCAGGAAGTTGGTGGTGCCGTCCAGTGGGTCGATGATCCACAGGTAGTCTTCGCCTTCGCCGCTGCCGGTGTGCAGGCCGGTTTCTTCGCCGAGGATGGCGTGGGTCGGGTAGGCTTTGCGCAGCGCGTCGATGATCTTCTGCTCGGCAGCGCGATCAACTTCGGATACGTAGTCTTTGGCGTCTTTTTCGTCGACCTTGATGGTATCCAGGCGCTCGATGGAGC
>NZ_JAWRXJ010000967.1:0-234 GCF_046535095.1 Pseudomonas sp. SIMBA_041
GGAGCGAACAGGATTAGATACCCTGGTAGTCCACGCCGTAAACGATGCTAACTCGTTTTTGGGTCTTCGGATTCAGAGACTAAGCGAAAGTGATAAGTTAGCCACCTGGGGAGTACGTTCGCAAGAATGAAACTCAAAGGAATTGACGGGGGCCCGCACAAGCGGTGGATTATGTGGTTTAATTCGATGATACGCGAGGAACCTTACCAAGGCTTAAATGGGAATTGACAGGTT
>NZ_JAWRXJ010000968.1:0-234 GCF_046535095.1 Pseudomonas sp. SIMBA_041
GGCCGGCGATTTGCCCGTTGTTGCCGCTGTTGTCGAAATGGCCGCCGCTAACTTTGACAAGGCCCTTGGCGTAGAGGCCACCGTTGCGGTTATCGAAATCGTCGGTGGTGATCAGCGCATCGCCGCTTTGCGCGGAAATCCGCCCGCCGTCGTTGTCTATGCCAGCCAGGGCCTTGAGGGTCAGGCGCTGGGCCTGGGTCACGCCGCCCTGGCGGTTGTTGCTCGGGTCGTAGC
>NZ_JAWRXJ010000969.1:0-234 GCF_046535095.1 Pseudomonas sp. SIMBA_041
GCAAGAACGGCGAACGCGTCGATGTGCCGGTGATTTGCCGCCTCGACACCGCCGAAGAAGTGTCGATCTACGAAGCCGGTGGCGGGTTGCAACGCTTTGCCCAGGACTTCCTCGAAGAGGCGGCAGTCGCCGTCTAACACACGCTGTACAGACACGGGGCTTCAAGTCCCGTGTCTGTTTTCAAGGTAAGGAGGAACGAGCACATGGCTCACGCAGCTCAGAGCAAAATCCCTG
>NZ_JAWRXJ010000970.1:0-234 GCF_046535095.1 Pseudomonas sp. SIMBA_041
CCATTTGTCTTTGTAATCGCATTGTACTCCAACAATCCGCATCATTTTGATTCCCTCAATGCTACCTTGGGTGGGAGATTGATGATCTTGGGGTGTTTAGCTTGCATTTTGCTCGGTGGAGAGGCAATCCGATACGTTGCACATAACAGCATGCACAAAGGAGCGTGAGTCAATGCTGCTCATTTGTATCGTAATAGCACTGGCGCTCTTTATGTATGGTTTGCCAGCTTGTTT
>NZ_JAWRXJ010000971.1:0-234 GCF_046535095.1 Pseudomonas sp. SIMBA_041
TTCTCGACAGTTGCCGCCAGGACCCGATTCTCGCCAGCGTCAAATTGATCGCCGAGCCGTGGGACTGCGGTCCCGGCGGCTATCAGGTGGGCGGCTTCCCGCCCGGCTGGGCCGAGTGGAACGACCGCTTTCGCGACACCGTGCGCGCCTGGTGGAAAGGCGACGAAGGCAAGGCCGCCGACCTCGCCACGCGCCTCGCCGCCTCCGCCGACAAGTTCAACCGGCGCGGCCGCC
>NZ_JAWRXJ010000093.1:0-352 GCF_046535095.1 Pseudomonas sp. SIMBA_041
GATTAAGGTCTCGATATAGCCTGCTGCTATGGAGATAGCCTATGGTATGCAGATGCGCGTCAACATGGTGAATCGGCGTCATGTTGGGCGCAAGTAACGCTCTAGGATTGCCCGATGCACCTGCCAAGGGCGCTGATTTATCTAATAAAATGACGTTGATACCGCGATTGGCAAGCGACCAAGCTGTGAGCAACCCTGAGACACCTGCACCAATGACTCCACTATTATAAGTATGAGAATACAATTGATTGATTTGATAGTTGCTTATCAAAAGCGATTATCAGAAACTGCTATCAAAATGTGCTGAGTATAAAATAATACTCAAAAGGATTAACCTTCTAGCACACCCAAT
>NZ_JAWRXJ010000972.1:0-234 GCF_046535095.1 Pseudomonas sp. SIMBA_041
ATCGCCGCGAGCGTAGCGATAACGGTGTCGCCGGCACCCGACACATCATAGACTTCGCGTGCACGCGCCGACTCGTGCGTCGCACCCGCATCGGTGAAGAGCGTCAGGCCCTCTTCCGAGCGCGTCAGAAGCAGCGCCTCGAGTTCGAGATCCGCCCGCAAACGCGCGACGCGTGCATGGAGATCGTCCTCCGACTTCCATTGGCCGATGACCTGTTGCAGTTCGCTACGATTC
>NZ_JAWRXJ010000973.1:0-233 GCF_046535095.1 Pseudomonas sp. SIMBA_041
TCTGGGCAGATTCGAACTGCCGACCTCACCCTTATCAGGGGTGCGCTCTAACCAACTGAGCTACAGACCCAATTTCGAGCTGCTAAGGCCGACCTCACCCTGCTCTTAACCACAGAGCATGGGGTGCGCTCTAACCAACTAAGCTACAACCCTTTAGGCTGCTTCTTTCGTCTTCTTCAATGAATCAAGCAATTCGTGTGGGAACTTATGGAGCAGCTGATGTCGTCGATTAA
>NZ_JAWRXJ010000974.1:0-233 GCF_046535095.1 Pseudomonas sp. SIMBA_041
GACCTTGGACAGGTCCATGCGCAGGTCCAGGTAATGATCGAGGAAGTCGACGTTCTGCTCCGGGTCCAGGGTCTCCAGGAGGGCCGAGGCCGGGTCGCCCTGGTAGCTCTGGCCCATCTTGTCGATCTCGTCGAGCATGATCACCGGGTTCATCACCTCCACTTCCTTGAGGGCCTGCACCAGCTTGCCCGGCTGGGCGCCGATGTAGGTGCGGCGGTGGCCCTTGATCTCGG
>NZ_JAWRXJ010000975.1:0-233 GCF_046535095.1 Pseudomonas sp. SIMBA_041
GTGAGATAGCCTGGCCTTCCAGCCAGATGGTGCCGCGATCGGCGTGGTATACACCAGTTAATGCTTTGATTAGCGTTGATTTTCCTGCCCCGTTTTCACCGAGCAGCGCCATGATTTCGCCGCGGCGCAGGCTGAAATCAACGTTGTCTAACGCTTTGACGCCGGGGAAAAATTTACTTAATCCTTCGGTGCGGAGGATCTCCTGGTGTTGGTTAGTCGTCATGGTTTCCCCC
>NZ_JAWRXJ010000976.1:0-233 GCF_046535095.1 Pseudomonas sp. SIMBA_041
ATATCCGGATTGGCGAATGGGACGCGCCCTGTAGCGGCGCATTAAGCGCGGCGGGTGTGGTGGTTACGCGCAGCGTGACCGCTACACTTGCCAGCGCCCTAGCGCCCGCTCCTTTCGCTTTCTTCCCTTCCTTTCTCGCCACGTTCGCCGGCTTTCCCCGTCAAGCTCTAAATCGGGGGCTCCCTTTAGGGTTCCGATTTAGTGCTTTACGGCACCTCGACCCCAAAAAACTT
>NZ_JAWRXJ010000977.1:0-233 GCF_046535095.1 Pseudomonas sp. SIMBA_041
GTGCTGGCAGAATATTCTCATTTTGTCCCGGAGTGGGTCATGCTGGTGCTCTTTTTGCTAGCATTCTTCCTCTATGGATATTGCATTAAGCGTGCCTGGAAAGTTGCTCGCTTTATTAAGCGCGTAAAACGCAGACTGCGTAGAAATCGTGGTGGCAGCCCCAATTTAACCAAATAAATGAGGATGTGATGACACAACCAATGCCTGGGAAACCGGCCGAAGACGCTGAAAAT
>NZ_JAWRXJ010000978.1:0-233 GCF_046535095.1 Pseudomonas sp. SIMBA_041
CAAGTATTTTGAAGAAAACACTGATGATATGTTGGATGGCAAACGGCCAACAATAGAAGTACCGTTTTCGATAGGCTTTAATAACGAAATCTTAGATGAATTGTATTCGGTTTTTGGAATGGTGGAAATTTATCCATCCTCTAGACATATACATAGCCCATCTTTCAGAGAATTTATGTTTTGTTTGATTTTTCTTCTGGGTAATTTCAAGCTAGAACTAAATAAAAAAACTT
>NZ_JAWRXJ010000979.1:0-233 GCF_046535095.1 Pseudomonas sp. SIMBA_041
GCTGCCTTCGGCGCCCAGGCCAGGGCGCTGAGCCAGAATGATCGCCACACCTGTGGCTGGGGCGCGCAGATTGCCGCAGAAGCTCAGCAGGCCAAGTTAGCGGGGGTAACCCTGTATGCCACGCGCAAGAAGCTGCAAGTGCGCAGGTTCGCCAAACCGTGGATGCGCATGACCGCCTTCGGCATTACCGAGCAGACCTACAACAGCCGATCGCGGTTGAAGCCGGCGGCGAT
>NZ_JAWRXJ010000980.1:0-233 GCF_046535095.1 Pseudomonas sp. SIMBA_041
GTAGTAATATGTGGCTCAGTGATCTATTTTGGAAGCGAGTCGGAAATAACCGAAAACAACGAGTGATGGTTGCAGATTGGATAGATGCAGTCCAAATAACGGACCGAGTTGTGAAGATCGATATCGGAATAGATTGTTTTGATTCAGAGGGCTCTGCGGATATTCAAGATATGCTTAGGAAAGTACTATATCTTTAAAGCTCACGATGATGGAAGTAGCGATGAAACGCCGGG
>NZ_JAWRXJ010000981.1:0-233 GCF_046535095.1 Pseudomonas sp. SIMBA_041
ATGAACATGGCGCCAGCCCAGGCGCCATGCCGTTTCCGACAAATCGTTCGGCTATCGGCGAAAGCCCGTTTTTGCAGACGAGCAAGGGCTTGTTTTTTTCTCGGGAGTTGGCGTAGAGTCACTGCACTGTGTTTGCATGGGTCGCAACAGTTCGTGACCTGGGCCAGTAGCCGCGATCTGCTACAACCCGTTCGACGTCTCTTACTTTCCAGCAACCCAGCCCAGTAAGCTTT
>NZ_JAWRXJ010000982.1:0-233 GCF_046535095.1 Pseudomonas sp. SIMBA_041
GGACAGGACCTTCTTCGGGCCTGAAAATAGACGTTTCAGTGCACACCTGTACTTCTTTCGTCTGGTGCACTGTGACTTTCACCACAACGCAATAGTCTACCTGTAGGCTGCCGCCCCGGAGTCATCGCTTTTCGGGCCGGCCGGGAAGATTCATCCCCTGCCGCAGGGGGTTATTGAGGAGCTCGCATGACCAAACAACACGCCTTTACTCGGGAAGACCTGCTGCGCTGCAG
>NZ_JAWRXJ010000983.1:0-233 GCF_046535095.1 Pseudomonas sp. SIMBA_041
GTTGATGCCGGGCTCGTCTTCGCAGCCGCGCGGATCGACCGCGCCGCTGATGCTCCCGGCGGCACCGAATGCGGCCGGCCGGTCCAGCGCAATATGCAAGGCGCCGAAGCCGCCCATGCTCAAGCCGGTGATCGCGCGTGATTGTCTCGCGGCAATCGTGCGGAAATGCGAGTCGATAAATGCGACGACTTCCGCACCTACGTACGTTTCATAACGGCTGCGCGGATCGACCG
>NZ_JAWRXJ010000984.1:0-233 GCF_046535095.1 Pseudomonas sp. SIMBA_041
GGCGCTGGTGCAGCATACGCGCCAGCAGCCGCAGGACAGCTACGTGCTGGCAGATGTGCTGGCGGTGATGCTGCCAACTTACTGATTTAGTGTATGATGGTGTTTTTGAGGTGCTCCAGTGGCTTCTGTTTCTATCAGCTGTCCCTCCTGTTCAGCTACTGACGGGGTGGTGCGTAACGGCAAAAGCACCGCCGGACATCAGCGCTAGCGGAGTGTATACTGGCTTACTATGT
>NZ_JAWRXJ010000985.1:0-233 GCF_046535095.1 Pseudomonas sp. SIMBA_041
CGATCGAATCCGCACTGACCGTGCCGAGGTTGACCGCGATGTCCTGGTTGCCCTTCTCGCCAGTCACGTTCGTGCCAGCACCGCCGGTGATCGAGCACGACGCCGCGGTGATGTTGCCCGTGAAGTTGATCGTACCGTCGGCTGCCATGGCCGAACCTGCTGCGAACATACCTGCGACTGCTGCGAATGCGATGAATTTCTTGTTGAGAGCCACGCTTTTCTCCAATGAAAGG
>NZ_JAWRXJ010000986.1:0-233 GCF_046535095.1 Pseudomonas sp. SIMBA_041
GTTCTCGTCGATGGCGGCACCGACCGCGGATCCAGCCGCGCAGCCTGCTGCACTGCCGAGTAGGCCGGCGATGACCGCGCCGGCGAGTCCACCAAAGACAGAGCCAAGCGGCCCGCCAATTGCGCCTACGGCCGCGCCGGCTTCGGCGCCAGAGAGGGTCATTGCCATGCCGCTCGTCGCGCCGGCGACACTGCCGATCGTGCTGCCTGCTTTGCGGCCGATGTTCAACGTGG
>NZ_JAWRXJ010000094.1:0-351 GCF_046535095.1 Pseudomonas sp. SIMBA_041
GCCAGGAAATGCCGGGCACCAGTCCTTGAGGACACTTTGCAACTTTCCCTGCTCGAGATAGGGGCGCACTGCGTCTTCGGGCAGGAACGCGAGGCCGAATCCGTCCACCGCGGCTTGCAACATCTGCTGTTGGGTGTTGAACGTCAATTGACCGCTCACGCGTGCCTGGATTTCCCGCTTGCCCTTCTTGAGTTCCCATGCGTACACGCCTTTCGTGGTCGTGAGTCGCAAAGTCACACAGTCGTGGTTGAGCAGATCTTCGGGCGACTTGGGCAACGATCGGCCTTCAAGGTAGGCGGGTGAGCCAACGATCACTAGCGGGACATCGGGGCTGATGCGCACGGCGATCAT
>NZ_JAWRXJ010000987.1:0-233 GCF_046535095.1 Pseudomonas sp. SIMBA_041
TCGGGCAGATGTCCACCAGCATCGCCCACGAACTCAACCAGCCCTTGGCCGCGTTGCGCACCTTGTCGGGCAACACCGTGCGCTTCCTCGAACGCGGCGCACTGGAAACGGCCAGCACCAACCTGCGCACCATGAACGACCTGATTGATCGCATGGGCCGTATCACCGCCAGCCTGCGTTCGTTCGCCCGTCGTGGCGACGACAGTGGCCAGGCGTCGCTGGCCAAGGCAGTG
>NZ_JAWRXJ010000988.1:0-233 GCF_046535095.1 Pseudomonas sp. SIMBA_041
GTGATACATCTCCCGTATGATGAATCAAAGCTTCCAAATGGTTATCATGAAAATGATATTACGACATTCACATTTGATTATACACAGAAAAAGTGGATGTCAATTGCTGTTGACAGTATAAATTTTAAAAAGAAATATGTTGTTTTTCGGGCATTGTTGGGAAATGGGATAGATTACATTAATGGTGTTATAAAGCAGCCTGAAAGCCCTGAAACGAACGCCTTTACTCCTAC
>NZ_JAWRXJ010000989.1:0-233 GCF_046535095.1 Pseudomonas sp. SIMBA_041
CTGGGAGATGATCTGGGTACCGGTGCTCATCTTCGCCATCCACTTGGAGATGAACAGCGAGACGAGGGAGCCGGCAAAACCGAACACGGCGCAGAACACCAGCAGGCTGCTGAGGTTGAGGTCGACCCCGTTGGCGGCCATGAACCCGTTGAAACCGAACAGGCTCAGGGTAATGCTTGCAACCAGCACCACCGCGAGGTTGGTGGCTACAAACAACAGAATGCGCATCATGG
>NZ_JAWRXJ010000990.1:0-233 GCF_046535095.1 Pseudomonas sp. SIMBA_041
TCCTAACGGTCGCCATACAGCCAACTATGGCTGCACGGGCACTGGGGGGCTGCTTATAACGCGCCCCAGCCATCGCCGACGAAGAGCGCGTCCGCCGTCGTGCGGAGATCACGCGCTTCGTAGCGTGCGCGAGCAACAGCGGATCTGCGATCCCAGCTCCAGCACAACGAAGAGCATTATGTCGAGCCCGTCTCCACGACATCCGAACCGCCGCCAAACATTCCAACCGACGC
>NZ_JAWRXJ010000991.1:0-233 GCF_046535095.1 Pseudomonas sp. SIMBA_041
TGTGGACAAGGCGGAATTTGCCGACATTTTGAATAGCCTCGTGAAGAAGGTTATGACGATCGCCTTCTTCTGGACGCTTCTCAAAATGTCCGACACTTGGATTCCGGCGATCATCAACTCGTTTAAGACGATCGGTATGGCGGCCGGAGGAGCAGGCGGGGCCGCGCCGTCTGCGGCGACACCAGACGGCATTGTGTCGACAGGTTTCGACACTGCGTTGGCCGCCTATCAGG
>NZ_JAWRXJ010000992.1:0-233 GCF_046535095.1 Pseudomonas sp. SIMBA_041
GGGCCTACATTGAACATGTGCCAGACGTTGGCGCAGCATTGCTTTGGCAAATCCCTCCCTTCGTTTCCCCGCGATAATATGACCAACCTCTCATAATTTAAATTTACCCCGCTCTGGTGATTCTCAAACGCCAGATGTTACCCGTATCATTCACATGGGTACCAAACATACTCCTGACATCTGACTACAATAATTAGTTTTAGTGGGTATCAGTCGTGGTGCCGCAATATCTC
>NZ_JAWRXJ010000993.1:0-233 GCF_046535095.1 Pseudomonas sp. SIMBA_041
GGTCTTCCACACCCACGCACGGCTGCCACCCTCTCGTGTGGAAGCGAGACCGGCGGCTCTACTTAACCTTAGAGTCGTAGGTACCCCAATGAAAAAGCTCGTCCCCGATCCACCCACGTCCTATCGCGATCCCGCCCTCAAGGCCGCCAACGCCACCCTGCGCGTGGCCCTGGCCCGGCAACCGCTGGACCCCGCGGTGTTCCAGCTCACGACCCAAGCCAAACCCGTTTCCC
>NZ_JAWRXJ010000994.1:0-233 GCF_046535095.1 Pseudomonas sp. SIMBA_041
ATCATCTGCATTTGGATGCGCATTAATCACCCAATGTATCTCGACGTTCTCTGGTTTTTTGAGCGTCTGACGATCTGCTTCAGTCGTTACTTCAAGTACTGCGTAACCACGAGCATCAGTACTGATACGTGCGAGTCAGGAGCGATGGCACCATGACCGGGGAAGTGTTTACCAGTGGTTGCCATACCAGCCGCTTTCATACCGCGCATGAATTGTGTTGCAAGCGCAGTGAT
>NZ_JAWRXJ010000995.1:0-232 GCF_046535095.1 Pseudomonas sp. SIMBA_041
CTATGTGTTTTAATTTCCTTGTAGTCTTGGTACATTGAAGCATTAACAATAATATTTAATCCTAATTGATATGATTTTCTGCTTATTGTTTTTAAAATAAAATCTTTAAAATTCTTATGGTAAAAATACTCTGGCTCATACGCCTGAACATAATAAAACTTCTTTGCTTTGATAATTGATTTTTTTACAGGAGAAGCCGTAAAAGAATGATTGGCTAAAACCACATCTGCAT
>NZ_JAWRXJ010000996.1:0-232 GCF_046535095.1 Pseudomonas sp. SIMBA_041
CAATCCAAGCTTGGCTGCAGGTCACTTTGATACATGAAAATACGGGTTTTCTTGATTCAGACGCGCAGCGGTGTGCGTTTGTTTGCCGCTATAGCGAAATAAATCAGAAAATCAGACGCGGTCGTTCACTTGTTCAGCAACCAGATCAAAAGCCATTGACTCAGCAAGGGTTGACCGTATAATTCACGCGATTACACCGCATTGCGGTATCAACGCGCCCTTAGCTCAGTTG
>NZ_JAWRXJ010000027.1:0-1640 GCF_046535095.1 Pseudomonas sp. SIMBA_041
CGGTACGTGTCAAGGTACCTGTCGCCTTGGTACTTCTGCTGCTAACCCATTGCGCCGTTAACTTCAGGGCGTTCTGGGTTCAAATACACCGCATCTGCCAGCTTCCAGTTGCGTGTCCTGGTACTCCAGCGGCTCGGATTCGCTTCCCTGGCCTCTTCATAAAGCGCTGCTCTAGCTTGTAATAAAGCCGTCGCTTTGCCTTCGTGTCGCTCGTTTGGTGTCACGTATTTCAAGGCACTGTGGCGGTGATCTTCGTTGTACCACTCGATGAATTTCTGCACCCAAAGCCTTGCATCAGTCACCGTTTCAAAAGGTTGATCCGGCCAGAGTGGGCAGTACTTAGCGGTGCGGAACAGTGCCTCGGCATAAGCGTTATCGTTGCTCACCCTAGGCCGGCTAAAGGATGGCTCGACGCCCAGCGCAACCATACTTTCACGCAACAAAGAACCTCTCATCACGTGCCCGTTATCCGAGTGCAGCACCAGCGGGCGACCCGCTGTGTGTTCACGTAAGCACCCCTTTCTGAGCAGTTCGCACGCGTGTTCGGCGCACTCCACCTCATGTACTTCATTGGCGACCAGCTTGCGGCTGTAGACATCCTTGACCATGTACCAGTAGAAAAACCGGCCTCTGACGGTACTTGGCAACCAGGTGATATCCAGCACCACACCTGATTGGGGCTGTCAGCGCGATGAGTCGTCAGCACCCTGCGTTTCGGGGCTTTGGTTCTGCCACGACGCACGTTTTGGTTGGCGGTTTTTAACACACGATAAAACGTCGACTCCGAAGCCAGGTAGATGCCTTCATCGGCCAGCTTAGGAACGATTTGGTGCGGGGTGAGGCTGGCGTAGCCAGCCTGATTGGCGGCATCAAGCACTGCTTGGCGCTCCGTCTCACTGAGCTTATTAGCCGGAGCTGCCCGTTGAGCCAGTCGTCGTCGATCACAACCAGTGTGTCGCCAGCGTTGGACTGTGCGCAGGCTCAACCCCAACTCATTGCACGCTCGATATCGACGAGCGCCATTCAGTACCGCGTCTGCAATCAACTTCATGGCTTGCGTGCGATCAAAGGCGTCGATCAGTCTTCCTTGTCCTTGCCCCAGATCGCATTGGCTTTTTTTCTGAGTGCCAGCAAAGCCTCCGCCTCAGCACGCCCAGCATCTGACCGGATCAACTGACGCTCCAATTCTTTAATCCGCCGTTGTTCGGTAGTTTTCTCTACATTGGGTTTCAGATCAGCAAGAATATTGGCGTTTTGGCAGATCTCGCGCCATTGACGGATTTGCTCCGGGTAGATGCCCTTGAGCCGGCAGTACTGAGAAATCTCCACCTCACTCAACGGTGCTGTTTCCATCACAGCGTTGAATTTATCGGCGCTGGACCATTGATCACTGGTCTTGCCATTTCCTGGCACGATCAAACCTTTATCTCTAGCCATTTGTCTCCAGTTTCGCAGTGACTGAGGCGTGAGATTAAGTGCAACGGCGAGTTCCGCCACTGAGCGATTGAGGGGCGGCATCATTTGCAGGACGACCCAATCTTTGAAGTCTTCGTTATAGCGCTTGGACATTGCTAAACACCTTCGCCCTCTTGCATGAGTGAGTCAATCAACAAGGGCGACAGGTAGCCTGACACGGAGGG
>NZ_JAWRXJ010000997.1:0-232 GCF_046535095.1 Pseudomonas sp. SIMBA_041
TCCCAAACATTGATATCGAGCTTATCAGAGATGATAGACAGCTCATTGGCAAAAGCGATACTTACATCACGAGAGGCATTTTCGGTGAGCTTGGCCATCTCTGCAGTACGGGAGTTGGTCTCTAATAGCTCGCCTTCCACAAAGATACGATAAACCTCTTTGGCTTTCGCAGTCGACTCTTTAGTCATACCACCGATGATACGGTCATTTGAGATAAGCTCTTCTACGACTT
>NZ_JAWRXJ010000998.1:0-232 GCF_046535095.1 Pseudomonas sp. SIMBA_041
CGGCGGGCCGGGCGCCTCTTATCTGTTTATGTGCGGCGCGTTGCTGACCGCCGTCGCGCTCACGGCAGCGCTGAAAACAACCCAAACGCCTGGCCGTGCCAAACGGGGCGGCTCCCACCTGGCAATGAGCCAACAGGAAACCCTGGTATGAAAAAGCGAATCGTGCTGTACAAACGCCTGTCCGACGACCTCATGGCGCGCCTGCAACAACAGGTTGAAGTGACCTGGGTGG
>NZ_JAWRXJ010000999.1:0-232 GCF_046535095.1 Pseudomonas sp. SIMBA_041
GTGTTCACCGGCATGCGCCACTTCCGTCACTGATACGCCAACGGTCGCACTGACACCGGCATCTGCTGCGTTGGAGCCCACCTCGATGATGCTCATTGCCAACAGGCAACTGCGCTCATCGAGGTGGGCTCCGCCTTGCATCTACCACTGTCATTGCAACCTCCTGAGGCATCCAGCTCTTCAGGTTCCAAAACAGAATTAGCGTCATCCGAGGTTTTTGAAATGAATGTAC
>NZ_JAWRXJ010001000.1:0-232 GCF_046535095.1 Pseudomonas sp. SIMBA_041
CAGGCGAATGAGTCTTCATATCAAAAATGGAACGACGCAAGATGTCCTCGATCCGGTTGTCGGTCGGGTCGGTGCGAGGCACCCCATGATCATCAACCTCCTGGATCAACTGCGCATCTTTGGCTGTGAACATAGTTTTTCAAAATTAAAGGGATCTTGACCGAGTGGGCTAGTCAGTATAAGCCGCTGCATCAGTGCCTGAGCGCCCGGTCACGTCCGTGGCGGGCGGGAT
>NZ_JAWRXJ010001001.1:0-232 GCF_046535095.1 Pseudomonas sp. SIMBA_041
GCGTGGCGACGAAATTGCGGACGTTTATCAGCCGGGCTGTGAGGTGATCGTCGCGCATGACGGCGACCTCGTTCAAACGCTGCGCCCGCAGCATTGACCACCGTGTCAGGCGTAAAGACGAGGCTTCGTCTTTGCGCTTCGCATCACCCATCATGCTCGCTGGTCAGGCGACTCCGAAGAAGTGGTTCCTCAGGCATTTTCTGTCGCGCATATTAATGAACGTCGTGCTAAT
>NZ_JAWRXJ010001002.1:0-232 GCF_046535095.1 Pseudomonas sp. SIMBA_041
CTTATCACAAGCACGTTGCCAGCAATTGGCACTGCCACTGATGTCAGATCGTAACGAGGCTAAATTTAGCACCAATTTTACTGTCTCGATTGAAGCGGCTGAAGGCGTCACTACGGGTATTTCTGCTGGTGATCGTGCACGTACTATTCAGGCAGCGGTATCTTCGTCAGCAAAGCCTGAAGACATCGTTCAGCCTGGACATATTTTTCCAATTATGGCACAAAACGGCGGT
>NZ_JAWRXJ010001003.1:0-232 GCF_046535095.1 Pseudomonas sp. SIMBA_041
GTATTATCTGAATGACCATAGATTGCCATATTCAATACAACTGATAAATCTCTGATATTTATCTTATAATCATTAGGGTTTAGAAAAAAATCAAAAATTCCATTTTTAAAGATATCAGAATTGATTGCGTATTCAACATTTTTATATTCTTGTGATGTTAATTTTTCATGTTTTAATTCTTCAATAATTGCAAGAATATGATTTTTAAATATTTTTTCTTTTAAGAATGATG
>NZ_JAWRXJ010001004.1:0-232 GCF_046535095.1 Pseudomonas sp. SIMBA_041
GTTTGCAGTCCAAACCAATAGACAATCAACTGCTAGATATTAATGTTGCAGTATTTCGCGAACGTTTAGCTGAGCTACAAACAGATAAAGACAGCGGTACTATTAATAATAGCCATTATCAAAATCAAAAGCTGGAGCTTGAGCGTCAGCTATTAGATGCGCAGCGTCAGATAACACCTATGGTCACCCCTGATGTCAAAAGCCGTTTAATTGTCGCAGCTTGGATCCCAAT
>NZ_JAWRXJ010001005.1:0-232 GCF_046535095.1 Pseudomonas sp. SIMBA_041
GGTAATTAGCACTGTACTAGCAAGTATCGCTGCAAATAGTGCGATTGCAAAAAATAGCGACACCCCTCTTCATTTTTCGAAAAGTGCTATTAGTAGCGTCATCACTGGTAAATTAAATCCTAATGACAATGAACGTTGGTATCGTTTTGACGCTACCAGTGGACAGTATGCCGTGATTAATATGACTCCACTTGCGAGAACATCTGAGACTGCCAATGTCGGCGTATTACAT
>NZ_JAWRXJ010001006.1:0-232 GCF_046535095.1 Pseudomonas sp. SIMBA_041
ATCCCGTGGAAACTGACGCGGACGGCGTCTGGTGCCTCTACGAGACCTGAGCGGCGCAGGCGTCCCCACATCAACGGAGCACAACGATGTTTAGCAAGGAAGATAACGAGCGGCTTTGCCGCGTGGGCCCGGGCACGCCGATGGGCGACGCGTTCCGGCGTTTCTGGATTCCCTTTTTGCTTGCCGGGGAACTCGCGCAGGCCGACGGCGCGCCGAAACGCGTGCGCCTGCT
>NZ_JAWRXJ010001007.1:0-232 GCF_046535095.1 Pseudomonas sp. SIMBA_041
CTGGCGGCGTTCTTCCACGATATCGTGCATATCTGCCAGCAGGATGCCGAGAACATGGGCGGCTTCGGCGTGGTCAGCCATGCGCGCCTGGGGGCGGACTACCTGCGCCGGGCGGGTTTCAGCGAACGCCTGGCACGGCTGGTGGAATACCACGTCCAGGCCAAGCGCTACCTGACCTTCAAGGCCCCCGGTTATTACCAGCGGCTGAGCGAAGCCAGCCGGCGCACCCTGG
>NZ_JAWRXJ010001008.1:0-232 GCF_046535095.1 Pseudomonas sp. SIMBA_041
TAATGGTGAGCCAGTACAGCACGGGGACGAATCGGTCCGCCTTGATCTGTGCAACGACCGACACGAGAAATATGACTGCGAAGATGATCGTACTGACCAGATAACCCAGATTCATGGACATCGAAGCGGCATCGCCGCCGGTTTCACCGAGCGTGGTTGCGGCGATCTTGATGATCCAGAACGCTAGTGTGACCTCGGGAACCTTGACTACTGCGCTGTTCATTTTTTCCAT
>NZ_JAWRXJ010001009.1:0-232 GCF_046535095.1 Pseudomonas sp. SIMBA_041
ATTTCTGTTCTAAAATTTTTATTTCATCTATAGCTAATCCTTCATTAGAACAATTTCGTAGGGTAGGATTTTTCAACATTTTTTGTAAGAATATTATTTCCATAGTTTATTTATTTAAAAAGTTTTCTAAGTCACTTGTACCGGCTAAATGATCGACTGATTTTATTCTGATTTTAATTTTATCATCCCGCTCCGCAAAGTCTCCCGACTTTGAGGCTTTTGGTTTTGTTAC
>NZ_JAWRXJ010001010.1:0-232 GCF_046535095.1 Pseudomonas sp. SIMBA_041
ATCCCAACGGGAAGTTCTCGAACGTGTATGTCAGCTCGCGCTCCATCATGGCCGGCGGCACATATGCATGGGGCCCGCTCAAGGCCTACGTCGGTTATCAGCATCTGAGCGCATCGGACGCAACCCCCGCGAGTTACGGGGTGACGCCTGGTACGTTGCCCACCGGTGTGAGCGGTGTGCCGACAGCAGTCGATCACGAGTGGGTGGGGCTGTCCTATCTCGTGAATCCGTT
>NZ_JAWRXJ010001011.1:0-232 GCF_046535095.1 Pseudomonas sp. SIMBA_041
GCGATTGCCGCCATGATGCAGCGCGCCGGCTGCTGCCAATCGGCCAGGCTGGTGTCCGACATGCCGCCCAAGTGTCCGCTCACGGGGCGGCATACGTCGGACACGCTTGATGCTTAGTGCGTCAGCGCCCTCGATGCCACACCCTTGATGGCACTGATAACGCTTTCGACATTGGCGTCCGGATGCGGACGGGTGATGACGAACAGCGTCTGTTCGATCTTGCTGTCATTCG
>NZ_JAWRXJ010001012.1:0-232 GCF_046535095.1 Pseudomonas sp. SIMBA_041
TATTTATGCATGAGAGAAAAATGGCTCGCTGGTGCACAGAAGATATTCAATCGGCATGTAGAAGATGGGGCGTCACTCGGGGGGGAACATGACAGTACAGGGCGCAATTCTCATGTCGGCGGCGTTGGCGATTGTGCTGTATGCGATGAATCGTCTTGGACAAAGACGGGCGGCGGACGTCACGCCCAAGTCAAAGGATGTTGCTACTCAGCGTGTCGTCGGCTTGCTCACT
>NZ_JAWRXJ010001013.1:0-232 GCF_046535095.1 Pseudomonas sp. SIMBA_041
CATTAAGCAGATACTCACTGATGTGCGTTGGGCAATCGGTTGTGACCTCAAGTCGTACTTTATCACCGAAGCGGCGGTTTTCGAGCTCGCCTTCTAGTGCTTTGGCAATGTCTTCGACATCATCAGCCAAGTCTAAATCGGCATTACGTGTCAGCCTAAATTGATGACAGCCAGTCACACTCATTCCAGGGAATAGCTCACCGATATGCTCATGAATGATAGCGGATAGCAT
>NZ_JAWRXJ010001014.1:0-232 GCF_046535095.1 Pseudomonas sp. SIMBA_041
TCGTCACTTGGCGTTACACCCTGCGTTACATCATTCGTTACAGCGTTATGCTTGCCGTTACTGTCGGCGTTACGGTTTTGGTATTTATAGTTTTTGATTTCACTATCAATACGATGGTGGTGGTGACGCTTACCACGTTTGACAAAAAACTCATCAAGCACGTATTCAAGCATTGTGCGATATTCAGGCGTGGTACATAGCAAACGACGTGCCAATCTATCCATGTCTGAGG
>NZ_JAWRXJ010001015.1:0-232 GCF_046535095.1 Pseudomonas sp. SIMBA_041
ACAATGACCGCGCGCCACGGCGCACTGTTTGAAGTCGAATTTAATGATGAACGCTCGGTGCTGGATATTCTCAACAGCATCGGCCATATGCCGCTGCCGCCGTATATCGAGCACGATCCCGACGCGACCGACGAAACCCGCTATCAGACCGTGTTCGCGCAGAATCCCGGCGCGGTCGCCGCCCCTACCGCCGGCCTGCACTTCGACGACGCGCTGCTCGCCCGGTTAGACG
>NZ_JAWRXJ010001016.1:0-231 GCF_046535095.1 Pseudomonas sp. SIMBA_041
CCTAACGCCAGCATGCCTTCGGTGATTAAAGCATAGCGTCTACTGCGCTGGATGAACAACCAGCCCATCCCAAGATAAACCATAGCCAAAATGGCACTGGTAATCGTGAGGGCGTTAGAGATGTCGTTTAGTAAGGCAGAAAATAAACCAAAAGCCAGTAGCGGTACTGAAAACAGTAAACCCGTATCAATAGGAAATACATAGGAGCTGCCTACATGAGCTTTGTCCAAG
>NZ_JAWRXJ010001017.1:0-231 GCF_046535095.1 Pseudomonas sp. SIMBA_041
GATCAGTGCCCACAATTCATCGTCGATGATCGGCTTGGCCATCTCCTCAGTCTCGGTTGTTCCGATGCCTGAGGTTAACAGCTCACCGCGAAAGTTAACAGCCCCACGGGGCCTTTTTGAAACCGTCTCTAACAATGGTGAACCGCACCGGGAATCGTGGAGGCTGGTTGGTTTAAGTTAATGCGGACACGTCAGCGGCATTTCTGAGTTGCCTGTAGTAGTTTGCCTCAG
>NZ_JAWRXJ010001018.1:0-231 GCF_046535095.1 Pseudomonas sp. SIMBA_041
CGCCGGCAGGCGCTTGCACGAGCACGATCGGCTGGTCGTTGAACGACGGTCCCACCGCGCTCAGGCGCGAACGCGTCAGCAGATGGAGCGGTGCGCGCGGCGCGATCGTCTTCAGGACGATTTCTGTCGTAGCGGGTTCATTGCCGAAGGAAGTGGAGGACATCTGGCGCGGTTGGACGACGTTCCGGGGCGGCAGGTGCGGGATGCTTTTGCCGACAGTACGGTTACAGG
>NZ_JAWRXJ010001019.1:0-231 GCF_046535095.1 Pseudomonas sp. SIMBA_041
GAGTTCAAGACCCTTACTGCTTACGCTGTCAGCCGCAAGTCATGGGTGCCTGTCTCGATATCATTAACCAAGCAGGAAAAACCTTATTAATCGAATCCAATGCCGTAACTGACAATCCACTTATCTTTAATAACGAAGATGGGCCAGTTGCTATATCAGGTGGTAACTTCCATGCTGAGCCAGTCGCTTTTGCCGCGGACATTTTAGCGTTAGCTATCGCTGAGATTGGTT
>NZ_JAWRXJ010000095.1:0-349 GCF_046535095.1 Pseudomonas sp. SIMBA_041
CGCGGCCACCCCCCACTTTTCCTCTGCCAGCATGACCGGCGTTTCCCGAGCATTGAGTGGGGCGACGGCGGGACTCGAACCCGCGACACAAACTTCCCGCCTGGCCCCTCGAACGGAAACCATCGAAACAAAGAAGGCTCTTTCCAACTGAGCTACGTCGCCATTAACCTGATTTTCCAGTGTCAAAGAACAGTCATGCGCCGAGCTTCAAATTGCAGCTTGCTACCGTCCACAAACACATAAATGTCCGCGCACAGTTGCGGAGCCTCTATCGACACAGCGAGGTCGCACGCGGTGTCATACGCTCTGCAGACATCGGCGTCCATGCTGATGCACTCGGCAGTCGTGT
>NZ_JAWRXJ010001020.1:0-231 GCF_046535095.1 Pseudomonas sp. SIMBA_041
CTACTGTCAGCTCAATCTTATAAACCTGTAAGCTGACCTGCTTATCGCCATAATCATGATGCAAGCGCCCAAGCTTAACGATAGTATTATTATCAAGCAGGATACCCGTCTCTTCCGCCACTTCTCTTATCAACGCCTGCGCTGCTGACTCATCTGCTTCTATCTTTCCACCAACGAACTCGTAACGATTTCCTTGATGCTGAGTAGCATCTCGAAACCCAAGCAAATACT
>NZ_JAWRXJ010001021.1:0-231 GCF_046535095.1 Pseudomonas sp. SIMBA_041
CTGACGGCCGTGGCCCTGACCATTGCCCTGCTGGGCCTGCTGATCCGCCTGCTGATGCAGCCGCTGCACGTGATGACCCGGGCCATGCAGGACATCGCCGATGGCGAAGGCGACCTGACTCGACGCCTGAACATCCATAACCAGGACGAGTTCGGCATCCTCGGCACCGCCTTCAACCGTTTCGTCGAACGCATCCACGGCTCGATCCGCGAAGTGTCCTCGGCCACCGAG
>NZ_JAWRXJ010001022.1:0-231 GCF_046535095.1 Pseudomonas sp. SIMBA_041
CCTGATAGGTCAGGAAAATATAAATCAGGACTTTGGTCGATATATCCCGCAGGCTTCTATTGGTACTGGTCAGAAACCAACCAATCGTTGTCACCGCAAGTGTTATTGTTTCATCGTCATAAACAGATCCATCATTAATCCCCCAGCCCCATTTCAAAAGCCTTGATACCGCATTTATCTCATTATCTTCTGAACCATCAGTATGCTTGTCACTTAAATAAATTGTCCATG
>NZ_JAWRXJ010001023.1:0-231 GCF_046535095.1 Pseudomonas sp. SIMBA_041
TATGCCTGCTCATCGTGCACAAGACGGTGATACCGATGGTGAAACGTCACCGCAAGCAGATGTATTGGTCGCAGAGCCTGAAGTAGCAAAACCGCCCATGTATGCGGTCGTTATGTACAATGACAACTACACGCCGATGGAGTTTGTTGTATACATATTGCATATCTCAAAAATGATTTACCAGCTAAAACTGGCTCTCTTATTCTTTATCGTCGGTCTCGAACAAAGCGG
>NZ_JAWRXJ010001024.1:0-231 GCF_046535095.1 Pseudomonas sp. SIMBA_041
CAAGTTGACTCACATAGCCGCTGAACTCTTGGCCTAGAGTCAAAGGCGTAGCATCTTGTAAATGGGTACGACCGATTTTTACGATGCTATCGAATTCTTTGGCTTTAGCCGCTAGTGTATCGCGTAGTGCTTGTACCGCTGGAATCAACAAGCTGTTGATTTGACGCGCAGCAGCCACACGAATCGCCGTTGGGAAGCTGTCGTTGGTAGACTGTGCATGGTTTACATGGT
>NZ_JAWRXJ010001025.1:0-231 GCF_046535095.1 Pseudomonas sp. SIMBA_041
CTGGCGGCCTGTCCAACGACCCGCGGCTGTTTGCCGCCACCGAGGCCCTGCTGCGTGGGGTCGACAGCCCCCTGGACCCGCTGGAACAGGAAGACGCCCTGTTCGACCTGGCCCATGCCCTGAACAGCGTCTCCGGGGTCGCCCAATCACGGCAACGTTTCGACTATGTGGCGGCCGAGCGGGCCCGGGAATACATCCACAGTGCCCTGGACCGCACCCTGACCCTGGAGG
>NZ_JAWRXJ010001026.1:0-231 GCF_046535095.1 Pseudomonas sp. SIMBA_041
TCTTATCCTGAGCTTCGCCCATTTTTTCCTGGGCTTGCTCGGCGTGTTGCTGTGCGTCTTGGGCTTTGTCTTCGCTCGCTTTATCGCAAGCGGCCAGGCCCATGGCAGCAGCCAGCATCAGAGCAAAAGCAAAAGGTTTACGCATGGGGGTGTATCTCCTTGGTGGAATAAGTGACTTGTTCCTTCGAGTACAACTACGCGGAATAAGTTCCGCGCAGGTTACAGATATAT
>NZ_JAWRXJ010001027.1:0-231 GCF_046535095.1 Pseudomonas sp. SIMBA_041
GTTCGTCCCCATCGCGGCATTGCCAATCCCAATTTCCGCAACCTGGGCATTCCCATGACCGCCGCCACCGACCGCATGCGGCGCCAGGAGGGCTTTGGCGCCAACGAGCTGAAGATCCCGGCCAATCGTCCGTTCGCCTTCATGTTCTACAACACGGAACCGGGGATGGATAAGGACTACCGTGCCGTCTGCGAGCAAAGCGTGACCTTCGTTCCCGAAGCCGGCGCGACC
>NZ_JAWRXJ010001028.1:0-231 GCF_046535095.1 Pseudomonas sp. SIMBA_041
GTAATGTTTTAGAAAGAGTAAAAGAGATTTTACGCATACGTAATTCAAATTTATTCAATATTTTTGAGACATAAAGTTTGCTTGTATAGCATCACATATGTAGTACCTGTCGAACATAAGTAGAAATCTGAAATTCACTTACAATTTCAGGGGTGTTTTTGCTACTTGTTTTCATGAATCGTTATTCAAAATAGAGTATGCCTTATGATAAAGAAAACTACGGAAACACCC
>NZ_JAWRXJ010000096.1:0-348 GCF_046535095.1 Pseudomonas sp. SIMBA_041
GTTACCGGCGCCAAATCCCAATAGAATAATGCCACATGGTGGCTGCGACAATAAAGCTTGTAGCTGGTTGTTTATTATCGAAACATCGTTAGGTAGGCAATATAGCGCATGAACACTCGCGTGTTCAGCGCGTGTTTTAATACTGGATAGCAAGTCTTGTTGGTCATCAAGCCAATGTTGCCTACGCGTGTCAGGTAGATTTTTTATATAGCTATTGGCTGGATAAGCGGCGCGAGAATGACCAGTAAATGCCATCAGATCATGACTGTGAATTTTCTGTACCGTTTGAGCAGGCCATGATTCGCCGCCAAAACTGACCTTTACACCTGATTCACCAGCAGCGGCTAG
>NZ_JAWRXJ010001029.1:0-231 GCF_046535095.1 Pseudomonas sp. SIMBA_041
TGGCAATGGTGCGTAACACATAAAGACCAGGATGATCAGCAGACCAAATGACCTGCGCGCCAAGACGGGCAAAGACTTGTGCCACGAGCTTACGCTCTTCATCATTACAGGCCATCGCGGCAGCCAATACAACCGCACGGGCTTGTGACCAGTCGGCCTGCCAGTCCATCAGCATGACTTTGGCATCCCCATGATCAATCTCCACCGATTCACCTTGTGATAAACGAATGC
>NZ_JAWRXJ010001030.1:0-231 GCF_046535095.1 Pseudomonas sp. SIMBA_041
CGAGTCGCCGATGCCTTCGAAGGCTTCCTTCATCTGCGGACCGAAGGCGGTCAGGCAGGTGATGATGGCGACGGCCATCAGGGCGGCGATCAGGCCGTATTCGATGGCGGTGGCGCCGGACTCGTCCTTGACGAAACGCGAAACGAACCTGGTCATGGTAATCCCTTTTTGATTTGATCTGCGAGCAACTGGCGGGGGGAGCCGGCAGCCCGCTTGACCCCCAAAACGCAG
>NZ_JAWRXJ010001031.1:0-231 GCF_046535095.1 Pseudomonas sp. SIMBA_041
CGATCGAAAAGTTGTGGTATTTTTCCTAATATCGACAGGAGCGCAGAGCATGGGATATGTCTGTCAAAAGCGTGACGCTTGGGCGAAAATCATCGCGAACCTTGACAGACAGAACGACGTGGACTGTTTTACGTCGGTAGGTCCGGTAGTAGACAAGGACCTTAGTGGGACCGACCGATTCAACACGGGTGGATCAGTCACATACGATGTAGTGCGAGTGGTAAAGATTGT
>NZ_JAWRXJ010001032.1:0-231 GCF_046535095.1 Pseudomonas sp. SIMBA_041
CTACTAAATGACGTATTGACAAGTCGCTATGCGATGGTACTGTCGTCCCTGCTCTATCCGATTGGCTTTATTATCGTGGTGATCGGTCAGTCGTTACTATTTACTGAGCAGACATCCCTACTCAGTCTGCCTGTACTCAATAAAATCGAACCACTGCATAAATTGCTCAGGCTGTGGGGCATCGTTATTGCTGGTAATATCGTGGGCGGTTGTATATTTGCAGCCCTTATG
>NZ_JAWRXJ010001033.1:0-231 GCF_046535095.1 Pseudomonas sp. SIMBA_041
CGGCGGCTTCCCCAGTAGGACGGCACCGCCCTTTTTGTCGAACGTCTCGCCCTTTTGCCGGGGTAGGTGGAGGTCGTCGTCGGCAGACGGCACCGCTCGGATTTTGCACCCTTCGTAGCCGCCGTTAACGAGCAATCGATACTGCTCAAGCTTTGTGACGTTGTCCGGAGCCAGAGGACCAGGCATGCGCACGTCGAGCACCGGTGCCTTGCCGACACCCGTCGTTACCTT
>NZ_JAWRXJ010001034.1:0-231 GCF_046535095.1 Pseudomonas sp. SIMBA_041
AGTCGGACGACTGTGCGCTCACGTCGGCCCGCAGCGTGCTTGCCGCAGCAGCAGGTGTTGGGACCCGCGTTGCGCCAGCGCCATTCAGCTCAAAAGTGCGCTGCGCAGGCTGATGGGAGTCGGTGTCATCGCCGCAATGCTGGCTCGTCTCGTTCATAGCGGTTGGAACTAGCTGATCAGCTTGTGCAACGAAGCAAATTCGATCAACCCTGCAAGCGACGACACGCCGAG
>NZ_JAWRXJ010001035.1:0-230 GCF_046535095.1 Pseudomonas sp. SIMBA_041
TTTGCTTTCCCAGACATGCATGTCCGGGTTTATGGTAGCGTCCGCGAACTGTTTGGCAGCTACGGACGCCGTTATCCTCAATAAATCAAGTATGCTGTTATTGATTGATAAGACAGGTTGCCACCCCGGGCTTCTGCCGATTAACGAGGAGCAGCCGTTACCTCAAATGATTCTACTTCTTACCTTCTCTACTAAGCACACCGATTTCAACTGACCAAACCAGTTTTCTC
>NZ_JAWRXJ010001036.1:0-230 GCF_046535095.1 Pseudomonas sp. SIMBA_041
GTTGTCACGATGGACTTTCTGCGCGGCCCAGCCAACGTGGTTTCGGCTGCGAAATGGGGCGCGACGCAAGTGGTCAGACGCGTAAAGGGCCCAATCAAATCGCCTTATTATACGTTTGAAGATACCAAAAACTGGGCAACCAATAACACCGCTCTTGCCGCCGAAAACCTCATGCTAGCACTACGTGCTCATGGATTTGATAGCTGTGCTATGGGCGGCTTTGATGAGCC
>NZ_JAWRXJ010000097.1:0-347 GCF_046535095.1 Pseudomonas sp. SIMBA_041
CCAGCAACCAACAGCTTTGGGCAGGCCATTTAATAGATACCACAGTACCAGTATCCGAGACAACACTCCCTAACTACAGCCCTATTGATAATACCTGCATAGGTAGCATTGCTAATGGGAGTCGGCAAGATGTTAATACGGCGGTAACGGCAGCCCGAGACGCTTTTGAACATGGTGAGTGGCGACGGATGTCTCCTGCAGAGCGCAAAGCTATCATGCAGCGCTAGTGTCAGTTAATGCATGAGCATATGGATGAGTTAGCTGCCTTAGATTGCGTCGACGCAGGCAAGCCTATTACTGAATGCCTTAACACTGACCTGCCCGCTACGATTGAAACCTTTGAATGG
>NZ_JAWRXJ010000028.1:0-1384 GCF_046535095.1 Pseudomonas sp. SIMBA_041
GTCAAATGCACCTCGCTGACCTCGGCCAGTCGCACCACCGCACTGGCTCGACGCTCCTCGGTCGATTCGCCCAGTGGCCCGTACAGGATGCACGTCGCCACTTCCGTGCCGTCGGTGGCGACGGGATCGTAAGGCGCAAACTCATTGGTCGCGGTGACCAGTCCCAGCACCTGGCCGGCATTCAATGCGGGGCCAGCGGCCACCAGAATGGATTCACGAGAGATCTTCCCGGCCCCTTCGGAGAGCAGAAACTCGCCAGCGTGTAGCGTTTCGTACTTTACGGTCATGCTCGTGCTCCTTTTGCACTGTTGGATTGCCCGGCATGGGCCGCCGAACGGGCGGCCCAGATCGAAGAAGGATTCGGTTGTTTCGCCTGCACCTTCGGCGCGGGGTCATCGTCGAGGGGCACGCTGTTGTCGATTTCGAAACCGTTGCCGCTGCTGACGATCTTGTCGAACAGCCGCGCCCGCACCGCGGGCTCATCCAGCCCCGCGGCCACGTAATCGGCGCTGAGCTCTGGAAGGCGTGCTGCGACGCACAGGTCATGCACCGCCTTGGCCCGGGTTAGCCCCGCCAGGACGATCTCCTCGCTTTCAAGCTGGGTCGAACTGAGCAACGGCGCGACCAGGTTGCTGATCCCTGACTCGGCACAACGCTGAGTGATCAACAACGCCAGCTTGGCCGAGTCGACCACGGGCGCGGGTGGATCGTGTGGCTCCAACTTCGGATCCGGTTCGGGTGCCTCATCAAGTTGGGCCAGCAGTTCGGCCGGTGCGTGCTGGTAACGCTGGAGCACCGCGCCCTGTCCCAAACACGCTTTGACCTGAACCCCGTCGCCGACCTCATCGGCCAAGCCCAGGGCCACTGCTTCATTGGCAGTGAGCCAGGTTTCAGCGGCGACCATGCGCCGCAGCTCAGCTTCATCGATGTTCGGTGCCTTGGCCATGTAGGCCGCGATGATTGCCTCCATGGTTTGGTCGAGGACATCGGCCACTTTACGAAAGCTGTCGGCATCGCCGGCCGCATAGGTCCACGGATTGTGGATCATGTACATGGCATTGGCCGCGATCACCACCTTGTGGGCACCGCACACCGCGACACTGGCCGCGCTCGCAGCCAACGCGTCGATGCGAGCCGTGCAACGCTCGCCCAACCGCGACAAGGTGTTGTGCATGGCCAACCCGTCGAACAGGTCGCCGCCGATGCTGTTGAACGCCGCGATGACCGGTGACACGCCGTCATCGACGGCGCGCAGATCCTGCATGAACTGACTGGCGGTAATGCCCCAGGTACCGATCTCGCCATACACAAAGACTTCGATCACGCGCTCGGTGGCTTCGCCGCTGGCGTGCACGGCGTACCAGCTTTTGTCCTGCACTGGCAC
>NZ_JAWRXJ010001037.1:0-230 GCF_046535095.1 Pseudomonas sp. SIMBA_041
TGGATTAAATGCCTATTTACCCACAGGCCGGTTTTTCCTCAAGAAAAAGAGTGGGTTATCAAGAGACCTGAAGGTGGGTTATCCCCAGGGTACAGGCGCACCTATTTTCACCTGTGGATGAAAAAAACCAGGATCTGGACTGCCTTCTTGGACAACGCACAGCCAGTGAGGTGACTGACGAGCAAAAAAAAACCGCTCCCGAAGGAGCGGCCTGGTGTCGCCAATGGCCT
>NZ_JAWRXJ010001038.1:0-230 GCF_046535095.1 Pseudomonas sp. SIMBA_041
GGCCTGAGTTGGTAAATTTATATCCGCCAAAATCTGAGCAACCATCGCAGCAAGATTTGGTGGATCGCCTGATGTTTATTCAAGCCAATGAATCTGCTAAATGCTATCAGGAGAATGTCGTGCGCTCAGTGGCCGATACCAATATAGGCGCTATCTTTGGTTGGGGGTTTGCACCGCAGCACGGTGGTACACTACAGTTTATCAATGCAATGGGCGTGAGTGCGTTTGTT
>NZ_JAWRXJ010001039.1:0-230 GCF_046535095.1 Pseudomonas sp. SIMBA_041
TTTAGTCCCGCAACAGGGCGTAACCCGTACGCCGCGTGGCGATGCCACCGTACTGGTAGTTGGCGCGGATGACAAAGTGGAAACCCGTCCGATCGTTGCAAGCCAGGCTATTGGCGATAAGTGGCTGGTGACAGAAGGTCTGAAAGCAGGCGATCGCGTAGTAATAAGTGGGCTGCAGAAAGTGCGTCCTGGTGTCCAGGTAAAAGCACAAGAAGTTACCGCTGATAATA
>NZ_JAWRXJ010000098.1:0-347 GCF_046535095.1 Pseudomonas sp. SIMBA_041
CCTCGCCGAACGGAATCGCATAGGATTCCTCAGGTACGTCGCCTTCCCGCGTGTAGAGCAGCTTGTGTTCGAGGAAGATCACGGGATCGTCGTCGCGGATCGCCTGGATCAGCAGCCCCTTCGCGTCATACGGCGTCGACGGGCACACGACCTTCAGCCCCGGGATGTGCGTAAACAGCGACGTGAGCATCTGCGAATGCTGCGCGGCCGCGCGCAGGCCGGCGCCGTACATCGCGCGGATCACCACCGGCGTGACGGCCTTGCCGCCGAACATGTAGCGGAATTTGGCGGCCTGATTGAAGATCTGGTCGAAGCACACGCCCATGAAGTCGATGAACATCAGCTCC
>NZ_JAWRXJ010001040.1:0-230 GCF_046535095.1 Pseudomonas sp. SIMBA_041
GATAAATTTTGGTATGATCCATACAGAGGAAGAGGATTTATCCATCTAACGTTGAAAGGAAACTACCAAAAATTTAAAGAAGATTCAAAATTTGACGTTGTAAATAACCCAGAACTGGTTTCTACAAATATTGAAATTGCGGCTAAATCTAGTGGATGGTATTGGAGATATAATGATAAAGGAAATATAAATCCATTTGCTGATAAAGATAGTGTTTTTGATACTTCAAG
>NZ_JAWRXJ010001041.1:0-230 GCF_046535095.1 Pseudomonas sp. SIMBA_041
GCAATATGGCGCAGCAGTTTGCGCCCAGCGCCATCGCCGCGCTGCTCGGGCGTCACGTACAGGTCTTCGAGGTAGATGCCATTGCGCCCGAGCCAGGTCGAGTAGCTGTAGAAGTACACGGCAAAACCAATCGCCAGGCCATCACGCTCGCAAATCAGGCTGTGCACGGTACTGCCTTCGTCAAACAGGCTGCGCTGGATGTCGTCGACAGACGCAACGACCTCGTGCCG
>NZ_JAWRXJ010001042.1:0-230 GCF_046535095.1 Pseudomonas sp. SIMBA_041
TCGATGGATCTGCGTAGAACTGGCCCTTCAATATGTCCGGGCGGCGGCTGAGCGCTTCAGAACATGCCCTGGTTTCTGGATTGATCCATTACTCGAAGCTTTTTCCGGGGCGAGCATCGTTTAAGGTCGTTAGCCACATCACCCGCAACTTTTCCAACGTTAGAAGCGATCAGAAATCGCTTGCGTCAAATGTACCCATTGGGTACAATGATTTTACCGTATTACTTTCA
>NZ_JAWRXJ010001043.1:0-229 GCF_046535095.1 Pseudomonas sp. SIMBA_041
CTTCAGGAATAGCGGTACCAGCGAAGAACAACTGCTTAACGATCTGAGCAACGTTGATCTGCTGGTGATCGATGAGATCGGCGTGCAGACCGAATCGAAATACGAAAAAGTGATCATCAACCAGATCGTCGATCGCCGCTCTTCTTCCAAACGCCCAACCGGGATGCTGACCAACAGTAATATGGAAGAGATGACCAAGTTGCTGGGCGAACGCGTGATGGACCGTATG
>NZ_JAWRXJ010001044.1:0-229 GCF_046535095.1 Pseudomonas sp. SIMBA_041
TGAAAGAGTGGCACCGGCTGAGGCAGACTTGCCCGCTGTTCACCTGATACGGCAAATGGCCATTTGTTTTGAAACCAAAAGCCAAATCGGCTGTCGCACGATCTCTGCTTAATTTTGAAAAGGAGGCTTCATGCCTTGGAAGCTCGCTTCATTCGGAACCTTGTTGGCCGCTCTCGTCCTTGGTGGGTGCAGCACTGCCGGGTCGACAAAGGAGCCTGTGGCCGCTGAG
>NZ_JAWRXJ010001045.1:0-229 GCF_046535095.1 Pseudomonas sp. SIMBA_041
CTAAAAGTGTCAATGACGGACAAAAACTAATTATTGGAGCGGGAAATTCCTTAGCCGATACAAATGCCCTTAATACAAATAGCTTAACGAACGGTCAATTCTTAATAGTCGGAGATAATGGTTTAAAGCAAGGTCTTTCTGTAGCTTTAGCTAATCCTGCAGCTCCCGGAGGAGCTACTAGTTATCGTTTTGCTTCTATTTGGAAAGTACAAAATACATCAAGTGTAGG
>NZ_JAWRXJ010001046.1:0-229 GCF_046535095.1 Pseudomonas sp. SIMBA_041
GCTTCGCCGCGCTGGTGCAGCAGGCCCAGCAGCTCGCTGCGAAAGGCGCTCAACGGCTTGGACGCGGCCACGTCCAGCACCGGCGGAATGTAGCTGTCGTCCAGCACCAGAGCACGGTCGGCGCGTTTCTCCTTGACCCGCACCACGCCAATGGCGGCGTAGTCGCTGAGGCCGTCCTGGGCGGTGAGCAGGCGCAGGGCCCGAGAGCCCACGGCCACCGGCGCGCGGT
>NZ_JAWRXJ010001047.1:0-229 GCF_046535095.1 Pseudomonas sp. SIMBA_041
TTTGTCTTATTACAATAATGATGAAGAAAAAAGGTGGTTATTTGCCATAAAAGCGATAGATTATCACTTGGATCTATTTACTTATTCGTTAATACAAAAAAGAGATTTATTAAAGAATCTAAGTACTAACTTTAAAAGCGAATTTGTTAATTCAAAAGGACTTAATTCCAGTCTTAATGATAAATTCCGAGAAAATAAAAAAATAATAGAAATTTTCATGGAGCAAGAT
>NZ_JAWRXJ010001048.1:0-229 GCF_046535095.1 Pseudomonas sp. SIMBA_041
CACTTCTTGCGCTTGATTCAAGTCATCATTTAAACGCTGTGCATTTAGCTCAAGTTTACCCACGCCTTTTAGACAAGCATCAAACGCAATCATGCTCTGTGCTAGGCCAACACCGATATTACGCAGCACCGTCGAGTCCGATAGGTCACGCTGCATACGTGAAATTGGTAGCTTCTCACCCAAATGGGCCAGCATAGCGTTGGCAACGCCTAAGTTACCTTCAGAGTTT
>NZ_JAWRXJ010000099.1:0-346 GCF_046535095.1 Pseudomonas sp. SIMBA_041
CTGACCAACGCCGAGCATGAACGCCTGCATGTGTTCCCGCTTGCCCAGATTCAGCGTGCTCTGCGTGGGCAGCACGGCTTCCCGCATGAGCTTGGAGGCCTGCGGATTGAAGCGGCCCAGCATCTGCAGACGGGACACCCGGCTCATGTTGTAGCCGTAGCGGATCTCGACGTCTTCCGGTGACTTGCCATTGGCTTCGGCATGTGCCTCAACCGCCGCCAGTGTGTCTTCGAATACATTGAAGGCGGAGACGATCGCCTGACGCTGACCCTTCTTCGAGTTGGCATCGTTGACGTTAAGCTTCTCCTCGTCGACCGTGCCCGGACCGAAGATGTCGACCAGCTTG
>NZ_JAWRXJ010001049.1:0-229 GCF_046535095.1 Pseudomonas sp. SIMBA_041
GACGACAGCCTGCGACGTCTCGGCATGGATTATGTCGATATCCTGCAAATTCATCGCTGGGATTACAACACGCCGATCGAAGAGACGCTGGAAGCTCTGAACGACGTGGTAAAAGCCGGGAAAGCGCGTTATATCGGCGCGTCATCAATGCACGCTTCGCAGTTTGCTCAGGCACTGGAACTCCAAAAACAGCACGGCTGGGCGCAGTTTGTCAGTATGCAGGATCACT
>NZ_JAWRXJ010001050.1:0-229 GCF_046535095.1 Pseudomonas sp. SIMBA_041
GCATGGCGCAGGCATTGCAGGTCGGAGGTCTCCAGCACCCGCAGGGCATTCGGGCAATGCTGCTCCACCCGCCAGCCGAACTGTTCCTCCATCATGAACTGGTCGAACAGCACGATGTCCGGTGCCAGCTCGGCGACGAAGCAGTCAAAGCTGGCGTTGTTGAGTTCGATCGGGCATTCACGAATGCCCAGGGCCGTCAGGTCTTCCTTGTGTTCGCCCTCGTTGGCCG
>NZ_JAWRXJ010001051.1:0-229 GCF_046535095.1 Pseudomonas sp. SIMBA_041
TGACTGTAACCGGCTGCCCATGCTCGGGAGAAATCGCGAACGCGCTGCGCTCGTGGATGACGTAGTTGTTGCGGCCAGTCTCTTGAGCAAGGAAGCGTGCATTCTGAGCGACAATCGGGCCGGCGTAACGCTTGTCTTGCGTTATGGCGTGCGCCATACGAGCCTTGCCGTTGTGCGCCCGCACGAGCTGCTCGATGTCGTTGTCGCTCGCGCTTACGGTGGGTGCAGG
>NZ_JAWRXJ010001052.1:0-229 GCF_046535095.1 Pseudomonas sp. SIMBA_041
CTGCAAACGAGTCTAAACAGCCTAGTCGATCATTCGAGTAACGAAGCGATGGGGAAATGTCACCACATGGTTACACAAGGCCCGGAACAGACACCTGGGCCAATGCCGAAGCCATGCTCGGGGCCAACGGCAGGCGCGGGATCAGCACCGCCTGCCAGGCGTGATAGAGGTCCGGCTTGCCGCCCCAGATCCGGGCTGACGGCTGGTTGTCCGGGCCCAGTTCGTGGTG
>NZ_JAWRXJ010001053.1:0-229 GCF_046535095.1 Pseudomonas sp. SIMBA_041
GATGACCTTCGCAACGCTCGCCAACGAAGTCATTCCGGGCATCTATTCTTCGCATCCCGACTGGGACAAGGTCGCGCTCGGGGAGATCGAATGGTTCCGGTCAAACGAGCGCTTTGCACCCGCATTCGACCTGACGCTCGGAGAAAACGGACTGGGGCACAAGGCCGTGATTCGCTTTCGCACACCCGGCCTGACCGGCATCCACGGTTCATGCAGTTAGGCCAGCGGT
>NZ_JAWRXJ010001054.1:0-229 GCF_046535095.1 Pseudomonas sp. SIMBA_041
CCACCGCCACCTGGTCCTGGGTCAGCAACTGGCGGCCCCTCTCGGCGAACAGCGGCCAGTTCGAGGCCGGGTCCACCACCACCGGTTCCAGCAGCTTGCCCTTGACCCCGCCCTTGGCGTTGATTTCGTCGATGGTCATCAGCGCCATGTCCTTGAGGGACGTTTCGGAGATCGCCATGGTGCCCGACAGCGAGTGCAGGATCCCCACCTTGATGGTTTCGGCGGCCTG
>NZ_JAWRXJ010001055.1:0-228 GCF_046535095.1 Pseudomonas sp. SIMBA_041
CGGCCGTGCCGATCTCCACGGCCAGGTCGATGATGTCCTGCTTGTGGCTGGCGATCAGGGGGCGCAGTACCAGTTTCTCGGTCACGCAGTCGATCACCGACAGGTTCGGCAGGGTCTGGCTGGACACCTGGGAAATCGCCTCGCCGGTCACCAGCGCATCGATGTGCAGGCGGTCGGCGATGCTCGACGCGGCACGCAACATCATACGCTTCAAAATGACGCCCATAT
>NZ_JAWRXJ010000100.1:0-346 GCF_046535095.1 Pseudomonas sp. SIMBA_041
GTTCTACGCGCCATGGCCTCGCGCACCGCGTCCGATACGAAGGCAGATCCGACGACGGGTGCAGACCTGGGCGTAGGTGAGGCTGTTAAATGAAGCACTGAGGTACGCCCCGCGGGGCTCGGCGCGTACGGGCTCCCTGTGTTGCATGTCTCAAAGGACATGCGTGAAGGGCAGTCGACCGCACGTCGGATTTGAACTTGAGGGCAGGGCGCACCAGGGCGGCCACGCGGTTGAAGATGCGATGAGCGAACGAGGTCGCCCGTCAGCGCGCCGACGTCAACAACATGCGGGTCGCGAAACTTTGCCGACGGTTTCGCTGGTTGACGATGTCCGGACAACCTCTCCT
>NZ_JAWRXJ010001056.1:0-228 GCF_046535095.1 Pseudomonas sp. SIMBA_041
GGGCGTGGTGAGCAACACCGGCACCATCGTCTACCCCGACCGCCTGCTGATGCTGTTTGCCCAGGACGTGCTGTCGCGCAACCCGGGCGCCGAGATCATCTTCGACGTCAAATGCACCCGTCGCCTGACCCCACTGATCGAACAGCATGGCGGCCGCGCGCTGATGTGGAAGACCGGCCATTCGCTGATCAAGAAGAAGATGAAAGAGACTGGCTCGTTGCTGGCTGG
>NZ_JAWRXJ010001057.1:0-228 GCF_046535095.1 Pseudomonas sp. SIMBA_041
GCTGCGCCGCTTTCGGTCGTTTTCACGTTTGCACTCATCTGCTTCACCATTTCATCGATCTTCAATACCCGGCGGCCGCCCGATCGCGACCGCCGGCGTCAACGATGCAACGCACGCGTCGCCGTTCAGCTCCCCGCCTTCGCATCACGCAACAAAGTGCCGCTATCGGCCACCCGCGACAGCAGTTCGCTCGGCTGCCAGCGCTTCCCGTAGCGTTCGTGCCATTCG
>NZ_JAWRXJ010001058.1:0-228 GCF_046535095.1 Pseudomonas sp. SIMBA_041
GCCCTGGATTTCCCGGCGGTGATGGGCTTCGCGATCCTGGTGTCGTTCATTTATGTGCTGCTGAACATGGCGATCGACCTGCTGTACCGGGTGATCGATCCGCGCATTGGCGAGGTAAGTTGAGATGTCCGCTCCCTTGAACATTCCCCTGCCACAACCCACCGCCCAGGCCAGCGGCTGGCGCACCCGCCTGGCCTACCTGGGCTACCGCGTGCGGCAAAGCCCGCT
>NZ_JAWRXJ010001059.1:0-228 GCF_046535095.1 Pseudomonas sp. SIMBA_041
GGAGTACGCAGCCCGCAAGCCGTTTTAAGCACATGCTAAAGTTTTTCCCGCAGATTCCGTAATCAAAAAGGCACCTATTTCGCAGCATGGGCTCCGCAGATGAGCGGTACGCCCCTCGTGCCGAATTTGCCCGTTCCTGCCATGACACCGCAAGAAACCGAAGCTGACGACCAGTCGGCAAAGCAATGTCCGGAAGACCGCCCGCCCACCGGGCGCGAAACGACGTCT
>NZ_JAWRXJ010001060.1:0-228 GCF_046535095.1 Pseudomonas sp. SIMBA_041
GCGTCATGGAGCTGCACAACGACGGCACCTTCGTGAATCAGATCACCGACTACGTGCTGATGCTGAAAATCGACGAAAGGAACATGGAAGGCGGCAACTCGCTGCTGCTGCACCTGGACGACTGGGAGCAGTGCGAGGCGTTCTTCCGCCACCCGCTG
The DNA here is from genome assembly GCF_046535095.1 of Pseudomonas sp. SIMBA_041. Lineage (NCBI taxonomy): Bacteria > Pseudomonadati > Pseudomonadota > Gammaproteobacteria > Pseudomonadales > Pseudomonadaceae > Pseudomonas > Pseudomonas sp. SIMBA_041. Next base: position 159 of record NZ_JAWRXJ010001060.1, read on the forward strand.
GCGCGCCGCGAGATGCGCTGGACCGCGCCGCCCAGCAAGAACGTGGCCGAGGACGTGTTCCATTCGGTAT
>NZ_JAWRXJ010001061.1:0-228 GCF_046535095.1 Pseudomonas sp. SIMBA_041
GCGGTGCATTTTTGACCCGTCCCTATAATGCGATGCTGAACGCGCCCAACGTACCAGTTCCAGATTTGACCGCATCAGATTTATCGACACTAGCGGATCAAATCATTAGCAAAAAGAGTGCTTGAGACTTTCAATCATTAAGCTATGTGTGAAAATAATATTAAAAAAGGCTGCCTCGATATTGAAGCAGCCTTTTTATTTTTAATAAAGCATTTCTAAGACAATAAT
>NZ_JAWRXJ010001062.1:0-228 GCF_046535095.1 Pseudomonas sp. SIMBA_041
GCTATTGTTGGTTCGGTCATGTTGGCTTTTTCAGGCTTGTTTATCGGTGCACCTATTGGTCTTATGACAGGTATTTACTTATCTGAGTTTTCTAAAGGCAGTATGCTGGGCAAGGTCACTCGCTTCTTAAATGATATTCTATTGTCAGCACCATCGATTGTCATCGGTCTATTTATCTATGCACTGATGGTAAAAGGTCAAAGTTTCTCTGGTTGGGCAGGCGCGTTG
>NZ_JAWRXJ010001063.1:0-228 GCF_046535095.1 Pseudomonas sp. SIMBA_041
ATCTCAAATATTGAACAACCTGAAGCATTTAATAAGTATATTAAATATTACCTGCAATAATGCTAATAAATGCTTTTAAAAACACATTCATTAGCGTTGATTAATTAGGCTAATTTTATCTATTTATCTTATATTTTTAATCATCTATATATTTTTTTAGTATATGGATGCTTTTTGCGTATCCAGCATTTCTATAATAGAAATTAATGAAACTTCTTGGTATTAGTT
>NZ_JAWRXJ010001064.1:0-228 GCF_046535095.1 Pseudomonas sp. SIMBA_041
CCTTATAAGTACAACAAACAAGGAAGTCAGTTCTATGTCAAACATTTACCACAGTGCACCATCTGCCTACGATTATCCATTACTGGTCAAACAATTATTAAGCCGTGCAAAAACGGTATCGCAAGATCAAGAGATTGTGTATGCGGACAAAAAGCGCCTGACTTATAAAGAATTGTTTGAGCGGATCAATCGTTTGGCCAATGTATTGGCAGACTTAAAGCTTGATGC
>NZ_JAWRXJ010001065.1:0-228 GCF_046535095.1 Pseudomonas sp. SIMBA_041
ACCGTATTTAATCGCGATATAATTGACTATATTTGCATTGGTAATAAATTAAGATATAAACCATATTGAGACAGTGATGATTGTATTTTGGCTTGTGCTTAGCATTCTTTTTATTATTTTCGCTACCGCAAAATTAAAGTGGCATCCTTTTTTAGTATTGATTCTCTCTGCTTTTTTGGTCGCGCTATTTTATCAAGTACCGCTTAATACTGTAGCAAAAACGATCTC
>NZ_JAWRXJ010001066.1:0-228 GCF_046535095.1 Pseudomonas sp. SIMBA_041
CTTCAAGCTGCAAGACAGAGCGGGTGTGTACTGGCCTGTTTTTCTTGGAGCTTGTCGCTTGAAGCTTGCAGCTGGACAAAAAACATAAGACGATTCAGCCGGTGATTGACCACTCTACCCTATAAGAACAATGACAAATGATGTTTACCCAACCCACCGCTTCACTGCGGCGCGTCAGCATCCTGGCCATTGACAAGGTGTTCGCTTCGACCTTGATGCAAGCCAAGG
>NZ_JAWRXJ010001067.1:0-228 GCF_046535095.1 Pseudomonas sp. SIMBA_041
CCCTATCTAGATGCGATTGAGTTAAATCCTGATGTGATTGTCGATGAACATTTTGCTCAAGTCGAACGTACAATTAAAGCTTATGCCAACCCAGATATGATGCCAAAAATTCGTGAGCATCTGAGGTTATCTAAGTCGGCACCTGCCGCTCAAGAAGCCGCGATGCTCGAATCCATGTGTCACCATTTAGTCGAAGCGGCAGATGCTGGGTATGAACACATCATCTTT
>NZ_JAWRXJ010001068.1:0-208 GCF_046535095.1 Pseudomonas sp. SIMBA_041
TCGGCGATGCATCGTTTCACTGCTGAGTTCGGGATGGGATCAGGTGGTTCCAATGCTCTATGGTCGTCAAGAAATTCTGTGACCAGCCCGTTACCGCAGCAACGTGCCAGCAAAAAATGGTGACTTCTACTAAAACAAAACCCCTACCTGCATACGCAGATAGGGGTTTCGGAATTTAATCTTGACGATGACCTACTCTCACATGGGG
>NZ_JAWRXJ010001069.1:0-200 GCF_046535095.1 Pseudomonas sp. SIMBA_041
ACGCTGCCCTCGCTGCCGTCCCGCGAGGGCTTGCAGGTGCGCGCCTTGTTGGCGTTTCTGTCGCGCAGCAATGCCCGTCGCAGCATGCTGCTGCTCGGCACAGTGGTCGCCGCGCACTTCACGGCGTACACCTACATTGCGCCGTTCCTGGGGCATGACGCCGGTTTTTCGCCGAGCGCGATCACCGCGATTCTGCTCGG
>NZ_JAWRXJ010000002.1:0-769225 GCF_046535095.1 Pseudomonas sp. SIMBA_041
GGTGGGTGATGACGGGATCGAACCGCCGACATTCTGCTTGTAAGGCAGACGCTCTCCCAGCTGAGCTAATCACCCTTCACGTTCGGTGTGGCGCGCATTCTACGGAGCGACCTCACCTCTGGCAAGCACTTTTTTAAATAATTTTCTCAGGCCTTCCAAAGGCTTAGCGAAGGGTTGGCCTATGGCGCCGCTAAGAGAATAATGCCCCCCTTTGTATATAAGGAGAGACTTACCCCATGTGGTTCAAAAACCTGCTTATCTATCGCCTGACCCAAGATCTGCCTGTTGATGCCGAGGCGTTGGAAACTGCACTGGCCACCAAACTGGCGCGTCCATGTGCAAGCCAGGAGTTGACCACCTACGGTTTCGTCGCGCCATTCGGCAAGGGCGAAGATGCACCGCTGGTCCACGTCAGCGGCGACTTCCTGCTGATTTCTGCGCGTAAAGAAGAACGCATCCTGCCGGGCAGCGTCGTGCGTGACGCCGTAAAGGAAAAGGTCGACGAGATCGAAGCCGAGCAAATGCGCAAGGTCTATAAGAAGGAACGCGACCAGATCAAGGATGAAATCATCCAGGCGTTCCTGCCGCGCGCCTTTATTCGTCGCTCGTCGACCTTCGCCGCCATTGCGCCGAAACAAGGCCTGATCCTCGTCAACTCGGCCAGCCCGAAACGTGCCGAAGACCTGCTGTCCACCCTGCGTGAAGTGATCGGCACCCTGCCGGTACGTCCACTGACCGTAAAAATGTCGCCAACCGCCACCATGACCGAATGGGTCACCACCCAGAAAGCCGCAGACGACTTCTTTGTGCTGGACGAATGCGAGCTGCGTGATACCCACGAAGACGGCGGCATCGTGCGATGCAAGCGTCAGGACCTGACCAGCGAAGAAATCCAGCTGCACCTGAGCACCGGCAAAGTGGTCACTCAGCTGTCCTTGGCCTGGCAAGACAAACTGTCTTTCGTCCTCGACGACAAGATGGTGGTCAAGCGTCTGAAGTTCGAAGACCTGCTGCAAGATCAGGCGGAACAGGACGGCGGCGAAGAGGCCCTGGGCCAACTGGACGCCAGCTTCACCCTGATGATGCTGACCTTCGGCGACTTCCTGCCGGCGCTGGTTGAAGCGCTGGGCGGCGAAGAGACTCCGCAGGGGATCTAAAGCAAAACCGATTTCCCCTGAAGAAACCGGATCAACTGTGGGAGCCGGGCTTGCTCCGGGCGGCGTTCCGACGATGGCGCTATGTCAGTCTACAGATCAGCTGACTGACACACCGCCATCGCAGGCAAGCCGGCTCCCACATTGATTGGATTCCACCTTGGGATCGTTACTCATAATAAGGATCAAGCCATGCGTGCATTGGCAGCATTGAGTCGTTTTGTCGGGAACACCTTCGCTTACTGGGTACTGATTTTCGCGGTTCTGGCCTTCCTGCAACCGGCGTGGTTCATCGGCCTCAAGGGCGCAATCGTGCCACTGCTCGGGTTGGTGATGTTCGGCATGGGCCTGACCCTCAAACTTGAAGACTTCGCCGAAGTCGCCCGCCATCCGTGGCGCGTTGCGTTAGGCGTGGTTGCCCATTTCGTGATCATGCCCGGCGTGGCGTGGTTGCTCTGCCAGGCGTTTCACCTGCCGCCGGAAATTGCCGTCGGCGTGATTCTGGTCGGGTGCTGCCCAAGCGGCACCTCGTCGAACGTGATGACCTGGCTGGCACGCGGCGATCTGGCCCTGTCGGTGGCCATCGCCGCCGTCACCACCCTCCTCGCTCCGCTGCTGACTCCAGCGCTGATCTGGCTGCTGGCCTCGGCCTGGTTGCCGGTGTCGTTCATGGAGCTGTTCTGGTCGATTCTGCAAGTGGTGCTGTTGCCGATCATCCTCGGCGTGGTGGCGCAACGCGTGCTCGGTACCAAGGTTCGCCACGCGGTAGAAGTGTTGCCACTGATTTCGGTGGTGAGCATCGTGATCATCGTCACCGCCGTGGTCGCCGCCAGCCAGGCGAAGATTGCCGAGTCCGGCCTGCTGATCATGGCCGTGGTGATGTTGCACAACAGCTTCGGTTATCTGCTGGGCTACTTCACCGGCCGCCTGTTCAAGCTGCCTTTGGCCCAACGCAAATCGCTGGCGCTGGAAGTCGGCATGCAGAATTCCGGGCTGGGCGCCGCGCTGGCCAGTGCCCACTTCTCGCCGCTGGCGGCGGTGCCGAGTGCGTTGTTCAGCGTGTGGCACAATATTTCCGGGGCGCTGCTCTCGACGTATTTCCGTCGAATGAGCGAGAAACAAGACCGGGAAACCGCTGCGCGACAGGCCACCGAATAAGCCGCAAACTTGATCCCCGGATTAATGATGGGCACTCTATGGCGCAACGCGAGGACGACCTCGCGGCTCGATCGAGTCATTAATCTGGGGACGACCCCGTCAATCGATGGAGGTCTTTCATGTCCTGGATCATCCTGTTTTTCGCCGGCCTGTTCGAAGTCGGCTGGGCCGTTGGCCTGAAGTACACCGACGGTTTCAGCCGTCCCCTGCCCACCGCATTGACCGTTGCAGCCATGGCCATCAGCCTTGGCTTGCTGGGCCTTGCGATGAAGGAATTGCCGCTGGGCACGGCGTATGCGATCTGGACGGGGGTGGGTGCAGTCGGCACGGTGATTGCCGGGATCATTCTGTTTGGTGAGTCGATGGCGCTGTTTCGGCTGGCCAGTGTGGCGTTAATCATCGCTGGGTTGGTTGGGCTCAAAGTCAGCGCCTGACTTTAGACCGCCATCGCGAGCAGGCTTACTCCTACAGGTGATCTATGTTGGTCACAAATCACCTGTAGGAGTAAGCCTGCTCGCGATACGGCCAGCACATTCACCCACTATCTGACGGTGCCGCGCAACTCGCCAACCAGCGCTTGCAACTTGGCCGGCTCCGCCGCTTCAACCGCCACTGCTGGCCCCGCCACCAACGTTACCCGCGACCACAACCGGCGAAACAGCCCCTTGCCCGGATCACGACTGAAGAAACTCCCCCACAACCCCTGCAACGCCAGTGGAATCACCGGCACCGGCGTTTCTTCCAGTATTCGCGTCAGCCCCCCCTTGAACTCATTGATCTCCCCGTCAGCCGTCAATTTGCCTTCCGGAAAGATACACACCAACTCGCCATCCTTCAGATACTGCGCAATCCGCTTGAAGGCTCTTTCGTAGATTTGAATGTCTTCCTGACGCCCCGCGATCGGAATCGTCCCGGCCGTGCGAAAGATAAAGTTCAGCACCGGCAGGTTGTAGATTTTGTAGTACATCACAAAGCGAATCGGCCGACGCACCGCGCCGCCAATCAGCAGCGCATCGACAAAGGACACGTGATTGCACACCAGCAGCGCCGCGCCTTCATCGGGAATCAGCTCCAGATTGCGATGCTCCACGCGGTACATTGAGTGGCTGAGCAGCCAGATCATGAAGCGCATGCTGAATTCGGGGACGATCTTGAAGATGTAGGCGTTGACGCCGATGTTCAGCAGCGACACCACCAGGAACAGCTGCGGAATCGACAGCTTGACCAGGCTCAACAAGATGATCGAGACAATCGCCGACACCACCATGAACAACGCATTGAGAATGTTGTTGGCGGCAATCACCCGCGCCCGCTCGTTCTCGGCGGTGCGCGACTGAATCAGCGCATACAGCGGCACGATGTAGAAACCACCAAAGATCCCCAGGCCAAGGATGTCGATCAACACCAGCCAGGTGTGACCAAAGCCGAGAACTTCAACCCAGCCGTGGCCGGTCGCGCTGTCCGGAATACCGCCCGAATGCCACCACAGCAGCAAGCCAAACACCGTCAGACCGAACGAGCCGAACGGCACCAGGCCAATCTCGACTTTGCGTCCCGAGAGCTTTTCACAGAGCATCGAGCCGAGCGCGATCCCCACCGAGAACACCGTCAGAATCAGAGTCACCACGGTTTCGTCGCCGTGCATCCACTCTTTGGCATAGGCCGGGATCTGGGTCAGGTAAATCGCCCCGACAAACCAGAACCACGAGTTACCGACGATCGAACGCGATACCGCGGGCGTCTGTCCAAGGCCCAACTTCAACGTGGCCCAGGACTGGCTGAAAATGTTCCAGTTCAGGTGCATTTCCGGCGAAGCGGCCGCCGCCCGTGGAATGCTGCGACTGGCCAGGTAGCCGAGCACGGCAACGCCGATGATCGCGCTGGAAACGATAGGCGCGTAGTGACTGGATGACATCATGATCCCGGCGCCAATGGTCCCGGCGAGAATCGCCAGGAAGGTGCCCATTTCCACCAGCCCGTTACCGCCGACCAGCTCTTCTTCACGCAGGGCCTGGGGCAGGATCGAGTATTTCACCGGCCCGAACAGCGCCGAATGTGTGCCCATGGCGAACAGCGCCACCAGCATCAACGACAGATGATCAAAGACGAAACCCACCGCGCCGACCGCCATGATGACGATTTCGCCGAGCTTGATCAGGCGGATCAGGCGGTCCTTGGCGAACTTCTCGCCGAACTGTCCGGCCAGCGCCGAGAACAGAAAGAACGGCAGGATGAACAGCAGCGCACAGAGGTTGACGTAGATCGAGCGGTCACCGTCGATGGTCAATTTGTACAGAATGGCGAGGATCAACGACTGCTTGAAGATGTTGTCGTTGAACGCCCCGAGGGACTGGGTCACGAAAAACGGCAGGAAGCGCCGGGTGCGGAGCAAGGTGAACTGCGAGGGGTGACTCATCTTCCATGTGTCCCTGATGTTAGGTAGCGAGTGGCGTGGATACGGTTATTGGAATGCCGAACGTCGATCCAGGCCACACATTACCTAATCTTTGCAGGTTATTTCTTTAATCCTGCAATGCACGGCGAGACAAACAGTTCACCGCGCCACGCGCCTTGCAACGTGCGCCGGGCAACGATCAGCCACATCATCGCCAGCAACGCCACCAGCACGCAGCCAAACACACTGAAAAACGTCAGGTTCAAGGTGCTGGCCAGTTTCAACGTCGCCAGCGAGTAGACGCCCAACGGGAAGGTAAACCCCCACCAGCCGAGGTTGAACGGGATGCCGGCGCGCAGGTAACGCAAGGTAATCAGCACCGCAATCAGCATCCACCACAAACCGAAGCCCCACAGGGTGATCCCGGCTACCAGCCCCAGGCCGGCGGCGATTTCACCCATGCCCGGCAGACCGTTGGCGGCGAAGATGGCTGGCGCGTCCGCCCCCAGCAGCAACATGCCCAGTGCCCCGGTGCCAATCGGACCCAACGCGAGCCAGCTCGAAGCGGCCATATTTTCATGGGGCAATTTATGCAGCGCCATACGCAGCAACAGGATGGTCAGAATGCTGAAGGCCACCGGCAGGGAAAACGCCCAGAGCACGTAACTCGTCACCAGCACCACCAGTTGCGAATGCGCATCCGCCAGGTGCGGCGCCAGCAGGCCACCGCTGGCCGCCGCGACTTCCGCGGCCACCACCGGCAACAGCCAGACGGCGGTCATCTGGTCGATACTGTGTTCCTGACGGGTGAACATCATGAAGGGAATCAGCACGCCGCACGCCAGCGACATCGCCACATCCAGCCACCAGAGCATTTCGGCGATAGGAATCACGCCGTCACCCCAGCGCGGCAGACCGAACACCAGAAAGCCGTTGATGATGGTCGCCAGGCCCATGGGAATGGTGCCGAAGAACATTGAGACCGTGGAATGGCCGAAGATTCGCCGCGCTTCGTCGAAGAACAGCACCCAACGCGCGGTGTACACGGCGGTGAAGACGGCGAACAGGAAAATATTGAACAGCCACACCCCTTCGGCGAGCGCGCGCAAACCGGGAATGGCGAGGGGCAATTGCGCCAGCGCCAGCGCGAGCACCCCGGTGCCCATGGTCGCGGCGAACCAGTTGGGCGTGAATTGACGGATGACCTCACGCGGGTGCTGCAAATGGCTGAACGGTTTGATACCGGTTGTGACGCTGTTAGGGCATGTCATGGCGAACTCCTCTCCTCAGGTGAGGTGGAGCCCATGGTAGAACTGAATCGAATATCTATATAACGGGTAATATCTCTATAACTTATCTGTTTTGCAGATATAGATTCAGACACTGCCTTGCGATTCGATCACCAGAATTCGCGCCGCACCCTGCGGATGCGCCACATGCTCGGTGCCGACAGAGGCATAAAAGATGTCGCCAACATCCAACAGCGCCTGCTTCTCGATGCCCTCTTCGCGATAACGCATCTGCACCTGCCCATCCAGCACCACGAACACTTCCTGGCCATCGTTGACGTGCCATTTATAAGGCTGATCGGTCCAGTGCAAACGGGTGGTGATGCCGTTCATGTTGGCGATGTCGAGTGCGCCCCAGGCGCGATCAGCGGTGAAAGATTTGCTGCGGATGATCTTCATGGGGCGGTCCGTCGAAATGAATGAAGAGGCCAAGGCTAGCGATCAACGCACATCTGTGCCACAGACTTTCAACGAGCGCTGACGGATCAACGCCAGCAAAGCGCCAACGGAGAGCACGATCAGCACGGCACTGTAGCCGTCGGTCGTCGCGACCAGGCCGAAGCTTCGCGTCAGGTTCCCGGCCAACAGCGATGGCAGACAGAACGCCAGGTAACTGAGTACATAAAACGCCGACATCAGCCCCGCGCGCTCATGGGGTAGAGCCAATGGCACCAGACTGCGCACGGCCCCCAGAAAACCGGCGCCGAAACCACAACCAGCGACGAGCGTGCCGAGGAAAAACAACGGCAGGCTGGCGCTGTGCACGCCCAGTAGCACCAGGACGATACCGGTTGGCAGCAAGCTTGCTCCCAACTGCAGCGCCAGAGCAGCGGGACGATTGCGCAGGGTGAAAATCATCAAGGCCCCTGTCACCGTCAGCGCCGCGACGGTCGACCCGGCAATCAGGTTCGAGGTGGAACCGGTGGCCGTGCGCACCAACGAGGGAGCCAGGGACGCATAAAAACCGCCGAGCGCCCACGTTGCCGTATTCAGCGGCAGTACCCGCCATAAGGTCGAGCGCGCTTGAACCGGCACATGCAAGGTCGGCCGCAGCGAAGCCCAAGCCCCCGGTTGACGCGACACACTTTCCGGCAAACGCCAGATATAGAGCGCCTGCAACGCAAACAGGACGAACAGCAGCCAATACGTCAGGTGCAACGGCGCGGGTGCGAATTCGGCCAGCAAACCACAGCCCAATCCGCCCAGGGCCATGCCAAGCAGCGGCGCAACGCTGTTGATCAACGGCCCCTGTTGGCGGTCGGTGTCCAGCAGTGTGGCGCTCAGCACGGCGGTCGCCATGCCGGTGGCAAACCCTTGCAGCACTCGAGCACTGATCAGCCAGGCGACGCTGTCAGCATTGATAAACAGCAACATCGCCAGGGCATTCAACACCACGGCGGTGAAAATCACCGGCTTGCGCCCAAGGTGATCCGACAGCGAACCAACCGTCAGCAGCGCCGCCAGCAGGCTGAAGGCGTAGACACCGAAAATCAGGGTCAGGGTCGCGGCCGAGAAGTGCATCTGCTCTTGGTACAAGCGATACAACGGCGTCGGCGCCGTGGAAGCCGCGAGAAAACTGAGTAAAGTGATCGCCAGAAACCACAGGCTTGCACGATTTGAACGAGAACTGGACATCGGCATACTCCGCAAAAGCTAATTTTTCGCTTTTGCGGAGTGTGCTACTGGCTGGCGCTTAAAGCAAATTCTTTGTGTTAAGGTCCGATGCATGGCTTTTAGAGCCAGGGCGTTTGCCTGACGGCAAGTCTCGGCGAGAACAGGAAACAGGTAATGACAGGCCCCACCTTACGTCCCGGCGGCCGCAGTGCCCGGGTGCAGGAATCGATTCACAAGGCCGTGCGCGAATTGCTCGAAGAGCAGGAGCGCGCCAGCGTGACCGTGCCGCAAATCGCTGCGCGTGCAGGAGTTACACCGTCGACGATCTATCGGCGCTGGGGTGATTTGTCGGCATTGTTGGCGGACGTCGCCCTCGCCCGCATGCAGCCGGAAACCGCATCGGCCGATACCGGCAGCCTGCGCGGTGATGTGCAGGCCTGGGCGGAACAGTATCTGGACGAGATGAGTTCCGAACCCGGCCGCAACATGCTGCGCGACGTGCAAGCGAGCCTCAAGCCGAGCTATTGCGCCACGATCATTGGCGGGCAGTTGCAGATGATTCTGGATCGTTATCCGAATGAGCCAAAACCGAGTGTCGATCGGCTGATTAACATGGTGGCGGCGCCTATCGTGTTTCGCATCCTGTTTTCCGAGGCGCCGTTGGAGGTTGAGGAGTTGCATCGGTTGATCGGGATTGCGTTGAATCAGTAAGGGCCCAGACAACCAACATCCGCCTGATACGCCGCCTGCGACACCCCGCCACGCCACGACCTTGGTCGACACTGACTAACCGGGGCGGTCGTGCGAGACTGTCTGACCGGGCGGGAGTCCCGGGTGTCTTTCGTCGGGAGTTCCCATGTCGCTGTCCAGCGGGCTGATCGCCGCCGTCGCCCTGGCCTATATGGCCATCATGTTCGCCATTGCCTTCTACGGTGACCGTCGCAGCACGCCGTTGCCACCGCGCGTGCGCGCGTGGGTGTACAGCCTGTCGCTGGCGGTCTATTGCACGAGCTGGACATTCTTTGGCGCCGTGGGCCAGGCGGCGGAACAGCTCTGGTCGTTCCTGCCGATCTACCTCGGACCGATTCTGCTGCTGGTGGGCGCGCCGTGGGTCCTGCAAAAAATGGTGATGATCAGCAAACAGGAAAACATCACCTCCATCGCCGACTTCATTGCCGCCCGCTACGGTAAATCCCAGTCACTGGCGATTGTGGTGGCGTTGATCTGTCTGGTCGGCGTGTTGCCCTACATCGCCTTGCAGCTCAAGGGCATTGTGCTCGGGGTAAACCTGCTGATTGGCGCGGGCGCCGACGCGATGGGGGTTCGCGCCCAGGACACCGCCTTGATTGTGTCGCTGGTGCTGGCGCTGTTCACCATTGTCTTCGGTACCCGCAACCTTGATGCCACAGAACACCACCGTGGCATGGTGCTGGCCATCGCGTTTGAGTCACTGGTCAAGCTGTTCGCGTTTCTCGCCGTCGGTGCGTTCGTGACCTTTGGGCTGTACGACGGTTTCGACGACCTGTTCAACCAGGCCATGCTCGCCCCGCGCCTCGAAGAATACTGGAAGGAAACCATCAACTGGCCGTCGATGGTGGTGCAGACGGGCGTCGCGATGATGGCGATCATCTGCCTGCCCCGGCAGTTCCACGTGACGGTGGTGGAGAACATTGATCCTCAGGATTTGCGTCTGGCCAAATGGGTGTTTCCGGCCTACCTGGCATTGGCCGCGCTGTTTGTCGTCCCGATCGCCCTCGCCGGTCAGATGATGCTGCCCAGTTCGGTGTTGCCGGACTCGTTCGTCATCAGCCTGCCGCTGGCCCAGGCGCACCCTGCCCTCGCCTTGCTGGCGTTTATCGGCGGCGCCTCAGCGGCGACCGGCATGGTGATTGTCGCCAGCGTGGCGCTGTCTACCATGGTGTCCAACGACATGCTGTTGCCGTGGTTGCTACGCCGAAACAACGCCGAGCGACCGTTCGAAGTGTTTCGCCAGTGGATGCTCTCGGTACGCCGGGTGAGCATCGTGGTGATTTTGCTCCTGGCCTACGTCAGCTATCGCCTGCTGGGCTCGACCGCCAGCCTGGCAACCATCGGCCAGATCGCCTTCGCCGCCGTGACGCAACTGGCCCCAGCCATGCTCGGCGCGCTGTACTGGAAGCAGGCCAACCGTCGCGGCGTATTCGCCGGGCTCGCCGCCGGAACATTCCTGTGGTTCTACACGCTGATCCTGCCGATTGCGGCGCGTAGCCTCGGCTGGCCGCTGGAGAGCTTCCCGGGCCTGGCCTGGCTGCACAGCAACCCGATGAACCTGCCGATCACCCCACTGACCCAAGGCGTGGTGCTGTCGCTGGCCGGAAATTTCACGTTGTTTGCCTGGGTCTCGGTGTTGTCCCGGACGCGGGTTTCCGAGCACTGGCAGGCGGGTCGTTTCATCGGCCAGGAAATCAGCGCACGCCCCAGCGCCCGTTCGATGCTCGCCGTGCAGATCGATGATTTGCTGCAACTGGCCGCGCGTTTCGTCGGCGAAGAACGGGCGCGTCAGAGCTTCATCCGTTTCGCCTACCGCCAAGGCAAAGGTTTCAACCCGAATCAGAACGCCGACGGTGAATGGATCGCCCACACCGAACGCCTGCTGGCGGGTGTACTCGGTGCTTCCTCGACGCGGGCGGTGGTGAAAGCCGCCATCGAAGGCCGGGAAATGCAGCTGGAAGACGTCGTGCGCATCGCCGACGAAGCGTCGGAAGTGTTGCAGTTCAACCGCGCCCTGCTGCAAGGCGCGATCGAAAACATCACCCAGGGCATCAGCGTGGTCGACCAGTCACTGAAACTGGTGGCCTGGAACCGGCGTTATCTGGAGCTGTTCAACTACCCGGACGGCCTGATCAGCGTCGGACGCCCGATTGCCGATATCATTCGCCACAATGCCGAACGCGGCCTGTGCGGCCCCGGTGAAGCCGAAGTGCACGTCGCCCGCCGCCTGCACTGGATGCGTCAGGGCCGCGCCCACACCTCGGAACGACTGTTCCCCAACGGACGGGTGATCGAGCTGATCGGCAATCCGATGCCCGGTGGTGGTTTCGTCATGAGCTTCACCGACATCACCGCATTCCGCGAAGCCGAACAAGCGCTGACCGAAGCCAACGAAGGCCTGGAGCAGCGGGTGGCAGAGCGCACCCACGAGTTGTCGCAACTCAACGTTGCATTGACAGAAGCCAAGAGCACTGCCGAATCTGCCAACCAGTCGAAAACTCGCTTTCTGGCGGCCGTCAGCCATGACTTGATGCAACCGCTGAACGCTGCGCGCCTGTTCTCCGCCGCGTTGTCTCATCAGGACGATGGTCTGTCGGGCGAGGCGCAAAAACTGGTCCATCACCTGGACAGTTCGTTGCGTTCGGCCGAGGACTTGATCAGCGACCTGCTGGATATTTCTCGCCTGGAAAATGGCAAGATCAACCCCGACCCGAAGCCCTTCGCACTCAACGAATTGTTCGACACCCTTGGCGCCGAATTCAAGGCGCAGGCTCAGGAACAAGGGCTGAGCTTCCGGGTTCGGAGCAGCACGTTGCGGGTCGACAGCGACATCAAACTGCTGCGACGGATCCTGCAAAATTTCCTGACCAATGCGTTCCGCTATGCCAAGGGGCCGGTGCTGCTCGGCGTCCGGCGGCGCAAGGATGAATTGTGCCTGGAGGTCTGGGACCGCGGGCCGGGCATTGCGCAGGACAAACTGCAGGTGATCTTCGAAGAATTCAAACGCCTCGACAGTCATCAGACCCGCGCGGAGAAAGGCCTGGGATTGGGCCTGGCGATTGCCGATGGGCTGTGCCGCGTCTTGGGACACACGCTGCAAGTTCGCTCCTGGCCGGGGCGCGGCAGTGTGTTCAGCGTCAGCGTGCCACTGGCTCGGGCACAAACCGTGGTGGCGCCCAAGACCGCTGAACTCAACGGCCACGTATTGAGCGGCGCACAGGTGCTGTGCATCGACAATGAAGACAGCATTCTGATCGGCATGAACAGCCTGCTGACGCGCTGGGGTTGTCAGGTCTGGACCGCGCGTAACCGAGAGGAATGTGCAGCGCTGCTCAACGACGGCGTTCGTCCGCAACTGGCGCTGGTGGATTACCACCTGGACCATGGCGAAACCGGGACCGAGCTGATGGCGTGGCTGCGCACTCAACTGGGGGAACCCGTGCCGGGGGTGGTGATCAGCGCCGATGGCCGGCCGGAGACGGTGGCGCAGGTGCATGCGGCGGGGCTGGATTATCTGGCCAAGCCGGTGAAGCCGGCGGCGTTGAGGGCGTTGTTAAGTCGGCATTTGCCGTTGTAGCGCGGCGGGTTTTAGCTTTGCAGGGAGGCTTCTGCCGCCATCGCGAGCAAGCTCGCTCCCACAGGGTTTAGCGCTGTTCCTGTAGGAGTGAGCCTGCTCGCGATGCTTTTCCGGTTATTCCGGTAACTCGGCCAAGCCATCCACATCGGTCATCGCCCGCTCCAGCAAATCTGCCGGCAAGCTCTTGCTGGCCCGCGCGCCGAGCAACTTCAGCTGCTCGCTGCGACTGACCAGATTCCCCCGGCCTTCTGTCAGCTTGTTGCGCGCAGAGCTGTAGGCTTTGTCCAGTTGCTGCAAGCGATTGCCGACTTCGTCCAGATCCTGAATGAACAACACAAACTTGTCGTACAGCCACCCGGCACGCTCGGCGATTTCCCGGGCGTTCTGGCTCTGGCGCTCTTGCTTCCACAGGCTGTCGATCACACGCAAAGTCGCCAGCAACGTGGTGGGGCTGACGATCACGATGTTGCGGTCGAAGGCTTCCTGGAACAACGTTGGCTCCGCCTGCAAAGCCGCGGAAAACGCTGCTTCGATTGGCACGAAGAGCAAGACGAAATCCAGGCTGTGCAAGCCGTCGAGCCGTTTGTAATCCTTGCCGGACAGGCCTTTGACGTGATTGCGCAGCGACAGCACGTGTTGCTTGATGGCGATCTGGCCGATGGCGTCGTCTTCGGCCGCCACGTATTGCTGATAGGCCGTCAGGCTGACCTTGGAGTCGACCACCACTTGCTTGTCGCCCGGCAGGTAAATAATCACATCCGGCTGGAAGCGCTCGCCATCCGGGCCTTTGAGAGTGACCTGGGTCTGGTACTCGCGGCCCTTCTCCAGCCCCGCGTGTTCAAGCACTCGCTCGAGAATCAGTTCGCCCCAATTGCCCTGGGTTTTCTGCCCTTTCAAGGCGCGAGTGAGGTTGGTGGCTTCGTCGCTAAGGCGCAGGTTCAGCTGTTGCAGGCGTTCCAGTTCCTTGGCCAGCGAGAAACGCTCGCGCGCTTCGGCCTGATAACTTTCCTCGACGCGTTTTTCGAAGGACTGAATGCGCTCTTTCAACGGATCGAGCAACTGGCCCAACCGCTGTTGACTGGTTTCGGCGAAGCGCTGCTCACGCTCGTCGAAAATCTTGCCCGCCAGTTCGGCGAACTGCGCTCGCAACTCGTCTCGCGAACCCTGCAGGTCACTGAGGCGTTGCTGATGGCTTTCCTGTTGCTCGCGTAGCTCGGCGTTAAGTGACGCCGCCAGCGTGTCCAGGCGACGTAGCTCTGCCTCTTTACCGGCGCGCTCGATGTTCCAGGCGTGAGAGGCATCGCGAGCGTCGTCGCGCTCGATTTGCAGCAGTTCGACTTCACGGCGCGTGGCAGCGAGGTCCGCTTGCTTGGCGGCGTTGGCCTGGCTCAGGTCACCGATTTCATCGCGACAGGCGTCGAGTTGGGCATTCAGGCCGTCCTGCGCCAGTTGGGCCATGGCCAGGCGCTCTTCCAGCAGAGCCGCCTCGGCTTGCGAGCCGCTCGCACGGCGTTGAATTTGCCAGGCCAGTACCAGCAATGGCAGGCCCGCGCCTGCCAGACCGAGTAATAGGCTGGTCAAGTCCATAGCCATAAAGATTCCTGCCGATGAGATAAAGCTTGAAGGTTAACCAAGGCCACCTGACTTGGACAGCTCAGTCTTCGATCAGACCCAGTTCCTGCTGGGCCCGCGTATCCCCTGCTCGCGCGGCCTGACGCAGCAGGTCCTGACCAATGCGCCGATCACGGGCATTGCCGCATTCACGGCACATCAATTGCCCGAGGCGGCTTTGCGCAGCCACCACGCCTTCACGGGCAGGCTGCTTGAGCAAGCGCCCGGCGAAATGCTTGATGTTGGGGTTATCCCCAAGACGCGGACTGTCCAGCAGCCATTCGGCGACACGCATCGAAAAACGCTTGGGTGGGGTAACACGTGAAGGTGTGGAGGTAGCGGAGATTGATACTGAGCGAAACTTCATAAAGCACTGTGGGACAGATCGGAAGGCGCGCAACTGTACTCTTTTTTTCTTACAGGTAAAGCCTAAAAAAACCCGGCACGCCCGTGCTAGAGCAAGCGCTCGGGACAATCCACAGAAGCTGTGGATAACTCAGTGGACAACCGCCCTTGAACTCGCGCAAAGCCCTGTGGAATGGGGCTCGCAGTCAAACTGACGATTTTTTCACCAGTAAAAAAAAGCGATGTTTTTCATTGACTTAAATTTTCAATACAGGCACCCACTGCGGGTGGGGCCTGGATGACAGTGGGGTTACAGTCTGCGCAACTTATGTGCACAAGTACCTTGGCGGCGGTTATATGGATGCACTTTTTCGGCGCGTTTTTGCATGACCTCTGGGGATAAATCGGCAAAACCCTTGATCCAGGCAGTTCGCGAGCCGATGAATGACAGCCACCACCGGTCGGAATGTGAGCGATTGCGGGGTGCGCTGGCCAGGCTCATCGATCTTTTTTGCTAACACACTTCCATTCTAAAATTCAATCCGTTACTATCCGCGGCGTTAGTACCAAGCTGAAAGTCAATTCTGGTCGAACAAATCCTCGCGGTCAGCCTTCCCTCAAGAGAAGCCTCCACCGACAAAACAGGATCGACCACCTCGATGGTTTCCAGGTAAACCTTGCGCCAACACAGCCTTCGAACAAAGCGAAGGGTGTTGCGAAGCTCACTTACTCTGGCCGAACCAGCCTGCAAATTGATCAGGATCTTCACCCCGGGCCCAGAACCTTTGCCCTTGATGTGTTGCCTGCCCTCCTAAGTACCTACCTGCCAGCCCAAGCGCGCCAATTATCAGCGCTTCAAACTGGCTGCTTTGTTCCAGTCGGGTTCTTCGTTCGACCAATGGTGGTCGTCGTCACTGGAACGTTTAAATTTTGCACGGCTCTTATCCGTGTCGCTTGTAGGAACACCAACACTATGTCTACTCAAATCCACACTCAGGATGCCATTCGCACCCTAACCAACGCTTTTGCTCCAATGAACTGCCTGATCATGGCGGCTCGCAAAGGCTGCTTCAGTTTCACTCTGGTCAACGAACACGGCATCGCTCGTCACAGCGAACGCCTGTACCCCGATCAATACTCCAGCGCAGAGCCGCTGCAGGCCGTGATCGAGCGTACCCGCCAGGCATTGATTGCCTGAGACGCCAGTAAGACTGAAAAACCAAAAGCCCTGCTCAAAAAGCGGGGCTTTTTATTGCCTGATATTTCCCTTTTCGCTGCAACTCGTTAAGCACAAAGCGATATAACGGTTATAACTCGAAGCTGGAAATATTTTAAAAACAGTCCTTTACAGCGCGAATATGACACTACACTTCAACTCAAGCGGCTTGATCCGCTTCCGGCGAGCCTGATTCGATCCACCGCTGCCAAGGCCCCCTTCAGGTATCGCCGCCCACTTCGTGTTTCGAGGGCTTTATGGGTATCGCTGCCAGCGAACTGTGCCGTTATGTGATTCGTCCGACCTTGATCTACCTGGGACGCCATAGCGCAACTGCCGAATCCTTGCTGCTGGGCATCGCCGCCAGTCAGTCAGCCCTTGGTTCCGCCCTGCATGACCGCCGTGGACACGGCCTGTACCGAATCGCCGAACCCCGCCACCAGGCACTCTGGGATCACTATCTGGCGCTGGACCCGGAACGGGCAAGTCTCGTCCGCGGCCTGGCCAGCCAACATGCGTTTCTCAGTGGGCCGCATCTGGAATTGACCGTTAACCTGCGTTACGCCACCGCCATTGCCTGGCTGCTGGTCGAAGAACAAAACACGCCCCTCCCCGCCGCCGATGATGTGTTGGGCATGGCCCGAATCTGGCGCCAGACCTTTCAGCCTCAAGGACGCCTGCGCGACTTCACTTGCGCCTGGCAAACCTGTGTTTCACCGCTGAATCAGGTCGCCTGCTGACCCATCGGTTTCACAAGTTCGTGCATCCGACCGCGAACCTGGTCGGATTGTCCTACAAAACCGCTCTAACTCAAGCCATACAGCCTATAGCGCTGGGACGAAAATGTTGGTAATTTTCGCCCCGGTGATCACCAGGAGTTCTAATAATGAAAAAAGTAATGCTCAAAACCACCCTTAGCCTCGCCGTTACCCTGGCATCCACCCAGCTCTTTGCAAGTGGCTTTGCCCTTAACGAACAAAGCATCAGCGGGATGGGAACAGGTTTTGCCGGGCGATCTTCTTCTGCCGACGACGCATCCACTATTGTTGGTAACCCTGCCGGTATGTCCCGCATCAAGCGCGAACAAGTGACCGGCGGTGTTGCATTCATCGACGCACACACTGACATCAGCAACGCCAGCTCCAGCCCGAATGGCGGCACCAACAAAGGTGACATGGTCCCTTTCATGGGCGTGCCGATGGGCTACTACGTCAAGCCAATCGATGACCACTGGGCATTCGGTATCGGTGTGTACGCACCGTTCGGTCTGGTAACCGACTACGAAAACGGCTTTGCCGGTCGTTACTTCGGCAGCAAGAGCGAAGTTAAGATCGTCACCCTGCAACCGACTGTCAGCTACGCCTTCAACGACAAGGTGTCCATCGGTTTCGGCCCGACCATCAACCGCATCGACGGCACCCTGGAATCGAACCTGTCGATCACCCAGGCCGCGCCAGACGGCAAGGTCAAGATCAAGGGTGACGACACCGCGCTGGGCTACAACATCGGCGTACTGGTTCAAGCCACCGACAGCACCCGCGTCGGCCTGACCTACCACTCGAAAGTGAAGTACAAGCTCGACGGCGACACCAAGGTCAACTACAACGTGCTGGGCCTGATCGGCCAGAACCCAAGCCAGAAATACGACGCGTCGCTAGACCTGACCACGCCTGAATCGGTGGACTTCTCGGTCACTCACCAGCTCGACGACAAGTGGACTCTTTACGCAGGCAGTACCTGGACTCGCTGGAGCCGCCTGAAAGACATCACCGTCGAAAGCAAAGGTGTTCCGGCCGTACTGAACGGTCAGTTCGGTACCATCACCGAAGAACAGAACTGGCACGACACCTGGGCTCACGCCATCGGCGCGTCTTACCAGTTGAACAAGGAATGGGTACTGCGTACCGGTTTGTCCTTTGACCAGGCGCCGACCAACAACGCCGACCGTTCCCCACGCATCCCGACTGGCGATCGCAAGATTTTCAGCCTGGGCGCTGGCTGGAGCCCGACAGACGACCTGACCATCGACGTGGCGTATTCGTACCTGCACGAAGAGTCGGTCAAGGTCAACAACGTCAACGACCGTGGCCAAACCTACAACGCCAAGTATGAAAACTGGGCGAACGGTTTCGGTGTCGGCGCGACCTACCGCTTCTGATGATTCAAGGCGAGGCTGAACCGCTCGCCTGCTGAATCAAAAAAAGCCCCGCTCTCTTATACAGAGGCGGGGCTTTTTGGTGGGCGCGAATCAGGGTTGGGAAGCCAGGGCTTTCTGCACCGAGGCAATGAACTCGGGATCATCGGGTTTGGTCAGGCTGGAGAAACTGGCGATCACCTGGCCTTTGCGATCGACCACGTATTTGTAGAAATTCCACTTCGGTGCGCTGCTCTGCGCGGCCAGGACCTTGAACAGGTGCGTCGCGTCCTCACCTCGCACTGCTTGCGGTTCGGTCATGGTGAAGGTCACGCCGTAATTCACGTAACAGACCTTGGCCGTCTCGGCGGTGTCCTTGGATTCTTGCTTGAAATCGTTCGACGGAACGCCAATCACCTCCAGCCCCTCTTCCTTGAAACGCTGATTGAGCGCCTCAAGGCTTTTGAACTGCGGGGCGAAACCGCAGTGGCTCGCGGTATTGACCACTACCAGCGGTTTACCTTCGAACCGTTGGCACAGGTCGATCGATTCCTTGGCCCGCAGTTTTTGCAATGAGCCTTGTAACAGTTCAGGGCACTCAGCCTGAGCCAGTCCGGTCATTGCCATCAGCAACGCGGGGACTGCAATCCAGCGCATCAGCATGTCGGTGCATCCTTGAGAAGTCGTCAAAAACGAAGTTACTCGCCCCCGCCGCTCCCTAGCAAGCACCCATGCCCAATTGCATCAGCGCCAGACCGCCCTGATGCCAGCCCCACCATGACAATGCCAGCAGCAAGGCGCAGACAGCGGCTACAGCGATTCGCGGCCAAAGACTGTTCATATCGCACTCATCTGTGTTTGCAGGCGCGCCACCGGCCGCTCACGCACCGGCCAGTTCAGGGCAGCAGCCAACAGGCTCAAGAGAATTGCCACTTGCCAGATCAAGTCATAGCTCCCGGTCCGGTCATACACCACCCCGCCCAGCCAGCCGCCAAGAAACGAACCGAGCTGATGAAACAGGAACACAATCCCGCCGAGCATGGACAGGTTGCGCACACCGAACAGGGTCGCCACGGTGCCGTTGGTCAGCGGTACGGTCGACAGCCATAAGAACCCCATGGCCATACCGAACAGGTAGGCCGTGGTCGTCGTGACCGGGGCCCACAGGAACAGCGCGATCACCACCGCCCGCAACAGGTACAAACCGGTGAGCAAACGCGGTTTGGACATGCGTCCGCCAAGCCATCCGGCGGTGTACGTGCCGAAGATGTTGAACAACCCGATCAGCGCCAGCACCGTGGTGCCGACCGTGGCCGGAAGGTGTTGATCCACCAGATACGCCGGCAAATGCACGCCGATGAATACCACTTGGAAACCGCAGACGAAAAAGCCGAACGCCAACAGCCAGAACCCCGAATGGGAGCAGGCTTCGCGCAGCGCTTCGGAGAGGGTTTGTTCGTGACCGAGCGTCGGCAGCGGTTTGTCCTTGAGCATGCTCACCAGCGGCACGATCAACGCCACCAACAGGCCCAGCACCAGCAACGCGGCGGACCAGCCGAGCCAACCGATCAAGCCCAACGTGCCCGGCAGCATCGCGAACTGGCCGAACGAGCCGGCCGCACTGGCGATGCCCATGCCCATGCTGCGCTTCTCCGGTGGCACCGCACGGCCGACCACTCCGAGGATCACCGAGAACGAAGTGCCGGACAGACCGATGCCGATCAACAGGCCGGCGCTCAACGACAACGTCACGGCGGAATCTGACAGTCCCATGAACACCAGGCCCAGCGCATACAGCACACCACCGACCAGCACCACTTTCGCCGCGCCGAAGCGATCGGCCAGTGCGCCAGTGAAGGGCTGCGCCAGGCCCCAGATCAGATTCTGCAAGGCGATGGCAAACGCAAAGGTCTCACGCCCCCAGCCGAACTCGGCACTCATCGGCGCCAGAAACAGTCCGAAGCCGTGGCGCACGCCCAACGACAACGCGAGGATCAGCGCACTCCCCACCAACACCCAACCGCACGTACGCCACATCGATGTCATTTCTTATTCTCCGGTAGCGGGTATATACCCGCTTAAGATCGGAAAAACCGGCTTCAGGCCAGTTCGTCCAGCAGTCGCAACAAGGTTTCGCGTTTTTCGGCGCCCAATCGGTCAATCAACCGTTGTTGAGCCGCTTCCCAGGCCGGCAGGGCCGCTGCCAAGCGCTCGGCACCGGCCTCGGTCAGGCGGACAATGCGATTGCGCATGTCCTCGCCCTCGACCAGCTTCACCAGCCCCTCCCCCTCCAGCACGCGCAAATTGCGTCCGAGGGTGCTGCGGTCCAGGCCCATGGCTTCGGCGAGGGTGGAAATACTCGGTTGATCCAGGCGCTGCAAATTGCACAGCAAAGAATACTGGGCAACGTTGATCCCGAAGCCGTCGAGAGCGCCGTCGTAATGCCTGCTGACGCCACGTGCGGCGCGACGCAGATTGATACATAAACATTGGGAGTCGAGCATGGTGCGTGTATATACCCGCGGTTGTGTTAAATCAAGTTATGGATAGATATAGAAATGGCAGTGCTTGAAAGACCGATATCGTGAGCAGGCTCGCTCCTACAGCGGAATGCGATCAACTGTAGGAGTGAGCCTGCTTGCGAAGAGGCCAGCACATCCTGCACAAAAGCCATCAGATCAACGCCAATCCTACCAGCACCACCATCTCCAGCAATTCCAGCAATGCCCCGGCCGTGTCCCCCGTCGTCCCGCCCAATCGACGCACCATCACCTGGCGCAACCACACAAAAACCACTGCCGCCAGCACCACCGCCCAAACACCGCTGAGCCCCGCAATCAGCACACACGCCACCGCACTGACCGCCAACACCTGCTGACCCGCCAATCGCGGCAGATGATCCGCCAACGCCTGCCCCAGCCCGCCTGCACGCACATACGGCGTGGTCAGGAACAAGCCCAGCATCGCGCTGCGGCCAATCAACGGAACGATGATCAGGACAATACCGTGCTGCTGCTCGATCAACGCCAACAACGCCGCGAATTTCAGCAACAACACCAACACCAGCGTCACCACGGCAATCGGCCCGCTGCGCGGGTCTTTCATGATCGTCAGCGTGCGTTCCCGATCACCAAAACCACCGAGCCACGCGTCGGCGCTATCGGCCAGACCGTCCAGGTGCAACCCGCCGCTGAGCAAGACCCAAACCGTCAGCAACAACGCCGTATGCAATAACAACGGCGTTCCCAGTAAAAACCCATTCAGCGCCCACAGAATCGCGCCGAACAGCAGCCCCACCAGCGGATAAAACAGCAGCGACCGGCCCAGCTCCTGAGGCGCCGGCATGCCGGGCAGGCGAATCGGCAGACTGCTCAGAAATTGCAGGGCGATCCAGAATGGCAGCATGGTCAAATCGCTTCCTTGAGAATGACACCGGGTTCGACACGCAATGAAAACAACGACCCATGACCGACTTCAACATTGAGCAACTGCTCACGCGGCATCCCCCGCGCTTGAGCCAGCAATAAACGCATGACCCCACCATGGCTGATCAACAGGACCCGCTCGCCCGCGTAAGCAATAACCAGTCGCTCAATGGCCGCCCGTACCCGAACGGAAAAGTCGGCCACCCGCTCGCCGCCCGGCGGCGTAAACGAATAGGGATCAGCCCAGAACAGCCCCAATGCCTCGGCATCGGTGTCCATCAACGCCGCTGCGCTCTGCCCTTCCCAGGCACCGAAGTGCAGTTCTTGCAGGTCTTTGTCCAACTGCACCGGCAAACCCAGTTGCACACCGAGCTCTTCAGCGAAACGCGCACAACGCTGCAACGGCGAACTGACCAATCGATCCCACGGCCCCTGCTCGATCACCGCCGCGCGCATCTGCGCCCAGCCTTTTTCGGTCAGCGCGTCATCGAGACTGCCACGCAATCCGCCACCGAGCTCGGTCTCGCCATGACGCAACAGGTCCAAGTGCAACGTCATGCCGGACGGTCCGCAACCGCCGCTTCGGCGAAGGTTGCCATCTGCCCGTGAAGGTCGCAGGCCAGACGCAACAACGGCACGGCCAATGCGGCACCGCTGCCCTCGCCCAGTCGTAAACCAAGGTCCAGCAACGGTTCCGCGTTCAGGGTTTCCAGCACATGACGATGACCCGGCTCGGCACCGCGATGGCCGAACAGCAGCCAGGCACGGCATTCAGGATTCAAGCGCACCGCCACCACTGCCGCGACGCTGCAAATAAACCCGTCGACCAGCACCGCCACGCCTTCTTGCGCACACGCCAGATAGGCCCCCACCAGCGCAGCAATTTCAAAACCACCCAGATTGAACAACGTCTGCAACGCGTCCTCGCGCTGAACACCGTGCAGCGCCAACGCGCGCTCGATGACCCGAGCCTTGTGGCTGACACCCGACACATCCAGACCGGTGCCCGGCCCGGCCAGATGCACCACCGGACAATCGAGCAAGGCACAGGCCAATGCACTGGCAGCGGTGGTGTTGCCGATGCCCATTTCGCCACCGATGTACAACTGCGCCCCGACGGCGATGGCACGCTGCACACTGTCGCGACCAGCCTGCAAGGCGAGTTCGCCCTGGGCCGTCGTCATGGCCGGGCCTTTGACGAAATTCGTCGTGCCGGGGCCAACGTTCAAGTGACGCACACCGGGTAGATTCAAGGTCGGGGTCACCGTGCCCAGATCCACCACTTCCAGGGAGGCGCCCAACTGCCGCGCCAACACGCTGATCGCTGCGCCGCCAGTGACGAAGTTGTGCAACATCTGCCCGGTGACTTCCTGAGGAAACGCCGACACGCCTTCAGCCACGACACCATGGTCACCGGCAAAAATCGCGATCCACAGATGGTCCAGGCTCGGCTTGACCTGCCCCTGTAACCCGGCCAATTGCACCGCCACCGATTCCAGTCGACCGAGGGAGCCGGCGGGTTTGGTCAGTTGCTGTTGACGCGCCTGCGCCTGTTCGACGGCTTGCGCATCGATCGGCTTGCACGGGTTCAGCCACCAGGATTGAGTCATAACGCAGTTCCTTTCAGAGTCAGGGGTAGGCCGGCGACGGTCAGGACGACGCGTTGGCAGCGCTCGGCCAGGGCTTGATGCAGCCAACCGGCTTCATCGACGTAGCGGCGAGTCAATTCGCCCAGCGGCACGACACCCATTCCGGTTTCGTTGCTGACAAAAATGATTTCACCCGGCAACGCGGCCAGGCAGTCCAGCAGGGCTTCACGTTCAGCGTTGAGGCGTTCGGTATCGTCGAGCATCAGCAGATTGGTCATCCACAGCGTCAGGCAATCCACCAGCAGGCAACGATTGGCACTGGCGGTTGCGCGCAGGACGCGGGCGAGCTCAATCGGTTCTTCGATCAATCCCCACTCGACGGGACGACGGGCGCGGTGATGGGCGACGCGGTCGCCCATTTCGCCGTCCAGCGGTTGGCTGGTGGCGATGTAGGTCACGGCCAGCTGGCTGTCGGTGGCGAGTTTTTCGGCCAGTCGACTTTTGCCGGAGCGGGCGCCGCCGAGGATCAGTTGGAGCATGGTTCATTACCTTTTAATTGTCGGCGTGGCGACTGCCTCATCGTGGGCAAGCCCGCTCCCACAAGGATCGGGACTGTTCACAATCTTGGGCACAAATACGGCCCCTGTGGGAGTGGGCTTGCCCGCGATGGCGGCCTCTAAGCCACCTCAAATCCCGCAGAGTTGACGCAGCAGCCCGGTATCCAGATGTTTCTCCACCAGATCCGCCAACCGTTCGATATCCCGCTCGCGCAATGCGTGGTAATCGACCTCCTGTACATTCTGCAACCCCGCCCAGCGCAGCAACGCACTGCACGCCGCCGGCGATTCAAACAAGCCATGCAGGTACGTGCCGAAAATCTGCCCATCCACACTTTGCGCGCCATCGCAGCGACCATCGTCCAACTGCACAGCGGCGTTTTCCAACGCCGGCCCGGTGGTCACGCCGGCATGAATTTCGTAGCCGCTGACAGCCGCATCTTCCAATGCCAGACGACCGCGCACATTGCGCAGTTGCTTCTCTTCTTCGAGCTGCGTTTCAAACGCCAGCACCCCCAGACCAGCGCTTGAGCCCGGTGCGCCTTCCAGACCCAGCGGGTCGTGTACGTGCTCGCCGAGCATTTGCAAACCGCCGCAAATCCCGAGGACTTTGCCGCCGTAGCGCAGATGACGACTGATCGCCGAATCCCAGCCATTGGCCCGCAAATACGCGAGGTCGCTGCGTACGCTCTTCGAGCCGGGCAGGATGATCAGGTCGGCCGGCGGGATCGCCTGGCCGGGACCGATGAACTGCAGATCGACTTGCGGATGCAAACGCAGCGGATCGAAATCGGTGTGGTTGCTGATGCGCGGAAGCACCGGCACCACGACTTTCAGTACCTGGTCGGCCTTGTCAGTCTGGCGCTGATCGATGCCATCCTCAGCCTCAAGATGCAGATCCATCACATACGGCAGGACACCGATCACCGGTTTGCCGGTGCGCTCTTCGAGCCAGTCGAGACCGGGTTGAAGCAAGGCGATATCGCCGCGAAAACGATTGATGATGAAGCCCTTGATCCGCGCCTGCTCCGTCGGCGACAGCAACTCCAGCGTGCCCACCAGATGCGCGAACACCCCGCCGCGATTGATGTCGGCGATCAACACCACCGGGCAATCCACCGCTTCGGCAAAGCCCATGTTGGCGATATCGCCGGCCCGCAGATTGATCTCGGCGGGTGAGCCCGCGCCTTCGACCATCACCACCGGATAGGCCGCGCTCAAGCGTTCGTGAGAGGCCAGCACCGCTTGCATGGCGATGGTTTTGTAGTCGTGATAGGCAACCGCGTTCATGGTCGTGACCGCGCGCCCGTGAATGATCACTTGGGCGCCGGTGTCGCTGTTGGGTTTGAGCAGCACCGGGTTCATGTCGGTGTGCGGTTCAAGGTTGGCGGCCTGGGCCTGCACGGCTTGCGCACGACCGATCTCACCACCATCGGCCGTCACCGCGCTGTTGAGCGCCATGTTCTGCGGTTTGAACGGCACGACGTTTACGCCCTGGCGCACCACCCAGCGACACAGCGCCGTCACCAGCGTGCTTTTGCCGGCATCGGACGTGGTGCCCTGCACCATTAACGTGGTCATTGGCCTTCCTTGGCATAGGCTTCAAAGGCTTGCGCCAGGCGAGTCCAGTCCGCTTCGTCAGCGGGCAGACCCAAACGCAGGCTGCTGTTGTGTGGGAACAAGCGCAACAAGATGCCCTGACGGGCCATGAACTCATGCAACTGCTCGGCTTGATCGGTGATCAACCACTGGAACAAGGCACATCCGCCCTGCGGCTTGAACCCGAACTGCTCCAGCAGCCGCGCCAGACGTTCGCTGGCCTCTTCACTGCGCTGACGTTGGCGGACGTGACCTTCGGTGTCCAGCAGGCAGGTCCGACCAATCACTCGGGTCGGCCCACTGACCGCCCACGGCCCGACTTGCTCGGCGAGCAGTTTGAGCAGCTTGCGCTCCGCCAGCACGAAACCCAGCCGTACGCCGGCCAGACCAAAAAACTTGCCGAACGAACGCAACACAATCAAGCCGACCAGATGGGTAAACGGCGCCACACTCAACTGCGGCGTGTTGTCCATGAACGCCTCGTCCACCACCAGCCAGCCGCCGCGCGAGGCCAGGCGAGTGTGCCAGTCGAGCAGCCGACTCGGGGTCAGGCTCAGGCCGGTCGGGTTGTTCGGGTTGACCACCACCAGCACGTCGAGGCTGTCGATAAAGAAGTCGACTTCCTGCTCCAGCACTTCACGCACGATATAGCCGCAGCGCCGCCAGGCTTCGGCGTGCTCGGCATAACACGGCGACAGCACGCCGACCTTGCCGGCACGGCGCAAACGCGGCAGCAACTGGATGGCCATTTGCGAACCGGCCACCGGCAGCACTTGTGCCGCGCTGTAATAGTCGCAGGCCGCCTGCTCCAGGCCGTCATCGGTTTCCGGCAAGCGTGCCCAGGCGCGCAGCGGGATGTCCGGGACCGGAAATGGCCAGGGCGCCAGGCCGCTGGACAGGTCGAGCCAATCGGCTTCTGCAATGCCGTATTCGAGCGCCGCCTTGCGCAACCGGCCACCGTGCTCAAGCATAGAATTCAGCCCCCACGCAGAGAATCAGCAACCATAACCATACCCCGCGCTGGACCAATTGCCAGCCGCGATCAATGGAGTCGGCATCCGCCGGCACACCTTCGCCCAGTTGCGGACGCTGATGCAGCTCGCCGTGATAAATCGCCGCCCCGCCCAACTCGACGCCTAATGCACCGGCGCCTGCCGCCATCACCGGGCCGGCATTCGGGCTGTCCCAGGTCGGGCCTTGGGTCCGCCAGCATTTCAACGCCAGCCGGGTTTTCCCCAACAGCGCGTAAGTCAACGCCACCAGCCGTGCAGGAATGTAATTGAGGACGTCGTCGATCTTCGCCGCGGCCCAGCCGAAGCGTTCGAAGCGCTCGTTGCGATAACCCCACATCGCATCCAACGTGTTGCTCAATCGGTAGAGCACCACGCCGGGCGCGCCGGCCACGGCAAACCAGAACAGTGCGGCGAACACGGCATCGCTGCCGTTCTCCAGCACCGACTCGGTGGCCGCGCGGGCGACTTCGGTTTTATCCAGTTCGCTGGTCTGGCGACTGACCAGATAACCGACACGCTTGCGCGCCTCGTCCAGGTCATCACTGCGCAGCGCCTTGGCCACCGGCTCGATGTGTTCGCCGAGGCTGCGCATGCCGAGGGCGCAGTACAGCGCGAGGATCTCGACAACCCAACCGACATAAGGCGCCCAGGACAATGCCGTGGCGAGCAAGGTCAGCGGCACCACCGCCATCACCCACGCGGTGACGCCATGGCTGCGCCAGCCGCGACCTTCCCCATTGAAACGTTGCTCGATGCGCTCGGCAAAACGACCGAACGCCACCAGCGGATGCCAGCGTTTGGGTTCACCCAGCAGCGCGTCCAGCGCCACGGCGGCGACACTCAATAACGCCACACTCATTGACTCACTCCCCAATAATTTTCGCACAGCAACTCACTGAGTGGACGCGCTTGCGCCCAGCCTTCGAGTACCAGCATCGGCGCCGGATAGAATTCCTTGACCGGGCCCAGGCAAAGAACCGCCAACGGTTTGGCCCCGGCCGGCAAACCCAGCAGGTCCGCCAGCGCTTGCGGCTCGAACAGCGACACCCAGCCCATGCCCAGACCTTCGGCGCGGGAGGCCAGCCAGAGGTTCTGGATCGCGCAGGACAACGAGGCCATGTCCATCTCCGGCAAAGTGCGACGGCCGAAGATGTGACGCTCGCGATCATCCATCAGCGCGGCGACCAGCACCTCGGCGCAGTCGTTGATGCCTTCGACCTTGAGCTTCATGAATTCGTCGGTGCGCTCGCCGAGGGCTTCGGCGGTGCGGATGCGTTCCTCCTCCACCAGCGACTGGATCTTGCCGCGCAGGGCTCGGTCGCTGATGCGAATGAAACGCCAGGGCTGCATCAGGCCGACGCTAGGCGCCTGGTGCGCGGCTTCGAGCAGGCGTCGCAACAGCTCGGGCTCGACCGTGCCGCCGCTGAAGTGACGCATGTCGCGGCGCTCGCCGATGGCGCGGTAGACCGCGGCGCGTTCGGCTTCGGAGAATGCGTTGTCAGTCATGGCCTCTTCGCGAGCAAGCTCGCTCCCACAGGGTTGAGGTGATCCAATGCAGGAGTGGGCCTGCTCGCGATGGTGTCCTGATGATCAGGCACGAACAGCGCGGCAACCGCCGATGGATTGGACGGAAAATAAAAGTGCACATAAGAAGCCGTCATCCGCCCCTCACGATAAACCGCCTCCGCCCCGCGCCCGCCATTCGGGCTCAGGCCACGCGCAATCGGCTCAAGCTCGGTACTGGTCAGCGAATGGTGATACGTGTGGCCACGCAACGAACCTTCCGGCAATTCCACTGCTTGCAACGCCAACGCGGCCAGACGCTTTTGCATCACCGCATCGCCCTTCAGCAAGCCCACCAGTTCGGCACGAGTGCCGTCGACATCGATCAGCGAGTCGAGCAAATACAACATGCCGCCACACTCGGCCAACAGCGGTTTACCGGCCGCATGATGCGCGCGGATCGCGTCGAGCATCGGGGTGTTCTGCGACAGTGCAACATGGTGCAACTCCGGATAACCGCCCGGCAGATACAGGCTGTCCGCCTCGGGTAATTGGCGGTCACGAATCGGCGAGAAAAACCGCAACTCGGCGCCCATGGCTCGCAGTAAATCCAGGCTCGCGCCGTAGGTGAACGCAAACGCTTCATCACGGGCCACGGCAATTCGTACACCCGCGAGCAACGGCTCGGCAGGGATCACATCCGGGGCGGCAAATTCCACCGCAGGTGGTAGCGCCACCTCGCAACTGTTGGCCAACGCATCGGCCGCCGCATCCAGGCGCAGATCGAGGTCATTCAGCTCACTGGCCTGAACCAGGCCCAGATGACGGCTCGGCAATTCGATCCCGGTTTCCCGCGACAACGCGCCGTACCAGCGCAAGCCTTCGGTGAGGCTGCCTTCAAGCAGTTGCGCATGACGCAACGTGCCGACGCGATTGGCCAACACGCCGGCAAACGGCAAGTCCGGCTGATACTTCGCCAGGCCCAATGCCAACGCACCAAAGGTCTGCGCCATGGCGGTGCCGTCGATCACCGCGAGCACCGGCACACCAAAGTGCCGCGCCAGGTCGGCGCTGGACGGCGTGCCGTCGAACAAGCCCATGACGCCTTCGATGAGGATCAAGTCGGCTTCAGCGGCGGCTTCCCACAACAGTCGACGACTTTCCTGCTCGCCGACCATCCACATGTCCAGTTGATACACCGGCGCACCGCTGGCGCGTTCGAGAATCATCGGGTCGAGAAAGTCCGGGCCGCATTTGAATACGCGCACCTTGCGCCCCTGATTGCGATGCAAACGGGCCAGCGCGGCGGTGACGGTGGTCTTGCCCTGACCGGAGGCCGGCGCGGCAATCAGTACCGCCGGGCAATGACGAGGTTGACTCACAGCTCGACGCCTTTTTGCGCTTTGATCCCGGCCTGGAACGCGTGCTTGATCACACCCATTTCGGTGACGGTGTCGGCGAGCTCGATCATTTCCGGTTTGGCGCCACGACCGGTCACCACCACGTGCTGCATCGGCGGACGTGCCTGCAAATCGCTGAGCACTTGATCGAGGTCGAGGTAGCCGTGTTTGAGCGCAATGTTCAGTTCATCCAGCACCACCAGGCCGATGGACGGATCGCCGAGCAATTCACGGGACACCGCCCAAGCGGCTTCGGCGGCTGCAATGTCACGCTGGCGGTCCTGGGTTTCCCAGGTGAAGCCCTCGCCCATGACATGGAAGCGCACTTGCTCCGGGAAGCGACGGAAGAACAGCTCTTCGCCGGTGCTGTTACGGCCCTTGATGAACTGCACCACACCGCACTGCATGCCGTGGCCCATGGAGCGGGCGAGCATGCCGAACGCCGAACTGCTTTTGCCTTTGCCGTTGCCCGTCAGCACCAGCAGCAAGCCGCACTCGTTCGGGGAATTGGCAATGCGTTCGTCGATCACGGCTTTTTTGCGCTGCATGCGCGCCAAATGGCGTTCGTCACGATCTGGGGTATCGGTCATGGGGGAGCTCTCCGTTGAGGCTGGATAACGGCGGGCAGGCACAAGAATAGACGGCAAGAAGCCTGGCATCGCCCACCGTGATGCCGCTGGATGAATCAGGCCGGTCTCCGGGCTCATGAGCGGCTTTGGCCGGACTGCGCGCCTTCCCATGTCGACAACAGACACAGTGGCTCAAGGCGCAGTCTTCACTCATTTACCGTTGCGGGGGCAGCGCCGGGATCGTGACGCTTCGTCGCTTGACGATAGTCACTCACCGGCTTCCCTGTTTCACTCTGTCGGCCACTGCCACAGAGCACCTGAAACAAGCCGCGAAGGTTAGAGGGTTGGGGGTGGAGCGTCAAATGAAGACAAAGCCCCAGCGAGCGATATACTGCCGCCGCTCAATTTACTGACGCCAATCTTGCACCACACGGTCAGCAGTGATATCAAAGAGCCACAAACCCAACAACACAATTACAAGGGTGAGCAACATGCAAGGCATGATTATCAGCAATCCGAAGCTGGAATTCCTGCGACCGGTGCTGGAACGCTGGTTTGACTGTATCGACCGCTACAACTCGGTTCGCGGCGATAACGAAGCGCCTTACTGGCATGACGAAAAGGCTAACCTTGGCCTGCTCAATGCCGCTGCGTGGATGGCGGAAATGGTCACTCTGCAAAATACAACGACGCGTAAACAGAACGAAGAAGGCGAGCGCAATGCCCGTGCCGATCTGTTTATTGCGACTGCTGAAGAGCGCGCCTACTTTCAGGCCACTCAACGCTGGCCCAAGGTCAACAGCCTGAACCTGACCCAGGCGCTGCAAGACATCACCAGCGATGCCAAACGCATCAGCTACGCCAGCGACCTGAAACTCGGCTGCCTGTTCGTGGCTCCGCAAAAAGCCCAGCAGAGCGCGACCCCAGAAGAACTTCAGGACATGGTCGACGACCTGCAAAAGGAACACTGCTGCGCCGTGGCCTGGTACTTCCCTTACGCCTACCGCAAATTGCGCAATGAAGCCGGCAACTATCACCCCGGCATTGCGGTGCTGCTCAAGGAAGCTCGCGGCTGACCGGTTGAACCATCGCTCTGTTTAACTTCTCTATGAATTAAGACACTGCATTCATAGGGAAGACCAGCATGCGCAAACCCCCGCTCGTTCTCGTCATCGTGCTCGCCGGAGGGCTTGCCGCCTGTGGTGAAACCTCCAGCCTGCAAGTCTCCGACGGCACCGGCCCGTCACCCAAATTGCCCGAACCGAATAAAACCCTGATCCCGACGGTGAACATCGCCCCGGCGGTCGGCTGGCCGGCCGGCGCGAAACCCACCGCTGCCGCAGGCACCCAAGTGGCGGCCTTCGCTGAAGACCTCGATCACCCGCGCTGGCTCTACGTGCTGCCCAACGGTGACGTGCTGGTGGCCGAAACCAACGCGCCAGCCAAACCCGATGACGGCAAAGGGATTCGTGGCTGGGTCATGAAGAAAACCATGGGCCGCGCCGGCGCCGCCGTCCCCAGCCCGAATCGCATCACGCTGCTGCGAGACAAGGACCATGACGGCATCGCCGAAACCCGCACGGTGTTCCTGGAAAATCTCAATTCACCATTCGGCATGACGCTGGTCGGCAGTGACCTGTACGTGGCCGACACCGACCGCTTGTTGCGCTTTCACTATGAAAGCGGTGACACCGCGATCAAGTCGCCGCCGATCAAGGTGGTCGATCTGCCGGGGGGCACGCTGAATCATCACTGGACCAAAAACGTCATCGCCAGCAAGGACGGCAGCAAGCTGTACGTCACGGTGGGCTCAAACAGCAACGTCGGTGAAAACGGCCTGGACAAGGAAGAAGGCCGCGCGGCGATCTGGGAAGTGGACCGCGCCACCGGTAATCACCGGATATTCGCCTCAGGCATTCGCAACCCCAACGGCCTGGCTTGGGAGCCTCGCAGCGGCGCGCTGTGGACCGCAGTCAACGAGCGGGACGAGATCGGCAGCGACCTGGTGCCGGACTACATTACTTCGGTCAAGGATGGCGCGTTCTACGGCTGGCCATTCAGCTATTACGGCCAGCACGTCGACATTCGCGTCGAACCGCAAAACCCGGACCTGGTGGCCAAGGCCATTGCACCGGACTACGCAGTCGGCCCGCACACCGCTTCGCTGGGCCTGACGTTCGCTGAAGGCAACACCTTGCCCGCGCAATTCAAGGAAGGCGCCTTCATTGGCCAGCACGGCTCGTGGAATCGCAATCCGCATAGTGGCTATAAGGTGATTTTCGTGCCGTTCTCGGGTGGCAAACCGACCGGGCAACCGGTGGATGTGCTGACGGGATTCCTCAATAAGGACGAGGACGCCATGGGCCGTCCAGTGGGCGTGGTGATTGATCAGCAGGGAGGCTTGCTGGTGGCGGATGATGTAGGGAACAAGGTGTGGCGCGTGTCTGCAACCCAATAACCGCAACCCCCAATCCCCCGCAGGAGCGAGCCTGCTCGCGATAGCGTTGGATCTGTCACGCTGATGTTGGCTGACTCACCGCTATCGCGAGCAGGTACAGCGGTGTGTCAGGGGTTACGCGCCAGGTGCTCAGGCTGCAGAACGCGCTTGGCGCTCAGGTACGCCTTCTGCCAATAAGCCTTGGACAGACTGTCGAGCTTCACCGTGCCGCCCGTGGCTGGGGCATGAACGAAGCGCCCTTCGCCGACGTAAATCCCGGCATGGCTGACCTGAGAGCCGCCATTGGTGGCGAAGAAAATCAGGTCACCGGTTTGCAAACCTTCCTTGCCCACGTTGGCCGCTTGCATGCTGATCATTTCGCGCGTGGTGCGCGGCAGGGAAATGCCGGCGGCATCCCGATAAACGTAACCGATCAGCCCACTGCAATCGAACCCCGAATCGGGGGTATTGCCGCCCCAACGGTAAGGTGTGCCCACGAGCCCCAACGCACGGAACAATACCTCTTCCGCTTCGGGCGAGAATGCTTGAGAAGAACCAAAGACGATGGGCGCGCGAACCACCGGCGCAGGAGGCGGTGTGCGGCTGGCGCAGGCACTGAGCAGCGCTGCGAAGAACATGAGTGCGAGGCGGGCCGACATCGTCATAAGCAGAACATCCTGATCTGGCTGCGGCTTTTTCTGCCAGGAAGACAGAAAAGAAAACCGCCTGCGTTGGACGCAGGCGGTTTGCCATCAATATTAGATCTGGATTCTAGCGGCTATGCGGCAAAGTTCAAGTAAGACTTTAACTTCACCTTACAAGTTGTAGGTTTACTTGCGAGCGGTGACCACAGTCGGGGCCATTGCAAGAGCGCGCTTGGCCTCGATGAAGGTTTTGCTCCAGTAGCTGTCGCCCAGGCTATCGACCCGGACACCACCGCTTTTGCGGCTGCTGGAGTGGATGAACTGGTTGTCACCCAGGTAGATCCCGGCGTGACTGACGCGACCACGACGACCGTTGGTGGCGAAGAACAGCAGGTCGCCCGGCTTCAGCGCGCTGCGAGCTACCAGAGGTGCGTCCACGTTGATCATTTCGCGAGTGGAACGTGGCAGGTTCATGCCCGCCTCTTCACGGAACAGATAACCGATGAAGCCGCTGCAATCGAAACCGGCTTCAGAGGTACCGCCGAAACGGTAACGGGTACCGATCAGGGACATGCCACGTTCGAGGATGCTGTCGGCCAGAACCGGAAGCTGGTACGACTTGCCGTCGGCGAAGTCAGCCAGTTCTTTATCGGTGGCCAGCTCTTCCTGGAAAAGAACGGAAGAGGATTGCGCGGTAACTGAATTTTTAACCTGCTGTTGTTGCTCTTGCTGGGACACTGGAGAGTGAGCAGCGCAACCGAACAACAGGGTGACGAGTGCGAGAGGCACGAGGGGTGCGAAGCGCTTTAGCATGGGCACGACCGTGGCTGATAGTTGTAAAGAAGTCGAGACTATGCCCGCTATCATCCTCATTTGCAAATTCAATCGAACTTTATGTGACTTATCGGTTTCTCGTTAACATCTAAGCGCTTAAGCCCACTTTAGACGCTTGCGCCGCCTGCAACCCTGTAGGAAAGCGCATTTCCTGGCGCCTGAAATATGCCGAAACCCCTGCCAGGCTTAGGTTTTACCAGCCCAGCGTTTCTTTCAGGAAGGGAATGGTCAGCTTGCGCTGAGCTTGAAGAGAGGCCTGATCGAGGCGTTCAAGCAGCTCGAACAGCGCACTCATGCTGCGAGTACCGCGGGTCAAAATAAAATGCCCGACTTCATCGGTCAGGTGCAGGCCACGACGCGACGCACGCAACTGCAAGGCACGTAATTTGTCTTCGTCGGAGAGCGGCCGCATCTGAAAGATCAGGGCCAGGGTCAAGCGCGATTTCAAGTCCGCCAGCTTCACCGGCAGTTCACGCGGCGAGGTCGACGCGGCGATCAGCAGGCGCCGACCGCTATCGCGCAGGCGATTGAACAGATGGAACAGCGCCTCTTCCCAATCCGCCCGACCGGCAACCGCCTGCAAATCATCCAGACAGACCAGTTCGTATTGTTCGAGGTTATCGAGAATCGAGATGCCACGGTCCAGCAGTTCGGCCAATGGCAGGTAAACCGCCGGCTCCCCCAACTGCTCGAAGCGCAGGCAGGCCGCTTGCAACAAGTGCGTACGCCCTACCCCGTCCTTGCCCCAGAGATAAATCAGGCTTTCGGTCCATCCGGCGTCGGCTTCGCATAGCCGCTCGACATAGCCGAGTGCAGCGGCATTGGCGCCTGGGTAGTAATTGATAAAGGTAGCGTCGTCACGCAGACGCACACCTAGGGGCAGCTGAATCGGTTTCATGCTGACTGAACAGTTCCAAAGGAACCGTTAGTGGCCTCTGTGTAAAGTTTGCGAAGTTTATACCCGTGACGCTGGTCGCACAATGCGACAGACCACAAGCAAAATCAAAGGTTTGCGTTAACGCACTGGTTTTATGACAGTTTTGTTGGCGGTGCATGTGACAGTCATGCGAGGGATGCAGGCCAACCCGGCAATGATCCGGGTTGGCCGAGACGACCTTTCAACGAACCTTACAACTGCGGTTCATCCTCACCACTGTACATCTCAGAATCTTTATACAAATCATGCACATGGCGCACCAGCACCATGATTACGGCCGCCACCGGCAACGCCAGCAACACGCCGGTGAAACCGAACAGCTCGCCGCCCGCCAGAATGGCGAAAATCACCGCCACCGGGTGCAGGCCGATCCGGTCTCCGACCAACAATGGTGTCAGCACCATGCCCTCCAGGGCTTGCCCGACCATGAACACCGCGACAATGCCCAACATTGGATAAAGGTCGCCGCCGAACTGGAACAGACCGGCAATCAGCGCCGCGCCTATCCCGATGACGAAGCCCATGTACGGCACGATCGCGGCCAAACCGGCGATCAGGCCGATCAACAGTCCCAATTCCAACCCGACCAGCATCAGGCCCGACGCGTAGATCACGCCCAGCGCCACCATCACCAGTAATTGACCACGCACAAACGCACCGAGCACTTCATGACATTCACCAGCGAGCTCGACCACGCGTTCTTCGCGATCACGTGGCAGCAGACTGCGGATCTTCGCCATCATCAGGTCCCAGTCCCGCAACAGGTAAAAACTCACCACCGGGATCAACACCAGATTCGCCAGCCAGCCAATCAACGCAAGACCGGACGCCGTGGCCTGACTCAACACCACACCGACAATGTCGCTGGTCTGGCCCATGTGCTCACTGATCGCGGCCTTGAGCTTGTCGAACTTCCAGAAGCCCTCGGACAACCCGAATTTCGATTGTGCCCACGGCAATGCGGTGTGCTGCAGCCAGTCGAGCATCTGCGGTGCCAGCTCATATAAACGAAACAACTGCCTGGCCAGCAGCGGCACCAACACCAGCATCAGCGTGGTGAAAATCAGGGTGAACAGCGCAAACACCGCCACCACGCCCCACGTCCTTGAAAGCCCGGCCTTCTCCAGCCGATCCACCAGCGGATCGAACAGATAGGCCAGCAGCAGCGCCACCAGAAATGGCGTCAGGATCGGATGCAACAGCCAGACAAACGCGCAGAGCAGAACCACTCCACCCAACCAGAACCAACGGCGCGTATCGGCCATGTACCACTCCATATGCATCTATATAAAGAAAGAAAACCCTACCAGCGGAATCGCAACTGCGGCGTCGGTGCCACGGCCGGCGCTACGACAGGCGCCGAACCTTGCGCCGCTGGCTGAACCGGGGCGACGGGCGCAGGCGCCTCACCGGCCGGCACTTCCTGCAACTTGGCCAGAGACAACTGCGAGCGCAGTTGCTCGGCGCTGCCGTTCACCCGATAAAGGATGCGATCACCGTCAACACTTTGCAGACGCGCGCCAAATGGGTCGAGCAAGCGCCCCAGCGCCGCGTAGCGCTCCAGGTTCATGCCCTGCACTTCCAGCAATTGCTCGCCCGAAGCCCCGGCCTTGACGACGAACCGCGGCGCCAGTCGCTCGCTGACCGCCAGCATCACAGCATCGGCCACAGCGGCCTGATCGGCGCCTTGCACGCTGCCTGCTTCCTTCTTGTCGCCCAGCCACAAATTCCACTTCGCCTGCCACTGCCCGCCCTCTTCCTTGGCATGCACCGCGAGCAAGGCGTCAGCGTTGTAACGCTCCGAGGCATTGTGCAGCGGCGTCGCATCCGTGCCTTCAAGCGTCGGCGCGGTCGCCACCAATTGCTCGCTCAAATCCGCCAGCGGCAAGCGCAACGGCAAACCACGATGCTGCGCCGCACGACGCAATGGCGCAGCGCTGGCCTGACCATCACCCACCAGGCTCGAACCTTCGGTGGAGTCGTTCAACCACCAGCCAAGGATCGACGGCCGATTCACGCCCCACAACGACAACCCCGCCCGACGCAGCGCCTGCTCGGTGGTGGCCGGGTCGAAATCGACTTTCAACACTTCCGGCGGCCCGGCATCAAAGCCGTACTGACTGATGATCTGCTGAGGATCTTTGCGCAAGGCCGCCAACCCCGGGCTCTGCGCGGCCTTCGGATCGCCGGTCAGGCGCAGCACCAGCGTGTCCAGTGCCCGCTGGGTCGCTTGATCACGCTCCTCGGTCGACTGACTGGTGACAGGCTCGCGCACCTGATAAAGACCTTTCACGTTCTCGGCATGGCTCGCGAGGCTGAAAAGGGAAAAACAGCTCAGACACAAAAATTTAGAAAGAAAACGCATGGAAGATTCCTGACGACAAGAGCGGCTGGAACAGACCGCATGAAGACGATCGAACAGGGCTGTGACCACATCCCTGCGCAAAACATTCACACGGCCGCGATAAGTTTTCGCACTGTCATAACGATAGACGGTTAATCGGGATACCTTATACAGCCATGCGAGAGGCCACTAACACGGCCAATATCAATTTTTTTAATGGGATATGCCCCTGCCGTCGGCGTGAGGATGGCCGCTGCCCCTCAAGCCTGATAAAATCGCGCGCCTTCGCAGACCGGCAACAGCCGGGCGGCTCGAATTTCGCGTGAGGCAATCGCCCCCGTCGAATTCGGCGTCCCCGCTGGACTCGGTCGTTACCCCTGAATCCCCCCTAAAGGCCTGGATCATGAGCAAGCAACCCTCCCTGAGCTACAAGGACGCCGGTGTAGACATCGACGCCGGTGAAGCATTGGTCGAACGCATCAAGAGCGTCGCCAAGCGCACTGCGCGCCCGGAAGTCATGGGCGGCCTGGGCGGTTTCGGCGCCCTCTGCGAAATCCCGGCTGGCTACAAGCAGCCTGTGCTGGTTTCCGGCACCGACGGCGTGGGCACCAAGCTGCGCCTGGCCCTGAACCTGAACAAGCACGACAGCATCGGCATCGACCTGGTGGCCATGTGCGTGAACGACCTGGTGGTCTGCGGCGCCGAGCCGCTGTTCTTCCTCGACTACTACGCCACCGGCAAGCTCAACGTCGAAACCGCGACCCAGGTCGTGACCGGCATCGGCGCGGGCTGCGAACTGTCCGGCTGCTCCCTGGTCGGCGGCGAAACCGCTGAAATGCCTGGCATGTACGAAGGCGAAGACTACGACCTGGCCGGCTTCTGCGTTGGCGTCGTGGAAAAATCCGAAATCATCGACGGTTCGAAAGTCGCTGCCGGCGATGCCCTGCTCGCCCTGCCGTCTTCCGGCCCGCACTCCAACGGCTACTCGCTGATCCGCAAGATCATCGAAGTGTCGGGTGCCGACATCGAAAACATCCAGCTCGACGGCAAACCGCTGACCGACCTGCTGATGGCCCCGACCCGTATCTACGTGAAGCCGCTGCTCAAGCTGATCAAGGACACCGGCGCGGTCAAGGCCATGGCTCACATCACCGGTGGTGGCCTGCTGGACAACATCCCGCGCGTTCTGCCAAAAGGCGCCCAAGCCGTGGTTGACGTGGCAAGCTGGAACCGCCCTGCCGTGTTCGACTGGCTGCAAGAGAAAGGCAACGTCGACGAAAACGAAATGCACCGCGTGCTGAACTGCGGTGTCGGCATGGTTATCTGCGTGGCTCAAGAGCACGTTGAAACCGCGCTGAATGTATTGCGTGAAGCGGGCGAGCAGCCTTGGGTCATCGGTCAGATCGCCACCGCTGCCGAAGGCGCGGCCCAGGTTGAACTGAAGAACCTCAAGGCTCACTGATGTCAAAGACCTGTGATGTCGTGGTGCTGTTGTCCGGCACCGGCAGTAACTTGCAGGCCTTGATCGACAGCACGCGGACCGGCGACAGCCCGGTCCGCATTGCTGCGGTGATTTCCAACCGTGCCGACGCCTACGGCCTGCAACGCGCCAGGGACGCGGGTATCGACACCCGCTCCCTGGATCACAAGGCTTTCGAAGGCCGCGAGGCCTTTGATGCTGCGCTGATCGAACTGATCGACGCCTTCAATCCCAAACTCGTGGTACTGGCCGGTTTCATGCGCATTCTCAGCGCTGATTTCGTGCGCCATTACGCCGGTCGCCTGCTCAATATCCACCCGTCGCTGCTACCCAAATACAAAGGGTTACACACTCATCAGCGCGCGCTGGAGGCCGGTGACACCGAGCATGGCTGCTCCGTGCACTTTGTCACCGAGGAACTCGATGGCGGACCACTGGTCGTACAGGCAGTAATACCGGTAGAGTTGCACGATTCGCCGCAGAGTCTGGCGCAGCGAGTCCATGCCCAGGAACACCTGATCTACCCGTTGGCTGTACGCTGGTTTGCCGAAGGTCGTTTATCACTCGGCGAACAAGGTGCTTTACTGGATGGGAAGTTACTCGCGGCCAGCGGCCACTTGATTCGAAACTAGGAGATATTATGCGTCGCGCCCTGCTCTTCGCTTGCGCTCTGTTTGCCTTGCCTCTGGCACAGGCTTCGGAACTTCAACCTTTCTCCGCCAGCTACACCGCCGACTGGAAACAGCTGCCCATGAGCGGCACGGCTGAACGCAGCCTGACCAAGGAAGCCAACGGCGTCTGGAAACTCAGTTTCAAGGCATCGATGATGATTGCCAGCCTGACTGAAGAAAGCACCCTGACCCTGGACAAGGACACCCTGCTGCCTCAGTCCTATCACTTTGAACGTGGCGGCCTGGGTAAAGCGAAAAAGGCTGATCTGGATTTCGACTGGACCACCAAAATGGTCACTGGCACCGATCGCGGTGACCCGGTCAAAGTGCCGCTGAACCGTGGCATGGTCGACAAGTCCACGTATCAACTGGCCCTGCAACACGACGTTGCCGCTGGCAAAAAAAGCATGAGCTATCAGGTTGTCGACGGTGGTGAAGTCGATACCTATGACTTCCGCGTACTGGGTTCGGAAAAAGTCGACACCAAGGCCGGTCAGATCGATGCGATCAAGGTCGAGCGCGTGCGCGACCCGACACAAAGCAAGCGCATCACCGTCCTGTGGTTCGCCAAGGACTGGGATTACCTGCTGGTCCGCCTGCAACAGGTTGAGACCGACGGCAAGGAGTACAACATCATGCTCCTCGACGGTACGGTCAACGGTAAGTCTGTCAAAGGCAGCTGATCCGCGATCGAAATGAAAATCCGGAATCCACTAAGGGTTCCGGATTTTTTTTGCCTGCTGAACCGTCAGATCCGCGCCAGTGCCTGCGCCAGATCGGCGCGCAAGTCTTCGACGTCCTCAACCCCCACGGACAACCGCACTAGCGCATCACCGATGCCGAGCTCCGCACGGGTATCGACGGGAATCGTGGCGTGGGTCATGATCGCCGGGTGCTCAATCAGGCTTTCCACCCCGCCCAGACTTTCTGCCAGCGCAAAGATCTGCACACCTTCCAGAAAGCGCTTGGCACCCGCCAGATCAGTGTTCAGATCGAGTGAGATCATCC
Organism: Pseudomonas sp. SIMBA_041; assembly: GCF_046535095.1. Taxonomy (NCBI): domain Bacteria; kingdom Pseudomonadati; phylum Pseudomonadota; class Gammaproteobacteria; order Pseudomonadales; family Pseudomonadaceae; genus Pseudomonas; species Pseudomonas sp. SIMBA_041. The sequence continues at coordinate 39,254 of NZ_JAWRXJ010000002.1, forward strand.
CGCCGAAACCGCGCATCTGCTGCCGCGCCAACTCGTGCTGCGGATGTGACGACAACCCCGGGTAGTAGACCCGCGCGACCTGCGACTGCTGTTCCAGCCATTGCGCCAGCGCCAATGCGTTGCTGCAATGACGCTCCATGCGCAATGCCAGGGTCTTCACACCACGCAGGGTGAGGAACGCGTCAAACGGCCCGGCAATCGCGCCCACCGCGTTTTGCAGAAAGCCCAGGCGTTCGGCCAACTCGGCGTTCTGCCCAACCACCGCGATGCCGCCGATGACGTCGGAGTGTCCGTTCAAATACTTGGTGGTCGAGTGCACCACGACATCGAAGCCCAGTTCCAGCGGACGCTGGATCCACGGGCTGGCGAAGGTGTTGTCGGCCACGCAGATGATGCCGCGCTGGCGGCAAATGCGCGCGATGGCGGCAAGGTCCGTGAGGCGCAACAACGGATTGCTCGGCGTCTCGACGCAGACCATGCGCGTATCGTCCTGCAGCGCCGCTTCGAAGGCCGAAAGGTCCGTCAGGTCGACAAAGCTGAAGCGGTGCCCGGCGCTGCGCCGACGCACCTTGTCGAACAGGCGAAATGTGCCGCCATACAAATCATTGCCCGAGACGATATGCGAATCGGCATCGAGCAGTTCGAGCACCGTGGAAATCGCCGCCAGCCCGGACGCAAACGCAAACGCCTGGGTGCCGCCTTCAAGATCCGCCACGCAACGCTCCAGCGCAAAGCGCGTCGGGTTGTGCGAGCGACCGTAGTCGAGGCCTTTGTGCACGCCCGGGCTTTGCTGCAAATAGGTGGAGTTGGCGTAAATCGGCGGCATCAACGCGCCGGTGGACGGGTCCGGCGCCTGCCCGGCATGGATCACGCGAGTGGCGAAGCCATGGGGCGCAGCATCTTTATCGTGACTCATGCCAGAGATCTCCGTAGATGATTGAGTAGGTCGACGCGGGTAATCAGGCCATGGAAGCCCGAGGCATCGGCAATGATCGCCACCAGCCCACGATCAAGCTCCGCCTGCAGCTCAGCCAGGCTGGCAGCGGCCGGCAGGGTTTGCAGTTTGTCGGTCATCGCGCTGGCCACCGTCAAGCGAAAGTGCGAGGCGTCCTGATGCACCCGCAGCAGAATGTCGGACTCGTCGATCACCCCGACCAACCGCTGGCCGTCCACCAGCACCGGCAGTTGCGACACGTCCGCCAGACGCATGCGCTGGAAAGCGGTCAGTAACGTGTCGTCCGGGCCGACGCTGATCACCCGGCCATCCTCGAAACGGCGCGAGATCAGGTCGCGAAGATCGCCGTAGCGTTTGTATTGCAGCAGACCCTGATCGTTCATCCACTGGTCGTTGTACACCTTCGACAGGTAGCGGGTGCCGGTGTCGCAGACAAAACTCACAACCCGTTTCGGCTCGGTTTGCTCGCGGCAATAGCGCAGCGCCGCCGCCAGCAAGGTGCCGGTCGACGAACCGCCGAGAATGCCCTCGGCGCGCAGCAGTTGGCGGGCATGATCGAAGCTTTCTTCGTCGCTGATCGAATACGCGTGGCGCACGCTGGACAGGTCGGCAATCGAGGGAATGAAGTCTTCGCCAATGCCTTCCACTGCCCACGAACCGGGTGTTCCGAGGGTGCCGCTGCGGCTGTATTCGGCCATCACCGAGCCAACCGGGTCGGCCAGGACCATGTCCAGGTTCGGCTGCACGCGTTTGAAAAACCGGGTCAAGCCCGTCAGCGTCCCGGCCGAACCGACGCCGACGACGATGGCATCGACATCATGCTGGGTTTGCGCCCAGATCTCCGGTGCGGTGCTGCATTCGTGGGCCAGCGGGTTGGCCGGGTTGTTGAATTGATCGGCAAAGAACGCGTCGGGAATTTCCTTGGCCAGCCGCGCGGCGACATCCTGGTAGTACTCGGGATGGCCCTTGCCGACATCGGAGCGGGTGATATGCACCTCGGCGCCCATCGCCTTGAGGTGCAGGACTTTTTCGGTGGACATCTTGTCGGGCACCACCAACACGACGCGATAGCCCTTGGCCCGGCCGACCAACGCCAGGCCCAGGCCGGTGTTGCCAGCCGTGGCCTCGACGATGGTGCCGCCGGGTTGCAGGCGACCGTCGCGCTCGGCGGCGTCGATCATCGCCAGGCCGATGCGGTCCTTGATCGAACCGCCGGGGTTTTGTGATTCAAGTTTGAGAAACAGCGTGCACGGGCCGGTATCGAAGCGGCTGACGCGCACCAGCGGCGTGTTGCCAATCAGTTCGAGTACGGCGGGGCGGGAGTCGTTTGGCATGTCTTCACCTTGCTATGGTTTTCGCACTGGATGGACACCAACCTGCGGCGCGTCATTGTGTGACAGTCGCAGGCAATACCTCGCTTGGACCATAGGCCGCGATTGCCTCATTCGCAACCGCGCACGGCCGGCCGGTAATCCGGTTCCCCTTCAGCGAACGAGGATCAGCCCGCAAGAAAGTGGAACGCGACCGCAGAGGAATGCTCTATAACTTCAAGGTCATTTTTGATCGAACGACTTTTCCAGCCTGGGAGGCTTTCCATGACCGTTACCGTCAATACCGTTTCCGCCGAAGGTTTTCGCCACAGCGTTCAAATCGATGACCACGAACTGTTTGCCGATGTGCCGACCGCATCCGGCGGCGAGGGCTCGGCGCCAGAGCCCCACGATTATTTCGATGCGGCCCTGGGCGCATGCAAAGCCTTGACCCTGAAGCTGTATGCGAAGAAAAAGGACATCCCGCTGACCGGTGTCACCGTCGAGGTCAAACGCGACAACAGCGAAGAGCTGAAAGGCAAATACGCCCTGCACGTCAAATTGACCCTCAAGGGTGTGCTCACCGATGCGCAGCGCGATGAATTGCACCGCGTAGCCGACCGCTGCCCGGTCCACAAACTGATGACCACCACCGACGTCAGCATCGAAACCCACCTGTCCGAAGGTGCATTCAGCCAATAGCGGCAAGGGCTGCGCAAGCGGGTTATGCTCCACGCATCACCCGCTCAGCCTGGAATGCAGCATGAACACTCCGCTCGTGATCCGCCCCCGCGCCGAAGATGTCGAAGGCCAGCCGATTCTTCGCCCGTTGCCGTCTGCCAAATGCCGCAGTGTCGGGCCTTTTGTGTTCTTCGACCACATGCTGCAAACCCGCTATCCGGCGGGCAAAGGCATGAACATCCGTCAGCATCCGCACATCGGCCTGTCGACCCTCACCTATCTGTTTGAAGGGCAAATCCAGCACAAGGACAGCCTCGGTTCCGATCAGGTGGTCAATGCCGGCGATGTCAGCTGGATGACCGCCGGCAGCGCGATTGCCCATGTCGAGCGCACACCTGAAGCGTTGAAAGGCAGTGGCTTTACGATGCACGGCTTGCAGATCTGGCTGGCCTCGCCCAAGGAACATGAACAGGGTCCGGGGCACTACAGCCATCATCCGGCGAGCACCTTGCCGGTCAGCGATAACCTTGGCGTGAAGATCCGCATGATTGCCGGGTCAGGCTTTTGCCTGGAATCGCCGGTGCCGGTGCTTTCTCCTACGTTGTACGCGGAATTGAACCTGCAGACGGCGACCACGCTGCTGATTCCCACCGAGCATGAAGAACGCGCGTTGTATATCTTGAGCGGTGAAGCGCAGCTGGATGGCGAGGCGCTGGAACCGAATGCGCTGGTGGTGTTGCCAGCGGGGGAAGAGATGACGCTGTTTGCCGAGAGCGACTGTCACGCCGTGTTGTTTGGCGGCGCGCCACTGGACGGGCCACGGCGGATCAACTGGAATTTTGTCGCGAGTGATCCGGCGGTTATCGATGAGGCGCGGCGGCGCTGGGCGGCCGGGGATTGGCCGACGGTGCCGGGGGAAAGTGAGCGGATCGAATTGCCGTAGCCTCTTCGGTGAACCTTACACCGCCTGCTCGCGAAGCACCGTGCAGTACCAACACCGAGCCCTTGATGTTTTTGGCGTCCGCCGGATCAGGTGAATCCAGCGTGCCGTGGAACGACACTGCCGCTTTCAACGGCGCACCCGTGCGGGCCAGGTCCAGTGCGCAGGCTCATGATTCACTCCTGCTTAAAAACACCAGAATGAAAAAAACCCGCCGAAGCGGGTTTTTTTTACAACGCAGTTAAACCGACAGTTCAACCAACAGCTTATTCAGACGGCGCACATACGCGGCCGGGTCCTTCAAGCTGTCACCGGCAGCCAGTGCCGCCTGATCGAAGAGAATGTGCGACAGGTCGCCGAAACGCTCTTCGCTCTGCTCGTTGTCGAGCTTCTCGATCAGCGGGTGAGCCGGGTTGAACTCGAAGATCGGCTTCGACTCCGGAACCTTCTGGCCACTGGCTTCCAGGATCTGACGCATTTGCAGGCCCAGGTCCTGCTCGCCGATCGCCAGGATCGCCGGAGAATCGGTCAGACGGTGGGAAACCCGTACTTCAGCCACCGAGTCGCCCAGTGCGGTTTTCAGACGTTCAACCAGACCTTCTTTGGACTTGGCGACTTCTTCCGCAGCTTTCTTGTCCTCTTCCGAGTCCAGATTGCCCAGGTCCAGGTCACCCCGTGCCACGTCGACGAAGCTCTTGCCGTCGAAATCGTTGAGGTAGCTCATCAGCCACTCGTCGATACGATCGGTCAGCAGCAGCACTTCGATGCCTTTCTTGCGGAAGACTTCCAGGTGCGGGCTGTTTTTGACTTGCGCGTAGGTTTCGCCGGTCAGGTAGTAGATCTTGTCCTGACCTTCCTTGGCGCGAGCCAGGTATTCGGCCAGGCCAACCACTTGCTCGCCTTCATCGCCGTTGGTCGATGCGAAACGCAGCAGGCCAGCGATCTTCTCTTTGTTGGCGAAGTCTTCTGCCGGGCCTTCTTTCATGACCTGACCGAAGTTCTTCCAGAAGCTCTTGTATTGCTCAGGCTCGCTCTTCGCCAGTTTTTCCAGCATGTCCAGAACGCGCTTGGTCAGCGCCGACTTCATCGAATCGATGATCGGGTCTTTCTGCAGGATTTCGCGCGACACGTTCAGCGACAGGTCGTTGGAATCGACCACGCCTTTGATGAAGCGCAGGTACAGCGGCAGGAACGACTCGGCCTGGTCCATCACGAACACGCGCTGCACGTACAGCTTCAGGCCTTTCGGCGCTTCACGCTGGTACAGGTCGAACGGAGCACGGGCCGGCACGTACAGCAGCGAGCTGTATTCAAGCTTGCCTTCGACCTTGTTGTGGCTCCAGCTCAGCGGGTTCTCGAAATCGTGAGCAACGTGCTTGTAGAACTCCTGGTATTCCTCGTCCTTCACTTCGGTGCGAGGACGGGTCCACAGGGCACTGGCGCGGTTGACGGTTTCCCATTCGGCGGCAGGCTGCTCTTCACCTTCGGCAGCGGCCACTTCTTTTGGCAACTCGATCGGCAGGGCAATGTGGTCGGAGTACTTCTTGATGATGTTGCGCAGACGCCAGCCATCGGCGAATTCGTCTTCACCGGACTTCAGGTGCAGGACGATGCGAGTGCCGCGCTCGGCTTTCTCGACAGTGGCGACTTCGAAATCACCTTCGCCCTTGGACGACCAGTGCACGCCCTCGCTGGCCGAATCACCGGCACGACGGCTGAACACGTCGACTTTGTCGGCGACGATGAATGCAGAATAAAAACCCACACCGAACTGACCGATCAGGTGCGAATCTTTCTTCTGATCGCCAGACAGGTGTTTCATGAAATCGGCAGTGCCGGATTTGGCGATGGTACCCAGGTGGGTGATCGCTTCTTCACGGTTCATGCCAATGCCGTTGTCTTCGAGGGTGACGGTTTTGGCGTCCTTGTCGAAGCTCACACGGATTTTCAGTTCGGCGCCGCCTTCCAGCAACTCAGGCTTGGACAGGGCTTCGAAACGTAATTTGTCGACAGCGTCAGAGGCGTTCGAGATCAATTCGCGAAGGAAAATTTCCTTGTTGGAATACAGCGAATGGATCATGAGGTGCAGCAATTGCTTCACCTCGGTCTGGAAGCCCAGGGTTTCCTTTTGAGTTTCCACACTCATGGTCATCAAACTCCAATCAGATGGCTAAGCCGCGACCTTGAGGGTCGGCGGCGGGATGTCATCAAAGTTGGGGGCTGTGTTCAGGATTTCAAGGGCTCTTCGATTTTGAAATGGGCGCGAGCCGTCGCAATGGGCTCGGCTTCGGTGCTTTGCCAGGCGGTAACGGCCATGTTGGCGACCCGGCGCCCCTGGCGGCACACCTGACATTTGGCCCAGGTATCGCGAAACTGCCCGGCGCGCAGGTAGTCGAGGGAGAAGTCGATGATTTTCGGCACGCCCGGTGAACCGGTGAAAATCAGCAGGTGCAGCGCCGCCGAGAGTTCCATGAACCCGGCGATCACACCGCCATGAATCGCCGGCAGTAAAGGGTTACCAATGTTGTCCTTGTTGGCTGGCAGGCGAAACAGCAGATCATCCCCCACCCGCGAACATTCGACGCCGATCAGTTTGGCATAGGGAATCAGGTGCAACAGCGAGGCGTAGTCGCCCTTCTCGTGGGCCTGTTGCAGTTGTTCCTTGAAGGAATAGGTCATTGCGCACCTCCGGCGATGACGCCGCCAAAGCCTTTGGTGCCTTTGATGGCTTTGCCCATGCGCATGAACGTGCCGACGACGTGGGCGATGGGGTGCTCGGGATCGTCCTGATAGGCAAAACCACGGGCGAAAATCACGTCAGTGGTCACTCGATAGCATTGGGCGAAGCCATAGACGTCCTTATGTGGCTCGGCGGCGTGCATGTAATCGATGCGCAAATCAAGGGTCGGGCAAACCTCGAATTCGGGCAGCACGCACAGGGTCGACATGCCGCACGCGGTATCCATCAGCGATGTCAGCGCACCGCCATGAATGACGCCGGTTTGCGGGTCGCCGACGATTTGCGGGCTGTAGGGCAAGATGACCGTTAGTCCGTCATTACTGGCGCTGTGAACTCGCAGTCCGAGGACCTGACAATGACGCAACGCCGATATGAATCGCGTCGCACGCTCAAAAACGGGGTTTTCGGCCATTTCAAAAAACTCTTCTTAGTGCTCGATCAAAGTAGCTCGTCTGCGGGCAAAAGTTCCATCGCATCACAAAACTATATATCTGAACGAATTGAGGAACTTAACGCTGTGGGCTGTGCTCGAAAGGCCAGTAGTTATATCCATAAGGAGAAACACCCCATGCGTAAGACTTTAGCTATTGCCTTGATGTTGACCGCTTCCCTCGGTCTCGCTGCCTGCGATAAAAAATCCGAGGACAAAGCTCAAGATGCGACTAAACATGCTGAGCAAGCTCAGCAAGACATGAGCAAAGCTCAGGATAAAGTGAACGACGCTGCGAAAGAAAACGCCGAAGCTGCCAAAGCTCAGGCTGAATCGAACGAAGCCGCCGTAAAAGAAGCACCTAAAAACTAAATCAGTTTTTAGCGTGATAAAGAAAACCCGCCAAGTGCGGGTTTTCTTTTGCCTGTGATTTGCGCCGTTAGAGTAAAACGGTTCTAAAAGTCGGACTAATCATCAACAACAATGAACAGACGAAACCGACAACCCAGACGAGACTGCGCTGCCAGGGCAAATCGCCCCAGTAACACAGTAAGTAAATAACGCGCGTGATCACAAAGATGATCGCCAGCAGGTCGATCAGCCACCCCGCCGTTTGCGTGGTGTGCGCCATCAACACCCCCACCGCAAACAATATAAAGGCCTCGAAACAGTTCTGATGCGCGGCCACGGCACGGGCGCCGAAGCCCGTGAGGTGCGCCTGTTGCTCGCGCGGGGCGTGGTTGTTGTAACCGCCCTGCTCTTTCATCGCCTTGGCCACCGGTATGCGGGCCACGTAAATCAGCAATGCGCTGATAAACACACACCAGAACGGAATACTCATCAAACGGCCTCTCTGTTCGCCTCGGGCAAGGGTGCCTCTGTAGGGGTATAGACCATCACGTCGAGAACGTCGGAATGAAACTCCCGGCGATACAACACCAGCACGACGCCGGCACTCATCAGCATGAACAGCCACGGGCTGACAAACCAGGCCAGCATGGTCATGCCGAAATAATAGGAACGCAGGCCGAAGTTGAACTGGTTGGCCGCCATCGAGATGACCCGAGCCGCACGAGCCGCAAAGGCTTTGCGTTCCTGTTCGGACACGTGGCGCTCACCCACCATCGGCGCGGAGCCCACCAGAATCGCCGCGAAGTTGTACTGGCGCATGCACCAGCTGAACGTGAAGAACGCGTAGACAAACACCAGCGCCAGGCACAGCAATTTGATCTCCGACATCCCTTGGGACGCCTGTTGCACCATCGGAATGTCCGCCAGCAACGACACCGCCCTTTCGGACGCCCCGAGCACGGTGAGGATGCCAGCCAGGATGATCAAGGTGCTGGAAGCGAAAAACGAGGCGTTGCGCTCCAGGTTGCCGATCACACTGGCGTCAGCGATGCGGTTGTCGCGTAGCAGCATGCGGCGCATCCAGTCTTCGCGGTACAGGTGCAACACGCTGGCCAGGCACGCGGTGTCGCGACCCTTCCATGAGGCGTACCGGGTGTAACCGCCCCAGCAGATGACAAACCAGAGCGCGGCGAGGATGTGGATCAGGTTGGCGTGGATGAACGACATGCAGGTCCTTGTGATGTAAGGGCGAAATACTCGAAACCTTGTAGGCGTGAGCCTGCTCGCGATAGCGGTAGATCAGTCAACATCTCTGCTGAGCGTAAAATCGCCATCGCGAGCAGGCTCACGCCTACATTGGAAACTTGCAACCCTTCGACGTTAGCTCAAGGGAAAAGACACTGCATCACGCCCATAAAAAATGCCCCGTATCGATTGATACGGGGCATTTCAGTTTCAGCTTGATGGCCCGCTTGTGACCGGCCGTTCAGCGACTCAAGCCAGCGCTTCTTCGCGCTTGCCCAGCAGACGATCGCAAACCACCGCGACCACCAGGGTCATGACCGAAGGCACCAGCCACGCCAGGCCCTGCTCGCTCAGCGGCAGGTGCGACAACTGAGTCGGCATCCAGTCCGCCAGACCTGCGCCCTTGAGCGCGTCGATCAGGCCGAAGATGAACGACACCAGCATCACTGGACCGACAATGCGGCCCTGCTCGTGCCAGAAGTCCTTGCAGAAGCTCAGGGCTACCAGAGCGATGCAGGGCGGGTAAATCGCGGTCAGTACCGGGATCGAGAACGCAATCAGCTTGGTCAGGCCCAGGTTGGACACAAACAAGGAGAACACCGCCAGGATGATCACCAAGGTCTTGTAGGACAGTGGCAGCACGCGGCTGAAGTACTCGGCGCAGGCGCAGGTCAGACCGACCGCCGTCACCAGGCAGGCGAGCGAGATCAATACCGCAAGGAAACCGCTGCCCAACGAACCGAAGGTGTGTTGAACGTAGGCGTGCAATACCGCCGCACCGTTGGTTGCACCGGCGGCCACTTCATGGCTGCCCGAACCGAGACGGAACAGGCTGACGTAAACCAGCGCGAGGCCTACGCCGGCAATCAGCCCGGCAATGATCGCGTAGCGGGTAATCAGCACCGGCGATTCCACGCCTCGGGAGCGGATCGCGTTGACGATGACGATGCCGAACACCAAGGCGCCCAAGGTATCCATGGTCAGGTAACCATTAATGAAACCTTGAGAAAACGGTGCTGCTACGTACTCAGGCGTGGCCTGGCCAATATCACCGGCCGGCAACGCGAACGCGGCGATGCCGAGCGCGGCCAGGGCGATGATCTTCATCGGTGCGAGGAAACGCCCTACGGTATCCAGCAAACGGCCCGGATACAGCGAGATGAAGAACACCAGCAGGAAGTACACCGAACTGTAGAGGAACAGCGCCAATGGGCTCTCGCCGGTCAGCGGCGCCAGGCCTACTTCGAACGATACGGTCGCGGTGCGCGGGGTGGCGAACAGCGGGCCGACAGCGAGGTAGCACGCGGCAGCCAGCAGGCCCCCGGCGATTTTACCGATCGGGCTGCTCAGGGCATCCATCGCACCACCGACTTTCGCCAGTGCGACAACCGTGATCACCGGCAAACCGACTGCGGTGATCAAAAAGCCCAGCGCCGCCATCCAGACATTAGGCCCGGACTGCAAACCGACGATAGGCGGGAAGATGATGTTGCCAGCCCCGACAAACAGGGCAAACGTCATAAAACCAAGTGCCAGGATGTCCTGGCCTTTCAACACTTTCATTAAGGAAATACCACACTACTGAATCGGAATTTAGAGAGGGATTTCCCTGTGGGGTGAGGGAAATGCTGTCGGTCCGTATGAGACTGACCCTTTAGCGCGTAGCAACCTTGTGGGTCGCGCACGCAAAAATGGCGGCTAGCCTAACGAATTTGACTTGAAAACGCACTGTTAGAGGGCGAACTATCCGATACGCGACGTTTCTGTGTCGCGTTTACGTATATAAATTTCATCCTTCAGGACAGATGCTCCCACGCTCTGCGTAGGAACGATCACCTGGAAACGACAAAGGCCACCCGAAGGTGGCCTTTGTTTGGTGAAGCGTGAATTAAGCGCGAGGCTTACTTCATCGCCCAACCGGTCAGCTCGGACAAAGCCTTGCCGATGTCTGCCAGCGAACGCACGGTTTTAACGCCTGCGTCTTCCAGGGCAGCAAACTTCTCGTCTGCAGTGCCCTTGCCGCCAGAGATGATTGCGCCAGCATGGCCCATGCGCTTGCCTGCAGGGGCAGTCACACCAGCGATGTAGGAAACAACCGGCTTGGTCACGTGTGCCTTGATGTAGGCAGCCGCTTCTTCTTCAGCCGAACCGCCGATCTCACCGATCATCACGATCGCTTCGGTCTTCGGGTCTTCCTGGAACAGCTTCAGGATGTCGATGAAGTTCGAACCCGGGATCGGGTCACCGCCGATGCCGACGCAAGTCGACTGACCGAAACCGGCGTCAGTAGTCTGCTTAACAGCTTCGTAGGTCAGGGTGCCGGAACGGGAAACGATACCGACCTTGCCTGGCAAGTGAATGTGACCTGGCATGATGCCGATCTTGCATTCGCCTGGAGTGATCACGCCTGGGCAGTTAGGGCCGATCAGGACTACGCCCAGCTCGTCGCACTTAACTTTAGCGTCCAGCATGTCCAGGGTAGGAATGCCTTCAGTGATGCAAACGATCAGCTTGATGCCGCCGAAGGCTGCTTCCAGGATCGAGTCTTTGCAGAAAGGAGCCGGAACGTAGATCACGCTGGCGGTGGCGCCAGTGGCAGCTACAGCGTCTTTCACGGTGTTGAACACTGGCAGACCCAGGTGCTCGGTGCCGCCTTTGCCCGGAGTTACGCCGCCAACCATCTTGGTGCCGTATTCGAGCGCTTGCTGGGTGTGGAAACTACCTTGCGAACCGGTAATACCCTGGCAGATAACTTTGGTGTCTTTATTGATCAGGACGCTCATTATTTGCCCTCCGCAGCTTTAACGACTTGTTGAGCAGCGTCGGTCAGGCTGGTAGCAGCGATGATGTTCAAACCGCTTTCTGCCAGTACTTTAGCGCCCAGCTCAGCGTTGTTGCCTTCAAGGCGAACAACAACCGGGATTTTCACGCCGACTTCTTTCACTGCGCCGATGATGCCTTCGGCAATCATGTCGCAACGAACGATGCCGCCGAAGATGTTGACCAATACTGCAGCGACGTTAGTGTCGGACAGGATGATCTTGAACGCTTCGGTAACGCGTTCTTTGGTAGCACCGCCGCCCACGTCGAGGAAGTTGGCTGGTTTGCCGCCATGCAGGTTGACGATGTCCATGGTACCCATGGCCAGGCCAGCACCGTTGACCATGCAACCGATGTTGCCTTCCAGTGCTACGTAGTTCAGTTCGAACTTGGCAGCGTGCGCTTCGCGCGGATCGTCTTGCGACGGATCGTGGAAAGTCTTCAGCTTAGGCTGACGGTACATGGCGTTGGCGTCGATGTTGATCTTGGCGTCGAGGCAATGCAGATCGCCGTCAGCCTTGATCACCAGCGGGTTCACTTCCAGCAGAGCCAGGTCGTGATCCTTGAACAGCTTGGCCAGACCTACGAAGATCTTGGCGAACTGAGCAACTTGCTTGCCTTCCAGACCCAACTGGAATGCCAGCTCGCGACCCTGGAATGGCTGAGCGCCAACCAGTGGATCGATAGTGGCTTTCAGAATTTTTTCTGGAGTGTCGTGAGCGATTTTCTCGATGTCCACGCCACCTTCGGTGGAAGCCATGAACACGATACGACGGCTCGAACGGTCAACGACAGCGCCCAGGTACAGCTCTTTAGCGATATCAGTGCACGATTCAACCAGGATCTTGGTGACTGGCTGACCATTGGCGTCAGTCTGGTAAGTCACCAGACGCTTGCCCAGCCACTGCTGTGCGAATGCCTTAGCGTCTTCTTTGCTGCGAACCAGCTTAACGCCGCCCGCTTTACCGCGACCACCAGCGTGAACCTGGGCTTTGACAACCCACTCGGTGCCGCCGATTTTGTCGCAAGCTTCTGCTGCTGCTTCCGGGGTGTCTACTGCGTAACCGGTGGAAACTGGCAGGCCGTATTCAGCGAACAGCTGCTTACCCTGATACTCGTGAAGATTCATGCTTATTACCGTCTTCGTTAGGTACTGCGCATTCGGTGCTGCACTTGTTCAAGTGCCGCACCACCTGTGACTGCTGCTTGCGTAGCCTTTCCGGACAACCGGTGCAGCTACGCAAGACTGCGTCCAGCGGATATTCCGCGGTGAGACTTGCATGCAAGGCTCACGACGGGCCATACCGCCGTGGTTTCTTATTGTGTCTTAACGCTTCTTGCGGTTGGCGATGTGAATGGCGCCGCCATTCACTGCCAGAGCAGCTTCGTGCAAGGCTTCAGACAGGGTCGGATGGGAGAAAACCATCATGCCCAGGTCTTCAGCGCTGGTGCCGAATTCCATACCGATCGCGCCCTGCTGAACCAGTTCTGCAGCGCTCGGGCCAATCACGTGGACGCCCAATACGCGATCAGTCTTGGCATCGGCGATGACTTTGACGAAACCGCCGGTATCGTTGGCTGCCATGGCACGGCCACTGGCTGCGAACGGGAAGGTGCCAACGTTAACTTCAACGCCTTCAGCCTTCAAGGCCTGCTCGGTTTTACCCACCCACGCGATTTCCGGGTGAGTATAAATAACCGAAGGGATCAAATCATAGTTCATCTGGGCTTTGTGGCCCTTGATGCGCTCGACGACCATGATGCCCTCTTCCGAGGCCTTGTGTGCCAGCATCATGCCGCGAACCACGTCCCCGATGGCGTAGACGCCCGGTACGGTGGTGGCGCAGTGATCATCAACGTGCACGAAACCGCGCTCGTCCAGGGTCACGCCGCAATCAGCGGACAGCAGATCAGTGGTCACCGGACGGCGACCAACGGCTACGATCAGCTTGTCGAACGTGATGTTCTGTTCGCCGTTGGCATCGGTGTAGTTCACAACGACTTCGTCGCCGTTCACTTTGGAACCGGTCACGCGAGCGCCCAGCTTGATGTCCAGACCCTGTTTGGTCAGGGTTTTCAGCGCTTCCTTGGAAACGGCAGCGTCAGCGGCCATCAGGAAGGTGTCCAGCGCTTCAAGAACGGTCACTTCTGCGCCCAGACGGGACCAGACCGAACCCAGTTCCAGACCGATCACGCCAGCGCCGATCACGCCCAGACGCTTAGGTACGGACTGGAATTCCAGCGCGCCAGTCGAATCGACGATCACATTCTGGTCAACCGGAGCGGGTGGAATGTCGATCGGACGCGAACCTGGAGCCAGAATCACGTTCTCGGCTTCAATGATTTCTACCGAACCGTCAGGCTTGGTGACTTCGACTTTCTTGCCAGCCAGCAGTTTGCCGTGGCCCTGGATCGAGGTCACGCCGTTAGCCTTGAACAGGGTGGCAACACCCGAAGTCAGGCCTTTGACGATGTTGGCTTTACGGCCGACCATTGCTGGCACGTCCATGGTCACGCCAGCGTGGTTGATACCGTGGATCGCGAAGCCGTCTTGGGCTTCGTGGAACTTCCAGGAGCTGTCCAGCAGCGCCTTGGATGGAATGCAGCCGACGTTCAGGCAAGTACCGCCGAGGGCCAGTTTGCCCTCTTTGTCGGTGTACTTCTCGATGCAGGCGGTGGTGAGACCCAGCTGAGCTGCTTTGATGGCAGCTACGTAGCCGCCAGGGCCCGCGCCGATCACTACTACGTCAAATTTCTGCGACATTCAAAAAATCCTCTTTAGCGAAAAGCTTCAAGCCGCAAGCTACAAGCCAAACTGCCATTTCTTGCAGCTTGAAGCTTGCAGCTCGCGGCTGCTTCTATCAGATATCCAGCAACAAACGAGCCGGGTCTTCCAGCAGGTTCTTGATGGTAACCAGGAAGGTCACAGCTTCTTTGCCATCGATCAGACGGTGATCGTAGGACAGAGCCAGGTACATCATCGGACGGATAACGACCTGACCGTTGATCGCCATCGGACGCTGCAGAATGTTGTGCATGCCCAGGATAGCCGCTTGCGGCGGGTTGACGATCGGGGTCGACATCATCGAACCGAAGGTACCACCGTTGGTGATGGTGAACGTGCCGCCGGTCATTTCGTCCATCGACAGTTTGCCATCACGGGCTTTCTTGCCGAAGGTAGCGATGCCGCCTTCGATTTCAGCCAGGCTCATCAGTTCGGCGTTACGCAGAACCGGTACAACCAGACCACGGTCGCTGGAAACAGCAACACCAACGTCGGCGTAGCCGTGGTAAACGATGTCAGCACCGTCGATCGACGCGTTGACAGCCGGGAAGCGTTTCAGCGCTTCGGTGGCCGCTTTCACGAAGAACGACATGAAGCCCAGGCGTACGCCGTTGTGGGACTTCTCGAACAGGTCCTTGTACTTCGAACGCAGGGCCATGACTTCGGTCATGTCGACTTCGTTGAAAGTGGTCAGCATCGCCATGTTCGACTGAGCTTCTACCAGGCGCTTGGCCACGGTAGCGCGAACGCGGGTCATCGGAACGCGCTTCTCGATGCGGTCGCCAGCGGCGAACACAGGAGCAGCGGCAGCAGGTGCAGCAGCCTTGGCTGGCGCGGCAGCCGGAGCGGCTTTCTTGGCAGCAACCGCTGCAACCACGTCTTCCTTGGTCACACGACCGCCTTTGCCAGTACCGGCAACGGAAGCGATGTTGATGCCGTTTTCTTCAGCCAGCTTGCGAGCAGCCGGTGCAGCAACAGGATCGTCTTCGCCTTCAGCGGCTGGAGCAGCAGCTTGTGCAGCGGCCGGAGCAGCAGCGGCAGCCGGGGCAGCAGCAGCGCCGCCCGCTTCGATGGAGCCCAGGACCTCGTCGGACAGAACGGTGTCGCCTTCGTTCTTGACGATAGCGCCCAGTACGCCGTCAGCAGTCGCCAACACTTCCAGCACAACCTTGTCGGTTTCGATGTCGACGATCAGGTCGTCACGCTTTACAGCGTCGCCCGGCTTTTTGTGCCAGGTGGCAACGGTGCCATCGGCAACCGATTCCGGGAAGGTGGGGGCTTTGATTTCGATAGCCATTATCTGTGGGTCCTTAAATTCGGTTTCAGGTGCGCGAAGGCGTTAAACAGTAAAGGCGTCTTGCAGCAGTTTTTCCTGCTGCTCAGCGTGCATCGACGCATAACCACAAGCAGGTGCAGCAGAAGCCTCACGGCCCGCGTACTCGAGTACGAGAGACTTGTTGAGATTGCTGATGCTACGACGCAAGTGGTGTTGGCTGCAGTACCAGGCACCCTGGTTCATCGGCTCTTCCTGACACCAGACGGCATGTTTGGCGTTGGTGTAAGGAGCCAGGACTTCTTTCAAGTCGTCCTCAGGGAATGGGTACAGCTGCTCGATACGCACGATGGCGATGTCGTCACGACCTTCGGCACGGCGTTTTTCCAGCAGGTCGTAGTAGACCTTGCCGCTACACAGAACAATGCGCTCGACCTTGGACGGGTCCAGGGCGTCGATTTCCGGGATCACGGTCTGGAACGAACCTTCGGCCAGATCTTCCAGGGTCGAAATAGCCAGTTTGTGACGCAGCAGCGACTTCGGAGTCAGAACGATCAATGGCTTGCGCAGCGGGCGAATCACCTGACGGCGCAGCAAGTGGTAGATCTGAGCCGGCGTGGTCGGTACGGCTACCTGAATGTTGTGCTCGGCGCACAGTTGCAGGTAACGCTCCAGACGAGCCGACGAGTGCTCCGGCCCCTGACCTTCATAACCGTGCGGCAGCAGCATGGTCAGACCGCAGAGACGGCCCCACTTGTGCTCGCCACTGGTGATGAACTGGTCGATAACCACCTGGGCACCGTTGGCGAAGTCGCCGAACTGGGCTTCCCAGATCACCAGCGCCTCAGGCGTGGTGGTCGAGTAACCGTATTCGAACGCCAGCACGGCTTCTTCGGACAGGAACGAATCGTACAGGTCGAAACGTGGCTGGCCCTTGTACAGGTTTTGCAGCGGGATGTAGGTGCCCGCGTCTTTCTGGTTGTGCAAGACAGCGTGACGGTGCGAGAACGTACCGCGACCGATGTCCTGACCCGTCATGCGAATCGGGTGACCTTCGAACGCCAGGGTCGCGTACGCCATGGTTTCGGCGTAACCCCAGTTGATCGGCAGGCCGCCGGCTTGCATTTTCTGACGGTCTTCGTAGATTTTCGAGACCTGGCGCTGAACCACGAAGCCTTCCGGAATTTCCAGCAGCTTGGCGGACAGTTCCTGCAAGGTTTTCAGATCGAAACGCGTGTCGTGACGCGCGGTCCAGGCGTGGCCCAGATACGGACGCCAGTCCACGAACAACTCTTTGTTCGGCTCTTTGACCAGGCTTTTTACCACGTGCAGACCGTTGTCCAGCGCATTGCGGTATTCGTCGACTTTCGCCTGAACACGCTCAACGTCCAGCACGCCGGCCTGGGTCAGACGATCGGCATACAGCTCACGGGTGGTGCGCTGTTTGGTGATCTGCTGATACATGATTGGCTGGGTGCCACTTGGCTCGTCGGCCTCGTTGTGGCCACGACGACGGTAGCAGACCAGGTCGATCACCACGTCACGCTTGAATTGCATGCGGTAGTCGATGGCCAGCTGGGTCACGAACAATACGGCTTCCGGATCATCACCATTCACATGGAGGATCGGCGCCTGGATCATTTTCGCAACGTCGGTCGCGTACTCGGTGGAGCGCGAGTCCAGCGGGTTGCTGATGGTGAAACCCACCTGGTTGTTGATCACGATGTGAACAGTACCGCCGGTCTTGAAACCACGGGTCTGCGACATCTGGAAGGTTTCCATGACCACGCCCTGACCTGCGAATGCAGCGTCACCGTGGATGGAGATCGGCAGAACCTTCTCACCGGTAGGGTCGTTACGACGATCCTGACGGGCGCGAACCGAACCTTCAACCACCGGGGAAACGATTTCCAGGTGGGACGGGTTGAACGCCATGGCCAGGTGAACTTCACCGCCGGCGGTCATCACGTTGGACGAGAAGCCCTGGTGGTATTTAACGTCACCGGAACCCAGCTCGACCTTCTTCTTGCCTTCGAACTCGTCGAACAGCTCGCGCGGGTTCTTGCCGAAGGTGTTGACCAATACGTTCAGACGACCACGGTGGGCCATGCCGATGACGATTTCCTTGGTGCCGTAGGAACCGGAACGCTGGATCAACTCGTCGAGCATTGGAATCAGGCTCTCGCCGCCTTCCAGGCCGAAACGCTTGGTACCCGGGTATTTGGTGCCCAGGTATTTTTCCAGACCTTCGCCGGCGGTGACGCGCTCGAGCAAGTGGCTCTTGATGTCGGCGGAGTAAGTCGGACGGCCGCGTACGCTTTCCAGACGCTGCTGGAACCACTGGCGCTGCTCGGAATCGGTGATATGCGTAAATTCAGCGCCGATGGTGCGGCAATATGTCTGCTGCAACGCTTCGTGAATTTCGCGTAGGCTCGCCTCCTCTTTGCCGATGAACAGGTCGCCGGCACGGTAGGTCGTATCAAGATCGGCATTGGTCAAGCCGTAATGATTGATTGACAGGTCTGCAGGTGCAGGACGCTGCCACAGCCCCAGCGGATCAAGCTGGGCTGCCTGGTGGCCACGCATACGGTAGGCCTGGATCAATCGCAGCACTTCAACTTGCTTCTTCTCGTGCTCACTGCTCACGCTGCCGGCGGAAACCGGTTGTGCGCGGCGCTGGTTCTTTGCCAGCAAGACGAAATGATCGCGAATTGTGGAGTGCGAAACATCGGTGGCAGTGTTGCCGTCAGCCGGCAACTTCTGGAAGTAGGTGCGCCACTCTTCTGGCACAGCGTTAGGGTCGTGCAGGTAGAGCTCGTAGAGCTCTTCCACATAGGCAGCGTTACTACCGGATAGGTAGGCGCTGTTCCACATGCGCTGCATCACGCTTTCTTGCATGCTTGGTCACCCTCGGTTAGGGGAACACCACCGGCGTCGACACCGAGCAAACTTGCAGAAGTCCGAATGCAGCGACCAAAACAAGCCACTTAGGATCACGCTGATAGTCCGGGTACCAGCCCGGATGCCCCTGCTTGTCTCATTTCTTCAAAATAAGAGCCGCAGCTTTATGGGCTGCTGCTCAGGTTAAGACTACGGCGCCGGTTGAAGCCTGCGCCGTAGCATCTTCGGTACAACGGTCTTGCAGTTACAGCAGCTGAATCACACGCCGCTTTGCAGCAGCATGTTACGTACGTGACCGATGGCCTTAGTCGGGTTCAGGCCTTTCGGACAGACGTTGACGCAGTTCATGATCCCGCGGCAGCGGAATACGCTGAACGGGTCATCCAGCGAAGCCAGACGCTCGGCAGTCTTGGTGTCGCGGCTGTCGGCCAGGAAGCGATACGCTTGCAGCAGAGCAGCTGGACCCAGGAACTTGTCCGGGTTCCACCAGAAGGACGGGCAAGAAGTCGAGCAGCAAGCGCACAGGATGCACTCGTACAGACCGTCAAGCTTTTCACGCTCTTCTGGGGTCTGCAGACGTTCGATGGCCGGAGCCGGCGTGTCGTTCTGCAGGTATGGCTTAACCTTCTCGTATTGCTTGTAGAAGATGCTCATATCGACGACCAGGTCACGGATAACCGGCAAACCTGGCAGCGGACGAACGATCAGCTTGTTACCTTTTACGACAGAAGACAGCGGCGTGACGCAGGCCAGACCGTTTTTGCCGTTGATGTTCATGCCGTCGGAACCGCAAACACCTTCACGGCAAGAGCGACGATAGGAGAAACCTTCGTCCTGCTCTTTGATCAGGGCCAGCACGTCCAGCACCATCAGGTCTTTACCACCGGTATCGACCTGGAATTCCTGCATGAACGGCGCGGCGTCCTGATCAGGGTTGTAGCGATAAACACTGACTTGCAACATGGCGGCCACCCTTAATAAGTCCGAATCTTAGGTTCAAAAGTCGGAACAGTCTTCGGCGAGAAGTTCACAGCACGCTTGGTTACGCGCTTGTCACCCGGGAAGTACAGGGTGTGGCACAGCCAGTTTTCGTCGTCGCGGTCTTCGTAGTCTTCACGGGCGTGAGCGCCGCGGGACTCTTTGCGGATCTCTGCAGCGATGGCAGTAGCTTCGGCCACTTCCAGCAGGTTCTGCAGTTCCAGCGCTTCGATACGAGCGGTGTTGAACGCCTGGCTCTTGTCGTTGATCTTGACGTTGGCGATACGGCCACGCAGGTCAGCGAGCTGGGCGATACCCTTCTGCATGTATTCGCCGGTACGGAACACACCGAAGTAGTTCTGCATGCAGCTTTGCAGTTCTTTACGCAGGGTAGCGACGTCTTCACCTTCGGTACGCGAGTTCAGGCCATCGAGACGCGCCAGGGCTGCGTCGATGTCGGACTGGCGAGGGCGAGCGTAGTCGACGCCTTCTTTCAGGGTCTGCTCCAGGAACAGGCCGGCGGCACGACCGAATACCACCAGGTCGAGCAGCGAGTTGCCGCCCAGACGGTTGGCACCGTGAACCGATACGCACGCCACTTCGCCTACAGCGAACAGGCCAGGAATGATCTGGTCCTTGCCGTCAGCGTCTTGAGTGATTGCCTGGCCATGAATGTTGGTGGCCACGCCGCCCATCATATAGTGGCAGGTTGGAACGACCGGAATCGGCGCCACGGCTGGATCGACGTGGGCGAAGGTCTTGGACAGTTCCATGATGCCTGGCAGACGGCTGTGCAGAACTTCTTCACCGAGGTGATCGAGTTTCAGCATTACGTGGTCGCCATCCGGACCGCAACCGTTGCCGGCGATGATTTCTTTAACCATCGAACGGGCAACAACGTCACGACCTGCAAGGTCTTTGGCGTTCGGAGCATAACGCTCCATGAAACGCTCGCCGTGCTTGTTGATCAGGTAACCGCCTTCACCGCGGCAGCCTTCAGTCACCAGTACACCGGCGCCGGCGATGCCGGTTGGGTGGAACTGCCACATTTCGATGTCTTGTACCGGCACGCCAGCACGCAGAGCCATGCCGACGCCGTCACCGGTGTTGATCAGGGCGTTGGTGGTGGACGAGTAGATACGGCCTGCACCGCCAGTCGCCAGAACGGTGGCGTTAGCGCGGACGTAGGAGGTTTCGCCGGTTTCGATGCAGATGACGATCATGCCGACAAAGGCACCGTCTTCGTTCTTCACCAGGTCGACGCCGTAGTATTCGTTGAGGAATACGGTGCCGGCCTTCAGGTTGGCCTGGTACAGGGTGTGCAGCAGCGCGTGACCGGTACGGTCAGCAGCGGCGCACGTACGGGCAGCCTGGCCACCTTTACCGAAGTCTTTCGACTGACCGCCGAACGGACGCTGATAGATGCGACCCTGTTCGGTACGGGAGAACGGCAGCCCCATGTGCTCGAGCTCGAACACCGCTTCCGGGCCTACGGAACACATGTATTCGATAGCGTCCTGGTCACCGATATAGTCGGAACCCTTGACGGTATCGTACATGTGCCAGCGCCAGTCATCGTTCGGATCTGCCGAGGCGATGGCGCAGGTGATGCCACCCTGGGCGGATACAGTGTGCGAACGAGTCGGGAAAACCTTGGTAACGACGGCAGTCTTGTGACCACCTTGTGCCAGCTGCAGCGCAGCGCGCATGCCAGCACCGCCGCCGCCAATGATGATGGCGTCGAACGAAAGCGTATTAACTGTAGTAGACATGAATCAGATACCCCAAAGAATCTGCACACCCCAGACGAAGTACGCGAACATCGCGACGCCGCATACTGCCTGGAAGAGGAAACGTATCGCAGTCGCGGACTTGCCGAACGCCATTGGCGTCAGGTAGTCGGTCGCGATGGTCCACATGCCGACCCAGGCGTGAGCGCCAAGGGCAACGAGGGCCAGGAGACTGAAAATACGCATCCAGTTGCTTGCGAACAGTTCATGCCATTGGGCGTAGCCGATGCCTGGATGGGCAACGACGTATCCGATCAGGAAAATGAAATAAGCCGCGAGAACGACCGCAGACACACGTTGTGCCATCCAGTCATAGAGGCCCGAACGCGACAGGTTCGTGACGTTAGTTACCATATCCAAACTCCTGCCAGAACGATTACCACCACGGAAACGGCGATAACGATTTTCGAGCCCAGTTTGCCGCCTTCAAGCGACTCGCCGATGCCCATGTCCATGATCAAATGGCGCACACCGGCTACCAGGTGATACAGCAAGGCGGACAGGATTCCCCAAATCACTAGCTTGGCTAGCGGACTGGTCAGACACGCTTTCACCTGACCGAAGCCTTCCTCGGAGCTCAGCGACTTGTCCAATGCATAAAGCATGATGGCCAGGCTGACAAAGAGGATGACACCGGAGATTCGGTGAAGAATGGACGTGTAAGCAGTGACTGGGAGTTTGATGGTCCTTAGGTCTAGGTTTACAGGTCGTTGGCTATTCACGGCTTTTTTTCACACTGAAGAGCCCCTAACAATCAGGGCAAAGTTGTTGGGGAGTGCACTGGTCAGGTACCCACCACCCAGGGAGTGCGACCCCCAATAAAGCAGGCCCAAAAGCCCCTGGCGGTCGGAGGCCGAGTATAGACAGTTAGGCTACTAATGACAACGCGTTCACCTTCCCCTAATAGCTGATTGCACAAGTTGGATAAAAGGCGTAAATGGCAGTCAATTTCGAGGAAAAAGTCCGGTTAAAGCCTTCTGGAGCAAGACTTTAGGCAAATTGACATTCGAATTTATCTCACTATAGTGGTGCGGGCCCTGCGTGGGGGGTCTGTCTGATGATTTCAAGCATAAATAGGAGGCCACATGGCTGACAAAAAAGCGCAGTTGATCATCGAGGGCGCAGCCCCCGTCGAGCTGCCCATTTTAACCGGCACCGTTGGTCCCGATGTTATCGATGTTCGGGGCCTGACGGCCACGGGCCGTTTCACCTTTGACCCTGGTTTCATGTCGACAGCTTCCTGCGAGTCGAAGATCACCTATATCGACGGCGACAACGGCATTCTGTTGCACCGCGGCTACCCGATCGAACAGCTGGCTGAAAAGTCGGACTACCTGGAAACCTGCTATCTGCTGCTCAACGGCGAACTGCCGACCGCAGAACAGAAGGCCCAGTTCGTCAGCACCGTGAAGAACCACACCATGGTTCACGAGCAGCTGAAGACCTTCTTCAACGGCTTCCGTCGCGACGCCCACCCAATGGCCGTCATGTGCGGCGTAGTCGGCGCCCTCTCGGCCTTCTACCACGACTCCCTCGACATCAATAACCCGCAGCATCGCGAAATCTCCGCGATCCGCCTGGTTGCCAAGATGCCGACCCTGGCAGCGATGGTTTACAAGTACTCCATGGGTCAACCCATGATGTACCCGCGCAACGACCTGACGTACGCGGAAAACTTCCTGCACATGATGTTCAACACCCCGTGCGAGATCAAACCGATCAGCCCGGTGCTCGCCAAGGCCATGGACCGGATCTTCATCCTCCATGCCGACCACGAGCAAAACGCATCGACCTCTACCGTTCGTCTGGCCGGCTCTTCGGGAGCCAACCCGTTCGCCTGTATCGCCGCCGGCATCGCTGCGCTGTGGGGCCCTGCCCACGGCGGTGCGAACGAAGCCGTTCTGACCATGCTCGATGAAATTGGCGATGTCTCGAACATCGACAAGTACATCGCCAAGGCCAAGGACAAGAACGATCCGTTCAAACTGATGGGCTTCGGTCACCGGGTTTACAAAAACCGCGATCCACGCGCTACCGTCATGAAGCAGACCTGCGACGAAGTGTTGAAGGAACTGGGCATCAAGAACGACAAGCAACTCGAACTGGCCATGCGCCTGGAAGAGATCGCCCTGACCGACCCGTACTTCATCGAACGCTCGCTGTACCCGAACGTCGACTTCTACTCGGGGATCATCCTCAAGGCGATCGGCATTCCAACCAGCATGTTCACCGTGATCTTCGCGCTGGCGCGGACTGTCGGCTGGATCTCCCACTGGAAAGAAATGCTCTCCAGCCCGTACAAGATTGGCCGCCCGCGCCAGCTGTACACCGGCTACGAGTCGCGTGACATCACCAAGCTGGAAGACCGCAAATAAGACCTGTCTTGCGATAACGTCTTAAGCTGCACCGGAAACGGCCTCTATTTATATAGAGGCCGTTTTTGTTTGTGCCTGCACTATCGCCATCGCGAGCAGGCTCACTCCTACAGGAGTTAGGTGTCGTACACACATCCCCTGTAGGAGCGAGCCTGCTCGCGAAGGTGTCAGCCCTGACACCACGCCTCCCAACCTGGGGACAAACAAAAATGCCCCGATCTCTCGACCGGGGCATTTCTGTTTAACGCAACTTACATAACCCAACTTGAAGCCTTAGTGGGAAACCGCCCCGCTCGACCCCAACCCTGTCTGCGAACGCACAAACTGAGGGAAGAACAGCGCGCGCTCGTTATCAGCCGCGGTCGACTTGTCAGTGATCGAGAAGAACCAGATCCCGACAAAGGCAATCGCCATCGAGAACAACGCCGGGTATTCATACGGGAAGATAGCCTTCTCGTGATGCAGGATCTGCACCCAGATGGTTGGCCCGAGCACCATCAAACCGACGGCACTCACCAGACCCAACCAGCCACCAATCATCGCACCGCGAGTGGTCAGCTTCTTCCAGTACATGGAAAGCAGCAGCACCGGGAAGTTGCAGCTCGCCGCGATGGAGAACGCCAGGCCCACCATGAACGCGATGTTCTGGCTTTCGAACAGAATGCCCAGGCCAATCGCCAACACGCCCAGGGCGATGGTGGTGATCTTCGAAACGCGGATTTCATCCTTGTCGTTAGCCTTGCCCTTCTTGATCACACTGGCGTACAGGTCGTGAGACACCGCCGTAGCACCTGCCAGCGTCAGGCCAGCCACGACCGCCAGGATGGTTGCAAACGCGACCGCCGAGATGAAGCCCAGGAAAATACTGCCACCCACCGCGTTGGCCAGGTGCACCGCCGCCATGTTGTTGCCGCCCAACAGCGCGCCCGCCGCATCTTTGAAGGCCGGGTTGGTGCTGACCAGCAGGATCGCGCCGAAGCCGATGATGAAGGTCAGGATGTAGAAGTAACCAATGAAGCCGGTTGCATACAGCACGCTCTTGCGCGCTTCTTTTGCGTCACTCACGGTGAAGAAGCGCATCAGAATGTGCGGCAGGCCAGCGGTACCGAACATCAATGCCAAGCCCAGGGAGAACGCCGAGATCGGGTCTTTCACCAGACCGCCGGGGCTCATGATCGCCTCACCTTTAGGGTGAACCTTGATCGCCTCGGAAAACAGCATGTTGAAGTCGAAGTTGACGTGCTTCATCACCATCAGCGCCATGAACGAGGCACCGGACAGCAACAGCACAGCCTTGATGATCTGCACCCAGGTGGTCGCCAGCATGCCGCCGAACAACACATACATGCACATCAGGATACCGACCAGGATCACCGCAACGTAGTAGTCGAGACCGAACAGCAGCTGGATCAGCTTGCCGGCACCGACCATTTGCGCAATCAGGTAGAACGCCACCACCACCAGCGAACCACACGCGGACAGCGTGCGGATTTGGGTTTGCCCAAGGCGGTAGGACGCCACGTCGGCAAAGGTGTATTTGCCCAGGTTGCGCAGGCGTTCGGCGATCAGGAACAGAATGATCGGCCAGCCCACCAGGAAGCCGATCGAGTAGATCAGGCCATCGTAGCCGGAGGTGAACACCAGGGCGGAAATACCCAGGAAGGACGCCGCGGACATGTAGTCACCGGCAATCGCCAGACCGTTCTGGAAACCGGTGATCTTGCCGCCCGCCGCATAGTAGTCAGCGGCCGAGTTGTTGCGCTTGGAAGCCCAATAAGTGATGCACAGGGTCAAGCCGACAAACGCCACGAACATCAGGATCGCGGAAACGTTGAGCGGTTGTTTGTGCACTTCACCCGTCAGGGCTTCAGCCGCCCACGCACCCGGCGCAAACGCCGCAATGCTCAATAGAGCCATCAGACGCCGGATCATTGCTGAGCCTCCTTGAGAATCGCATTGTTCAGGTCGTCGAATTCGCCATTGGCGCGTCGTACGTAGATTGCAGTCAGGATAAAGGCCGAGAGAATCAGCCCGACACCAATCGGTATCCCCCAGGTAATCGAAGACTCAGGGCCGATTTTCGCCCCCAGCACATGCGGCCCGTAAGCAATCAAAAGAATGAATCCGGAGTAAAGCCCAAGCATGATCGCCGAAAGAATCCAGGCGAACTTTTCTCGCTTGCTAACCAGCTCCTTGAAGCGCGGGCTGTTTTGAATCGAGAGGTAAATGCTGTCGTTCATTGTTTTTATCCTCGCAGCACAGATTAAAGTTGGAACGTTATCCACTCTATGCGGCTGCGGAACAGGTTCCAGACGACCTTAGTATTAGAACGACATGACAGAATCGCCATTTTCCAGCAGACACGCCCGCAGAGAAACGCAAAAGGCCGCTTGGCGGTGATGCCAAGCGGCCTTCAGAGGTGCTGACCAGACACGTCAGCTCAAATTATTTGGTCCACTCGGCCACACGCTCCGGGTGTTTGGCTACCCAATCTTTCGCCGCGGCTTCCGGCTTGGCGCCATCCTGGATCGCCAACATGACCTCGCCGATTTCGTCTTTCGACGCCCACTGGAAGTTCTTCAGGAACTTGGCCACTTCCGGTGCCTTGGTGGCGAGTTCTTTGCTGCCGATGCTGTTTACAGTTTCAGCAGCGCCATAAACGCCTTTCGGATCGTCGAGGAAGCGCAGTTTCCACTTCGCGAACATCCAGTGCGGCACCCAACCGGTCACGGCAATGGATTCGTTTTTCTTCTCGGCACGGGTCAGCTCGGCAATCATGCCGGCGCCGGAACTGGCCTTGAGTTGATACCCGGTCAGATCGTAATCCTTGATGGCCTGTTCGGTCTTGAGCATCACGCCTGAACCGGCGTCGATGCCGACGATGCGTTTTTTGAAGCTGTCGTCGGTTTTCAGATCGTCGATGGTCTTGGCTTTGACGTACTCAGGCACGATCAAACCGATTTTTGCATCTTTGAAGTTCGGACCGTAATCGACGACCTGGTCCTTGTTCTTGGCCCAGTATTCACCGTGCGTCACTGGCAGCCAGGCCGACAGCATGGCGTCGAGTTTGCCGGTGGCCACGCCTTGCCACATGATCCCGGTGGCGACGGCTTGCAGCTTAACGTCATAACCGAGTTTCTGTTTGATCACTTCGGCCGCTACGTGAGTGGTCGCGACGCTGTCGGACCAACCGTCAACGTAACCGATGCTCAGGGTCTTGCTCTCGGCGCTGGCCATGGTGGAGCCAATCGCAAGCACCAGAGCGGCACCTGCGCCTAAAAGTCGTCGCATCTTCATCGTTACTTCCCCGAAAGTGCTGCGCTCGACGGATGCCGAGTCGCGTCAACGTATTGTTATGGTGCACAGCGCCCCCATCACGCCCACCGCAAACTCGTCCGACCATCAGCGTGATTTATCTATGGGTGCACTGATGCGTCGATCATCAACCTGACGACAACCGCGACCTGCTCTGTCAGCGACCTCAAGGCATCGAGAAACGACATCAGAACGCCATTAATCTTGAGCAGCGGAAACGCTCCGGCCAGTCCGCCCGAACTTTGCATGTCAAAATTATGCAGGTCTCCTGACCCGGGACAAATGCAGGTAACATGCGCGGCTTTGCTCCCAGACGGCCTGACCATGCCCGCGACATCACGCTTTCCTTTTTTTGCTTATCTATTCGCCTGTCTTCTGGGGTTGTTTGCCTTCGGCGGCTTCTGGTACGGCCTCGGCAAACCGGTGATCCTGCCGGACGTGGCCAGCGCGACGCACAAGCTGCAATGTGCCTCCTACACCCCGTTCGACAAGGATCAATCGCCGTTCGATCAGCCGTTCAAATTGCGCCCCGAGCGCATGGACGCCGACCTCGCACTGCTGGCGAAAAGCTTCGAATGCATCCGCACCTACTCCATGACCGGCCTGGAGGCGCTGCCTGATCTGGCGCGCAAGCATGGTTTGAAGTTGATGATCGGTGCCTGGGTCAACAGCAACCCGGTCGATACCGAGAAAGAAGTCGACCTGTTGATCGCCTCGGCAAATGCCAACGCTGACGTGGTGACCGCCGTCATCGTCGGCAACGAGACCTTGCTGCGCAAAGAGGTCACCGGCGCGCAACTGGCCAAGCTTATTAACAAGGTCAAAAGCCAGGTCAAACAGCCTGTCACTTACGCCGACGTCTGGGAGTTCTGGCTCAAGCACCCGGAAATCGCCCCGGCAGTGGATTTCCTGACCATCCATTTGCTGCCGTACTGGGAAGATGATCCCTCGAACATCGACGCAGCCCTGCAACATGTGGCGGAAGTGCGTCAGGTGTTCGGCAACAAATTCGCGCCCAAGGACGTGATGATTGGCGAAACCGGCTGGCCGAGCGAAGGCCGTCAACGTGAAACCGCCCTGCCGAGCCGGGTCAATGAAGCCAAGTTCATTCGTTCTTTTGTGATCATGGCCGAGCAACAAGGCTGGCACTACAACTTGATCGAAGCGTTTGACCAGCCGTGGAAGCGTGCCAGCGAAGGTGCGGTCGGCGGTTACTGGGGGCTGTTTGACGCGGATCGTCAGGACAAAGGCGTGCTGGCCGGACCGGTGTCGAACGTGCCGTACTGGTCGCAATGGCTGGCCGTGGGCGGCGTAATCTTTCTCGTGACGCTGATGCTCGGTGGCCGCGTTCGCAGCACTCGCGCGGCGCTGGTGCTACCACTGCTCGGCGCATTGGCGGCGTGCTCGATTGGCGCCTGGGGTGACCTGGCTCGCGTCACCACGCGGTTTGCCAGCGAATGGTTGTGGGTGGCGCTGCTGACGGCGTTGAACCTGTTAGTGCTGGCCCACGCCGCGCTGACGTTGAGCGCTCGCACCGGTTGGCGTGAGCAGGCATTCAATATGCTGGAACGTCAGGCGGGCTGGTTGCTCGCGACGGCGGGGTTCGCCGCAGCGGTGATGATGCTGGAACTGGTATTCGATCCGCGTTATCGCAGCTTCCCGAGCGTGGCATTCATCCTGCCGGCACTGGTTTACCTGTGCCGTCCGGTGAGCGTGCCACGTCGGGAGATTGCATTGCTGACCTTCATCATTGGTGCAGGCATTGCGCCGCAACTGTACCGTGAAGGCTTGCAGAACCAGCAGGCCTGGGGCTGGGCGCTGGTGAGTGTGTTGATGGTTGCGGCGTTGTGGCGCAGCTTGCGGGTTCGCAAGGCTTAATCTTCAGAGAAGCTACTGGCCCATCGCGGGCAAGCCACGCTTCCACAGGGTTTTCTGTCGTATACAAATGCTGTATTCGCCGGAGAACCCTGTGGGAGCGTGGCTTGCCCGCGATGACCATTAATCAGGCGCTACGAGACGCCCGGACCAACCGAAGCCCCGCAATCACCACCGCAAAAACCGCCAAAGTCGTGTTGTACAACGCCAACGCCGGAAACCCGAACACCAGCGCCAGCACCGCCAGCCACCACCCGGCCCGGCCCGGAAGGACGAAGCCGAGCACCGCCGCCGCAATCGCCGCCCAACCCAACACGGCGAAGTGAATCATCAAGCCCAGGTTCGAACGAACCCCACATTCCCAACGGCTCGCCTCGTCCACGCAGATGCCGACCCACTGCGCATCCTCCATGAAGCCATAACGCGCGCCGTAACTGGCGGCCAGCCATAACGGCAGCAAAACGAGCAGTAAAACCACGGGCAGACGGCGGGACATGAAACACTCCAATAAGCGAAAACGGCGGCCAGCTTAATCCCCCGCCAGCGGGATGCAAACGCGGGTAACAGAAAACTGGTAACGAAATGGCTGCAAAGTGTATCGTCCAGCGACTATTATCCGGAAATACGCCTCTTTGGTGCCGCTGCGTGGCACTTTGGCGCAACACCGATGGTCATAGCCTGCGAACTTCATTCGGCACCTTCCTCTAAGGGATCTAGTCATGCTCCGCTTCTTGCGCTTCGCCGCCCTCTTTGGCGGCCTTATTTTGAGTGCGTCCGCACTGGCGGTCGATATCGACGCCGCCAGCTATGGCTACCCCTTGAGCAATCCGTTCGAGGCGACCATCGCCACGACGCCTCCGGACCTGCGTCCGAAATTGCCGCTGGACGAGGACATCAATCAGAGCGACCGCAGCATCACGCTGCGCCCGGAGCGTGCATTCGAACTGCCAGACAATTTCTGGCCTGTGAAGAAGCTCACCTATCGCATCGCCACACAAGACAAAGCCGCACCGCTGATCTTCCTGATTGCCGGTACCGGCGCGCGCTATGACAGCAGCCTCAACGAGTACCTGAAAAAGCTCTACTACCAGGCCGGCTACCACGTGGTGCAACTGTCGTCGCCGACCAGTTTCGACTTCATCAGCGCCGCTTCACGCTTCGCCACACCGGGCATCACCAAGGAAGACGCCGAAGACATGTACCGGGTGATGCAGGCCGTGCGGGCACAAAACCCGAAAGTGCCGGTCACCGACTACTACCTGACCGGCTACAGCCTCGGTGCACTGGACGCAGCCTTCGTTGCGCACCTGGACGAGACCCGCCGCAGCTTCAACTTCAAGAAAGTCCTGCTGCTCAACCCGCCGGTGAACCTGTACACCTCGATCACCAACCTGGACAAGCTGGTCCAGACCGAGGTCAAGGGCATCACCAGCAGCACCACGTTCTATGAGCTGGTACTGAACAAACTGACCCGCTACTTCCAGCAAAAAGGCTACATCGACCTCAACGATGCCCTGCTCTATGACTTCCAGCAGTCCAAGCAGCACCTGACCAACGAACAGATGGCCATGCTGATCGGCACCTCGTTCCGCTTCTCGGCGGCCGACATTGCCTTCACCTCGGACCTGATCAACCGTCGCGGCCTGATCACCCCGCCGAAATTCCCGATCACCGAAGGCACCAGCCTCACGCCGTTCCTCAAGCGTGCGCTGCAGTGCGACTTCGACTGCTACATCACCGAACAGGTCATCCCGATGTGGCGCGCCCGCACCGACGGCGGCAGCCTGCTGCAACTGATCGACCAGGTCAGTCTTTATGCACTCAAGGACTACCTGCACGACAGCCCGAAAATCGCTGTGATGCACAACGCCGACGACGTGATCCTGGGCCCTGGCGACCTCGGTTTCCTGCGCAAGACCTTCGGCGATCGCTTGACCGTTTATCCACTCGGCGGCCATTGCGGCAACCTTAACTACCGCGTCAACAGCGACGCCATGCTGGAGTTCTTCCGTGGCTAAATATCTCCTGCTAATCGCTGCGTTACTCTGTGCAGGCGTCGCCAATGCCGACAACAGCAAGGCCAACGCCCCCGTCGTGATCGACAATGACGGCTTCAAGGAGCCGTTGAGCAAACTCAAGTTCAACCCGGGGCTGGACCAGCGCGAGTTCGAACGCTCGACACTCAACGCACTGGCCGTCTATGACCCGCTGGAAGAATGGAACCGCCGGGTGTACCACTTCAACTACCGCTTCGACCAATGGGTGTTCCTGCCCGTAGTCGATGGCTATCGCTACGTCACGCCAAGCTTCCTGCGTACCGGCGTGAGCAACTTCTTCAACAACCTCGGCGACGTGCCGAACCTGGTGAACAGCCTGCTGCAGCTCAAGGGCAAGCGTTCGATGGAAACCTCGGCGCGCCTGCTGCTCAACACCACCATCGGCATCGCTGGCCTGTGGGACCCAGCCACCGCCATGGGCCTGCCGCGCCAGAGCGAAGATTTCGGTCAGACACTTGGCTTCTACGGTGTACCCGGCGGTGCCTACTTCGTCCTGCCGATCCTCGGCCCGTCGAACATCCGCGACACCGGTGGCCTGGCGGTCGACTTCACCGTCGAGTCGGAGATCAACTACCTGAACGTCTCTGAAGTCAGCTCCAACCATCCGGAAGTCTGGATCCTGCGCGGCATCGATAAACGCAACCAGACCAACTTCCGTTATGGCCAGCTGAACTCGCCATTCGAGTACGAAAAAGTGCGGTTCGTGTACACCGAGGCGCGCAAGTTGCAGATCGCCGAGTAAATCCGGCGGCAACAAAAAAGGCCATTCGATGCGAGTCGAATGGCCTTTTTACATTCCCGCCACACCACAAATCCCCTGTAGGAGTGAGCCTGCTCGCGATGAGGTCAGCACAGTCAAAATCTCTACTGACTGACCCAGCGCTATCGCGAGCAGGCTCACTCCTACAGTTGGACAGCGTTTGGCTTTAGCCTTTCAGCGCTTTCCAGACCTTGCTGGCAACCATCACGCCCGCCAACACCACCGCACCCGCGACAATCCCCGCCACCGCGTTCAGCAACGTCGGCACGATAAACTCGGCACCGCCCGCCCCGGCGCTGACGCTTTCGATCCAGTGATGAACCACCGGCACGCCGTGGGTCAGGATCCCGCCACCGACCAGGAACATCGCCGCCGTACCGATCACCGACAGGCTTTTCATCATGTAAGGCGCGGCTCGCAAAATGCCGCCGCCGATGCTTTTCGCCATCTGCCCAGGCTTTTGGGTCAGCCACAAACCGAGGTCGTCGAGTTTGACGATGCCCGCCACCAGGCCATACACGCCGATGGTCATGACAATGGCAATGCCCGAGAGCACGATCACTTGCTGGGTCAGTGAGGCATCTGCCACGGTGCCGAGGGTGATGGCGATGATTTCTGCCGACAGGATGAAATCGGTGCGTACCGCGCCTTTGATCTTGTCCTGTTCGAACGCCACCAGATCGACCGCCGGATCAGCGACAGCCTCGACCAGTTCCGCATGTTCGGCCTGGTCTTTAGCCTTGCTGTGCAGGAATTTGTGCGCGAGCTTCTCGAAACCTTCGAAACACAGGTAAGCGCCGCCGACCATCAACAACGGCGTCACCAGCCACGGAATGAACGCGCTGATGGCCAAGGCCGACGGCACCAGGATCAGTTTGTTGCGAAACGAGCCCTTGGCCACGGCCCAGACCACCGGGATTTCCCGCTCGGCCCGCACGCCGCTGACCTGCTGGGCGTTGAGCGCCAGATCGTCGCCGAGCACACCGGCGGTCTTCTTGGCGGCCATTTTGGTCATCAATGCCACATCGTCGAGTACCGCGGCGATGTCATCGATCAGCACCAGCAAACTGCTTCCTGCCATGAATCAGGTTTCCTTCTTGAATGAATGCTGCGCAGCATAGCGCGGCCGAGTGCCACACGGGGCATTCTTGAGCGCCGCGCGAGGCCGGTGATACCATGCGCAACCGCCAGAACAGGCAAGGAACCCCCTGGTTTATGAGCACTATCCGCGAGCGCAACAAAGAACTGATCCTGCGTGCCGCCAGTGAAGAATTTGCCGACAAGGGCTTCGCTGCGACCAAAACCAGTGACATCGCAGCCAAGGCGGGATTGCCCAAGCCCAACGTCTACTACTACTTCAAATCCAAGGAAAACCTCTACCGCGAGGTCCTGGAAAGTATCATCGAGCCGATTCTGCAGGCCTCGACACCATTCAATCCTGAAGGCGAGCCCAGCGAAGTACTGAGCGGCTACATTCGCTCGAAAATTCGCATCTCCCGCGACTTGCCGTTCGCCTCGAAAGTGTTCGCCAGCGAAATCATGCACGGCGCCCCGCACCTGAGCGCCGACCTGGTGGAACAGCTCAACAGCCAGGCCAAGCACAACATCGACTGCATCCAGACCTGGATCGACCGCGGCCAGATCGCCGCCATCGACCCCAACCACCTGATGTTCAGCATCTGGGCCGCGACCCAGACCTATGCCGACTTTGACTGGCAAATCACGGCGATTACTGGCAAGGCCAAGCTGGATGAGGCCGATTATGAGGCGGCAGCGCAGACGATCATTCGGTTGGTGTTGAAGGGGTGTGAGCCGGACTGACCACCGCGCTGCGGCCATCGCTGGCAAGCCAGCTCCCACAGAGTTTTGCGTCGTTCACACTATTTGTGTCCAACGCAAAAACTTGTAGGAGCTGGCTTGCCAGCGATGGAGGCAACTCAGTGTCAGATCAAATCCAAATGGCATCCCAAAGCGGATAGTCGCCAATCTATTCGACCAACCCCGCCCGTAATGGGTTAGCCACCACATATCGCGCCATTTTCACCAGATCCTCTTCCCGCCGCAGTGCCCGGTCGTGATAACCCTGCTGCCAAAGCGGTCCTTTCCTGTTGATGGAAATATTCACTTCTCGCGCAATCAATGACTTGGTTTCGCGCATCAGTTTTTTGAACGAACAATTTTCCAGTTCGACCAACCAGTAAAATGATCAGGCATGACAACCCAAGCCAGTGAGTTCGCTAATTCGAGTTCTTGCGCCCGCCGAAATTGATGAGCCACCAATCTGCCCAAAGCGAAATCGGCAAAGATCGGGGCTCGATCAAGTGTGTTGGTGGTCAGTAGATAGATTCTATTGGGCTCGGCATAGCGGCCGGCTCGCAGGCGATGTGATGCGGGAAGATCAGGCAATCCATTGCCCCTTCACGATGAGTTCATCAGAAGGCTAGACCTCAGTGATCCATCTGGCTGGTTGGGTCTTTTTCTTGATGTGTCCGTCAGGCCACCATCGCTGGCAAGCCAGCTCCCACAGTGGTTGGTATCGTTCAAAAATCTTTGTTCAACACAAAACCTTGTGGGAGCTGGCTTGCCAGCGGTGACTATCGATCAGGCGCGAGAAATCAGGAAGCCACCCCTGCATCCGCCTTCAACTCCAACGCCTCCACCGCCTTAATAGCCACCTGCTCATCGATATCCGACAGATCGCCGCTAATCCCGATTGCTCCCAGCACATTCCCCGCCTGATCCCGAATCAACACACCGCCCGGTGCCGGCACGACGCTGCCCTGGCCCATGCTATTGAGCGCGGCAATAAAGGCCGGGCGTTGTTGGGCGTCGAGTGCCAGAAGGCGTGAGCCCTTGCCCAGGGCGATGGCGCCCCAGGCTTTGCCGATGGCGATATTCGGGCGCAGCAGGCTGGCGCCGTCTTCGCGTTGCAGTGTAATCAGGTGGCCGCCGGTATCGAGTACCGCGACGGTCAGCGGCGCGGCGTTGATGCCCCGCCCTGCATTGATGGCTTCGTTGACCAGTTTGACTGCAACTTTCAAGGTTAAAGCGCTCATGGTGCCGTCCTCATTTTGTTTTTCGGAAAGGCGTTGGGCTGCGCCGTTGTGCCGCAGGCCGATGCAACAAATAGAACACAATGAGTTATTTATTTGTATACAATAATTATCGAAAAGCGCCACATGCGACGAAAAGCCACACTAGATAAGGCTTTCGACGAATGAAACGGTCGCTTGAGAAAATGGATTGACCTGCGCCGTCCGCCGTGAATACACTCTGCGCAAAGCCACTTGTATACAATTACAAAACGTAAGAGGCACAAAACCATGAGCAAAATGAGAGCAATCGAAGCCGCCGTTCTGGTGATGCGCCGTGAAGGGGTTGATACCGCTTTTGGCATCCCGGGCGCCGCGATCAACCCGCTGTACTCCGCCTTGCAGAAGGTCGGTGGCATCGATCACGTCCTCGCTCGCCACGTTGAAGGCGCCTCGCACATGGCCGAGGGTTACACCCGCACCAAGGCTGGCAACATCGGCGTGTGCATCGGTACCTCCGGCCCTGCCGGTACGGACATGGTCACCGGGCTCTACAGCGCCTCGGCCGACTCGATCCCGATTCTCTGCATTACCGGCCAGGCCCCCCGCGCCCGTATGCACAAGGAAGACTTCCAGGCCGTCGACATCACCACCATCGTCAAGCCAGTGACCAAGTGGGCAACCACCGTCATGGAACCGGGCCAGGTGCCTTACGCGTTCCAGAAAGCCTTCTACGAAATGCGCTCCGGCCGCCCAGGCCCGGTGCTGATCGACCTGCCGTTCGACGTGCAGATGGCGGAAATCGAATTCGATATCGACGCTTACCAACCGCTGCCGCTGGCTAAGCCCACCGCTAACCGCGTGCAAATCGAGAAGGCCCTGGCCATGCTCGATCAGGCTGAGCGTCCATTGCTGGTGGCCGGTGGTGGCATCATCAATGCCGACGCCAGCGACTTGCTGGTCGAGTTCGCCGAGCTGACCGGCATCCCCGTCATTCCGACCCTGATGGGCTGGGGCACCATTCCGGACGATCACCCTTTGATGGTCGGCATGGTCGGCCTGCAAACCTCGCACCGCTACGGCAATGCGACGATGCTCAAATCCGACGTGGTGCTGGGCGTGGGTAACCGTTGGGCCAACCGTCACACCGGTTCGATCGACGTCTACACCGAAGGCCGCAAGTTCATTCACGTTGATATCGAACCGACCCAGATCGGCCGCGTGTTCAACCCGGACCTGGGCATCGTCTCCGACGCCGCGGCCGCACTGACCGTGTTCATCGAAGTCGCCCGTGAATGGCAAGCCGCCGGCAAGCTGAAAAACCGCAGCGCCTGGCTGCAAGACTGCCAGCAACGCAAAGCCAGCCTGCAGCGCAAAACGCACTTCGACAATGTGCCGGTCAAGCCGCAGCGCGTTTACGAAGAGATGAACCAGGTGTTCGGCAAAGACACGTGCTACGTCAGCACCATCGGTCTGTCGCAGATTGCCGGCGCGCAGTTCCTGCACGTCTACAAGCCGCGTCACTGGATCAACTGCGGCCAGGCCGGCCCGTTGGGCTGGACCATTCCGGCGGCACTGGGCGTGGTCAAGGCTGATCCGACCCGCAAGGTCGTGGCGCTGTCGGGCGACTATGATTTTCAGTTCATGATCGAAGAGTTGGCGGTGGGCGCGCAGTTCAAGCTGCCGTACATCCACGTTGTGGTCAACAATTCGTACCTGGGGCTGATTCGTCAGGCCCAGCGCGGTTTCGACATGGACTACTGCGTGCAGCTGTCCTTCGATAACCTGAACGCTCCGGAACTCAATGGTTACGGTGTCGATCACGTCGCGGTCGCCGAAGGCCTCGGCTGCAAGGCATTGCGTGTGTTTGAACCGGGTCAGATCCAGCCTGCCCTGCGCAAGGCCCAGGAACTGATCGAAGAGTTCAAGGTGCCGGTGATTGTCGAGATTATTCTGGAGCGTGTGACCAACATTTCCATGGGCACCGAGATCAACGCCGTCAACGAATTCGAAGATCTGGCGCTGGTCGGCAACGACGCACCGACGGCGATTTCGTTGCTTGATTAACTGCTGATCGTTCCCACTGTGGGAGCGCGCCTGTGTGGCGAGGGAGCTTGCTCCCGCTGGGTCGCGAAGCGGCCCCAAAAGCTTTGCGACTGCTTCGCAGCCGAGCGGGAGCAAGCTCCCTCGCCACACAGGCTCGCACCCACAGGGGCCTGCACATATTTACGGGAGACCACCATGCCGCGTTTCGCAGCCAACCTGTCCATGCTGTTCACTGAGCAGGATTTTCTTGCCCGTTTTGAAGCGGCCGCCAAGGCCGGTTTCAGTGGTGTCGAGTACCTGTTCCCTTACGATTTCAGCTCCGCCGAGATCAAGGCCAAGCTCGATGCCAACGGTCTGACCCAGGTGCTGTTCAACCTGCCGGCCGGTGACTGGGCCAAGGGCGAACGCGGTATCGCGTGCCTGCCGGACCGCGTTGAAGAATTCCGCGCCGGTGTCACCCTGGCTATCGCCTACGCGCAAGTGCTGGGCAACACCCAGGTCAACTGCCTGGCCGGTATTCGTCCACAAGGTGTCGACGATGCCACCGTGGAAAAAACCTTCGTCGCCAACCTCAAGTACGCGGCCGACAAGCTGCAAGCGGCGGGTATCAAACTGGTGATGGAAGCGATTAACACCCGCGACATCCCGGGCTTCTACCTGAACAACACGGCGCAAGCCCTGTCGATCCGCGAACAAGTGGGCAGCGCCAACCTGTTCCTGCAATACGACATCTACCACATGCAAATCATGGAGGGCGACCTGGCCCGAACCATGGCTGCGCACCTGGGCGAGATCAACCATATCCAGTTGGCCGACAACCCAGGACGCAACGAACCGGGCACCGGTGAAATCAACTACCGCTTCCTGTTCGAACACCTGGACCGCATCGGTTATCAGGGTTGGGTTGGCTGCGAATACAAGCCGCTGACCACGACCGAAGCGGGCCTGGGCTGGTTGAAAACCCATAACGCGATCTGAACGAACAACACAAAACTCTGTGGGAGCGGGCTTGCCCACGATGGCGGCAGCACACAAAACAAATAGCTTGCCTGACCCACCGCCATCGCTGGCAAGTCGAATCGTCGCACCGCAGCTCCCACAATGAATCTGCTGCGTCTCTAAGACTGCATTGCAGCATCGAAATAAAACGAGGATTTTCTCATGGCTAAAATCGGATTTATCGGCACCGGCATCATGGGCCACCCAATGGCGTTGAACCTGCAGAAAGCCGGTCACAGCCTGTTCCTGTCGGCGCACCACGACGCCGCGCCTGCCGACCTGATTGCCGCTGGCGCCGTCGCCCTGGCCAACCCGAAAGAAGTCGCGCAAGAAGCCGAATTCATCATCGTCATGGTGCCGGATACCCCACAGGTAGACGACGTGCTGTTCCGCGCAGACGGCGTTGCAGCCGGCGTGGGCAAAGGCAAAATCGTTATCGACATGAGCTCGATCTCGCCGACCGCGACCAAAGCGTTCGCGGCCAAGATCAACGAAAAAGGCGCGCAGTACCTCGACGCGCCAGTGTCTGGCGGTGAAGTCGGCGCCAAGGCGGCGAGCCTGAGCATTATGGTCGGCGGCGATGCCGATGCCTTTGAACGCGCCCTGCCGCTGTTCCAGGCCATGGGCAAGAACATCACCCTGGTCGGTGGTAACGGCGACGGTCAAACCGCGAAAGTGGCGAACCAGATCATCGTTGCGCTGAACATCCAGGCCGTCGCAGAAGCCCTGCTGTTCGCCTCGAAAAACGGCGCCGATCCAGCCAAGGTTCGTGAAGCACTGATGGGCGGTTTCGCTTCGTCGAAGATCCTCGAAGTACACGGCGAGCGCATGATCAAAGGCACTTTCGATCCGGGCTTCCGCATCAGCCTGCATCAGAAGGATCTGAACCTGGCCCTGCAAGGTGCCAAGGAACTGGGCATCAACCTGCCGAACACCGCCAACACCCAGCAAGTGTTCAGCACCTGTGCGGCCATTGGTGGCAGCAACTGGGACCACTCGGCATTGATCAAGGGACTGGAACACATGGCGAATTTCTCGATTCGCGATAAGTAACATTCGCCGCAATACCTGTGGGAGCGGGCCTGCATCGCTGGCAAGCCAGCTCCCACGGGGACCGAGTCGAAACACCTGCTTTCGCCCTACTCCAATAACAAGAATTCCGGGAGCCCGCCATGTCGGTCGATCCGCAACAATTCCTGCGCGAGCTGTTCGCCACAGCCATCGACGCCGCCCATCCGCAGCAAGTCCTCGAAGCCCATTTGCCCAAAGATCGCAGCGGTCGGGTAATCGTCATCGGCGCCGGTAAAGCTGCGGCCGCCATGGCGCAAGTCGTCGAGCGTTGCTGGCAGGGTGAAGTCTCCGGTCTGGTGGTGACGCGTTACGGTCACGGCGCCCCGTGCGAAAAAATCGAAGTGGTCGAAGCGGCCCATCCGGTGCCGGACGCTGCCGGCCAGGCTGTCGCCAAGCGAGTCTTTGAGCTGGTCAGCAACCTGACCGAAGACGACCGCGTGATCTTCCTGCTCTCGGGTGGCGGCTCCGCCCTGCTCGCATTGCCCGCCGCCGGTATCACCCTCGCCGACAAGCAATCGATCAACAAAGCCCTGCTCAAATCCGGCGCCACCATCGGCGAGATGAACTGCGTGCGCAAGCACCTCTCGGCGATCAAGGGCGGCCGTCTCGGCAAAGCCTGCTGGCCGGCCACTGTGTATACCTATGCGATTTCCGATGTGCCGGGCGACCTCGCCACGGTCATCGCTTCCGGCCCGACCGTGGCCGACCCAAGCACCTGCGCCGAAGCGCTGGCGATCCTCAAGCGCTATGGCATCGAAGTTCCGGCCTCAGTGCGTAACTGGCTGCAAAGCCCGGAATCGGAGACGGTCAAACCCGGAGATCCGAGCCTCGCGCGCAGTCATTTCCAGTTGATCGCCCGTCCACAACAATCGCTTGAAGCCGCCGCCGTGAAAGCGCGGCAGGCCGGTTTCAGCCCGCTGATCCTCGGCGATCTGGAAGGCGAATCCCGCGACGTGGCCAAGGTCCACGCCGGCATCGCCCGTCAGGTCGTGCTGCACGGTCAGCCACTGGCCGCGCCATGCGTAATCCTTTCGGGCGGTGAAACCACCGTGACCGTACGCGGCAATGGCCGTGGCGGGCGCAACGCCGAGTTCTTGCTGAGCCTGACCGACAGCCTCAAAGGCCTGCCCGGCGTCTACGCCCTGGCCGGGGATACCGACGGCATCGACGGCTCCGAAGACAACGCCGGCGCAATCATGACCCCGGACAGCTACGCCCGTGCCGCCGCCCTCGGTTTGAGCGCCAGCGACGAACTCGACAACAACAATGGCTACGGCTATTTCGAGGCGCTGGACGCACTGATCGTCACCGAGCCGACCCGCACCAACGTCAATGACTTCCGCGCCATCCTGATCCTCGAGAGCCCTAAACATGACGCCTGACAAGAAGGTTAAGATTCTCGCCACCCTCGGCCCAGCCATCGACGGGATCGACGACATCCGCAAACTGGTGCAGGCCGGGGTCAATATTTTCCGCCTGAACTTCAGCCACGGTGATCACGCCGACCACGCTCAGCGCTACCACTGGATTCGTGAAGTCGAGCGCCAGCTGAATTACCCGCTGGGCATTCTGATGGACCTGCAAGGCCCGAAACTGCGGGTCGGCAAGTTCGCCGAAGGCAAGGTGCAACTGCATCGCGGTCAGGCCTTGCGCCTGGACCTGGACCCGACGCCGGGTGACGAGCGCCGCGTTAACCTGCCTCACCCGGAAATCATCGCCGCGCTCGAGCCAGGCATGGACCTGCTGCTGGACGACGGCAAATTGCGTCTGCGCGTGGTGACCAAGTATTCCGACGCCATCGACACCACCGTGCTCAATGGCGGCGAACTGTCGGACCGCAAAGGCGTGAACGTACCGCAAGCGGTGCTGGAACTGAGCCCGCTGACCGCCAAGGATCGCCGTGATTTGAGCTTCGGCCTGGAGCTGGGTGTGGATTGGGTCGCGCTGTCATTTGTGCAACGTCCGGAAGACATCCGCGAAGCCCGCGAGTTGATCGGCGACAAAGCATTTTTGATGGCCAAGATCGAGAAACCATCGGCGGTGACTCAGCTGCGGGAAATCGCTGAATTGAGCGACGCGATCATGGTCGCTCGCGGTGATCTGGGCGTGGAAGTGCCGGCCGAAAGCGTGCCGCAGATTCAGAAAAACATCATCACCCTCTGCCGTGAGCTCGGCAAACCGGTGGTGGTGGCGACGCAGATGCTCGAGTCGATGCGCTTCTCCCCGGCCCCGACCCGCGCCGAGGTCACCGACGTGGCCAACGCCGTCGCTGAAGGTGCGGACGCGGTGATGCTGTCGGCGGAAACCGCCTCCGGTGAATACCCGCTGGAAGCGGTGCAGATGATGAGCAAGATCATCCGCCAGGTGGAAAACGGTCCGGACTATCAGGCGCAACTGGACGTGAGCCGGCCGAAAGCCGAGGCGACGGTTTCAGATGCGATCAGCTGTGCGATTCGTCGAATCAGCAATGTGCTGCCAGTGGCGGTGCTGGTGAACTACAGCGAGTCCGGCACCTCGAGTTTGCGCGCGGCGCGGGAACGGCCGACGGTGCCGATCCTCAACCTCACGCCGAACCTGCAGACCGCTCGCCGCCTGACCGTGGCGTGGGGCGTGCACTCGGTGGTCAATGATCGGCTGCGGCAGGTGGATGAAGTGTGTTCGACAGCGCTGGAGATTGCCCAGGCCCAGGGCATGGCTCAGCGGGGCGACACGTTATTGATCACTGCGGGTGTGCCGTTTGGGCAGCCGGGGTCGACTAACTCATTGCGCATCGAAACCCTGATTTAACCCCATACCATGATCGTTCCCACGCTCTGCGTGGGAATGCGGCCCGGGACGCTCTGCGTCCCAAGAGCAGACGCAGAGCGTCCATCGAGGCATTCCCGTGCAGAGCGCGGGAACGATCTGTACTGAATGACCCTTAAAATGCCTGCCAATCACTTCAACACCCACTGCCCCGACTGGGCGACAGCCCTGCTCAACGGTTTCAGTCAGATCTTCCTCCAGCGAAATCCGCTGTGCGGCCTGCTGTGCCTGTTGGCGATTCTGTTTACCGCGCCCACCTTGCTCGGCGGTGCGCTGCTGGGCGGTGTTGCCGGGTTGCTCACCGCGCAACGTCGCAACTACGCCAAGGAAGATCGACAGGCCGGACTGTTCAGCTACAACGGCGTCTTGCTCGGCTTGCTGCTGAGCCTCTATTTCCCCTGGTCTGCCCTGCTGCCGCTGATGATCATCGCCTGCGGTGGCCTGAGCGCGATGCTGACTCAACAGTGGCTAAAACGCTCCCGGGTCAGCC
Organism: Pseudomonas sp. SIMBA_041; assembly: GCF_046535095.1. Taxonomy (NCBI): domain Bacteria; kingdom Pseudomonadati; phylum Pseudomonadota; class Gammaproteobacteria; order Pseudomonadales; family Pseudomonadaceae; genus Pseudomonas; species Pseudomonas sp. SIMBA_041. The sequence continues at coordinate 81,278 of NZ_JAWRXJ010000002.1, forward strand.
AATACCTGCCCGCCTACACCGCGCCCTTCGTGGGATTGGGCTGGTTGCTGCTGTGCTTCGCCACGCCGTCGACCCAGGCGCACCTGATCGAAATCAACACCCTGAACATGCTCGCCGCCCCCCTCAAAGGCCTCGGCCAGGTGATGTTCCTCGGTCATCCGCTGGCCGGTGCGCTGATTGCCGCCGGATTGCTGATTGCTGACCGCCGCGCCTTTTGCTGGGCGATGTTCGCGTCTGTCGCGGGCATGGGCTGGAGCCTGCTGAACCATGACTTCTACACCGCCCTGATCGGCCTCGGTGGCTATAACGCCGTGCTTGCCGCCCTCGCCTTCAGCTCGCAACGCCAGCAACTGTGGCTGCCTCCGCTCGCTATTGCACTCGCGTTGCTGCTGACACCCGTGTTTGCCGCGATCGGCCTGCCCACGCTGACCGCGCCGTTCATCCTCGGTTGCTGGCTGATCCGTTCGATTGTTCAAGTGCTCGGCAAAGCCACGATGACCACTGCGCCTTGCGCTCCTGGGGAGAATCAACCTAGGCTGCGCTGATCATTGGTTCAGGCGGTATCCATGGACAGCAGCAAAAACTGGCGTGAAGAGCTTTACGTCATGGTTTTCCAGAGCGACACCAAGGCGGGGCGACGCTTCGACGGCATCCTGCTGTTGATCATCCTCGCCAGCATCGTCATCGTGATGCTCGACAGCATCGACGCGGTTCACCAGAACTACGCCGATCTGCTGGCGTATATCGAGTGGGGCTTCACCTTCGTTTTCGCCGTCGAATACATCCTGCGGCTGTACTGCTCGCCCAAGCCTTTGCGTTACGCGTTCAGCTTCTATGGGCTGGTGGACTTGCTGGCCATCGTGCCCGGCATCCTCGCGCTGTATTACGCCGATGCGCAGTACCTGCTGATCATCCGGATCATTCGGATGCTGCGGATTTTCCGCGTGCTCAAGCTCAGCCCGTACCTCAAGCAAGCCAATTACCTGATGTCAGCGCTGCGCGGCAGCAAACAGAAAATCGTGGTGTTTCTGGTCAGCGTCTGCACCCTGGTGACGGTGTTCGGCACCTTGATGTACGTGATCGAAGGTCCGGAACACGGCTTCACCAGCATTCCCAAAGGCATCTATTGGGCGATCGTTACGCTGACCACCGTGGGCTTCGGCGACATCGTGCCGAAGACGCCGTTGGGCCAGGTGATTTCGTCACTGGTGATGATCACCGGTTACTCGATCATCGCCGTGCCCACCGGGATTTTCACCGCCGAACTGGCTAACGCGATGCGTGGCGAACAGCTGCAACATGACTGCCCGGTGTGCAAGAAAAACAGCCACGAACACGGTGCGGCATTCTGCTCGCGATGTGGCAACGCACTGTTTAAGAAACTGGAATAAGCAAAGAGCTTTTTAATCTTTAAAGGCCTATGCGAGCCCGGCTATAGTCGCTGGCAAATTGCCTCACTTTTAAATTAGAACAAGGACTGCGCAGTGAAAAAACTCTTTGGCGCCTCACTTCTGGCCGCTGGCCTGGCATTGACCAGCATGGCTCAAGCCGCCCCGACCCTGCTTAACGTTTCCTACGACGTGATGCGCGATTTCTACAAGGACTACAACACTGCCTTCCAGAAACACTGGCAAGCCGAGCACAACGAAAACATCACCCTGCAGATGTCCTTCGGCGGTTCCAGCAAACAGGCGCGCTCGGTGATCGACGGTCTGCCGGCTGACGTCATCACCATGAACATGGCGACCGACATCAACGCCCTGGCGGACAACGGCAAACTGGTGCCGGACAACTGGGTCACGCGCCTGCCGAACAACAGCGCGCCGTTTACTTCCGCCACGGTTTTCATCGTGCGTAAAGGCAACCCGAAAGCCCTGAAAGACTGGCCGGATCTACTCAAGGATGGCGTTCAGGTGATCGTGCCGAACCCGAAAACCTCGGGCAACGGTCGCTACACCTACCTGTCGGCCTGGGGCTATGTGCTGAAGAATGGCGGTGATGAGAACAAGGCCAAGGAGTTCGTTGGCAAGCTGTTCAAACAAGCCCCGGTACTGGACACCGGCGGCCGCGCAGCCACGACTACGTTCATGACCAACCAGATCGGCGACGTGCTGGTGACCTTCGAAAACGAAGCGGAAATGATTGCCCGCGAGTTTGGTCGTGACCAGTTTGAAGTGATCTACCCGAGCGTTTCCGCCGAAGCCGAACCGCCGGTGACGGTGGTCGACAAAGTCGTCGACAAGAAAGGCACTCGCGCTGCGGCCGAGGAATACCTGAAGTACCTGTGGTCGCCGGAAGGTCAGGAAATTGCGGCGGCGAACTACCTGCGTCCGCGTGACCCGGCGGTGTTGGCCAAGCACACGGATCGTTTCCCGAAAGTGGACTTCCTGTCGGTTGAGAAGACCTTTGGTGACTGGCGCACGGTGCAGAAGACCCACTTCAATGATGGCGGGATCTTTGATCAGATTTACACCGGTCAGTAATTCCTGAGCAAAATGAAAAAGGCGACCTGAGCAGGTCGCCTTTTTTTGCCGGACACAAACCCAAAGTTCACCGGGATTGGGACTTGCCTTCACATCGGTGGTGTCACGCCATCCTTGCCCGCCGAGATCGATTGCGCCGTCAGCGTCCCGTCCGCACTCTGCGTCACAAACGTCACGATCTTCACCCCCACCTTCAGCAAACTGCGATCCCCCGGCACCAGATTCACAATCGGCACGTCCATCGGCACCAGGATTTTCTGCTGCCCGCCCTTGTAGTTAACCGTCAACACCCGGCCATTGCTGACCACCAGATCACCGACGCTGCCATTGGTCATGCTGCTGCCCTTGACCAGGTCGAAGGGCCGATGCCCGTCGCCACTGCCGGCCAGTTCCGGCGGGAAGACGTGGACTTCCAGCGCCTTGAGGGTCCCATCTTCCTGAGGAATCGCCGCCGAGCCGATGTAGCTGCCGGGTTTGATGTCTTCGATGTTAGCCAAAGTGACGCCGCGGATTTTGGTGTCGTTGGTCAGGTGGATGACCACGTTTTCCCCACTGTTGGCATGGACATTCAACGCGTCGGAGCTGACCCCGGTGATCTCGCCGCGAACACCGATGCGCAAACCCGGCGCGTCGGCGGCCTCGGCCAGGCCAGTGGTCAACAAGGTCATCAGTGTCAGGGCTGAAGCGCCGCGAATCAGGTGGCGAATCATCGCATTCATGGCAGTGCCTTCCGGTTATGAAACGTGAGAGAGAACATAAGCACGCTATCGAACAGGATGTAAGTGAATGTATCATCGGACCTCACTTTTTTGGGACGCAAGGTGCATCGGCAAACAGCACATGGCCAGCGTCACTCATTCCGCAATGGAATGATTACTATCACTTCAACCTCTCTTCCGCCGTTTGGGCTTGCCGCTTAGCCTTCGCGCATTCCCTTTTGTCCAGCGAGACCCGTTATGAATCCAACGACCCAGGCGCCCCACGGTGCCGCGACAATGACCAAAGGCATGGTGCTGCTCTTCGCCTTCTGCTGCGGCGCCATCGTCGCCAATATTTACTATGCCCAGCCGATCATTGGCCTGATCGCGCCGGACATCGGCCTGACCAGCACCATGGCCAGCTTCATCGTTTCGTTGACGCAAATTGGCTACGCGCTGGGGTTGTTCTTCCTGGTGCCGCTGGGCGATCTGCTGGAGAACCGTAGATTGATGATCATCACCACCGTGGTGGCGATTGCCAGTTTGCTGGGCGCTGCGTTCACCGATCAGCCCAATGTGTTTTTGCTGATCTCGTTGCTGGTAGGCTTCAGTTCAGTATCGGTGCAGATCCTGATTCCACTGGCCGCGCATCTTGCACCGGAAGAATCTCGCGGCCGGGTGGTCGGCGGAATCATGGGCGGTTTGCTGCTGGGTATTCTGCTGGCACGACCGGTGTCCAGCGTGGTGGCTGACCACTTCGGCTGGCGCGCGATGTTCATGATTGCGGCCGCGTTGATGGCGGCGATCAGCATCTTGCTCGCGCTGACCATTCCCAAGCGCCAGCCTGATCACAGTGCTTCTTACGGGCAGTTGCTGGGGTCGCTGTGGACACTGTTGCGCCAACAACCGGTCTTGCGTCAGCGGGCGTTTTATCAGGGTTGCATGTTCGCCACGTTCAGCCTGTTCTGGACCGCCGTGCCGCTGGAACTCGCCCGCAATCATGGCCTGTCGCAAACCCAGATCGCGATCTTCGCCCTGGTCGGTGCCATCGGCGCCATCGCCGCGCCCATCGCCGGTCGCCTGGCTGATGCCGGTCACACCCGCATCGCGTCTTTGCTGGCCCTGATATTCGCCAGCCTGAGCTTCCTGCCGGCGTTCATCCATCCGCTCTACAGCGTCATAGGCCTGGCCGTGACCGGCGTGGTACTCGACTTCTGCGTTCAGATGAACATGGTCCTCGGCCAACGCGCGGTCTACGCCCTCGACGCCAAAAGCCGCAGTCGCTTGAACGCGCTGTACATGACCAGCATCTTCATCGGCGGTGCGTTTGGTTCGTCGGTGGCCAGTGCGGTGTATGAACACGGCGGCTGGTTGTGGATCGTGATTGTGGGGAGTACGTTTCCGCTGTTGGCGTTGCTGCGGTTTTTGAGTGCTTCGCAGAAGGCTTCGCTGGCGACGGCTTAAGCTTTTTAAACCCTCGCGAGCGCGCTCCCACAGGTAATCGCCCAACCTGTGGGAGCGAGCCTGCTCGCGATGCGATATGACGGCAATCGCCTGATTCAAACGTTCAACATTCCCCATCCCCTGCCTGCGAATTCCGGATTGTCCCGATGCGTGCTTACTGACGTTGGTGTTGGAACAATAAACCCCTCCTCCACCATTTTTTGCAGCAGGATCCGTGCGACTTCGACAGCAGCGTTGTATGCCTCCTCAAACGTATCCCCGGCGGTCACCGCGCCAGGGATGTCAGGTATTTGAATACCGATTGCCGTTCTCTCCTCTCCCCACTCGATAATGATGGGATGGTGCACAGGCGTCCCTCCCGCAAAACATCACCTTAATCAAGCGTCACTGGACCATAGAATCCGGACAGGGTCTGTTCACGTTGTTTTTCAGGATGTGAGCTCACTCATTCCCCCAAGAGTGTCGATGCCGGCACGATTATGTGATCGATCAGGATGGTGTGAGTCGTTACGCCGAGGTCAACCCGGATTACACTCAGCGTCCTGAGCCTGAAGCGATGCTGGATGCGATTCGCGGCTGCCCCTTTCACTGCCGCCCGCCCCGGCGGCAGGTTCTTTTCAAGGAGTGTGAAATGACCCGTCGTACTTTTCTCATCACAGGCGCCAGCAAAGGCATCGGTCGCGCGGTGGCCGAGCATCTGGATCGCGCCGGGCACCGGGTGGTCGGGATCGCACGAACCCCTGACCTGACGTTCCCCGGCATTCTGTTTCCACTGGATTTGAGCGACCGGGCGCTGACTCAGGAAGTCCTGGCGGATCTGGCCAGGACGTACGAGTTTGATGGGCTGGTGAACAACGTCGGTCTGGTACGCCCGCAGGTGTTGGGCGAGATCGATCTGGATACGTTCGACGATGTGATGCGGGTCAACCTCCATTCGGCGTTGCAGGCCACCCAGGCACTGCTGCCGAATATGCGTGCCAAGGGCTGGGGTCGGGTGGTGAATATTTCCAGTTTGACCGTGCTGGGGATCACCCAACGCACGGCGTATGCGGCGGCGAAAGCGGCGCTGATCAGCTTCACGCGATCGTGGGCGCTGGAGCTGGCGAAAACTGGCGTGACAGTGAATGCCGTGGCACCGGGGCCGACTGAAACCGAATTGTTCCGCACCAACAATCCACCGGGCAGTGAGGGTGAAGCGCGGTATCTGGCGGGCGTGCCGATGGGCCGTTTGGGGCAGCCGCAGGAGATTGCGGCGGCGATCGCGTTTTTGCTGTCCGAGCAGAGCGGGTTTATCACCGGGCAAACGCTGTTTGTCGATGGCGGCTCCTCCATCGGCAAAGCCGCGTTCTAACCAACAATACAACCCCCCTATAGGAGTGAGCCTGCTCACGATGAGGTCCTGACAGCCAACATCGTTGTTGAATGTCAGGCCGCCATCGCGAGCAGGCTCACTCCTACAGGGGATTTCCTAAAGGCATCAGACTGCACAAGGGTTTCGAATGGACCGCCTCGCCGCAATGGAAACCTTCGTCTACGTCGTGGAAACCGGCTCGTTTTCCGCCGCCGCCCGGCGCCTGAATATCGGCCAGCCCGCCGTGTCGAAAGCCATTGCGCAACTCGAATCACGCCTGGCCGTGCGACTGCTGTTGCGTTCGACCCGAGGCCTGACGCCCACCGAGGCCGGCCTGGCCTTTTTCGAACGCGCCAAACGTGCCATCGAAGAAGTTGACGAGGCCGACAACGCCGCGCGCGGTGCCGCCAGCGGGCTGACCGGCAACCTGCGCATTTGCGCCGCCGTGACCTTCGGCCGAATCCATATCGTGCCGCACCTCGGGCCGTTCCTCGATCAGAATCCAGACCTGAACATCGACCTGCTGCTCGACGACCGTAACCTCAATCTGGTCGAAGAAGGCGTCGACGTCGCACTGCGCATGGGCGCCCTGAGCGACTCCGGCCTCACCGCCCGCAAGATCGCCGAATGCCGACGTGTAATACTCGGCACACCGGCTTACTTCGACAAACACGGCGAACCCACCTGCCCGGCTGACCTGTGCAAACACCAGGCAGTGGTCTACGCCTTGGGCGGCGGCGCCAACTGGCAATTTCGCAACGCGAGCGAAGAACAGTCCGTGATCATCAATGGCCGAATTCGCGTCAGCGCCGCGGAAGGTTTGCGTGAAGCGGTCCTCGCCCATCTGGGATTGACCATGGCCTCCGAATGGATGTTTGCTCCGGAGCTGGCCAGTGATGCCGTCAGGGAAGTGATGACGGACTGGACCCTGCCGAACCAGGATTTGTGGGCGGTGTTTCCCACCGGAAGAATGGCCAGCGCGAAGGCTCGGGCGTTTGTGGAGTATGTGCAGGGGTTGTTGGTGAATAGAACCTGAACAGGACTCAAGCGGCAAAACGGCGATCCTCAGATCGCCGTTTTCATTTACTGCCCGAATTGCCGTCCCAACCCGCCCGGAACGCCATGGATATCCGTGTCTTCCCAAGGCCCGTCGGGGCTGACCGAACGGCTCCAGCCGTTGTTCCAGCGGTAGTAGGTGCGCTGGCGGTAGAAGGTGTTGGTCTGATCCTCCAGCACATAGACGCCAAGCTTGGCGTCCCAATGGCTATTACCACCCGGTGGCGGTGCGAAGCTGGCGGAGGTGCGCGGCATCGGTTTGGCCGGCTTGGCGGGGATGCCCGGTTTGCCCGGCGAGGGTGTCGTGGACGGTGTCGGCCTTGGCTGCGATGGCGGGATCGGTGGTGGTGTCGTGGGCTCTGGCCGCTGGACCGCACATGCACTTAACCCCAAAACCAGACTGAGCAGGGTGATACGAGCAATAGCGGTCATGGCGGTGCTTCCTGTTATTTGTCCGGGCTGTCGATGGTCAGTGTCTGCGTCGCGGTGGTGCTGCTGGCCAGAGGCTGGCTGCGACCGACCCATTCACCGGCAGTCGGTTGGCCGGCACGGGAGACGCGCGCAACCAGTTGGACTTCAGGGAAGTTCGACAGTTTCAACTGCGGCATCATTGCGTCGGCATCACCCAGTTCGACAGTCACCGGCAAGTCGGCCACGGTCAGGCGTTTGGCCGCCAACGGCGCAGGTGGACCTGAGGTGGCGCGGGCGAAGATGAAGACAGTGTCACCCGGCTGGACCTTGGCTTTGAGCGCTGGCGCCAGGTCTACGGTGACTTTCAGCAACGCTGCCGCCTTCGCCGCAGGTGCCTGGACAACCTTGCCGCCGCTGGCTTCCAGCTTCTCGGTGGCCCGGCTGATACCACCTTGCAGGGCGGCGCGGGAGCTGTCCTCGGGCGGCAGTTGCGCCAGCAGGCGATTCCAATAGTCGATAGCGTCCTGATAACGCTGGGCTTCGAAAGCTGCGATGCCAAGCAGTCCAAGGCTGGTGACTTCTTTTGGATCGGCTTTCAGCGCTTCATCAGTCAGGGCCTGAATCTTGTCCGACCACTTCTTGCCATCGGCAAAGTATTGGGCCTGCGCCCATTGGCCGAGCAGTTCCGGTTGACGCCCGGCCAGGTTCACCGTGCGCTCAAAGATCTTCGCTGCATCGCCAGGACGGTCCTGGGCCATGTAGGTGCGACCAAGGAAATACAAGCCTTCAGCCGATTCCGGCTGAGCGGCGACGGCGCGTTCCAGGCGACGGGTCATCTCTTCCATCGACTGCGGTGCCTGGGAAAATTCGCGGGTCAGTTCGACTTTGTCGCTGGCACCGAAATGCAGGTACAAGCCAAGACCGAGCACCGGAACCAGCACTGCCGCCAACAACGGCAACGGCTTGCCCAGGCGACCCACGCGAGGCGCTGCAACGCCTTCGGTATCGGCGAGTAGCTCACGGGCCGCTTCGGCGCGGCCGGCGTCCATTTGCCCGGCGTCGAGCACACCCTCTTCCTGCTGAGTCTGCAACTCAGCCACGCGCTCTTGGTACAGCGCAACGTTCAGGGCGGTACGATCCTCTTCAAGTTGAGCACGACGACCGCGCAAAACCGGGATCAACAGAAAACTCAGGGCAACCAGAAGCAGCAGACCTGCAGCGAGCCAGAAATCAATCATTCTTGGTTTTTATCCAACAGGTGGTCGAGGCGCTCACGCTCCTCGGCAGAAAGCGCGTCCGGGGTTTCGGCGCGTTGCACGCGACGACGGCGGACGATCACGGCGATGATCACGAAACCGCCCAGCAGGAGGCCGGCCGGGCCGAACCAGAGCAGTGCAGTCTTGGCGTTGAGAGCCGGTTTGTAGCGGACGAAGTCACCGTAGCGGTCGACCATGAAGTCGATGATCTGCTGGTTGTCCTTGCCCTCGCCGAGCATGCGGAAAATCTCTTTGCGCAGGTCGGCGGCAATCGGTGCATTGGAATCGGCGATGTCCTGATTCTGGCACTTGGGGCAACGCAGTTCCTTGGTCAGCTCGCGAAAACGCTCGCGATCACCTTCTTTGGCGAACTCGTAGGTATCGATGGCGGCATGGGCCACGCCGGCCATGCTCAAGCCCAGTACCGCCGCTGCTATCCAGCGCTTCATGGCTTGGCCTCATCGACCAGCGCCTGATACTTGGCAGCCAGTTTTTCACGCCAGACCTGCTCGTCGATCACACCGACGAACTTGTCGCGGATGATGCCCTTGGCGTCGATGAAAAAGGTTTCCGGCGCGCCATACACACCGAGGTTCAGGCCCAGGGTGCCGGCGTCGTCACGGATGTCCAGTTGATACGGGTTGTGGAACTCCACGAGCCACTTCAAGGCGTCGGCGTTGACGTCCTTGTAGTTGATGCCGTAAATCACCACGCCCTGCTGGGCCAGTTTGTTCAGCACCGGGTGCTCGACCCGGCAGGAAATGCACCAGGTGCCCCAGACGTTGACCAGTGCCGGTTTGCCAACGATGTCAGCCTTGGTCAGGGTTTTGTCGCCCTGCACGCTTGGCAGGGAAAACGCCGGGAACGGTTTGTTGATCATCGCCGAAGGCAACTCGGCCGGGTCGAGGTACAACCCGCGATACAGGAAAACAGCCACCACCAGAAAAATCATCAGTGGCAACAGCATCAACCAACGTCTCATGCAGTCGCTCCCGTCATGCCCAGTGCTTCACGCACCCGGCTTTTCACCTTGACCCGATAACGCCGATCCAGCGCCGCCAGCAACCCGCCGAAGCCAGTCAGCAGACCGCCGAACCAGATCCAGCGCACGAACGGTTTGACGTGAACGCGCACAGCCCAGGCGCCATCGCCCAGCGGTTCGCCGAGGGCGACGTAGAGGTCACGGGTGAAACCGGCGTCGATCCCGGCTTCGGTCATCACCGAGTTCTGCACGGTGTACAGGCGTTTTTCCGGGTGCAGCACGCTGACTTCCTTGCCATCGCGGATCACCCGAACGGTGCCCTTGTCGGAGGTGAAGTTCGGGCCTTCGAAGTGCTTGGCGCCTTCGAACACGAAGTGATAACCGGCCAGGTCCATGGACTCGCCCGGCGCCAGGCGCAAGTCGCGCTCGGCACTGTTCTGGCTCGACAACACGACGCCCAGCGCACACACGGCAATGCCCAGGTGAGCGATCTGCATGCCCCAATAACTGCGGGTCAGGGTCGGCAGGCCTTTGATCAGGCCTTTGTGGCGAGTCTTGTCGAGGATATCCCGGACACCGGCGAGCAATACCCACGCTGCCAGCATGAAGGTTGCAATCACCGCCCAGTTGAAATCGCCATAAGCGACGCCGGCCACAACCGCCAGCGCAGCACTGCCGAGCAGTACCGGGGTCAGCATGCTCATCAGCCATTTGACCGGGGTGTCTTTCCAGCGCACCAGCATGCCGACTGCCATCACCACCATCAGCAACGCCATCAACGGAATGAACAGCGCATTGAAGTACGGCGGGCCGACCGACAGTTTGGCGCCGGTCATCGCATCGAGAATCAGCGGGTACAAGGTGCCGAGCAGGATCATCGAAGCCGCCACCACCAACACCAGGTTGTTACCCAGCAGCAGGGTTTCCCGGGACCAGAGGTTGAAGCCGACCTGGCTCTTGACCACCGGCGCGCGCAGGGCGAACAGCGTCAGCGAACCGCCGACCACGAACAGCAGGAAAATCAGGATGAACACACCGCGCTCAGGGTCGGACGCAAACGCGTGAACCGACGTCAGCACGCCGGAACGCACGAGGAACGTACCGAGCAAGCTCAGCGAGAATGCGGCGATGGCCAGCAACACGGTCCAGCTCTTGAACACGCCACGTTTTTCCGTGACGGCCAACGAGTGAATCAGCGCCGTACCGACCAGCCAAGGCATGAAAGAGGCGTTTTCCACCGGGTCCCAGAACCACCAGCCGCCCCAGCCGAGTTCGTAATACGCCCACCACGAACCGAGGGTGATGCCGATACCAAGGAAAGCCCAGGCGACGATGGTCCACGGACGCGACCAGCGCGCCCACGCCGCATCAAGGCGACCGCCCATCAGCGCCGCGATGGCGAAGGCGAAAGCCACGGAGAAACCGACGTAACCCATGTACAGCATCGGCGGGTGAACGATCAGGCCGATGTCTTGCAGCAACGGATTGAGGTCGGCGCCATCGCTGGGCACTTGCGGCAGGATGCGCTTGAACGGGTTGGACGTGAGGATCAGGAACAGCAGGAAACCGGTGCTGATCATGCCCATCACCGCCAGCACGCGGGCCAGCATGTCCCGCGGCAACTGCCGGGAGAACACCGATACCGCGAAGGTCCAGCCACCGAGGATCAACGCCCACAACAGCAATGACCCTTCGTGTGCCCCCCAGACTGCGCTGAACTTGTAGTACCACGGCAAGGCACTGTTGGAGTTGCTCGCGACGTAGGCGACCGAGAAGTCGTCGGTCATGAACGCGTAGGTCAGGCAACCAAAAGCGAACACCAGGAAAGTGAACTGACCCCAGGCGGCTGGCTGAGCCAGGCTCATCCACAGTCGATCACCGCGCCAGGCACCGAGCAATGGCACCACGGCCTGAACCAGCGCGAAACACAGCGCCAGGATCATGGCCAGGTGGCCAAGCTCAGGGATAAAGATTCCGGATGTCATCAATTAACCCTCTTTGGCTTGTGTGGGTGCCGACTGGCCGCTGTCTTTCAGGGCTTTGGTCACTTCCGGCGGCATGTATTTTTCGTCGTGCTTGGCCAGCACTTCGTCGGCCACCACCACGCCGTCGGCGTTGATTTTGCCCAGGGCAACGATGCCCTGCCCTTCACGAAACAGGTCCGGAAGAATGCCGCGATAGGTGATGGTCACGGATTTGTTGAAATCGGTGACGACGAATTTGACGTCCAGCGAATCGCCGGAACGTTGCAACGAACCTTTCTCGACCATGCCGCCCGCCCGAATACGCGTGTCTTGCGGCGCTTCGCCGTTAGCGATCTGGGTCGGGGTGTAAAACAGATTGATGTTCTGCTGCAAGGCGCTCAGGGCCAGGCCGACGGCAGCGCCGACACCCACCAGGATCGCGAGAATGATGATAAGACGCTTTTTGCGCAGCGGATTCACTTGCCGTTCTCCCGGCGCAGACGACGCGCCTCTTGTTGCAGATACCGCTTGCGGGCCAGGATCGGCGCCGCCACGTTGAGGACCAGCACTGCCAGGCAGATGCCATAGGCGGACCAGACATACAGGGCATGATGGCCCATGGCGAGGAAGTCGCCGAATGAAGCAAAACTCATCGAGCGGCCTCCAGGCTGTTTTGTACTTCGGCCTTGACCCAGCTGGCCCGCGCTTCGCGCTTGAGCACTTCAAGGCGCATGCGCAGCAACAGGACCGCGCCGAAGAAACAGTAGAAACCCAGCACCGTCAGCAGCAATGGCAGCCACATCTCGGCCGGCATCGCCGGTTTTTCGGTGAGGGTGAAGGTCGCGCCCTGGTGCAGGGTGTTCCACCACTCCACCGAGTACTTGATGATCGGGATGTTGATCACGCCGACAATCGCCAACACCGCACAGGCCTTCGCGGCGCTGTCACGATTACTGATGGCGTTGCCCAGCGCAATAAGACCGAAGTACAGAAACAGCAGAATCAGCATGGACGTCAGTCGCGCATCCCAGACCCACCACGAACCCCAGGTCGGTTTGCCCCAGATCGCGCCGGTGACCAGCGCCACAGCGGTCATCCAGGCCCCGATGGGCGCCGCGCATTGCAGGGCGACGTCGGCCAGTTTCATCTTCCAGACCAGCCCGACGATGCCACACACGGCCAGCATCACATAGCAGGACTGCGCCAGCATGGCGGCCGGAACATGGATATAGATGATGCGAAAGCTGTTGCCTTGCTGGTAGTCGGGCGGCGCGAAGGCCAGGCCCCAAACGACACCAACGCCGATCAGCAGCAACGCCGCAACGCTCAGCCAGGGCAGCAGTTTGCCGCTGATGCCGTAAAACCATTTGGGCGAGCCGAGCTTGTGAAACCACGTCCAGTTCATACTGTTTCCATCACGGTTGCCCTTCGCTGTGAAGGGCTGGGTCTTTACTGATTAAATTTTAACCAGACCTCATTATTCGCCGACGCTGATCTTCAGGCCAGCAGCTATTGCAAAAGGTGTCAGGGTTATCGCCAGGGCGGTCAGGCTACCAAGCCACAAGAGATAACCGGTCGCCGGCATGCCCTGCAAGGCTGCCTGCAAGGCGCCACTGCCGAGAATCAACACCGGGATGTACAGCGGTAGAATCAGCAGTGCCAGCAACAGGCCACCGCGCTTCAATCCGACCGTCAGGGCTGCGCCCACCGCACCGAGCAGGCTCAGCACCGGTGTACCCAGCAATAAGGAAAGCAGCAACACCGGCAGACAAGCGGCAGGTAAACCGAGCATCAACGCCAGCAGTGGCGCGAGCAAAACCAGTGCCAGGCCTGAGAAGGCCCAGTGTGCCAGTACCTTGGCCAAAACCAGAAGAGGCAGGGGGTGCGACGAAAGGACCCACTGTTCGAGGGAACCGTCTTCGAAATCACTGCGGAAAAGCCCGTCCAGCGAGAGCAGAACCGATAAAAGCGCTGCCACCCAGACCAGTCCCGGAGACAAGGTTTGCAACAATTGAGCCTCGGGGCCGACCGCCAGCGGGAACAGCGCCACGACGATAGCGAAGAACACCAGCGGATTAGCCAGTTCCGCAGGACGGCGGAACAATAAACGGGCCTCACGGGCGACCAACAGGCCGAAAACACTCATACGGCCCAATTCCCCAGGTCAATGTCGCGATAGCCGGCCGGCATCCGGGTCAGCGTGTGGTGCGTGGTCAACACGACCATGCCGCCCCGCTCGCAGTGCGCGGCCAGGTGTTCTTCGAGTTGCGCCACGCCTTGTTTATCGAGCGCGGTGAACGGTTCATCGAGAATCCACAGCGGCGGGCTGTCCAGGTACAACCGCGCCAACGCCACGCGACGATGCTGGCCAGCAGACAGGGTGTGGCAGGGAACATCCTCGAAACCGCGCAGTCCGACAGCCGCCAAGGCTTGCCAGATGGCCTCATGGGACGCCGGATGATGCAAGGCGCAAAGCCAGCTGAGGTTTTCCTCGGGGGTCAGCAGTTCCTTGATGCCGGCGGCATGACCGATCCACAGCAGGTTGCGCGCCAGCTCAAGACGTTGCTCATTGAGCGGCTGGCCGTTGAGCAGCACCTGACCGGCGGTCGGCTGCATCAGCCCGCACAGCAGACGCAACAGGCTGGTCTTGCCACTGCCGTTGGGGCCGCTGATTTGCACCATTTCGCCACTGGCCAGTCTCAAATCGAGATTTTCGAAGAGCAGCCGAAGGTCTCGCTCACAAGCGAGGGCAACGGTTTGCAGGACTGGGCTGGTCAAGGGATCACGGGCCTTTTGCGGTTCAAGTCGGCGGCAAAGCGGCCGCTAAAGAGATGCAGCATAGATGCATTGGCGGTCTGTTCTAGAGAGCTGCGTCAAACAATTGCAATGTTTTCGCCACTCCCCGAAAGACGGGCGGCATTATACATGCCATGCCCTACTCTAAAGAGTGCAATTTCCTCAGGTTGTGACCGCGTATGACAGGCGAAATGAACATCCTCCCGCTACCCCAGACCACGCCCGCGACTTCGCGGCCGCTGGTGATGAGTGGCGACCTGCTGCAGTTGCTAAAGCCAATGGAGGGCCTGATCGACGTCGGGCAGACCGCCAAGGCTGAAGTGCTGTCACTCAAGCAGACGGATCAGACTTTTCAACTGTTGCTCAAAGTCACCCTCGACAGCGGTCGCCAGACCACGGTGCAGGCCACCAGCACCCAGCCGCTGCCTCAAGGCACCAGCCTGGCGATCACGCAGCCGTCGGCGAGCAATCTGGCAATCACTGTGCAACAGGCCATCGCTTCCAGCATTGCCACCCTTACCCGCATCGACACCGCGCAACTGCCGGTCGGCACCTTGCTGCAAGGCAAAGTACTGACCTCGCAGGTGCTGCCGCAGGTGCCAGGGCAACCGACGGTGTTTCGCTCGATGATGAGCTTGTTAAACACCGTGCTGAGCGGTAGCACCTTGAGTATCGACAGCCCGACGCCGCTGCGCATCGGCACGTTGTTGAGCGCCATGGTGCAAGACACCCAGACGCTGAAATTCGTCCCGCTGAGCAGCCGCCAGGAACAATTGGCGGTGACCCAGCAACTGGTCAGCCAACAAAGCCGCCAAGGCTCGCTGGATGGCTTGATCAAAGTCCTGCAAAACCTGCCGTTGCCTCCACCGTCGTCGGATCCGACTTCCAACGACCTGCGTGTTGCCGTGGAAAGACTCCTCGCTGGCCTCCCGGACGTTCAGCAATTGAGCACGCCAAAGGGTCTTGCTCAAGCGTTGGCCAACAGCGGCCTGTTCCTCGAAGCGAAATTGCTGACCGGACAGAATCCGACGCTGGCTCCAGACATGAAGGGCGATTTGCTCAAGCTGATCGCACAACTGACACCGGGGCTGCCGGCCAACACCAACCTCAACGCACTGATCGCCGCCAACACATTGGTGCAGGCGATGCCGAGTTTCGTGCGCAGCGCCCTCGGCATGCTCGGCCAGGTCAGCGCCAAACCGCTGCCGACCAGTTTCCCGCTGCCCGAGCGCCTGCTGCAAAGCCAGGACGGTGAAGGTGATCTGGAGCACTTGCTGCGTTTGGCAGCGGCGGCGGTTTCGCGCCTGCAAAGCCATCAACTGTCGAGCCTGGAACAAACCGGTCTGACGGATGATGGGCGGCTGGTCAGCACCTGGCAGCTGGAAATCCCCATGCGCAACCTGCAGGACATCGTGCCATTGCAGGTCAAGTTCCAGCGCGAAGAAGCCCCAGAGAAAGAACAGCCGCACGAACGTCGCGACGAACGCGAGCCCAAGCAGCCACTGTGGCGCGTCGACCTGGCGTTCGACATGGAACCGCTAGGCCCGTTGCAGATTCAGGCGCAGCTGATCAAGGGCAGCCTGTCCAGCCAACTCTGGGCCGAACGCCCGTACACCGCGAGCCTGATCGAAAGCAACCTGGCCGGGCTGCGCGAACGCCTGCTGGCGTCGGGACTGAACGTCGGCGATCTGGATTGCCACCTCGGCAAACCGCCACAAGGCCCGCAAACCCGTCTTGAACAACGCTGGGTCGACGAAACCGCATGAAAAACCCCAACGCCCCACGCCAGGCCATCGCCCTCAAATACGACGGCAGCCACGCCCCTACCCTCACGGCCAAGGGTGACGAAGCGCTGGCGGAAGAGATTTTGCGGATCGCTCGCGACTACGAAGTGCCGATCTACGAAAACGCCGAGCTGGTAAAGCTGCTGGCGCGGATGGAGCTGGGCGAGAGTATTCCGGAGGAGTTGTACCGCACGATTGCCGAGATTATTGCGTTTGCATGGAACCTGAAGGGCAAGTTTCCGGCGGGGCATGATCCCGATGCGGTCATGCTGGAGAAGGACATCACCGAACGCGGTGACAATTACTGAGGCTTCAAGGACGCCATCGCGGGCAAGCCCGGCTCGCACAGGGTTCGGCGGCGTTCACATACTTTGTGCGCGACCGCAATACCTGTGGGAGCGAGGCTTGCCCGCGATGAGGGCGGCACTTTCAAATCTACGGTGACTGACGCACCGCCATCGCGAGCAAGCTCGCGAAAGCAATTTCAGCCGAGTTGCAAAAATCAGTTCTTGTGAAGCTTGCGCATCAACTCCGCTTCAGCCTGGGTCAAGCCGCAGGACTGCGTGAGTTCATCCACCGTAGCGCCCATCCCGACCAGTCGCGCCGCCTGGGCAAACGACAGGCTCGACGGGTCGCGCTGTTCCAGTTGCGCCAGTTTGTCCGGCAGCGGGCCGACCACCGCGCGCAGCTCGTGCAGGTCTTCACCCATGCGCACGTTGCCGCGCTGGTAGTCGTCCACGCGTTTGGCCAGGTCCTTGATGCGCTGATCCCGCAGCGCATCGCCCTGAGCCTGTTGCGCGGCGATCAATCGTTGACCGCGTATGTACGCCAGAAACATCGCCAGCGTGCCTGCCCAGAAAAGGAACAGGACAATGACCGCTACCTCAAGAATCAATCAGATGCTCTCCAGGTCCGACCATTCTTCTTCGCTCATCATCTTGTCCAGCTCGACCAGGATCAGCAGTTCGTTGTTCTTGTTGCATACGCCTTGGATGAACTTGGCGGATTCTTCGTTACCGACGTTTGGCGCGGTTTCGATTTCCGACTGACGCAGGTAAACCACTTCGGCCACGCTGTCGACCATGATCCCGACTACTTGCTTGTCGGCTTCAATGATGACGATACGGGTGTTGTCGCTGATCTCGGCATTCATCAGGCCGAAACGCTGACGGGTGTCGATTACAGTAACCACGTTACCGCGCAGGTTGATGATGCCCAGCACGTAGCTCGGAGCACCCGGTACCGGGGCGATTTCGGTGTAGCGCAGGACTTCCTGAACGCGCATCACGTTGATGCCGTAGGTTTCGTTGTCCAGCTTGAAGGTTACCCATTGCAGGATCGGATCTTCGGAACCCTTTGCAGCCGTCGCCTTATCATTCATACCCTGACCCCTCGAAAAACCGCCCTGGCGGTGTGTGTTCTGTGCATCGGCAGTGACTGCCGATGCGTGTTTGTTATGTCGGTTTGTGAGCCGGTTTCTTGATGCTGCTCATGTGCTTTGCCCCGCCACTGGCGATCAGCTCGGCCAGTGCGGAAACGTCGAGCAAGGCACACATGTGTTCAATCACGGTGCCCGCCAGCCAAGGTCGTTGACCCCGGTGGCTGCGCCATTTGATTTCGTTGGGGTCCAGGCGCAACGAGCGGCTGACCTGATGCACGGCCAGCCCCCACTCATAACCCTGGACCGAAATGACGTATTGCAGGCCCTGGCGGAAGTCATCGCGGTAGCGGTCGGGCATGACCCAACGCGCGGTATCGAGGACTTTCAGGTTGCCGGCCTGGCTCGGGAGAATCCCGAGGAACCACTCCGGCTGACCGAACAGCGGCGTCAGCTCGTGACCAGCCAACGAATATATCGAACCGAGGCACACCAGCGGCACCGCCAGCGTCAGGCCGGCGACATCGAACAACAGGCATTCGAAGGGCTCGGCGGCCCACGATGGACGCCCGTCAGTTTCGACCGGAGGCGGCGTGTTGCTCGGCGGGAGATGAACTTCGACAACCGGCGGCACCAGCGTTTGCAGCAGCGGTGCGATGGTCGATACCGGCGCGAGGATCGGTGCCGGTGCTTCCATGACAGGTGCTGGCGCCTTCACGACTGGCGCAACGACAGGGGCAACGACAGGGGCCGCAACCACCGCGGCATCACGCGCCTGCTCTTCGAGCACCGCCAACTGAAACTCGTCGAGGGTGCTTTCAGGCTCGATCACTTCGACGGGCGCTTCGATGACGGGCGCCAGCTCCTCGGTCGCGTCCTGCAGCAAGCTGTCCAGATAGCTCTGGAGCGCCAGTTGCGGGCGAGAGGTGATTTTCACCGGCCGATTCATTTAAGCACCACGCAAGGAAGGTTCATCTCACGCCACCTGCGCAACGGATTGCTGCGCCAGCAAATGCTTGAGCAGCGCGCGGTAAGCCAGAACGCCGCGGCTCTTGCCGTCGAACTGCGAAGGCGTGAGCCCGGCCCGGCTTGCGTCACGCAGACGCGTGTCGACCGGAATGTAGCCTTGCCAGATTTCTTCCGGGTACAGGTCGCGCAGCACCCGCAGAGTCCCGAGGGAAGCCTGCGTGCGGCGGTCGAACAAGGTCGGGATGATGGTGAACGGCAGCGCCTGTTTGCGTGAGCGATTGATCATCGCCAGGGTGTTGACCATGCGCTCCAGGCCTTTGACGGCCAGATGCTCGGTCTGCACCGGGATCACCAATTGCTGGCTCGCCGCCAAGGCATTGACCATCAGCACGCCGAGCAACGGCGGACTGTCGATCACCGCATAATCGAAGTCCTGCCACAACTGCGCCAGGCTCTTGGCAATCACCAGGCCCAAACCACTCTGCCCCGGCGACTGACGCTCAAGGGTGGCCAGCGCGGTGCTGGAGGGCAACAGGGAAATGCTTTCGTGGCTGGTGGGCAACAGCAACTGACCGGGCAAGCCTTGCGGCACGCTGCCCTTGTGCAGGAACAAGTCGTAGCTGCTGTGTTCCAGGGTGTCGGGGTCGTAGCCGAAGTAACTGGTCATGGAGCCGTGCGGGTCGAGATCGACCACAACCACGCGCTTGCCCGCCTCGGCCAGCAAACCGGCTAAAGCGATAGAGGAAGTGGTTTTACCAACACCACCCTTTTGATTGGCAACTGCCCAGACTCTCATTCGAAGGGTTCCGCCCGGCCGACTAGGTCGACCGAGAAATAGCTCAGCGTGTTAATACGGGTGACGGAGAATTGACGGCGCTCTCTCGTACCGGCGACTTGACCGGGGTCGGTGCAGTTTGTGTGCCAGCACGCTTCAACGCGGCGTCCGGTTGTGCATGAGCGGTACCGGTGCCGGTCAGGCTGCGGCGCACATCGAGATTGCGCGACACCACCAGCACCACACGACGGTTGCGTGCGCGGCCTTCGGCAGTGGCGTTGTTGGCCACCGGCTGGAACTCGCCGTAGCCCACGGACGCCAGGCGGCTGGGGTTCACACCCTGCATCGCCAGCATGCGCACGATGCTCGCGGAACGGGCCGAGGACAGCTCCCAGTTGGTCGGGTACTGCGCGGTGCGAATCGGTTGATCGTCCGTAAAACCTTCGACGTGGATCGGGTTGTCGAATGGCTTCAAAATCCCGGCGACCTTGTCGATGATGTTGAACGCGATGTCGCTGGGCATGGCATCGCCGCTGCCAAACAACAGGCTGGAATTGAGTTCGATCTCGACCCACAACTCGTTGCCACGCACGGTCATCTGGTTGGAGCTGATCAGGTCACCAAACGCGGCACTGATGTCATCGGCGATACTTTTCAGCGGGTCGTTGGAACCGGCAACCCCGGCATCGACCTGCTCGCTGTCTTTCACCAACGGTTTTGCCGGCGTCACGGTCATCGGCCGCTCTTCACCGACCGGAATCGGTTTGAGCGAGCGATCGGCGTCGGTGAAGACCCCGATCAACGCTTGCGAGATGACTTTGTACTTGCCTTCGTTGATCGAAGAGATCGAGTACATGACCACGAAGAACGCGAACAGCAACGTGATGAAGTCGGCATAGGAAACGAGCCAGCGTTCGTGGTTCACATGTTCTTCAGGTTGGCGACGACGTGCCATGGTCCATGTCTCCCATCAATCCATGAAGCCCTGAAGCTTCAACTCAATAGAGCGAGGGTTTTCACCTTCAGCGATCGACAGGATCCCTTCCAGCAACATTTCGCGATAACGCGACTGACGCAAGGCCACGGACTTGAGCTTGGAGGCAATCGGCAGCAACACCAGGTTGGCACTGGCCACACCGTAGATGGTCGCGACGAAGGCCACGGCAATGCCGCTGCCCAGTTGGGTCGGATCGGCCAGGTTGCCCATGACATGGATCAGGCCCATCACTGCCCCGATAATCCCGATGGTCGGCGCGTAGCCGCCCATGCTTTCAAAGACTTTGGCGGCCTCGATGTCGCGGCTTTCCTGGGTGTAGAAATCCACTTCCAGGATGCTGCGAATCGCTTCCGGTTCGGCACCGTCAACCAGCAGTTGCAGGCCTTTGCGCGAGTAGCTGTCAGGTTCGGCATCGGCCACCCCTTCCAGGCCGAGCAGGCCTTCCTTGCGGGCGGTCAGGCTCCAGTTCACCACGCGATCAATGCCACCGGCCAGGTCAACGCGCGGCGGAAACAGAATCCAGCCAAGGATTTGCATGGCGCGCTTGAAGGCGCTCATCGGCGATTGCAACAAGGCTGCGCCGATGGTGCCACCCAATACGATCAGGGCTGCCGGGCCGTTGGCCAGCGCGCCAAGGTGGCCTCCTTCAAGGTAATTGCCGCCAATGATGGCGACGAACGCCATGATGATGCCAATCAGGCTTAAAACATCCATCAGATACACGCCTCGACCAGGTGCTTGCCAATATCTTCCAACCCGTAGATCGCATCGGCGAGATCGGCTTTGACGATGGCCATCGGCATGCCGTAGATCACGCAACTGGCTTCATCCTGAGCCCAGATCGCGCTGCCGCTCTGTTTGAGCAGGCGAGCCCCTTCACGACCGTCGGCGCCCATGCCGGTCAGCACGACCGCCAGAACTTTGTCACCGTAGGACTTGGCGGCAGAACCGAAGGTGATGTCCACGCTTGGTTTGTAATTCAGACGCTCGTCGCCCGGCAGGATTTTCACCGCGCCACGGCCATCGATCATCATTTGCTTGCCACCCGGTGCCAGCAACGCCAGGCCAGGACGCAGGATGTCGCCATCCTCGGCTTCCTTGACGCTGATCCGGCAGAGCTTGTCCAGGCGTTCGGCGAAGGCCTTGGTGAACGCCGCCGGCATGTGCTGGATCAATACCAGCGGCGCCGGGAAGTTGGCCGGCAACTGGGTCAGGACCCGTTGCAGCGCTACCGGACCGCCCGTGGACGTGCCGATGGCCACCAGTTTGTAGGCTTTGCGTTTTGGTGCAGGCGACGATGGGCCGGACGACACAGGCGCATGGGTGCGTGCCGGAATCGGCGCCGGCGCCGGACGCGACGGTGCATGGCTGCCGTAACTGCTGGCGCTTGCAGGCGCAGGAGTTGGAGCAGGCGCGGCGACCGGGGCCGGAGCACTGTAGGTATTGGCGCGACGGTTACTGCGCGAAATGCTCAGGATCTTTTCGCACAGCAGTTGCTTGACCTTCTCCGGGTTACGGGAGATGTCTTCGAAATTCTTCGGCAGGAAATCCACGGCGCCGGCATCCAGCGCATCGAGGGTGACCCGGGCGCCTTCGTGGGTCAGCGAGGAGAACATCAACACCGGCGTCGGGCAGCGCTGCATGATGTGCCGCACGGCCGTGATGCCGTCCATCATGGGCATTTCGTAGTCCATTGTGATCACGTCCGGCTTGAGGGCCAGGGCCTGATCGATCGCCTCTTTTCCGTTGGTCGCCGTGCCGACGACCTGGATATTCGAATCCGCTGAAAGAATTTCCGAGACGCGGCGGCGGAAAAACCCCGAATCGTCCACCACCAGGACTTTGACTGCCATAAACACTCCGTTAGACGGAGCGAGGCTCAGTCGCCCCGCTCCACCAGAATCAAATACGCCGCGTGGCGTAACGCTTGAGCATGCTCGGAACATCGAGAATCAGCGCAATGCGGCCGTCACCGGTGATGGTGGCGCCCGACATGCCCGGGGTTCCCTGGAGCATTTTGCCCAATGGCTTGATGACCACTTCTTCCTGGCCCACCAACTGATCGACGACAAAGCCGATCCGCTGCGTGCCCACCGAAAGGATCACCACATGGCCTTCGCGCTGCTCTTCGTGAGCGGCGGAGCTGACCAGCCAGCGCTTGAGGTAAAACAGTGGCAGCGCCTTGTCGCGCACGATCACCACTTCCTGACCATCCACCACGTTGGTGGTCGACAGGTCGAGGTGGAAGATCTCGTTGACGTTCACCAGCGGGAATGCAAACGCCTGGTTGCCGAGCATGACCATCAGCGTCGGCATGATCGCCAGGGTCAGCGGGACCTTGATGACGATCTTCGAGCCCTGGCCCTTGGTCGAGTAGATGTTGATCGAACCGTTGAGCTGGGAAATCTTGGTTTTCACCACGTCCATGCCCACGCCACGACCCGACACGTCGGAGATCTCGGTCTTGGTCGAGAACCCTGGCGCGAAAATCAGGTTGTAGCACTCGGTGTCGCTCAAGCGATCCGCCGCATCCTTGTCCATCACACCGCGTTTTACCGCGATGGAACGCAGGACGTGCGGGTCCATGCCTTTGCCGTCATCGGAGATCGACAGCAGGATGTGGTCACCTTCCTGTTCCGCCGCAAGTACGACTCGACCGCCACGGGACTTGCCCGAGGCTTCGCGTTCTTCCGGCGACTCGATGCCGTGGTCGACCGCGTTGCGCACCAAGTGGACCAGCGGGTCGGCCAGGGCCTCGACGAGGTTCTTGTCGAGGTCGGTTTCTTCGCCGACCAGTTCCAGGTTGATCTCTTTCTTGAGCTGGCGAGCCAGGTCGCGAACCAGGCGCGGGAAGCGCCCGAAGACTTTCTTGATCGGTTGCATCCGGGTCTTCATGACCGCGGTTTGCAGGTCAGCCGTGACCACGTCGAGGTTCGACACCGCCTTGGACATGGCTTCGTCGGCACTGTTGGCACCCAGGCGAACCAGACGGTTACGCACCAGTACCAGTTCGCCGACCATGTTCATGATTTCGTCGAGACGCGCGGTATCGACCCGCACGGTGGTCTCGGCTTCGCTCGCCGGTTTTTCCGGTGGCGGCGCAGCCGGAGCACGGGCCGGGGCCGGTGCAGCAGCGGCAGCGGCAGCCGGTTTCGGTGCCTCGGCTTTCGGTTCTGGTGCCTTGGCCGCCGGTGCCGCTGCCTTGGCAGCGGGCGCCGGGGCAGTGACGACAGTGCCTGTCGCCACATCGGTGAACTTGCCTTTACCGTGCAATTCGTCGAGCAGCGATTCGAACTCGTGATCGGAGATCAGATCCCCACCCACCGCCGCCGCAGTTGGCGCAGGTGTAGCCGGTACCGAAGCAATGGCCGACTCCAGCGCATCCACCGCAAAGTTGCCTTTGCCGTGCAACTGGTCGAGCAGTGCTTCAAATTCGTCGTCGGTAATGTCGGAGCTGTCGCCCGCCGCTTTTGGCGCAGCCGGTGCGGCTGGCGCAGGGGCCACGGCATCAACGGCGAACTGGCCTTTGCCGTGCAATTGATCGAGCAACGACTCGAACTCGGCATCGGTGATTTCGTCGCTGGCAGCAGCATCGCTGGCAGGCGTTGGTGCTGCAGCCACTGGCGCTTCGGCCTGAGCCTTGACGGCGTTCAGCGAGTCCAGCAGTTGTTCGAATTCGTTATCGGTGATGTCGCCCGATTCGCTTTCGGCGGCAGGTGCTTCAGCCACGAGAGCAACCGGTGCAGCTTCATCTGCCGTTTGCGGCTCGGCCAGACGGGCCAGGGCCTCCAGCAATTCAGGTGTCGCCGCCGTAACCGGGCTGCGCTCGCGGACCTCGCCGAACATGCTGTTCACCGCGTCCAGCGCTTCGAGGACCACGTCCATCAGTTCCGAATCGACGCGACGCTCACCCTTGCGCAGGATGTCGAACACGTTTTCGGCGATGTGGCAGCACTCCACCAGCTCGTTGAGCTGGAGGAAGCCGGCGCCCCCTTTTACAGTGTGAAAACCGCGAAAAATTGCATTGAGCAAGTCCGCATCATCCGGTCGGCTTTCCAGCTCGACCAGTTGTTCGGACAGTTGCTCTAGAATCTCGCCGGCCTCAACCAGGAAATCCTGAAGGATCTCTTCATCGGCGCCGAAGCTCATTAAGGGGGTGCTCCTACAGGTCTAAAAACCTAAAAAACCTAGAATGCTGAAACGCTAAAATCCCAGGCTGGATAGCAAATCGTCCACATCGTCCTGACCGGACACAACGTCTTCTCTTTTATCGGCATGAATCTGCGGACCTTCACCCTGAGAGAGATGTTTTTGTGGATCTTTTTCGGCGAGCATCGATTCACGGTCATGTTCGATACCCGCAAAGCGGTCTACCTGGCTGGCCATGAGGACGAGCTTGAGCAAATTGCTTTCAACTTCGGTGACCAACTGGGTCACGCGCTTGATCACCTGACCGGTGAGGTCCTGGTAATCCTGAGCCAGCAGGATGTCGTTGAGGTTGCTCGACACCGTGCGGTTGTCCTCGGTGCTGCGTGTCAGGAAACCGTCGACGCGGCGGGCCAGCTCACGGAACTCTTCAGCCCCGACTTCGCGGCGCATGAACCGGCTCCAGTCCGTGCTCAACGCCTGGGCTTCTTCGCTCAGGCTGTTGACCAGCGGCGTGGCGCTTTCCACCAGGTCCATGGTGCGGTTGGCCGCGGCCTCGGTCAGCTTGACCACATACCCCAGGCGCTCGGTGGCGTCCGTGATCTGCGACACTTCCTCGGCTTGCGGCATGTTCGGGTCAATCTGGAAATTGACGATCGCGCTGTGCAGCTCGCGAGTGAGCTTGCCCACTTCCTGATACAGGCCACGGTCACGGGTCTGATTGAGCTCATGGATCAGTTGCACAGCCTCGCCGAACCTGCCTTTTTCAAGGCTGGCGACCAGTTCGACGGCATGTTTTTTCAGGGTCGATTCAAAATCGCCCTGTGAAGATTCTTTATGCTCCATAGCTCCCCCGTGGCGCAGTGGATCAACCGATGCGTTCGAAAATCTTCTCGATTTTTTCTTTCAACGCCTGGGCCGTGAAGGGTTTGACCACATAGCCGTTTACACCGGCCTGGGCCGCTTCGATGATCTGCTCGCGCTTGGCTTCAGCGGTCACCATCAACACCGGCAGGTGCTTGAGCTTTTCATCGGCGCGCACGTGGCGCAGCAGATCGATACCGGTCATGCCAGGCATGTTCCAGTCCGTTACCAGAAAGTCGATGCTCCCGCTGTTGAGAACCGGAATGGCGGTAGTGCCATCGTCAGCCTCGACCGTGTTGGTGAACCCAAGGTCACGCAACAGGTTTTTTATGATCCGCCGCATCGTTGAGAAGTCATCAACGATGAGGATTTTCATGTTCTTGTCCAATTCGACCTCCAAGCAGTCTTAAACGCGCCCAGCACCTGGACGCGCCATTTCAATCAATTCGGCAATTCACTCGATGACTGTCTGGAGCACAACAGATCGCGACCGGTGCCGTTCAAATCCGCACCAGCCCCGTTCGCAGTGTCCCCACACTGCCTTCAGCGCGCTCGCCACTCCCCCAAACGCCCCCGCAAACGGGCCGCGCACTGGCTGTGTAACTGGCTGACCCGCGATTCGCTGACCCCCAGGACCTCACCGATTTCCTTGAGATTCAACTCTTCGTCGTAGTACAGCGCCAACACCAGTCGCTCGCGCTCCGGCAAATTGGCAATCGCGTCCGCCAGCGCCGCCTGGAAGCGTTCATCTTCCAGATCGCGTGACGGCTCGAGATGAGCACTCGCGCCATCCTCGTGCAGCCCTTCGTGTTCGCCGTCCTGCAACAGATCGTCGAAACTGAATAAGCGGCTGCCCAGGGTGTCGTTCAAAATCCCGTAATAATCGTCGAGACTCAATTGGAGTTCGGCCGCAACCTCGTGATCTTTAGCGTCACGGCCGGTTTTAGCTTCAATAGAGCGAATTGCGTCACTGACCATACGGGTATTTCGGTGGACCGAACGTGGCGCCCAGTCCCCCTTGCGTACTTCATCGAGCATGGCGCCGCGGATTCGTATGCCCGCGTACGTCTCGAAACTGGCGCCTTTGCTGGCGTCGTATTTGGTCGATACTTCGAGCAGGCCGATCATCCCGGCCTGGATCAGGTCTTCAACCTGGACACTGGCCGGCAGACGGGCCAGCAAGTGGTAAGCAATGCGTTTGACCAGTGGCGCGTAACGCTCGATCAGCTCGTACTGCGCGTCACGTGCCGACTTCTTGTAGAGGTTGTAGCCGCTGGCTGTCATAGGACGGGTCCTGCGGTCTGTTGCACGAGGCGCTCGACGAAAAACTCAAGGTGCCCGCGCGGGTTGGCAGGCAGCGGCCAGGTATCAACTTTCTGCGCGATGGCCTTGAACGCCAGGGCGCACTTGGAACGCGGGAAGGCTTCATACACGGCACGTTGTTTCTGCACAGCCTTGCGCACGCTTTCGTCGTAAGGCACCGCGCCGACGTATTGCAAGGCAACGTCGAGAAAGCGGTCGGTGACCTTGGTCAACTTGGCGAACAGGTTGCGACCTTCTTGCGGGCTCTGGGCCATGTTGGCCAGGACACGGAAGCGGTTCATGCCGTAATCGCGGTTAAGCAGTTTGATCAGCGCGTAGGCGTCGGTGATCGAGGTCGGCTCGTCGCAGACCACCAGCAAGACTTCTTGCGCTGCGCGAACAAAACTGACTACCGAGTCACCTATGCCCGCAGCGGTGTCGATCACCAATACGTCGAGGTTGTCGCCGATGTCGCTGAACGCCTGGATCAGGCCGGCGTGTTGAGCCGGGCTCAAATGAACCATGCTCTGGGTACCGGACGCGGCCGGAACAATTCGAATACCGCCCGGGCCCTGCAACAGAACGTCGCGCAGCTCGCAGCGGCCTTCGATCACGTCGGCCAGGGTACGTTTGGGTGTCAGTCCCAACAGAACGTCGACGTTCGCCAGGCCCAGGTCAGCGTCCAACAGCATGACGCGACGGCCGAGTTCAGCCAGGGCCAGTGACAAATTCACTGACACGTTAGTCTTGCCGACGCCACCTTTGCCGCCGGTCACCGCGATCACCTGTACGGGATGCATGCTGCCCATGTTATTTCTTTACCTTGTCTTGCATAGACGGAGGCCACATTACTGGCTGCGCGTTCGCAAATGGAACAATGCATGGCAGACCATCGATGTAGGTACAAAAACTGTTCATGACTACCTTAGCCAACCTGCTTGGTCGGGCTGTGGTAAATATCAGCGAACATATCAGCCATGGCT
Source organism: Pseudomonas sp. SIMBA_041 (assembly GCF_046535095.1). Lineage (NCBI taxonomy): Bacteria > Pseudomonadati > Pseudomonadota > Gammaproteobacteria > Pseudomonadales > Pseudomonadaceae > Pseudomonas > Pseudomonas sp. SIMBA_041. The sequence goes on from NZ_JAWRXJ010000002.1 coordinate 108,937, forward strand.
TCTTCGCTGGGTTCTTCCTGCATTTGCACGCTCACGGCGCGACTGACCAACTGATGACGGCGCGGCAGATGCAAATCATCCGGAATCCGCGGGCCATCGGTCAGGTACGCCACCGGCAATTCATGACTGATCGCCAGGCTCAGCACCTCGCCCAGACTTGCCGTTTCATCCAGTTTAGTCAGGATGCAGCCAGCGAGCCCGCAGCGCTTGTAACTGTGATAAGCGGCTGTTAGAACCTGTTTTTGGCTGGTGGTTGCGAGCACCAGGTAATTTTTTGATTTGATGCCACGCCCGGCCAGGCTTTCGAGCTGCATGCGCAGGGCCGGATCGCTGGCCTGAAGGCCTGCGGTATCGATCAGCACCACGCGTTTGCGCAGCAGTGGCTCCAGCGCCTGAACCAGCGACTGGCCCGGATCGACGTGGGTCACCGACACATTGAGAATGCGCCCCAGCGTCTTGAGCTGCTCCTGGGCGCCAATGCGAAAGCTGTCCATGCTCACCAGCGCGATGTTCTGCGCGCCGTACTTGAGCACGTAACGGGCCGCGAGCTTGGCCAGGGTGGTGGTCTTGCCCATGCCGGCAGGGCCGACCATGGCAATCACGCCGCCCTCTTCCAGTGGCTCGACTTCCGGTGTGGCAATCATCCGCGCCAGGTGCGCCAGCAACATGCGCCAGGCCTGACGGGGCTCATCGATATCACCGATCATGGCCAGCAGATCGCGCGACAACGGGCCGGACAGGCCGATGCGTTGCAGGCGACGCCAAAGGTTGGCCTGGGCCGGACGACTGCCTTGCAGCTGATTCCAGGCCAGCGAACCGAGCTGTACTTCCATCAGTTCACGCAGACTGTTGAGTTCGAAGCGCATCGAGTCGAACGCACGTGGATCAACGCCGCCAGCAGCCGGTGCCGGGGCAGGCGCCGAGCGACGCGGTTCGGCGTAGGTCGGTTCGATCAGTGGCTCGGCAGCGGTCAGTGGCAGGCCGGCGAACAACTGGCGATTGGTGGTCTTGTCGCCTTCGGTCTCGCCATCGCCACGCAGGCTCAATTCGGCCTGGGCAGTCACAATGCGCGATTGGGTCTTGCGCAGCTCATCCTCGAGTTCCATGTTCGGAACGCGCGGGGCCAGCGCCGACAATTTGTAATCCAGCGCAGCCGTCAGCTCGACACCGCCGGCGATCCGGCGATTGCCAATAATGGCGGCATCGGCGCCCAGCTCATCACGAACCAGTTTCATGGCCTGACGCATATCGGCGGCGAAAAAACGCTTAACTTGCATAAACCACTACCTCAGCCGTTGGGCCCTACTGTCGCAACGATGGTCACTTGCTTGTTGTCAGGGATTTCCTGATAAGCCAACACATGCAAACCCGGGACTGCCAGTCGGCCAAATCGCGACAACATGGCGCGAACCGGGCCGGCCACCAGCAGAATCACCGGCTGACCTTGCATTTCCTGACGCTGCGCCGCATCGATCAACGAGCGCTGCAGCTTCTCTGCCATGCTTGGCTCCAGCAGAACGCCCTCTTCCGAGCCTTGTCCTGCCTTCTGAAGACTATTGAGCAATATCTGTTCCAACCTTGGCTCCAGGGTGATCACTGGTAGCTCGGAGTCAGTACCTACAATGCTTTGGACGATTGCGCGGGATACACCGACCCGCACAGCGGCCACCAAAGCGGCAGTATCTTGACTCTTGGCGGCGTTGTTGGCGATCGCCTCGGCGATGCTGCGAATGTCGCGCACAGGCACCTGTTCGGCCAGCAGCGCTTGCAACACCTTGAGCAGCTGCGACAGCGAAACCACGCCCGGCACCAGCTCTTCAGCCAGTTTAGGCGAGCTTTTGGCCAGCAATTGCATGAGTTGCTGGACTTCTTCGTGACCGATCAGTTCGCTGGAGTGCTTGTACAGGATCTGGTTCAAGTGCGTGGCAACCACGGTACTGGCATCGACCACCGTGTAACCGAGCGATTGCGCCTGGGCGCGCTGGCTGATTTCGATCCAGACCGCCTCCAGGCCAAAAGCCGGATCTTTGGCGGTTATGCCATTAAGCGTGCCGTAGACCTGCCCCGGGTTGATCGCCAGTTCGCGATCCGGGTAAATCTCGGCTTCTGCCAGGATCACGCCCATCAGCGTGAGGCGGTAGGCACTCGGCGCCAGGTCGAGGTTGTCACGGATATGCACCGTCGGCATCAGGAAGCCCAGGTCCTGGGACAGCTTCTTGCGCACGCCCTTGATCCGCGCCAGCAGTTGCCCCCCCTGATTGCGGTCTACCAGCGGAATCAGGCGATAGCCGACTTCCAGGCCAATCATGTCGATAGGCGTGACGTCATCCCAGCCCAGCTCTTTGGTCTCCATGGCGCGGGCCGGCGATGGCAGCAGTTCCTGCTGACGCTTGACCTCTTGCAGCGCCTGGACCTTGACCACGTTCTGCTTCTTCCAGAACAGGTACGCACCACCGGCAGCGAGAGCAGCCATGCTCAGGAAGGAAAAGTGCGGCATGCCGGGCACCAGGCCCATCACAGCCATCAGTCCCGCCGCGACAGCCAACGCTTTCGGCGAGGCGAACATCTGGCGATTGATTTGCTTGCCCATGTCTTCCGAACCGGAAGCACGGGTCACCATGATCGCGGCGGCCGTGGACAACAGCAGTGATGGCAATTGCGCCACCAAACCGTCACCGATGGTCAACAGCGCGTACACCCGACCGGCATCGCCAAAGGTCATGCCGTGCTGGAAGATACCGACCGCCATGCCGCCGATCAGGTTGATGAACAGAATCAACAGGCCGGCAATGGCGTCACCGCGCACGAATTTGCTGGCACCGTCCATGGAACCGTAGAACTCAGCCTCCTGGGCGACTTCCATCCGGCGCAGTTTGGCCTGGTTCTGATCAATCAGGCCGGCGTTCAAATCGGCGTCGATTGCCATTTGTTTGCCGGGCATCGCATCGAGGGTGAAGCGCGCGCTCACCTCGGAAATCCGCCCGGCACCCTTGGTCACCACGACGAAGTTGATGATCATTAAAATCGCGAAGACCACGATACCGACCACGTAGTTACCGCCGATCACCACCTCACCGAAGGCCTGGATCACCTTACCGGCGGCGGCGTGGCCGTCCTGACCGTGGAGCATCACCACCCGCGTGGAGGCCACGTTCAGCGCCAGTCGCAGCAACGTCGCGACCAGCAGAATGGTCGGGAACACCGCGAAGTCCAGCGGCCGCAAGGCGTAGACGCAGACCAGCAAAACGACGATCGACAGTGCGATGTTGAACGTGAAGAACACGTCCAGCAGGAACGGCGGCACCGGCAGCATCATCATGGCCAGCATGACCAGCAGCAACAACGGCACGCCCAGATTGCCCCGACTTAAGTCGGCAACGTTTGTGCGAGCACTGTTGAATAACTGAGAGCGATCCACGGTTTTCCCCGTTCCTTTAAAGCAAACTTTTGACGCCTGAAGCTGGCGCAAAGCGGCTATTGCAAGAAGCCTTCCAACTTTTGCAGAGGAGGTAAATAGAGGGATTGATTGGAGTTTTTTTGTAGCAGCTGTCGAGCCTGCGAGGCTCGACAGCTGCTACAGGGGTGGGTCAGGAATCGCGGCGCAGATCCGGTGGAATCGGCAGGTCATCCTTGAGCGGCTCAGGCGGCTTGCCTTTGCCGGCGCGGTGCTGGCGGATCTGGTAGACGTAAGCCAATACCTGGGCGACCGCCAGGTACAGGCCACCGGGTATTTCCTGCTCCAGCTCGGTGGAGTAATAGATCGAACGCGCCAGGGCGGGCGATTCGAGCAGCAAGACATTGTTGGCCACGGCGATTTCGCGGATTTTCAAGGCCAGGAAGTCACTGCCCTTGGCCAGCAGCACCGGCGCGCTGCCTTTGTCCGGGTCGTACTTGAGCGCCACGGCGTAGTGGGTCGGGTTGGTGATGACCACATCGGCCTCGGGAATGGCCGCCATCATCCGCCGTTGCGACATCTCGCGCTGCAACTGGCGGATGCGCTGTTTGACCTCCGGCCGCCCTTCCTGATCCTTGTGCTCGTCGCGCACTTCCTGCTTGGTCATCAGCAGTTTCTTGTGGCTTTCCCACAACTGCACCGGCACGTCGACGGCGGCGATGATGATCAGCCCGCAGGCCATCCACAAGGTGCTCCAGCCCACCACTTGCAGGCTGTGAATGACCGCCATCTCCAACGGCTCGTGCGCGATGCGCATCAGGTCGTCGATGTCGGAAGACAACACCGCCAGTGCCACGAACAGCACGATCAGAAACTTCGCCAACGCCTTGAGCAGCTCGACGATGGCCTTGGCCGAGAACATCCGCTTGAGCCCCGCGCCAGGATTCATGCGACTGAACTTCGGTGCCATGGAACCCGCTGCGAACAACCAGCCACCCAGGGAAATCGGACCGATCAACGCGGCCAGCAGCAAGGTGATCATCAACGGCTGAATCGCCACCAGCGCAATCTGCCCCGAATGCAGGAGGAAGGTGCCCATGTTGCGTTGATCCAGAATCACTTCCCGCGAGAGCGTGAAGTTCATCCGCATCAGCTCCATCATTTCCTGCGCGAGGGCGCCGCCGAAAACCAGCAGGCCGCCGGCGCCGGCGAGCATGATCGCCAGGGTGTTGAGCTCCTTGGAACGCGCAATCTCACCCTTGTCCCGTGAGTCTTTTTTGCGCTTCTCCGTGGGGTCTTCTGTTTTGTCCTGACCGCTTTCGCTCTCAGCCATGACTCAGCGCGCCCGTGCGAGTTCGCGTAAAAACTGCAAGGCCTCGGTGGCCAGCGGTTGATACTGATTGATGATGTCCGCCAGCCCGACCCAGACGATGAACAGCCCGAGCACCAGGGTCAGCGGAAAACCGATAGAGAAGATATTCAGCTGCGGCGCGGCCCGGGTCATCACGCCGAACGCGATGTTGACTACCAGCAGCGCCGTGATCGCTGGCAACACCAACAACAACGCCGCACCGAGGACCCAGCCGAGCTTGCCGGCCAGTTCCCAGAAATGATTGACCAACAATCCGCTGCCAACCGGCAGGGTGGTGAAGCTTTCAGTCAGGACTTCGAACACCACCAGATGCCCGTTCATAGACAGGAACAGCAGTGTCACCAGCATGGTGAAGAACTGCCCGATCACCGCCACCGAAACGCCGTTGGTGGGGTCGACCATCGACGCGAAGCCCATGCCCATCTGAATGGAAACGATCTGCCCGGCGACCACGAAGGCCTGAAAGAACAGCTGTAAGGAAAAACCCAGAATTGCGCCAATCAGGATCTGCTCGGCGATCAGCAGCAGCCCACTCAAGTCCAGCGCATTGACCGGCGGCATCGGCGGCAGCCCCGGAGCGATCACCACGGTGATCGCCAACGCAAAGTACAAACGCACACGTTTGGGCACCAGCGTTGTACCAAACACCGGCATGACCATCAGCAAGGCGCCGATGCGAAACAGCGGCAACATGAACGTCGCCACCCAGGTACTGATCTGGGTGTCGGTCAGTTGCAACAGCGACGGCATGGTTTAGCCAATGACCTGAGGAATGCTGCCGTACAACTGCAGGATGTATTCCATGAACGTCTGCACCAGCCATGGGCCGGCAACGATCAGCGTGACCAGCATGACCAGCAAGCGCGGGAGGAAGCTCAGGGTCTGTTCGTTGATCTGCGTGGCGGCCTGGAACATCGCCACCAACAGGCCGACCAGCAGGCTCGGGATCACCAGCACGGCAACCATCATCGTGGTCAGCCACAGCGCTTCGCGAAAGATGTCTACCGCGACTTCCGGCGTCATGGCGAGACACCGCCGAAGCTGCTCGCCAACGTACCGATGATCAACGCCCAGCCATCCACCAGCACGAACAACATGATCTTGAACGGCAGGGAAATGATCAGTGGCGAGAGCATCATCATGCCCATCGCCATCAGCACACTGGCCACCACCAGGTCGATGATCAGGAACGGAATGAAAATCATGAAGCCGATCTGGAACGCGGTTTTCAGCTCAGACGTGACAAACGCCGGCACCAGAATGGTCAGCGGCGCCTGATCGGGCGACGCGATGTCGGTGCGCTTGGACAGGCGCATGAACAATTCAAGATCGCTGCTGCGCGTCTGCGCCAGCATGAAGTCCTTGATCGGCACCTGAGCCTTGGCGACGGCATCCTGGGCGGTCAGTTTTTCCGCCAGATACGGCTGCAAGGCGTCCTGATTCACCCGGTCAAACACCGGCGCCATAATGAACAGCGTCAGAAACAGCGCCATGCCCGTGAGGATCTGGTTCGACGGTGTCTGTTGCAGGCCCAGGGCCTGGCGCAGGATCGAGAAGACAATGATGATCCGCGTGAAGCTGGTCATCAGCATGACGAACGCCGGGATGAAACTCAGCGCGGTCATGATCAGCAGGATTTGCAGGCTGACCGAGTATTCCTGAGCACCATTGGCGTTGGTGCCCAAGGTGATCGCCGGGATCGACAACGGATCGGCGGCGAACGCCAGCGGCGCAGCCAGCATCAGGGCCAGCGTCAAGACGATGCGTAACGCACCCATTACTTCTTATCCTTTTGATCCTTGCCGAGCATCTCCAATAGACGCTGGGCAAACTCCGGGGTCGCTTTTTCAGTCACGCCCGGCACTTGCACCGGCTCTTTGAGCACATGCAACGCGGTGATGGTGCCAGGACTGAGGCCAAGCAGAATCTGTTCGTTGCCGACCTGCACCAGCATCAGACGATCACGGGGACCGAGTGCGCGGGAACCGATCAACTCGATCACCTGCCCTTTGCCGGCCGGCCCGGCCTGCTGGACCCGGCGCAACAGCCAGGCGAGGAAGAAAATCAACCCCAGCACCAGCAGCAAGCCGAAGACCAACTGCGTCAATTGCCCGGCCACGCCACTGCTGACCGCCGGCGTAGCGGTCGCAACCGTCTCGGCGGCCAGCGCACTGAAGGGCATCGCCAGTACACACCCCAGAACCTTTTTCACTTAGCGCAGCTTCTTGATGCGTTCGCTTGGGCTGATCACGTCCGTCAGGCGAATGCCGAACTTCTCGTTGACCACGACCACTTCGCCGTGAGCGATCAGCGTGCCGTTGACCAGTACGTCCAGCGGCTCACCGGCCAGACGATCGAGCTCGATCACCGAACCCTGGTTGAGTTGCAGCAGGTTACGGATGTTGATGTCGGTGCTGCCCACTTCCATGGAAATCGACACCGGGATATCAAGGATCACGTCCAGGTTCGGACCTTCCAGACTCACCGGGTCGTTGTTCTTCGCCACGCTGCCGAACTCTTCCATCGGCAGACGGTTGGACGACGAGCCAGCGGTATCGGCGGCCAGCAAGGCGTCGATATCGTCCTGACCGGCGTCACCGGTTTCTTCCAGGGCCGCAGCCCATTCATCAGCCAGCGCCTGGTCGTCCTGCGCGTTCATATCGTCGTTCATCATTTGTCCTCGGCGGGCAAAAATTCGGTTAGTAGCAGTCTGTTAAAACAAGGAGGTTTGAGCGCCGGTCAGCGGCGCTCGATCGGCTCGATCACCTGCAACGCAAGGTTGCCTTTGTGCGAGCCCATCTTGACCTTGAACGCAGGCACGCCATTGGCGCGCATGATCATTTCTTCCGGCATCTCGACCGGGATGATGTCCCCCGGCTGCATGTGCAGGATGTCGCGCAAGCGCAACTGGCGACGCGCAACCGTAGCGCCGATCGGCACGTCGACATCCAGCACGTCCTGACGCAGGGCGTTGACCCAGCGCTCGTCCTGATCGTCGAGGTCCGACTGGAAACCGGCGTCGAGCATTTCGCGCACCGGCTCGATCATCGAGTACGGCATGGTCACGTGCAGGTCACCGCCACCGCCATCGAGTTCGATGTGGAAGGTCGACACCACCACCGCTTCGCTGGGGCCGACGATGTTGGCCATGGCCGGGTTCACTTCCGAGTTGATGTACTCGAAGTTCACTTCCATGATCGCCTGCCAGGCTTCCTTCAAATCGACGAAGGCCTGCTCCAGCACCATGCGCACCACGCGCAGTTCGGTCGGGGTGAATTCACGCCCCTCGATCTTGGCGTGACGGCCATCGCCGCCGAAGAAGTTGTCCACCAGCTTGAACACCAGCTTGGCGTCGAGGATGAACAGCGCAGTGCCGCGCAACGGCTTGATCTTGACCAGGTTGAGGCTGGTCGGCACGTACAGCGAGTGCACGTATTCGCCGAACTTCATCACCTGCACACCACCGACGGCAACGTCCGCCGAGCGGCGCAGCATGTTGAACATGCTGATGCGGGTGTAGCGGGCGAAACGCTCGTTGATCATTTCCAGGGTCGGCATGCGTCCGCGGACGATGCGATCCTGGCTGGTCAGGTCGTAGCTTTTGACGCTGCCGGGCTCAGCAACGTTATCGGTCTGTACCAGACCATCGTCGACGCCATGCAACAGCGCATCGATCTCATCCTGGGACAGCAGGTCCTGCACGGCCATGTCGTGTTCCTACTGCAGTACGAAATTAGTGAAAAGCAACTGTTCGATAACCACTTTGCCGAGTTCTTTTTGCGCCACTTCCTGCACGCTGGCCGTGGCCTTCTGACGCAACATTTCCTGGCCAACCGGCGTGGCCAGGGTGTTGAAATCCTGACCGGAGAACAGCATGACCAGGTTGTTGCGGATCACCGGCATGTGCACCTTGAGCGCGTCCAGATCGGCCTGGTTGCGGCCCTGCATGGTGATGCTCACCTGCATGTAGCGCTGACGGCCATTCTGGTTGTAGTTAGCCACGAAGGCCGGCGCCATGGGCTCGAAAATCGCGGGCTGCTTGCCGACCACGGCGGTTTCCGCCGCAACCGGTTTACTCTGGGCGCTGTGCATGAAGAACCAGGTCGCCCCCACGGACATGCCGATCGCCAGCAGCAAGGCCACCACGATCAAAACAATCAGCTTGATCTTGCCTTTGGTTGCGGGGTCTTTTACTACTGCTTCGCTCTTCGCCATGCCAATAATCCGTCACTATTCGGGTTTTCACAGTCGCACGGCAAGGCAAGAGCAAGTGTTATGCCAGAAGTGTCGGGAGGGCGCTGGGCGGGGATTTCAGGGACACCACAAAAAATGTAGGAGCGAGCCTGAACGCGATAAGGCAGTAACATTCAACCGCTTCGTTGACTGTTACACCGCTATCGCGAGCAGGCTCACTCCTAAAAGGGTTTTGCGTTTTTATCAGGCGTAGTAGTCGACGGCACTGGAGCCAATCACGCTGGTAGCGGCTTGCGCCACTTCAGCCACCGTCGGCGCGAGTTCTTCATCCATTGAGTCGAGGCGACCACCACTGGCATGGGTGCGACCACCCTGCCCCTGTTGCGCCTGTTCCTGGCCCTGTCCCTGCCAGCCAGGGGACTGGTCGGACACGTTGACGTCGACTTGCCCCATGCCCTGCTGGGTGAACATGTCACGCAGGCGATGCATCTGGCTGTCCAGCGCTTCACGAACGCTTGGATGGGCACTCATGAAGGTGACCTGAGTCTGTTGATCCGGGACCATGTTCACCCGAATGTCCAAGCGCCCCAGTTCGGCCGGTTGCAACTGAATGTCGGCCGCCTTGAGATTGGCGCTGGAGAGGTACATGACCCGATTGACCACTTCTTCGGTCCAGCCACTCTGGTGCATGGCGATCGGCTGATTCACCGGCAAGGCGTTGGCTGTTTTCGGCGTGGCCGCCTGAGTCAATGCCGCCAGACGGTTGGCGAAGTCATCGACACGGGTGTCGCTGCTGGCGGATTTCAGGTCTTTCAGGCCGTCATCGATCAGACCGCTGAACGCCTTCTCGCCGCCCTGGCTGGTACTGTCCTTGTCGGCTTGCACGTCGAGCATGTTCGCCATGCCGGCGGCAAAATTCTGCGCCGAGGTCAGTTCGCCGTCAGCCTGGGCCTGGGCCGGCGACGCTTTGGGCTGGGACTGGCTGGACGCGGAAACGTGACCACTCTGCTCCATGGCCAGGCGCACTGCCGGCAGGGCATCGAGCGGATCGGCTTCAGGATCGAAATCACTGTCGGCGGTTGCAGCGACGGGCGCAGGAGCCGTTTGCGCAGGGACGGCAGCCGTGGTCGCCGCAACGGGTGATGCCACTGCCGGTTGTGCGGTAACGGCCACCGGCGCAGCGGGCTCGACGGGTGCCGCGATCACCGGCTGCACGACTGCCATCAAGGCTGGATCAAGGGACGGATCGAGGCTTGGGTCGGCTGGCGCGGTGTCGGCCACCGGCGTCTCGGAGGTATCCGGTGCGACATCATCGGCAACCGCATCCTCGGCCGGTGCCGGTTTTTCGGCGGGCAAGGAATTGCCGCTATCGGCAACCACAGGTTCCGGGGCGGCAGCCTTGTCACTGCTGCCGTCTGTTTTTGCAGTGCCTTGCGGCGCATTGTCAGCCGCCGGTTTGGTTGATTTATCAGCGGCCGCGACAGGCTTGTCCTGAGCCTGATTGGCGTAGACCTCAGCAAAGCTGGACGCCTTGTCCCCTGGCTCGGCAGCCACCGCCGGGGTATTGGCGGACGCGGCAAGCGTCTTGGCCGCTGTGCTGGCCTGAAGAAGTGAATTAGGGGTAACGGGCATAAACGGTCTCCGCTGCACTGGGATCGTAGGTACAGTGAGCGAGATGTCTGCAAGGGTCGAGCCAGGTTTAACCATCCGGCGCTAAAAGCGCCGGGTGGTCAGGTTACTCGGAGAGAGAACGCTGTTTTTCTGCCTCGTAAAGCGGTCGGACGATGGCGAATTCGCCGTCGATTTCCCCCACCAGCTTTTCAATGCCCGCGAGGCTCTTTTGGTTGGCGCGCTGCTCCAGCTCATGACACAGCTCAGCCAGGCGAATGGCGCCCATGTTGCTGCTGCTGCCTTTGAAGCTGTGGGCAGCATCCCTGAGTTGCATGGCATCGGCATAATTCTGCAGCAGCTTCAAACGCTCTTCGGAGTCGCGAATGAACGTATCCAGTAGCTCCGGATACTCATCCTCCATCACTTCCTGCAACGCGCTCAGCACGTTTGGGTCCAGATGTGTGTCAGCCACTTGCTCACTCCTTGATCAAGAATGGGTGAATTATGCCAGAGCCTCCCAGGAAAACTCCACGCGTGCGCAACGACCCTCGTCAGACCAACTGGCGTTACGGCCCAACTGGCGGACAAGACTGACACCACGCCCCGACAAACGGACGCCATCCAGGGGGCGTTCCAGCACACGCGCCACGTCAAATCCCTTGCCGCTGTCTTCAACCCGAACGACCAGGCAACCGCCCTTGCCTTCTGGCGTCACCTGCAAATGCACCCGCACAAAACCGTCCTGCAATCCCTCCAACCGCTCATTGCGTAGCTGGTAATAGCGTGCAAAACCCGACGCATCGCGCTTGAGGCTTGAGTCCAGCCCCAGCACGCCGTGCTCCAGCGCATTGGAGTACAGCTCGGCGAGCACACTGTAGAGCGCGCCGCTTTGAGCCCGCAACCCGTGGACCTCAAGCAGTAACTGCAAAAGGTACGGCAGCGGATTAAAGCGTTTGAGGGTCTCGGCGCGAAACTCGAAATTCACCGACCAGTCCAGTGGACAGGACTGGCCGCTGTCGGAGTACACCAGCGCCGGCGGCGTCAGTTGCGTCGCCTCCAGCAGGCTGACCTCGACCATGCTCACATCATCCCGGGCCTCACCGCCAAAATTGCGCAGCGCCTGCTTGATTTCCCCAAACAATGCGTCAGGTTGACGATTGGCTGCAAACACCTGCTGCAACCGGTCCACACCAAACAACTGCTCATTGCCATCGCACGTATCGATGACCCCGTCGGACAACAGGAACACTCGGTCCCCGACAGCCATCGGGAACACTTCGGTGCGGTCATTGAACGTTTGCGGGCTCAGCACGCCCAGTGGCAAGTGACGGGCCGTCAGCGGCTTGCGTTCACCCGTGGCGATGGAATGCAGATACCCATCCGGCATTCCGCCATTCCAGACCTCCACCGAGCGTCGCTGAAAGCTCAGGCACAGCAAGGTTGCGCAGCAGAACATGTCCACCGGCAAGATGCGTTTGAGCTTGGCGTTCATCTCGCGCAGGGTTTCGGACAGGCCGTAACCCTTGGCGGTCATGCCATAGAAGACTTCGGCCAGGGGCATGGCGCCCACGGCCGCGGGTAAACCATGGCCGGTGAAATCCCCCAGCAGCACGTGCATGTCGCCCGCCGGGGTAAAGGCAGCCAGCAGCAGATCACCGTTGAACAGCGCATAAGGCGATTGCAGGTAGCGGATATTCGGTGCATTCAGGCAGCCGGAATGCGCGACCTTGTCGAAAACCGCCTTGGCCACCCGCTGCTCATTGAGCAGATAGTCATGATGCCTGCCGATCAGGTCGCGCTGCTGCAACACCGTGGCCTGCAAGCGACGCAAGCGATCCATCGCCTTGATCTTGGCGGCGAGGATCACTGGGTTATAAGGCTTTGCCAGAAAGTCGTCGCCGCCAGCCTCCAGGCATCGGGCCAGGGCTTCGCTTTCGGTAAGTGAGGTGAGGAAGATGATCGGCACCAGGGTTTCCCCGGCGAGCAGCTTGATTTGCCGTGCCGCCTCGAAACCGTCCATCACCGGCATCATCGCGTCCATCAACACCAGGTGCGGTTGCTGCTGACGAAACGTTTCGACCGCCTCGGCACCATTGGCGGCCGTCAGCACGTTATGGCCCTGGCGGCGGACAATGCTCGACAGCAGCATGCGATCGGCCGCGCTGTCTTCGGCGATGAGGATCGTCAGGGGTTCGAGCGACTGCATGGCAGTCAAGTGACGTTGAACAGCTTGTCGAAATTGGAGATGGCGAGGATCTTTCTCACGTCCGAATTGCTGTTGACCACGCGAATGTCGGAGTTGTCACCCCCGGCGTGATCCCGCAACAGTAGCAACATGCCCAGCGCGGAGCTGTCGAGGTAGGTCGCTTCTTTTAAGTCAACCACGACCGAATTCGGCATTTTTCCGCCATTGTGACGCTCGTACGACTCACGAAATTCCTGGTGCTTGGCGAAATCGAATCGCCCCTTGATCGAAATCGTGAGCTTTTTCCCATCCTGGGAGACTTCTGCATTGACTGACATTTAACGGCTTCCCTGTCATTGGCTAACGTGCTGTACAAGGTTTAGCACTTGGTTGGAAGGGGAGCAAGATTGATAGTTTGCAGTGTCTTCGAGTACGCCTTCGCGGGCAAGCCTCGCTCGCACAGGATTCGTGTCGTGCAAAGCAAATACGATCAACACAAGACCTGTGGGAGCGTGGCTTGCCCGTGAAGAACGATGACACGGAACCACTGATTCAATACGGATCCTGTCTGGGCAAGCGCTGCGACAACTCATCGAGCAATTTCTGCTCGCGCTTGTCTTCCAGCTGCCGTGCCTCGTCCATGTAGCGCTGTACAAGTTTTCGCAGGCCTTCGACACGGGCAAACGCCTGCTGCCAGGTATCGCGCGCCTTGTTCAGGTTGTTTTGGTGCCAGTTCAGGCTCTGCCGCTGCTGATCGATGGCCGTACCGAGTTGCGCCAGGAAGCCCTGATACCCCAGCAACCACTGGCCGGAAACGCCACTGCTGCCGCGCACGATCCATTGTTCCTGGTATTCGAGGCGGAAGGCTTCAAGGTCGGCGAGCTTGCTTTCCGCCACTCGCACCTGACCCTGAAAATGCCCGAGGCGCATGACTGCGGCTTTCTCGGCCTTTTCGGCCATGTCCACCACGGGCGCCAGGCGCGCGGCTCGGCTCAGTGCCATGGCCGGTTAGCCGCCCGCGGCAGGAGCGAAGATGGACGCGAGATGGTTGACGCTGGCGCCCATGCCGATGTTGTCGTTCAAACCCTGACGCAGGTAAGTGACCATGGCTGGCTGGAGGGAGATCGCGGTGTCGGTTTCACGATCACCGCCCGGCACGTACGCGCCGACGCTGATCAAATCGCGACTCTGCTGATAGCGTGACCAGTACTGCTTGAACATCTGCGCGCGAGCCATGTGTTCCGGACTGACCACCGACGGCATGACCCGGCTGATGGACGCTTCGATGTCGATGGCCGGGTAGTGACCTTCTTCGGCCAGACGCCGGGACAACACAATGTGGCCGTCGAGCACGCCTCGCGCAGCATCGGCAATCGGGTCCTGCTGGTCATCACCTTCGGACAACACGGTGTAGAACGCCGTGATCGAACCACCGCCCTTCTCGGCGTTACCGGCGCGCTCCACCAGTCTGGGCAACTTGGCGAACACCGACGGCGGGTAGCCCTTGGTGGCGGGCGGTTCGCCGATGGCCAGCGCGATTTCCCGCTGGGCCTGGGCGAAACGGGTCAGGGAATCCATGAGCAACAGGACGTTCTTGCCTTTGTCGCGAAAATATTCGGCGATACGCGTGCAGTACATCGCCGCGCGCAGACGCATCAGCGGCGCATCGTCCGCCGGCGACGCCACGACCACGGAACGCTTGAGCCCTTCTTCACCGAGAATGTGCTCGATGAATTCTTTAACTTCTCGACCCCGCTCACCGATCAGCCCGACGACGATAATGTCGGCTTCGGTGAAGCGCGTCATCATGCCCAGCAACACCGATTTACCGACACCGGTACCGGCGAACAGCCCGAGCCGCTGACCGCGACCGACCGTCAACAACCCGTTGATCGTACGAATGCCGACGTCCAGCGGTTCGCTGATCGGTTCGCGCTTGAGTGGGTTGATGGTGGGGCCGTCCATCGGCACCCAGTCTTCAGCCTTCATCCCGCCCTTGCCGTCCAGCGCACGACCGGCGCCATCAAGCACCCGACCGAGCATGCTCATGCCCATTGGCAAACGACCGGTATCGGCCAGCGGAACCACACGGGCACCGGGCGCAATACCCGCGACGCTGCCGACGGGCATCAGGAAGACTTTGCTGCCGGAGAAGCCCATCACTTCGGCTTCGACTTGCACCGGATGGTAGCTGTCGTCGTTGATGACCATGCAGCGACTGCCCATGGCGGCGCGCAAGCCTTCGGCTTCGAGGGTCAGGCCGACCATGCGCAGCAAGCGGCCTTCAAGGATCGGCGCGCCAGCCAGTTCAGTGGCCTCGGCGTAACCGCCCAGGCGTTTGGCGAAGCTGGTGCGGTCAAGGCGCATCAGGGACGTCCAGTTCCGCGTCGACCGGCGCGACAGCAGGCTTTTCATCGACCGGCAGTTCCAGATGCAGATCCGGCGCAGACGGATGCAACGCCTGATCGTGCAACTGATCGAACAGTTTGGCCATGACCTGGGCGACGCGGGTTTCGACGGTGGCGTCGATACGGCTGTGTTCGGTTTCAACCCGGCAACCGCCAGGTAACAGCGACTCGTCTTCGACGATGCGCCAGGTTTCTTCGTGGCGCTCGCGCAGGGCTTTGACTTGTTCGAAGTCCTGCGGATTGATGTACAGGCGCACATTGCCCACGCCCAACGGCAGCAGCTTGAGCGCTTCACGCATGACGTGTTCGATCTGCGTCGAGTCGATGGCCAGTTCGCGCTGAATCACTTGTTTGGTGATGTGCTGCACGAGGTCGACCAGGGACTTCTCAATGAAGGTGTCCTGCTCGGCGATAGGCTCGAACAGGTTGACCATCAACTGCTCCAGACCGGCAATCTTCGGCGCCAACGCTGCTTCGGCTTCCTGACGAACCTTGAGCGTGGTGCTGTGGAATCCTTCTTTCTCGCCCACCGCGAAGCCTTCGTTGTAGGCTTCCTGGCGAATCGCTTCGAGTTCTTCGAGGGTCAGTGGCTGGACTTCGTCCAGCGGCACTTCTTCCATCTCCGGCGGCTCGGGCTCAGGTTCTGGCTCGGGTTCCGGGACGAAAGGGTCGAAACTGGGCAGCGCCCAGACGTCGAAACCGGCAACGTGCTTGCCGCGAATCAGGTCGGTCTGGGACTCATCATGTTTGGACGACATAGTGACCTTAGATCATCTCTTCGCCGCCCTTCCCGCCGAGAACGATTTCTCCGGCTTCGGCCATACGGCGGGCAATGGTGAGGATTTCTTTCTGCGCGGTTTCCACGTCGCTGACGCGCACCGGGCCTTTGGCCTCGAGGTCGTCGCGCAACAGTTCGGCCGCCCGTTTGGACATGTTCTTGAAGATCTTTTCCTTGACGCCTTCGTCCGAACCCTTGAGGGCCAGCACCAGCACGTCGGAAGACACTTCGCGCAGCAACGCCTGAATCCCGCGGTCGTCGACATCGGACAGGTTGTTGAACACGAACATGAGGTCTTCGATCTGACCGGACAGGTCTTCGTCGACTTCGCGGATCGAGTCCATCAGTTGACCTTCGATCGAGCTGTCGAGGAAGTTCATGATGTCGGCCGCACGCTTGATGCCACCCAGGGTGGTGCGCGAGGCATTCGAGTTGCCGGAGAACTGCTTCTCGAGAATCTGGTTGAGTTCTTTCAGGGCCGCTGGCTGCACAGTGTTCAGCGAGGAGACTCGCAAAATGATGTCCAGGCGTACCTTGTGGTCGAAGTTGCCGAGCACTTCGCCGGCCTGATCCGGGTCAAGGTACGCGACCACGATGGCCTGGATCTGTGGGTGCTCGTAACGGATCACGTCGGCGACGGCGCGCGGTTCCATCCACTTCAGGCTGTCGAGGCCGCTGGTGTTGCCACCCAGCAGGATACGGTCGATCAGGCCGTTGGCCTTGTCTTCGCCCAATGCCTGAGTGAGCATTTTGCGCACGTAGTCGTCGGAACCGACGCCCAGGCTGGTCTGGTCGCCGACGATGTCGACGAACTCGCTCATGACCTGTTCGACCTGCTCGCGGTGCACGTTGCCCATCTGGGCCATCGCTACACCCACGCGCTGGACCTCTTTAGGCCCCATGTGGCGCAACACCTGGGCAGCATCGGTCGAACCGAGGGACAGCAGCAGGATCGCGGCTTTGTCGACCTTGGTCAGTTTGGCGGCAACGGCTCGGTTATCACTCATCTGCGTTAATCCACTCTTTCACGACCTGGGCCACGCGACCCGGGTCTTCTGCCACCAGACTCTTGATTGCATTCAACTGTGCGTCATAGCCTTCGCTCGGGCTCGGCAGCAGGATGCTTTGCGGGCCGCCGAGGCTGACGCGGTCGTTGGCCAGTTCGCCGTCCAGGCCGCCCATGCCACCCAACTCGACGTCGCTGCCGATGCCGGCCAGTTGCTTGCCTTTGCCGCCACCGGTGATGTTGTTGAGCACCGGACGCAGCACACCGAACACCAGCACCAGGATGAACAACACGCCCAGCACTTGCTTGACGATGTCCCAGAACCACGGCTGCGAGTAGAACGGAATGTCGGCAATCACTTCACCGCGTTCTGCGGAGAACGGCATGTTGATCACGCTGACGCTGTCGCCACGGCTGGCGTCGAAACCGACCGCGTCCTGCACCAGGCGAGTGAAGCGCGCCAATTCGTCGGCGCTCCACGGCGCACGGGTGGTTTCGCCGTTAGCCGCGTTGACCTTGACCTGATCGTCGACCACCACCGACACCGACAGGCGATTCAATCGGCCCTGCTGTTGCTTGGTGTGGCTGATGGAACGGTCGAGTTCGAAGTTCTTGGTGGATTGTTGACGCTTGTCCGCCGGGTACGGCGCCAGCATTGGCTGACCGGTGGCCGGGTCCATGATTTGTTGACCGTTGGCATCGATCAACGGCTGGCCTGGCTGCACCATGCCGGCCGAGGCCGTCGAGCCGCCGGTGGTTTGCGGTGCCGAGGCTGGCGACGGTGGCTGGTTGCTCAAGGCACCCGGCACACCTTGCGGGCCATTGCTGGCGGTGCGTTGTTCATTGACCGACTGCTCGCTGCGCAACGCCGGCTGATCCGGGTTGAACTGCTCGGAGGTCGACTCGACGGCGCTGAAATCAACATCGGCAGACACTTCGGCTTTATAGCGATCGTTGCCCAGCACCGGTTGCAGGATGTTGTGCACGCGCTGGGTCAGCATGGTTTCCATGCGGCGGCTGTAATCGAATTGCTTGCCGGCCATGGTCAGTTCGGAGTTCTCCGCCTGATCCGACAGCAGGTTGCCCTTCTGGTCGACGACGGTGATCTGCGATTTGCTCAGTTCAGGAACACTGGTCGCGACCAGGTTGATGATCGCGATCACCTGGCCCGGTTCCAGCGAACGACCGGAATACAGCTCAACCAGTACCGAAGCGCTTGGCTTGCGTTCATCACGCACGAACACCGAGCTTTTCGGAATCGCCAGGTGCACGCGGGCACCCTTGACGTTGTTCAGGCTGGAAATGGTCCGCGCCAGTTCGCCTTCGAGGCCGCGACGATAACGGGTCGCTTCCATGAACTGGCTGGTCCCCAGACCCTGGTCCTTGTCGAGGATTTCAAAACCGATGTTGCCGTCGCTGGGAGTGACACCAGCCGCCGCGAGTTTCAGTCGTGCACGGGACAAATCATCGGCCTTGACCAGCAAGGCACCGGAGTTCGGTTCAACGGTGTAAGGAATATCGGCGGAGGCCAGGGTGTCCATGACCTGCTTGGCATCCATACCGGCAAGGCTGCCGTACAGAGGCCGGTAGTCCGGCTGCTGCGACCACAGCACCACGGCAAAACCAATCGCCACGCTCGCAGCCAGGCCGACCAACAGGCCTACCTGACGCAACATGGTCATCTCGGAGAGGTTTTCCAGGAAGGACAACCCGAACAGCGGCGGTTTGCCGTCTATTGGGGTGGCCTTGGCCGGAACGTTATCGGCGACTGCTTCTGCCATGACTCAATTCGTCCTTAAACCGGCATCTGCATGATGTCTTGGTAAGCCTGAACCAGTTTGTTGCGCACTTGCGTCAACGCCTGGAAAGACACGCTGGCCTTCTGCGAGGAAATCATCACGTCCGTCAGGTCGACGCCGCTTTTGCCGATTTCGAAGGCACTGGCCAGCTGATTGGATGCCTGCTGAGTGTCGTTCACTTTATTGACGGCTTGACCGAGCATGTCGGAAAAGCTGCTGCCACCCAATTCAGGGACTGCGGCAGTCGATTTCGGCGCAGACATGGCATCCATTTGCATGGAGCGCATATCCAGCATCAACCGATTAAATTCAATACCTTGGCTCATGATCTACTCTCGTTGGCGACCCGCAATTTTTTGACACTCACTCGGCGGGTACTGAGGTGTTAGCAACAAGGGTGCCAGCTCCGTGGCCACTGCAAACAAAAGCGCTCCCCTATTCAAGCCATAACGCACTATTTAGCAGCTGGCGAAGCCTGCGTCCGGCTGCTACAGGGGTCAGGTGGCGAACAGGTACGCTTCCACGTCCATGCCGGCGTCACGCATCTGCGCCAGCTTGTAGCGCAAGGTGCGCGGGCTGATGCCCAGGCGCTCGGCGGCCTCTTTGCGACGACCGCGCTCGGAACGCAGGGTATCGATGATCATCTGGAATTCGCGACGCCGCAGGTCATCGCCCAATGCGCCAGCCGACTCAGCATCCACCTCGACTGCTCGCAACGGTGCGGCTGCCAACGTCGGCAACGGCGCACAGGCCACCGGCCCCGACAGGCAGAAATCCTGCGGCTGGATCAAACCACCCTGCTGCAGAATCAACGCACGCTGGATCGCATTGTCCAGCTCACGCACATTGCCCGGCCACGGATAGCCGATCAGGCACGCCTGCGCCTCGGGCGACAGTTTCGCCGCCGCGTGCTTCATTTTATTGACGTGCTTGGCCAGCAGTCGCTCGGCCAACGGCAGGATGTCGGCGGTGCGCTCGCGCAGCGGACGCCAGGCCAGCGGAAACACCGACAGTCGATAGTAAAGGTCTTCACGAAAACGCCCCGCCGCCACTTCACCGGCCAGATCACGGTTGGTCGTGGCAACGACCCGAATGTCCAGGGTGATGGTTTTGCGTGCGCCAACGCGCTCGACTTCACGCTCCTGCAAAACCCGCAGCAGCTTGGCCTGCAGCCCAAGGGGCATTTCGGAGATTTCGTCGAGCAGAATCGTGCCGCCGTCGGCTTGCTCGAACTTGCCCGCCTGCGCTGCGATGGCACCGGTGAACGAACCCTTTTCATGGCCGAACAACGTGGCTTCGAGCATGTTGTCGGGGATCGCGGCGCAGTTGATCGCAATAAACGGCTGACTGGCGCGGTGGGAATGCTGGTGAATGTAGCGGGCCAGCACTTCCTTACCAGTGCCGGACTCGCCAGAGATCAATACCGTGGAATCACTGCGCGCCACTCGGGCGGCCAACTCCAGCAATTGCGCGCTGGCCGGCTCGAACGCCACCGGACCTTCGCCCTCGGCCGTACCGAGATTGCCCAACGCGTGACGCGCGACCAAATCCAGCAAGGCCTTCGGTTCGAACGGCTTGACCAGATAGTCCGCTGCGCCCTGGCGCATCGCATCGACTGCGCGCTCGACGGCGCCATGAGCGGTCATCAGCAATACCGGCAGTTGCGGCTGACGCGATCGCAGCAAGCCAAGCAACTGATGCCCGTCCATGCCCGGCATATTGACGTCGCTGATCACCAGATTGAACGCCTCGACGGCGACTGCCGCCAGCGCGTCCTCGGCCGAACCGACTGCTTTGAAATCGTGCCCCGCCAGCATCAGCGTATCGGCCAGCGCCTCGCGTAGCGCGCGGTCATCCTCGACCAGTAGAACCTTGATTGCCATGCCTTTCATTCCGCTCCCTGAGCGCCGGACTTGTCACCCGAAAAAAGCGGCAGGACCACCTGCGCACAGGTGCCGCGCCCCGGCCGCGAGCGCAGTTGCAATTCGCCCTGATGCGCACGGGCCACGGCCTTGACCACGGTCAGGCCCAGGCCGGTTCCGGTGGTCTTGGTGGTAAAAAACGGCTCACCCAGACGCGCCAGCACCGTGCTGTCGATACCACTGCCGCTGTCGCTGACGCACACGCGCAGGCTGTCCTCGCGGGTGTACAAGTGAACCTTCAAACGGACATCACCGGCACTCGCCTGGATTGCATTCTCGATCAGGTTGAGGATCGCCCCGATCAGCGTGTCGCGGTTGCACAGCAACTCGCCAGCATGACTGTCGCACTGCCAACGCACGGGCAGGTCCTGGACCTGCGTCAGTGCCGCCGCTTGCAGCGATTGCATCAGTTGCTTGGGCGTGACGCGATCGGTCAGTGGCAGCTCGCCGCGAGCAAACACCAGCATGTCGCGAACCTGATGCTCCAGCTCATGCAGACGCTCTTTCAGGCGACCGGCAAACCGCTGCTGTGTAGCGACCGGCAGTTCCTGCTCGGTCAAGTGACTGGCGTACAGCAATGCGGCCGACAACGGCGTGCGAATCTGATGCGCCAGCGAGGCAACCATTCGCCCCAGGGAAGACAAGCGTTCGTGGCGAGCCAGTTGATCTTGCAGATGACGGGTTTCAGTCAGGTCGTTAAGCAGCACCAATTGACCCGGCTCGGCGTCCAGCGAGCGAGTGGCGATCGAAAGTCGCCGACCGTCCTTGAGCGAGATTTCGTGACCGTCGTCCTTGCGAGGCGCGAAGCATCGGGCGATGACGTGACGCCAGAGCTCGCCTTCGAGCGGCAGCCCGAGCAATTCACACGCTGCCGGATTGGCTTCACGCACGATGCCTTGGGCATCGATGACGATGACACCACCGGGCAACAGGTCGAGGAGATTTTGCAGACGATTGGCCAGGCGTTCTTTTTCCGCCAGCTCTTGCATGCGCTGGGCACTGACCACCGCCAACTCGCCCTTGAGCTCGGTGACCCGGGCTTCAAGCATGCTGTAGGAATCGGTCAGCTGACTCGACATCTGGCTGAACAGCGCAAACGCCTGCTCAAGGCCAAGCCGGCTTGCCTGCTCTACGGACGATGGTTGTCCCGAAGCGTCTGGGACAGGAGACATCTGGGCGGCTTGGGGCATCGTGCTCTCTCGCTGGCTGACCGTCAGTTAAACGGAACGTTGCGAGGGATGTAGCAATACCCGTGCCTAAAAAAAACCACCCAAAAATGAAGGACTTGAAAAACAGGCGTCAATCCTCCGCCTGTTCATCTCCATCGCGACGGCTCATGCCGTACTTGCGCATCTTTTCCACCAGCGTGGTGCGTCGAATCCGCAGGCGTTCCGCGGCACGCGCGACAATGCCATTGGCATCATCCAGCGCCTGCTGAATCAGGCCCTGTTCCAGACCACCGAGGTAGTCCTTCAGGTCCAGGCCTTCGGGCGGCAGCATGGCGTTGGCGGTGAAGTCCGGGGTGTGACCGTTGATGGCCACCCGTTCTTCCAGATCACTGCGCAGGCTGTCGACCAGTTGCTCGTCTTCGTCGTCGACGTAGCGGAATTTCTTCGGCAACTCGACCACGCCGATCACTCCGTACGGGTGCATGATCGCCATGCGCTCCACCAGGTTGGCGAGTTCGCGAACGTTGCCCGGCCAGCCGTGACGGCACAGCGACATGATCGCTGCCGAGTTGAAACGGATCGAGCCGCGCTTCTCGTGCTCCATGCGCGAAATCAACTCGTTCATCAGCAACGGGATGTCTTCGACGCGCTCGCGCAATGGCGCCATCTCGATCGGGAACACGTTCAGGCGATAGTACAAGTCTTCGCGGAAGGTGCCGATCTCGATCATGCTTTCGAGATTCTTGTGAGTCGCGGCAATGATGCGCACGTCGACGCTTTGGGTCTTGTTGCTGCCCACGCGCTCGAACGTACGCTCCTGCAGCACGCGCAGCAGCTTGACTTGCATCGGCAGCGGCATGTCGCCGATTTCATCAAGGAACAGCGTACCGCCGTTGGCCAGTTCGAAACGCCCGGCACGGCTGGTGATCGCCCCGGTGAAGGCGCCCTTCTCGTGGCCGAACAATTCGCTTTCCAGCAACTCGGCCGGGATCGCCCCGCAGTTGACCGGAACGAACGGCGCGTCACGACGCTTGGAGTGGTAGTGCAAGTTGCGCGCAACCACTTCCTTGCCAGTACCGGACTCACCAAGAATCAGCACGCTGGCGTCGGTGTCGGCCACTTGCTGCATCATCTGACGGACGTGTTGAATCGCCCGGCTGGTGCCGACAAGGCTGCGGAACAGATTGGGTTCACGGTGACGACCGCGTTCGCGGGCCTGGTCGTACATCTCGCGATAGACCTGGGCACGGTGCAGGGAGTCGAGCAATTTGCTGTAGCTGGGCGGCATTTCGAGGGTCGAAAGCACTCGGCGACGCTGGTCTTCTGGCAGGTCAACGGAAGAATTATCGCCCATTAACAAAACCGGAAGGAACTCATCCCAGGTTGCGAGTGTCTTTAACAAGCCCGTAAGTGCGCCAGGAGCATTGACCGTCCCGATCAGGACGCAGATTACTTCACGACTTGATGACAAAGAGCCGACAGCCTGCTGCCAGTCATGGCTTCCGCAGGGTAAATTTTCTTCACCGAGAAAATTTAAAATCACCGCCAGGTCGCGGCGGCGGACGCTATCGTCATCAATCAGCAGAATTTTGGTTTCACGCCACATGCAATAGCAACTTCCCTAGTCAACTCAATGCCCAAAAATGATGGGGCAAGCTAGACGCTTGCAGACACATTCTGCCTGTACTCGCCTGAAATCTGTAACCAGCCACTAGTTAAGTCAAAAAACCGTGCACAGTCAAATTTATGGCGCACTATGTTTGGATTAACCGAGGATTAATTAACCAAACAGATGGTAAACCTTTGCCGCGTTCTGTGCTTGATGGATCTGCGACATCTCGTCGACTATCGCTTGCCTCTCCCCCGTCGCGGCTTCAAGCAGCTGCTTGTAGACCCCCAGCAACTCCTCAAGGTTGTCGCGCAACGCGGCCTCGTCCACCGAAGCCTCACTCAAAACGTCTTCCATGCAGGATCGGCACGCCAGATCCAACTCACCGATGGCTTCCCAATTGCGCTCGGCCAATGCACCGACCAGGGCGTCGCGGGTGTGTTCGATTCGCTGCAATACAAGACTCATGGTGATCTCCTTAAAACTGCGGACCCGGTGCGGCAATACCATCCCAACCGTCTTTGACTGTACGAAGCAAATCAGCGACTTCGTCGAGAATCTTCGGGTCAGTCTTGATGTTGGCTTCAGCCAGGCGCTTCATCATGTAGGCATAGAGATTGTCGAGCTCACCGACGGTTTCGATGGAGTTCTCAAGGTCCAGACCTTCACGCAAACCACCGATGATGCCGATGGCCTTGCCGATCAAAACACCCTTGTTAGGAATGTCTTTACGCTCCATGGCGCCTTTGGCCTGGGCAATACGGTCCAGACCACCTTCCATCAGCATCTGTACCAGTCGATGAGGGCTGGCTTCGGAAGTTTGCGCTTGAGCGCCAATCTTCTGGTATTGGCGAAGGGCTAACATTGGATTCATGTTGTACCTCATCAAAATTCTGTAGTTCGTCTAACCAGTGTATCGACAACGCGTCAAAAAACTTTAGATTCAAATGCAAAAAGCCCGGAGCGCTTGAAAACGCTGCCGGGCTTTTGGCGTTTTGCGTGTTACGAGTTCTTCTGCTGCGCGGCCATGGCCTCGAACATTCCGGTGATGTTGCTGGCGGTTGCCTTCAACTTACCGACGAGGGTATCCATGTCGTTGTACTTTTTGGTCAGTACAGCGGTCAGTGTTTCGACCCGACGATCCAAGGCAGCCTGATCAGCTGTCAGCTTGGTTTTGGTCACATTCAGGTTGGTGGTGCGAGTGTCGAGAATGCCACCGGTATCGGTGTACGGCTTGATCACATTGTTCATGCGTTCGAGCAGACCGTTGGTGCCGGTAAACAGGGTCTGGACTTCGCCACCGAGCTTCTTGTCGTTCATCGCAGCAGTGAACTTGGTGCCGTCGAAGTTCAACGCACCGGTCTTTTGGTCCGTGGTGATCCCCAACTGCGAGAGCACGGTCAGCTTGTCGCCGGCACCGGTCTGGGACAACGGCCCACGAATAGCAGCCAACAGCGAGCGCGGCAGCGGGTCACCGGTCAGCGCAGCCGAGACAGTCGGCTTGCCATCGTCGTCCAGGGACGGCTTGGTCAAGGACGTCACCGCGTTGGCAACGGCGTTGTAGGCGTCGACAAACTTCTGGATCGATGCCTTCAGACCATCGTTGTTGGTCGCAACGTTAACGGTCGATGTACCGGCGCCGGTCAGGACCAGGCTCAAGCCAGAGATCGTCTTGTCGACGGTGTTGGACTTGCTGGTCATCGCCAGGCCATCCACCGAGAACACCGCATCCGCCGCCAGGCCGCCAATCGCACCCGAAGAAGTGGCGGTCGGTACGGCCGCCATAGGGGCTGTGCCGTCGATGGTCAGCTCGGGGATACCGGTCGCGGAGATATCGGAACCTGCACCCGTCGTGGTCGAACCCAACACCAGGCGCGAACCGAAGCTGTCGGTCACGATGTTGGCACTCAGGCCGCTGGCCTGGTACTGGCTGTTGATCGAATCACGCACCGATTGCAACGTGGCGCCCGCACCGACGGTCACCGGATAGCTGGTGCCGTTCTGGGTGATGGTCAGCGTGCCTGCCGTGATCGGACTGGTCGCGCCGCCAGCAAAGGCCGCAGAGGCGACTTTCGAGGAGGTAGCCAGACTGGTGACTTTGACCACGTAATTGCCGGCAACAGCGGTGTTGCTGGACGTGGAAGTCAGTACTTTGGGGTCGGAGGACGTTGCCGAATAACCCGTGAACTGAGGGGTGGTGGTGCTGCCCAGATCGGTGAGTGCTTTCTGGAACGTGGCCAGCAGCGACTTCAGCGTACCAATCCCGGAGATGCTCGCCGTGTTGGTCGTGGTCCCACGGTCGATCTGACCTTGTTTGGCCGCTTTGTCAGCGTTGACCAAGGCTTTGACGATAGCACCGGTATCAAGGCCTGAACCTAAACCCGTGCCCGGTAAAATTGGACTTGCCATGTGGAACTCCCTTCAGTGTGTCGCCGGTCTTTTGACCACTACAACGCCCAAAAGAACATAGCAACAAAATTCGTGCCAGCTGTCAGGCTTTCGCGCTGAACAACAAGCTGCTTGCATCATTCAAACTATTGGCCAGTTTCAAGACTTCTTCGTTGGGGATCTGGCGAACCACCTCACCCGACTCACTGGCAATGACTTTCACCACGACTTGCCCTGAAGGCTCATCGATCGAGAACTCCAGGTTACGCTTGACCGACTGAACGAATTTTTCAATTTCCTGGACCGCCATTTTCAGCTTGTCCTGTTCAGTTTGAGCCGTCTTGCGCGCGTCCTTGACGTCGACCACTTTCGCGGGCGCCGCTTGAGGCTTTTCCGCAGCCTTGTCGGCAACCGGAGTCGCGTGCTTGGCCGCCGGATAAGACAAGTTCAGCTTCACGCTCATATCCATGTCCATCACCTCTAAAAGTAAAAAAGCGAGAGGGCACGACCAGCGCACACCCCTCGCCAAAACTCAATCAGCTATTACTGAAGCAGTTTCAGTACAGCGGATGGCAGTTGGTTGGCCTGAGCCAGAACTGCGGTGGAAGCTTGTTGCAGAGTTTGTTGCTTGGTCAGCTGTGCAGTTTCAGCAGCGAAGTCGGTATCTTGTACGCGACCCAGTGCAGCGGCGGCGTTTTCGTTGATGTTCTGCAGGTTGGAGATGGTGCTGGTCAGACGGTTTTGTGCAGCACCCAGGTCGGCACGGCTGGTGTTGATGGTTTGCAGAGCCACGTCGATCTTGGTGATTGCAGCAGAGAACGAAGCCTGAGCAGTTGCCGAGCTGTTACCAGTGATCTGCAGGGTAGCCGAGTCAACAGACAGGGTTACGGCGTCGAAGCCGGAAGCCAGGGTCAGAGTGATCTGGTTAGCCGAACCGGTGTTGGAACCGACCTGGAAGGTCATGGTGCCAGCAGTACCGTCGATCAGGTTTTTGCCGTTCAGGTTGGTCGACTTGGCGATACGAGTCAGTTCGTCCGACATTGCCGCGAATTCTTTGTTCAGCGCGACGCGGTCTTGAGTACCGTTCGAGTCGTTTCGTGCCTGAACAGCCAGTTCACGCATACGCTGCAGAATGTTGGTCGATTCCTGCATCGCGCCTTCAGCGGTCTGAGCGATCGAGATACCGTCGTTGGCGTTTTTGATAGCCATGGTCTGACCGCGGATTTGCGAGGTCATACGGGTAGCGATTTGCAGGCCGGCGGCGTCGTCTTTAGCGCTGTTGATTTTCAGGCCGGAAGACAGGCGAGACATCGAAGTCGACAGAGCGTCGGAAGCACGGTTGAGGTTCTTCTGAACGTTCAACGATGTGACGTTGGTGTTTACTGTTAAAGCCATGACGAATTCCTCGTTGGTTGGGTACTGCGGCTTCCGGCCCTGGCAACCGCCGGGTATGGCCTAGAGAACCTTCGTAATAGTTATCGTCGCCAATGCAACTTGCTTTAGGGGATTTTCAAAAATATTTGCCATCACGTTGCCACCCCCTGTAAATCAAGGGGTTGGCAGCGTGATAACAACGAAAAGCTGACGTCAGGGAACTGTCGGCGACGGGATTGGCGAGGACTCGCCTGCACCGACAGAAGAAAAATTGCTTAAAGGGACAGGCTGTCGGTCAGCAACTCGACCAGTTCGTACTCCAGATAATCTGCCAGGGCGAGCCAGTTCTGTGCTTCCTGACACGCAAACATCTGACCGAGCACAAACGCCCATTGCTGCTGTACGTCCTGCGCCTTGGTATCGAACGTCGGGTGAACCGCACCAACCAGCTCGGTCATCGCCAGCCCCGCTTCTACATCGCGCCCCAGACGGAACAAGGTGGCGCAGTGCTGTGCTTCGGCAATAAAAGATTCACGAGCACTCATGAGGCGATCTCCGGATGAAAAACGGTTCCGGCGATCATCGCCCCTGCCCGACTGCTGTTATAGAAGCGCACCTGCGGATGGCCGGCGATAAACCGCTCCAGCTCACACAAATAGCTGCGGAAATTGAGCTGAGTCTTGATGCGCTGCCCGTGACCATCCAGCACCCAGTGTTTGGCGGCGCCCAGTTGCGGTCCCAGGTCGCCGTCGTTCCAGCCTGCGTGGGTCTTGTCGCCAGGGAAGGCGAAGTCGGCACCGAACAAAGTGATTTGCGTTGCGCCCATCTTCACCGCCAGGTCGGCGGCCGGGTGAATCACGCTACCGCCGACATACAACTCGCCCCTGGGCAATTGCGCACGCAACGACTGATAGATCGGACTGGCGGAGTAACTGCAATGACGTGTCCCTTGCCAGGCTTCGAGCACCAATGGATCGAGCATGGGCATGTACACCAGCGTGATGTCGGCCGTGTCTTCCGGCGGCAAGTGCCGGGCTGAAATGCGCTGGTCGATGCTGACCACCACGTCGGGACGGATGCCATGCTTGAGCAATGGGCGAAAAGCGGTGTCGACGCAGATGAACAACGGCCGCTCAGCCTGGCTGCGAATGACGCGCAATGTCTCGAAATGCTGTTCCAGGCTCGGGCCGGTGGCAATGACGAACACCTCCTGGCCGGGACGGGTAGCGAATAATTCGGTCACGTCAGGATCGGTTTGCACCAGCGCCAGACACGCTTGCATGCGCTCGATAATCTCAGGCGACTGCGGGTCGAACTCTCGGTTGTTGAAGGCCAGGTGAGTTTCGCTGATCAGGCGATCACGAATCTTCGCACTGAAGTCATCGGCCAGGACCAGTTCAGACGGCAAGGCAAAAAACGGCAGCTTGATTTCCGCAAGATCACCGGCATACAGCAGCTCGACTCGCGGATCGCTGAGCCACGGCTGCTGATCAAGCAATTGCAGCACCAGGTTGAACACCGCACCGTTGAGGATGTGCACGTACAAGCGCTCAAGCCCGATGCGCTCAAGCAACGCCGTTTGCAGATCGCCAAGACCGGTGCCGTAAACATGCAGCACCGGGCTGTCGAGCGGCAAGCTGTCAGCCTGGACCCTGGCCTCGCGGCTGCGATCATGGCGGCTGGTCAACTGAATGCCGTTGATGCTCAACGTCGAGCCCAGGCCTTCCACCAGATCCGCCTGCAACAGGCTCGTGTCTTCCACCAACAAGCGCACAGCCAATGCCGGCCAGCGCTGCTGGATGACATCGACGTTGTGCTCAAAGAACTCGCTCATGCCGCCTCGCTTATTGTCCGGGCAAAAAAATAGCGCTCAAGATTACACCTTGAGCGCTTTTTTTGTGTCTGGCTTTCTTTGACTCAAGCGTCGCCGTCAAGGGCGATAGATGATCGCCGAGCCCCACGACAAACCAACGCCGAAACCACTCAGCGCTACACGCTTCCAGCTGGAATCCAGTACGTGCTTTTCCAGCAGCAATGGAATGCTCGACGACACGGTATTGCCGGTCTCGACCATGTCCTTGAGGAACTTCTCCGGCTCGCCTTCGAAGCGCCGTGCCACGGCATCGACAATGGCCGCACTGCCCTGGTGAATGCAGAACGCATCGACATCGTCAGCCGTCAGTTGCGAATCGGCCAGCAGCTCATGCAAATGCGCCGGGACTTTGAGCAACGCAAAGTTGAACACTTGACGACCGTTCATGAAGAACACGCCATCGGTCACTTTCAGGTGAGGCGCGCCGGAACCGTCGGTGCCAAACTTGGCCTTGCCCAACTGCCATGGAGCGTTTTCGCCCATCCAGGTGGCGGTGGCGGCATCGCCGAACAGCATGGTGGTGTTGCGGTCTTCGGGGTCGACGATCTTGGAATATGGATCGGCCGTGATCAGCACGCCATTCTTCAGGCCGGCGGCTTCCATGAAGCCCTTGATTGCGTAGATGCCATAGACGTAGCCGGAGCAGCCCAGGGAAATATCGAACGCCGCCACGGTGGTGGGCAGACCGAGTTTGTCCTGAACGATGGCCGCGGTGTGTGGCAGGCCTTCTTCGTCACCGTTCTGGGTGACCACGATCAGCACATCGACCGCTTCACGTTTCAAATCAGGATTGTTGGCGAACAGCGCATTGGCTGCTTCGACGCACAGGTCCGAGGTTTCTTGCCCATCGTCTTTGCGCGGCAGGAAAGCGGAACCGATCTTGCCAAGGATGAATTCTTCATCCTTCTCGAATTTTGCACCTTGTGCGTAATTGTCTATGCCGGCTACAGGAACGTAGCTCGCAATGCTTTTTATGCCAATCATTACGGCTTCCCAATAATAAACAGCCCAATACCACCGCTCGCAAGGATTCGAGGGCGCCGACAAACAGAGAAAAACGTCGCCCCGAAGCCGCGACGGCGGGAAGAATAAAAGGCTATCACTGGGCCAGAAACAGGCCAGGCGCCACCTTCCCGATTTATACAATACAGTGAAGATGCGCGTTATGACTCACAGGTCACTCTATTTTGCCGAATCAAGCCGATAAGGTGTTATTCGACCAAGGACCAGTCCAGCGGGGTTCCACGCGTGATAGCGTGGCGGGCGCGGCGGCCCAGAAGGGTTTCAGCGTGCTTGGGGGCCAGGCCCAGCCCCGGACGGATGGCGCGCAGATTGGCCGTGGTGAAGGGCTCGCCGGCGGCCATGTCCTGGGTGACATAGAGCGAGCGACGGTAAACAAGGGATTTGCGCTCGGCTTCTGTCACGCCGTAATGCACCTGGCCCATCGCCTGCCAGGCACGCTCAGTCTCGACGACCAGACTGGCCAGCTCCGCCGGTTCCAGCGAAAAACTGGCATCCACGCCACCGGCCGCGCGGTCGAGGGTGAAGTGCTTCTCCACCACCGTCGCCCCCAGCGCCACCGCGGCCACGGAAACGCCAACACCCATGGAGTGATCGGACAAACCGACCTGGCAACCGAACAATTCACGCAGATGGGGAATCGTTCGCACATTGCTGTTGGCCGGAGTCGCGGGATAGGTGCTGGTGCACTTGAGCAGCACCAGGTCCTTGCAACCGGCCTCACGGGCCGCGCGCACGGTTTCATCGAGCTCGGCGATGCTGGCCATGCCGGTGGAAATGATCAACGGCTTGCCCGTGCCGGCGACCCGGCGAATCAGCGGCAAGTCGGTGTTCTCGAAACTGGCGATCTTGTAAGCCGGCACGTCGAGGCTTTCGAGGAAGTCGACGGCGCTGTCATCGAACGGTGTGGAGAATGCCAGCATCCCCAGTTCCTTGGCCCGGGCAAAAATCGGTGCATGCCACTCCCACGGTGTATGCGCTTTTTCGTACAAGGCATACAGCGATGTGCCCGCCCACAGACTGTTGGGGTCCTTGATGAAGAACTCACCTTCGGACAGGTCCAGGGTCATGGTCTCGGCCGTGTAGGTTTGCAGTTTCAAGGCGTGGGCGCCGGCCTTGGCCGCCGCTTCGACGATTTGCAGCGCCATGTCCAGCGACTGGTTATGGTTGCCACTCATCTCGGCGATGATGAAGGGCGGCGCGTCAGCACCGATCAAGCGGTTGCCGATCTTGAAACTAGTCATTGCGGTGATCCTTCAATACGCGCGTGAACGCGCAGGCACTCTGAGTGAAACCGGCTTCGCGAAAGACCTTCAGCGACGGCTGGTTGGACGGCAAAACCTGAGCAGTGATGGCGGTCAGTTGTGGCCAATGACGGGTGACGAAGGCCTCGCCCCGCGCCAGCAGCGCCCTGCCCCAGCCCAGCCCGAAACGGCCTTCGAACAGATAAATCGACACTTCGGCTTCAACGCCACGCCGGTCATAACGCAGCACACCGACCGGGCCATCATCCGCCTCGGCGATCAATAACAAGCGCTGGTCATTGCTCAGGCTGGCGGTCAGCCAGTTTTGATGGGCTTGCCGGTCAATGACACCGGTCTCCAGCGACCAGCGCCGCACGGCCTGCGCATTGCGCCCCTCGAACAACAACGTCGAATCGCCCAGGGTCGCCGGGCGTATCTGTAAAACCGCACCGGCCAATGCCGCCGCCACACGCTGCGCGCCACGGCCATCGACCCATTGCCGGGAGCGTTCGGCGAGGCTCTGGCGCAAGCCCTGATTGTCCGCGACAAATCCCACGGCCTGACGCAGCTGTTCAACACAGACCTGCTCACGCGGCCCCAGGTAGACATGGGCCCCCGCTGCCGCCATGACTTCGCCATTGGCCTGCTGATTATTCGACACGGCGATGCAAATCGTCGGTAGCCCCAGCGCCGCCCGCTCCCAGCTGGTACCGCCACCGGCACCGACAAACAAGTCGGCCTCGGTCATCAACCGGTAGAAGTCGCTGACAAAACTGTGCAAACGCCAGTTTGGACGATCTGCCGCCAACGCCTGCATCTGTTCCCAGGCCGGATTATCGGCACCGGCCACAAAATCGACGTCCAGCTCATGGAAGTCCGCCATCGCCAACATCGCATGATGCGTCTGCATTGCCGCATCGAAACCACCGAAATTCACCAGCACCCGCTTGGCCCGGGGTTTGATCTCGATGGCCGCGCAGTTGAACTCATCACGCAGCATCGCAAAACGCGGGCCGAGCAAGGTCTGGCAACCCCGCGGCAGCAGCGAGGCATAAGCCTCAGGTGTACCGGACAGGTTCTGATTGAGCAGCAGATCGACGCTATAGGTGCGCGTCGCAAGGTCATCCACCGCTGCGATCCGGGTTGCCCAGCGTCGGGCTGCGGTTTGCCAGTGATGATCGAGGCCATAGTGGTCGACAATGATCCAGTCGAACGCCGGCTGGTCTTCCAGTACCTGTGCCAATGCGTCGATGTCCGCTTGCCACGGCAGCATCGATTCGATGGCTTGTTGCGGATCTTCATCGGGATAACGATCCGGCAGCGCAAAGGTTTCGAAGCCCTCACCCGCCAAAGCATCCAGTCGATGGCCCGGCAACAGACGACAGGCAAACGCCACGTGCGAACCCTGCTTGCGCAAGGTTCTGGCCAGTGGCAACAGGCGCGCGATATGGCCGCTGCCAATCGTCGGCGAAGCGTCGGAACGAATCAGCACTCTCATTGCACTTCACCGCCGGCTTTCAATGCCGCGTACAGATATTCGGCACGCTTCCAGTCTTCAACGGTGTCGATGTCTTGCACCAGATACCGCGGCAAAATCACTGGCAGGCTCGCCGGGGAAAACAGTACATCGCCGCGCAACCAGGCTTCGCGACGCCCCCAGTAAAACTGGCCGGCGTCCTGAAAGGCTTCGGGCAAATCCTGGGAACGGGTCGTGCGAAATTCCGGGTAAAGCGAGGTCAAGGCGCCCTCTTCGTCGAGGGTCAAGGCACGCTGCACGGGGAAGCCGAAACCGGCGACGGAAAATGCAAACGATTTGTCTGGATGCCGCTTGAGCAATTCCAGCCCCTGGCGCAGATACCGCGCTTGCAACAGCGGCGCGGTCGCATAGACGCAGCAGGCAAAGTCGAACGCCGGCAGTTCATTCAAGGCATGAACCATCACCGCCGCCGTGCCGGTGAAATCATCCGCCAACGACGCCGGACGCATGAACGGCACGTGAGCCCCATGCGCCCGGGCAACCTCGGCAATTTCTTCATCGTCGGTGCTGACAACCACCTGATCGAACAGCGCTGAATCCAGCGCCGTACGAATCGAGCGAACGATCATCGGCACGCCGTCGAACGGCTTGAGGTTCTTGCGGGGAATACGCTTGCTGCCACCTCGGGCCGGAATGATCGCAACGCTGCTCAAGGTACTACTCCTCAAGGACCAGCCGTCGCAACTGCTCGACCACGTAATCCTGTTGTTCATCGCTCAGTAAAGGAAACAGCGGCAGGCTGATGGCCTCGGCGTAGTAACGCTCCGCTTGCGGGAAGTCCCCCTCGGAAAATCCCAGGTCACGATAATACGGCTGCAAATGCACCGGAATATAGTGCAGGTTCACCCCGACCCCGGCGGCTCGCAAGCCTTCGAACACCTGCCGATGACTGAGGTTGATGCGCTCCGTCTGCAGGCGCACCACGTACAGGTGCCATGCCGATTCGGCCTCGGGCTGAATGCTCGGCAGGGTCACCGGCAAGTACGCCAGCAACCGCTCATAACGCGCCACCAGTTCACGACGACGGTCGATAAACCCGTCAAGTTTACCCAGCTGTGACAACCCAAGGGCTGCTTGCAGGTCAGTGATGCGGTAATTGAAGCCCAGCTCCACTTGCTGGTAATACCATGGACCGTGGCTGGGTTCGGTCATGTGCTGCGGATCGCGGGTCATGCCGTGGCTGCGCAGACGTTGCAAGCGTTCAGCCAGCTGCGGGCGATTGGTCAGCACCATGCCACCTTCGGCACTGGTGATGATCTTGACCGGGTGGAAACTGAACACCGTCATGGCGGCGAATTCGCCACAGCCCACCGGGCGACCGGCGTAGGAGGCGCCAACCGCATGGGATGCGTCTTCGATGACCGTGAAGCCATAGCGCTCGGCCAGTTCGGCGATCATGCGCATGTCACAGCTTTGTCCTGAAAAGGCCACCGCCACCAGCACTTTGGGCAGCGTGCCGCTGTCTTCGGCTGCTTCCAGCTTCGCTTTCAGGGCATAGGCATCGAGGTTCCAGGTCAACGGATCGATGTCGACGAAATCCACGTCGGCACCGCAATAACGACCACAGTTGGCCGAGGCCAAAAAGGTGTTCGGCGTGGTCCACAAACGATCGCCCGGCCCAAGCCCCGCCGCCAGGCAAGCGATGTGCAGCGCCGCCGTGGCGTTGCACACCGCCACCGCGAAACCGGCCTGGCAACGTTCGGCCATGGCCTGTTCGAAACGCTCGATGGTCGGCCCTTGCGTGAGCCAGTCAGACTGCAACACGGCAACCACCGCATCGATGTCTGCCTGATCGAGGCTTTGCCGACCGTAAGGAATCATGCCGACAACTCGGCGTGCAGGTCTGCGATCTGACCCACCGACAGGAAGTGCGGGTTGGTGTCGGAGCGGTATTCGAAGTCCTCGCTCACGGCATTCCCCTGTTCGCCCAGATTGTCCACGGCAAAATCCACGTCGACACTGGTGAAGCGGATCGACGGCTGAATCGTGTAGTGATCGGCGAACTCCAGGGTCATCCGCGCGTCGTCCAGCGGCACCATCAATTCATGGAGTTTTTCGCCCGGGCGAATCCCGACGTTCTTGTGCGGCAGGTGTTCAGCCATGCCCTGCGCCAGATCAACGATGCGAATCGATGGAATCTTCGGCACAAACACTTCACCGCCGTGCATGCGCGCAAAGCTGTCGAGCACGAATTGCACGCCGTGATCGAGGGTGATCCAGAAACGCGTCATGCGTTCATCGGTGATCGGCAGTTCAGTGGCGCCTTCACGGATCAGCTTGCTGAAGAACGGCACCACCGAGCCCCGCGAACCGGCCACGTTGCCGTAGCGGACCACGGCAAAGCGCGTTTGCTGTTCACCGGCAATGTTGTTGGCAGCGACAAACAGTTTGTCCGACAGCAACTTGGTCGCGCCGTACAGGTTGATCGGGCTGGCGGCCTTGTCGGTGGACAGCGCAACGACTTTTTTCACACCGTTGTCGATGGCCGCGGCGATGATGTTCTCGGCGCCATTGACGTTGGTACGAATACATTCAGTCGGGTTGTATTCCGCCGCCGGCACTTGCTTCAGGGCGGCGGCATGCACCACGTAATCGATACCGCGCATGGCCTGGCGCAAACGCTCGGCGTCGCGCACATCACCCAAAAAGTAACGCATGCACGGGGCATTGAACGTCTGCTGCATTTCGTACTGCTTGAGCTCATCGCGCGAGAACACGACGACGCGTTTTGGCTGGTATTGCTCCAGCAGCCGACGAATGAAGTTGCGCCCGAACGAGCCGGTGCCGCCGGAGATGAAAATCGATTTACCGTTAAACATGCCTTGAGTCCTTGTACCTGTCAGCCAGGCTTAAGCGAGCAACTGCGTCCAGTTCACACTGGAGGCTGCGCCGAGGGTAAAGCCCTTGCCGGTCAAGGCCAGGTTCTGGTTGTACGCCGCGTCTTGAGCGAAGCGCGCGCGCCACTTGTCTTGCAGGGCCGCGGCCGTTTGCGGTGCATCCGGCAACAGGCCCGGGTGCAGCATCTGCGCTTGCGGGCACCAGACGATCAGGTAACCGGCGTCGGCGGCTTTCAGGCACAGGTCGATGTCAGCAAACGCTTCGTCGAAATGCTCTTCGTCCAGACCGCCAACGGCCTCGTACAGCTCCTTGCGCACCATCATGCAAGCGCCGGACACTGCCGAGTAGTTCTGTTCAACCTGGTGACCGTTCATGTAGCCCTTGGCATCTTTGCGCTCATCGACAAACACCGAACCGACCACGCCGTTCAAGCCCAGTACCAGACCTGCTTGTGTGGTCGCTCCACGGAAGTTCATCAGCTTGCCGCCGACAATCCCGACTTCCGGACGCTGGGCCTGATTGAGCAGGCTGTCGAGCCAGTTGGAATTGACCACTTCAGCTTCGGCCGACATCAACACCACGTAGGCGCCCTTGGCTTCACTGACCGCAAAGTTATGCAGCGCCGAGGCGCTCAAGCGTTTACCGGTGCGCAGGACGCGCAGGCGATCGCCCTTGCCTTCCAGGCTGGTCAGCCAGGTCGCCAGTTCTTCGGACTGGCTGTGGTTATCGGCGATCAGGATTTCATGCTGCTGGTAACGGGTACGTTGCAGCACGCTGACCACCGCGCGTTGCAGGTGCTCCAGATTGTCCTGACTGTGCAGGATGATCGAGACCTTTGGCCGCGCGGCATGCTGGTAATCGATCTGCCAGGTTTGAGGCAGCCCGGAGCTGACCTGACCGCGATAGCCGCGGGCGGTCAGGTGACGGGTCAGGGTTTGACGCTCGTGAGGGTTTTCCTCGACGGACGCCGCGTTGCAGATCAGCAGCGGCTCGGCCAGATGCGCCAGGCCACCCAGGCCCCCGTCTTCGATCAGACGCAGCAACAGGTCGAACTCCAGCGCCGACAGGTATTCAGCCGAGTAGCCTCCCGCGTTCACCAATACGTCACGCTGGATCAGCCAGTGGCGGGCCATCAGCGACGGCACGGTTTGCAGCAGATCAAGGTTGACGCCCGGACGGAACACATCCGCCAGTGAGCCGTTTTCCTGACGCTGGATTTCATCCATCGCCACAGCACGAATGCCTTCGGCGCCCATCAGTTCGAGGCTGGCGCGCAGCAGACCGCTGGCGGTGAACTGATCACCGGCCTCAGCCAGTACCAGCCAGTCGGCGGTGGACTGGTTGACGCTCTGGTTGATGCGCTCGACGTAATTGGTGGCGGTGACTTTGACGAAATGCACGGTGTCATGCGGTGTGGTGGTCGCCGGCAAATCACCGGTGGTGAACACCACGACCTTGAACGCCTTGCAATTACCAGCGACCAGGCTGTCGAAGGTGGCCTGCAACTTGACCATGTCGGCGTCGAGGTCCAACAGCATGATGCCGAACTGCGGGCCGCCATTGCGTTTACGCAGCTGCGCCTCAATCACCTTGAGCTGCTTGGCATCCGGGTTGCGGGCATCGAGCCAGTTCAGCAAGCGCCCGGACGGCATGTTCTCGAACAACGATTGCTCGTCCTGTGCCGGCACCGACGCCAGGCGTTCGGCCCAGGCTTGCAGCTTGAGGCCTTCTTCGGGCTCATCGGAATCCTTCAACGACTCGACCAGACGCGACACCACCGTGCGGTTGAATGCATACAGGCTCAGGGCTTCCCACAAACGGCTGCGCAACGTGCGCTCGTTGTCGTTGGGGTGCACGCGCATCAGCTCATGTTGCTTGAGCAAGAGGCCTTCCAGTTCCTGCAGCTGCAACTTGCCGGCCGGCATGGTGTGCAGCAGGAATTCGAACTCGGTCAGCAAATCGAAAACCGGCTGGTTGTAGAACGGCATCTCGACAAACTGCATCTGACCAAACAGACGCGAAGGGTCGTTGCCTGCCTGTAGCCAGGTCGATGTGAAAATCATCGTGCCCTGCAACGAACGCATGTTGGTCAGGCAGTCGGCCATGGTGGCGAAACTGTCCAGCGCCACCTGCTTGCCTTCGGCCAGTGTCTTGTGGGACATGCCGGTCGGCAACGACGCCAGAAACTCGGCAAAGCGCTCGCGATCGGCCACGGTTTTTGCGTCCTTGAGCGTCAACACCGTCAGCACGTTGGTGTTGTGCTCCGAGGCACCGTAAGGGATTTCCCGCACGGCGAACGGGATCGGCAAGATCCGCGCCTTGGCGCGCGCGAGCATGTAATAGGCATGGCCGATTTCCTGCCATTCGAAGCTGGTGCCCGGCAGCAACGCGTTGTGCCAGTCCTGCAGCAACTCGGTACGGCTGACCGCGTAGAACGGCGGCAGGAAGTGCCCCATGAATTGCGTCAGGCGTTCTTCGGCCGACTCCGAGCAATAGTCCTCCGGGCCCTTGCGGTCGCGGCGGAAGTAATTCACTTCCGTGGCGCGCGCCAGGTACATGATCCCGTAGCCGTGGCACATGCCGTAGTCGGCGTTGTCTTCGAGAAACTCCAGCGACTCGGTGACCGCATCGTGCAGCAGGAAATCGTCATCGGCGGCCAGCACCATGTACGGCGTGGTCACCTGATTCACGCCATAGGCGAGTTTGTCCTGCAACCCGGTGTAGGTAAATTGCGGCAGGTGCCGGTAATCGACCATCGGGTAATCGCGGGCGATGTTCTCGTCGCTTCTCAGCGAAGAGTCCAGGACCAGAATCGTGCAGGGATAGCTGCTGTAATACTGCAAGGTGCGCCGCAGGTAGGCGTTGCGGTTGTGGGAAATCACCACCACCGTCAACCGTTCATTCAGCGGTGCCACATCGTTTCGAGCAGTGTTTTGAACGCGCATATTTCTATCCCCACAACCGGCCAGAAGCCGAGAACCTACATTCAATTCAAAAGTGATTAACGAACGCGACGCAGATAGCCATCCGGCGCCACGGTGATCAGCAGCTTGTTCTGCAACTGACGGTCGATTTCGAAGTCAGCGTTTTCTTCCAGGTATTTCCACACGGCGGTCTTCGGGTTGTCGCCCGGGCCCCATGGACGATCCGGGAAGAAATCGGCCGGCATGTCCTCAACCACGGTGTCCATAACCACGCAATAGCTGTCTACCGACACCAGCGGTGCGTACAGACGCAGCTCTTCCAGTACGTGATCGTGGGTGTGGTTGGAGTCGAGTACGAGGATGACTTTCTTGCCTTCGGCGGCAGCGCGGACTTGTGCGGCGATCGCCTCGTCGATGCTCGAGCCTTCGATCATTTTGATGCGCTTGCTCATCGGGTGGCTTTCGATGGCTTCGCGGTTGTGCGGGCGAATGTCGAGGTCGATGCCGAGCACTTCGCCGTGGCCTTGCAGCTCCAGCAACGAGGCGTAGTAGATGATCGAACCGCCGTGGGCGATGCCGCATTCAATCACCAGGTCGGGTTTGACCTGCCAGATGATTTCCTGCATCGCCATCATGTCTTGCGGCAGCTGGATGATCGGACGGCCCATCCACGAGAAGTGGTAGCTGTACTTGTGCTTGGCCGACTGGTTGAAGAAATCCTGGGCCAGACCGGTGAGTTTCTGGTCGTCGCCCTGAGCGGCGATTTGTTCTGCGCACTCGGCTTCGAAGGCTTTATTGATGGTGTTGTCAGTCATTTTTCTAATCTCAATAGTCACTGGAACGAAGCGCTGTCGACGGCGTGATAGACGTAGCGTCCATCGGTCATCCGCTTGATTTCTTCGAGGTAGTTGGAATTCATTACAAACAGGTGGGCGCCTTCGGGCAGCGCGTCCATGGCCTCTTGCGGCGAGGACACACGCACGCCGCTCAGGGGCAGATAACGGCCCTGCTTCGCCGGGTTGATGTCGACCACGCGATCCACTGCCACACCGGCCCTTTGCAGGAACAGCGAATAGATCACGCCTTTGGACGATGCGCCCCAGATCGCCGAACCGTGCTCGGGTGCGTCCTGGATAATCTGTACCGCACGCGCAAGGCTTGCGGTGAAACCGTCAGGCAGCGCCAGGCGTGGCACCGATTGTTCCGGGGTCAGGCGCAAGGTCGCCAGGTCGGCAACGATGTACAGGTACTGGCCGCCGAACAGGTGCCCGGCCTCGTGCACGGTGCCGAACATCCGGCGCAGGTCATCGAGGCGGAAGTAATTGACGTGCTCGTAGAACAGGTCGAACCAGGCTTTGTGCTCGAGGATCCAGTCGAAGCACGGCACTTCGATGTAGATCTGCCCGCCCTGATTGGCGTCGGCGATCTCGGCAAGAAAACTCACCGGGTCCTGAATGTGTTCCAGCACATGGCGCAGCACGATGGCATCCGCCGCCAGGCCTAGGCCACGGGTGAACGGTGCTTTGATCACGTCGGCATTGTCGCCTTCGTAGGCCGGGTCGATGCCGGTGATGGCGTAACCCAGCCCTTTGAGCAGTTCGAGGAAGTAGCCCTTGCCGCAGCCGACTTCGATCAGTTCCCGGCCCTTGAAGTGGCGGGCAATGATGCCTTCGACATCGCCCAGGTGCTTCTGGAACTGGCCCGAATGCGCCTGCTCGTTCTGGTAGTCGGCGTCGTAGCTGAGCTTGTCGGCATCGAAGGCCTGGTTGAAGATCAACCCGCTCTTTTCATCCTGTACCAGGACCATGTCGGCACACGCCGAAGCCTTGGCCGACGCGGGGTCGGCAAAGGTGCGGTTTTGCAACACCGGCAGGTCGGCGACCCGATACAACTCATGCCTCATGCTCTGCTCCCAGTAGCTGTTGCAAACGGTCCGCCACGCCCCAGAACGCCATCGGTTCGTGGGTCGGGTATGGGTAGTGACCGAGGTTCAAATGGATCGACGCGCCGCGCTCACGCAGCCGCTGTTCGACCAGCGCCCGCACCGAAACCGGCTGGCCGCTGGCGCAATTGATCACGCCATCGAATTCACGCTGTTGCACGATGGCGGCGAGGTAACCGGCCGCGGTTTCAATCGCCAGGTAGTCACGCAATTGCTCACCGGCCGACATGTTGAAGCTGTCATCGCCAGCGTCGATGGCGCGGTCAAGCGCGGCGAGCAAACTGTTCGGGTTTTGCCCTTCGCCATGCAGGTAAAACAACCGCGCCCATTGCAGGGTGAACGGTTGAACCTGCTGCAGGTTTTGCAGAAACAGGCGCAGTGTATTTTTTGCCAACCCGTACGGATTGCTCGGCTGCGGCGCGGTGTGCTCGCTGAGCGGACCGCTTTGCATGCCGTATTCGAAACAGGTGCCAGTGACCAAGACTTGGGAGACGCCCGCCTCGACCGCGCCCTTGATGAACCGGTAGTCGGCCATCAAGTTGTGTTCGAAGTGGAACAGCGCCCGATAGTTCGGCAACCCTGGCCAGGCCAGATGCACCAGCGCGTCGACGCCATCGGTCAATGCGGCGATGTTCAGATCCTCGGCGTGAATATCCGTCGCAACGAATTCCACGGCATTGATCCACGGCATGGTCGCGGCAGTCTCGGCATTGCGCGCCACGGCGCGGACTTCGCAGCCACGGGCGAGCAAGGCGTCGACCAGATGACGGCCGACAAACCCGGTGGCGCCGGTCACGAGCACTTTCACAGCACGGTCAACTCAGGCACGGCGATCACGAAACGGCCATCCCACTGACGCACCTGCGCCAGTTGCTGACTGACTTCGGTCAGCAGGTTCCACGGCAGCACCAGGACGTAATCGGGTTTCTCGAGGTCGATCTGTGCCGGCGAGACAATCGGAATGCGACTGCCCGGCAAATACTTGCCCTGCTTGTGCGGGT
This sequence comes from Pseudomonas sp. SIMBA_041, assembly GCF_046535095.1. Classification (NCBI taxonomy): domain Bacteria; kingdom Pseudomonadati; phylum Pseudomonadota; class Gammaproteobacteria; order Pseudomonadales; family Pseudomonadaceae; genus Pseudomonas; species Pseudomonas sp. SIMBA_041. Next base: position 150,525 of record NZ_JAWRXJ010000002.1, read on the forward strand.
TGGCATCGGCCACCCACGCCAGCAAATCCGGTTTGACTCCGGCGTAGTTGAGCAAGGTGTTGCCCTTGGCCGCCGCGCCGTAACCGACCACACGCTTGCCGTCGGCCTTGGCCTGCAGCAGGAAGCGCAGCAGTTCGTGTTTGATCCGTTCGGCGGCGGGTGCGAGGGTCGCGTAGTACTCGGTGGTTTTTACCCCGGCGGCGAGTTCGGCCTGCAACTGCTGTTGAACGGCTGGTTGTACCGGACGACGTACACCATCGGCACGCTGGACGAAAACCCGCAGCGAACCGCCATGGGTCGACAGCTGACTGACGTCGAACACTTCTAGTCCATTGCGCTCGCATAAGGTCTGCACGGCGGTCAGCGACAGGTAGGAATAATGCTCGTGATACAGCGTGTCGAACTGCTGGCCGGCCATCAACGTCAGCAGTTGCGGAAACTCGAACGTCGCCACCCCGGTCGGCTTGAGCAGGGTCGCAAAACCACCGAGGAAATCATTGATGTCCGGAACGTGGGCCAACACGTTGTTGGCAGCCATCAGGTCGGCGGACCAGCCTTCGCTGACCAATTGCGCGGCCGTATCGCGACCGAAAAACAGTTCACGAATCTCCAGGCCTTTGTCCCGCGCCGCTTGTGCGGTGCTGCGGGTCGGCTCGACGCCCAGGCACGGAATGCCGCGTCCGGCGACGTACTGCAACAGGTAACCGTCGTTGGCAGCGATTTCCACCACGCGGCTGTCAGCGGTCAGGCCGAAGCGCTCGGTCATCTCGGCGACGTAACGCTCGGCATGGGCCAGCCAGGTGCTGGAGAACGAACTGAAATACGCATACTCGGCGTCGAACAGGCTGTCGGCGCTGGTGTAATCCTCGGTCTGCACCAGCCAGCATTGCTGACACACCGCCACCTTGAGCGGCACCCATTGCTCGGTTTGCTCCAGCTGATCGGCGCGCACATAAGCGTTGGACGGCGGCGAGGTGCCGAGGTCGATCAGCGGCAAGGCCAGGGAAGTCCCGCAACCACGGCAATTCATACACGCACTCCAGCGAAGTGGTCATCAAGCAAGGGATGGCTGGAATCCCGTGCCGACAGATTATTGACAGGCAACGGCCAGGCAATCGCCAGCCGTGGATCGTTCACGCTCAAACCACCCTCACGCACTGGCGTGTAATCCGCGCTGTGCAGGTAGAGCAATTCGGCATCGTCGCTCAGGGTCTGGAAACCGTGGGCGAAGCCGGCCGGGATCAGCAGGCTGCGACCGTCACCGGCACGCAGGTACTCGGCGTGCCAGTGCAGGAAGGTCGCGGAGTCCGGGCGCAAATCCACCGCTACGTCCCAGACTTCGCCGCGCAGGCAGGTGATCAATTTGGCTTCCGGCGCGCTCGCGTTTTGATAATGCAGGCCACGCACACTGCCCCGCTCACGGGTGCAGGAATGGTTGATCTGACGAATATGAAACGGCTCGCCGAAGGCGCTCAGGCTGCCTTCACAGAACAGACGGGCGAAGTGTCCGCGCTCATCCTCGAAGCGTTTGTGCTGCACGCTGAACAGACCGGCCAGCGGCAATGGCGTTATCGAAAACTCGCTCACAACGCGCCTCGGTACAGGTTCAACTGGCCCAAAGTGATGGCGCGCATGTCGTCGCCGTTTTGCCAGGCCAGGTGCCAATCCAGCGTCTGGGTCAGGCACTGTTGCAACGACCAGCGCGGCTGCCACGCCAACAGTTGACGGGCGCGGCTGCTGTCCAGGCGCAACAGGCCGGCTTCATGCAACTCACTCGGTTCGATGCGCAGGCCACGGGCTTGTGGCCAGCGGTTGGCGAGCAATTCGACGACTTCGCCGACGCTGCACATGTCCGCTTCACTCGGGCCGAAGTTCCACGCACCGGCAAACTCGGGGCCTTGTTCATACAGGCCGGCCGCCAGTTGCAGGTAACCGGCCAGCGGTTCCAGCGCGTGCTGCCACGGGCGCACGGCTTGTGGGTAACGCAGGGTCACCGGTTCGTCGGCGGACCAGGCCTTGAGCACATCGGGAATCAACCGCTCAGGTGCAAAATCACCGCCACCCAGTACGTTGCCGGCGCGGGCGGTGGCCAGGGCCAGACCGTGCTCGGCGTACTTTTCAGCCGGGAAGAACGACGCCGCGTAAGACTGCGCCAGCAACTCGCAGCAGGCTTTGCTGCTGCTGTACGGGTCGTGGCCACCGAGGGCTTCGTTTTCGCGGTACGGCCACAGCCATTCCTGATTGGCGTAAACCTTGTCGGTGGTCACTAGCACGCAGGCGCGCACGCCGCCGACCTGGCGGATGGCTTCGAGCAGATTGAGGGTGCCCATGACGTTGCTGGAATAAGTCCCCAACGGGTCGCGATAACCTTCACGCACCAACGGCTGGGCCGCCAGGTGCAAGACGATTTCCGGCTGGGTCTCGGCGATCAGCTCCAGCAATGCGCCGAGGTCACGCAAATCGCCGCGCTGATCGTTGATGCCTTCGTGCACGCGCGCCAGTTCAAACAGGCTCGGTTCGGTGGACGGGTCCAGCGAAAAACCGCTGACCTTGGCACCGAGGCTTTGCAGCCACAACGTCAACCAACTGCCCTTGAAGCCGGTATGGCCGGTCAGCAGAACCCGCTTGCCGCGCCAGAACTCCTGACTCAGTCCCATTGCTTCCATGGGGCCTCCCCGCTCAGCCACAGCTGCTCAAGGTGGTTTTTGTCGCGCAGGGTGTCCATCGGGTGCCAGAAGCCGTCGTGCTGGAACGCTTGCAACTGTTGCTCGTTGGCCAGCGCGGCCAATGGCTCGGCTTCCCAGGAGGTCTGGTCGTCAGCAATGTAGGGCAAGACCTTGGGCGACAGTACGAAGAAGCCGCCATTGATCCAGCCGCCGTCACCGCGTGGTTTTTCAATGAAACCTTTGACGCTGTCACCGTCGCGCTCCAGGGCGCCGTAACGTCCCGGTGGCTGCACGGCGGTCACGGTCGCGAGTTTGCCGTGGCTCAGGTGGAAGTCCACCAACGCGCCGATGTTCAGGTCCGAGACGCCGTCGCCGTAGGTGAAGCAGAACGCTTGTTCGCCTTCCAGGTAACGGGCGGCGCGACGCAGGCGGCCACCGGTCATGGTGTCTTCGCCGGTGTCGATCAGGGTCACGCGCCACGGTTCGCTGTAGTTCTGGTGAACGTCCATGCGGTTGTTGGACATGTCGAACGTGACGTCGGAGGTGTGCAGGAAGTAGTTGGCGAAGAAATCCTTGATCGCGTAGCCCTTGTAGCCAAGGCAGATCACGAAGTCGTGAATGCCGTGGGCGGAGTACTGTTTCATGATGTGCCAAAGAATTGGCTTGCCGCCGATTTCGATCATTGGCTTGGGCTTGAGGTGCGACTCTTCGCTGATCCGCGTACCGAGACCACCCGCCAGAATTACTGCCTTCATCGCTGTCCTCTTGCTCTTCGCGCGGTTTGGCCAGCCCCGCTAGGGTTGGCGAACCGTCAGATGCACATCATTAACCCGCAGCCACTGGGGCCTTCACGCCTGTTGAGGTGAAGGATTTATGGCGATATGTGGGGGACTTGCAGGAAGTGAGCCAATTGCTTGGGGTGGGCGACTGATGGGGTTTGGGTTCTGTGGTTAGGGGGTTGGGTTCTGTGGTTAGGGATTTGCGTGCATATCCATTTCTGCGATAACGGCTGCTGGCGGTTTCGCTCTTACAGCGACTCACTTTTCCAGACGCCGAAAAGTAAGCAAAAGGCTTTGCCCCTCCATTCGGTGCCTCGCTGTGGCTCGGCATGCCCTCACTCCGGCATTGCTCCGGGGGCCCGCCGCCATCGGCCATCCATGGCCGGGGGCGGCTACCGCGGCATCCTTGCCGCGGTGCCCCCTACGCAACGCCTGCGTTCGGCCTCTGGGAAAGGGGCAATAGATCAAGATCAAAGTCAAAAGCCGAAGCAACGGCAACGGCAACGGCAACGGCAACGGCAAGATCAACAGCTTCGCGAGCAGACTCGCTTGTATGGTAGGACTGGGTGCATCCCAAAGAGCTGGGTCGGCTTTCAGGCCGCCATCGCCGGCAAGCCAGCTCCCACAGGAAACGATGTACGCCTGATGGAGATTGGTCGGCTGACAGGCCGTCATCGCGAGCAGGCTCACTCCTACAGTTTGAATCGGCGAATAGCCGTTGCTTCTCACCACTCATCAGGCCGAGCGTTAGCTCGCCTTCAGCTTTTGATCTTGATGCACCGCCCCCTCGAGAGGCCGAGTGGAGGTTCTGCGCAGTGGGCAACCCGGCAAGGATGCCGGGTTAGCCGCCCCCGGCCATGGATGGCCGGTGGCGGCGGGCCCACGGAGCAGGACCGGAGCGAGGGCATGCCGAGCCACAGCGAGGCACCGAACGAAAGGGGCAAACGCGCTTTGGTTACTTTGGCGCTCTTCCAAAGTGACTCGCTGTAAGAGCGAAACCAATAGAAGCCGTTACCGAAAAACGGATATGTACACCGAATCAGTCCGGCAACCAACCCCACAACCAGTGCTGAAGATTATCCCCGCGCAACATGAAATCCCGATGCACCGCCTCACGTAACTGATCCCCCATGCGATAACTCGCATCCGGATCCGCCAGGTGCATGCGAATCGCCTGCAACCACTCCTCCGTGCTATTGCTCAGAATCTTGGTGCAAGGCAAAAACCCGTCATACGCACGGGTATCCGTGCAAATCACCGGATACCCACAAGCCCCATACTCCAGCAACCGCAAGTTGCTCTTGCAGTCGTTGAAGATATGAAACTCCAACGGCGCCAACGCCAAATCAAGGTTCAGGCTCGCCAGCTTGTACGGATAACTCTGCAGATCGATCGTGCCATGGAACTCATGAATGTACGGACGCAACGCATCCGGACACATGCCGAAGAACACCCACTCCACCTCATTGGCCAACTCCCGAACCACATCGGCAATGATCTCCAGGTCGCCGGTGTGACTGGTGCCACCACCCCAACCAACCCGTGGCTTTTTCGAGGTACGGCGCTGACTGGTCAACGTCGCCCATGGCTCGGGAGGCAACATGTTCGGCACCACACGAATCTCGCTGTGCATGCTCGACAACACATCAGCCAGTGCCTGGGTAGTCACCACCACGCGATCACACAGACCAATACCCTCACGCAACATCTGCTCAGTGTTGGCCGGCTTGTTGCGGGCGTGGCTGTTCTTTTTCGGCGTGCTGACAATGTAGTCATCCAGCTCGAAAATCCGCAGCGCATTGGAGTACTTCTTCATGCGCAGAATGTCGGCCGCCGAACCTTCGCTGTAGCGCCCCTGCAAAATAATGGTGTCCGGCGACAGGCGCTCGATTTCCACCGTCGAAGGCGACTCGTAAGCCACCCGTGAAATGACCCGCCCGGCTGCCTCAAGCTCCGCCAGCGGCGCGGTCACGCGGTAATGCCCGATCGCCGACTCGTTGACCGGCAAGCCGAGAATCAGCGGCAGGTCGCGATGGCAGAACGGATTCCAGTTGTGGCGCAGCGAAGGCTCCAGGCTGAAGCTCGCGACGCCGAGTGTCAGGGCCGGGTTGTACGCCGGATCACGGGAAATCTTCGGCAGCCACTTCAGGTAGAAACTTTCCTGCTCGGCCTGCTGCGCCTGCACATCGACCTGCGTCAGGGCTGGCGCGCTGTCGTCACCGATCATCACGGTCGCGAACGGCGTCCAGACGATCAGGTAACCGTTTTTATCCGCCTTAAGGCACAGGTCAACACCCCCGAGCCCGAGGCTGAATTCAGCCTCATCCAGCTGACCGAGGCTGTCGAACACCTCTTTGCGCACCATCAGGCAATCACTGCTGACCGCACTCCAGTTCTGCGCCACTTGCAGACGCTGCATGTAGCCACGCGAACTGACGTGCTCGCCGATAAACGGCGAAGTCGCAGGCCCGGCCAGGCCCAGGATCAAACCGGCGGAAACAATCGCGCCGTTGGCGTTCATCTGCCGTGCGCCAACCACGCCGACTTCCGGACGCTGAGCATGATTGAGCATTTCGGCGAGCCAGTCACCCGCGTAAATCACGCTGCGCGGGTTGAGCGTCAGCAGGTACTCGCCCCGCGCATGGCTGGCAGCGAAGTTGACCAACGCCGCCTCGCCGGTGCACCCGTCAAAACGCAGGACGCGCAGCATCGCGGCGCCCAGTTGAGACATCGCGCCCAGCCACTCGGCCATCGCCGCATCACCGCGTCCTTCATCGACAATCAGGATTTCGTACTCGGTGTACGAGGTCTGCTCGATCAGGCTTTCGGTGCAACGCTGCAAAGCGCCCAGCGAAGAGCCCGCGCCTATGATGATCGAGACCACCGGCCGGTGCGCGTGCAGGTAATCGATGCGCTTGAGCAGCGGCAACTCGCCATCGCGAATCCGGTGTTCAAGACCGATGCGGTCGAGGTGCGCGCTGACGATAGCTTCGCTGCCCTCGATCACCTCAGGCAACGACAGCCAATCGGCGTAGGTCTGCGTCGACTCCACCTGAATCTCTGCAATGTGTTCGATGGTGTGCAACCCGGCCTCTTCCACCAGACGCCAGAGCAAATCATGCGGGGCCAATTCGCCGTGAGCCGAATCGAAACCGCCCACCGCCAAAAAGCGCTGACGCTCGAATGCGAGAGTCCGGCCAACGTAGGGGTAGGAACGCATGAGGTCGAGGTTGAAGCCTGGCTTGAACACTGGCTCGGCGGACTCACCTTCCACCAACGCACCTTCATCGCTGTAGGCGCAGAGCATGCCCGGCGTACCGGCAATGCGCTCGGCCATCACCAGCAACGACGACACGCGCAAGGTGTCGCCGGCACGCAGCAGGTAGAACCAATGCGCGCCTTCCAGTTGCGGTATCACGCCATTGAGCTGGTGCGCCCAGTTGTCCTCAAGCGGCAATTGCAGCACGTTATCGGCGCCATCGAAGTCCGCGTTCGACAGCACCACCACCGCTTGCGGGGCGTACAGTTGCGTGGCGAGGCTGGCCAGCGTGGCGTTCAGGGCGACGCTGTCAGACTCGGTGTCGATGATGATCGGCACCAGGTTCGGACGCATGGCCCAGCGGCTGATCGTACCCGGCATGTGCCGTGTTTCCGCCGGAGTGAATTGGCGGCTCGCCAGCCACTCGCGATAGAACTCGGCGTAGCTGTCGCTGTTTCCGCCCACGCGACCGTTGACCACGGTGTTGCGACTGCCGAGCACGCGCACCACACACAACTCTTCCCACTGGCGCGGCTCTTCAAGGGCCTTTCTCAATTCGACGCAGCGCACCCAGCCCGACGCCGGGGCCGATTCGCCACCGCGCGAGGTCAGCATTTGCATCAGCCATTCCCATTCCTGCACGGCGGCCCGGGTCATTTCCGTGGTCTTGCTCAGGCGTTCCGGGTACAGACGCTCGGTGCTCAGCACGGTGTTCAACACCGCCATGTTGCCGCGGCGCAGCAGGCACACGAACAAGGCGAAATCGAGCATCGCGACAAAACCCGTACCGTCCTGGGTCAGCGCCGGCAACAGTTCCAGCACATCGGCACGGCGCATCAGGGTCGAGCTGAAATTGCCGATGAAGTTCTTCGGCGTGTTCTCGAAAATCGCCAACATGTCATCGCCCTTGAGCAATGCATCAAGGGGCGAAAAACGGCAGTTATCGATGCGGGGCGGCAAGATGAAATTGTTCGCGTCGCTCATCATGCGCAGGCCGCACACCAGGGTGGCCTCGGGATAGTCGATCAGCGCCTGGGCTTGCATCGCGATGCTCGGCGTGAACAGCCGGTCATCATCGCACAGCACTTTGATGAACTCGCCGCGTGCTTCGTTGACGCAACGCAGCACGTTTTTTGACAGGCCCAGACGCTTGGGGTTACGCAGGTAACGAACAGGGTGAGCAGGGTCGGCAAACGATTTGACGATTTTGTGGATCTCGTCAGAAGACGAATCGTCACAGACGACGATTTCAACGTTCTCATAGCTTTGAGCGAGCGAGCTTTCCAGCGCCTGACTGAAGAAGCGCGGGTTGAAGGCGGGGATGACGATGCTGACTAGAGGGCGTTGATTCACGACAGAACTCTCGAGCGGCGAGCCTCTGCCCTTTCAGGCAGAGGCTGCGGAACCGCTTAGGAAAAGACGGTTGGTAGCTCGACAGACACAGACTCAGATCTTGTTGAACAAGCCCAGCTGAGCAATCTTGCTGAAGGCCAGTTGCGACGCTTGCAACATGGTTTGCTGCAAGGTCAGGCGGGTCATGACTTCGGCCGGATCGGAATCGCGGATTGCCGACTGGGTCTGGGTGTTGGCCAGGACCAGGCTCTGGTTGGTCTCGCTCTGGGTGTCCAGGGCGGAACCGCGACCACCCACCGAACTCAGAGAGGTCGACAACTGATCGGCGCCGCTCGCCAGGTTGCCGATGCCCGAAGCCAGTGCGGCCTGAAACTTCTGGATCGCGATCGGGTTGCCACTGATTGGTGTGTTCAGTGCGGTTTTCAGCTGGTTCACGGTGTCCAGAATGTTCTGGGTTTCGTGGGTGTTGACCGCCACGCTGAACTGATCACCCGCGCCCGGCGTACCGGCCAGGGTGAAGCTCACGCCCGAGGCCGTGGCGACGCCGGCAACCACAGTGCCGGAAGAAACCGGCTGGCTGTTAGGCGTCAACGGTGCGGCATACAGGTCGAACGCGGTGGCGCTGGTGAATTTCATCACCGCCGAACCGGTCGGGAAACTGGCGTGGTAATTCGCCGGGTTGGTGATGTTGCTGGCAGTGACCTGAGTCGCGGTCGGGTTACCCGGGCTGCGCGTCGCGGTGAAGGTGTCAGGCTTGGCCGCCAGGGTAAAGGTGTGGCCCGGCAGCACGGCGGCAGCGGTATCACCGGCCGCCAGGTTGATGTTCAGGTTCAGGTCGACACCACGGAACGACACGGTCTGGCCGGTTTTCGTGGTCGGGTCGAACGCACCGCCCTGACTTGCTTCAGCGGTCACATCGTTGCCGCCCGAATCGGTGATTTTCAACTGGGTGCCGCTGACGAAATCGACGGTGTACGGCTCGCCTGCGCGGAACTTGTTGTTGTAGGTGACGCCCGACGACACCTGACCGTTGGACAGGACCACACGACCGTCATCCACCGCCGGTGCGGTCATGGTGACCTGGCTGCGGCTGGTGTTGATCGCCTGCTGGAACACTTCCCAACCGGTGCTGTTGGTGGCCATCGACATGGTGTCGCCGACCGCCAGGTCAAGCGTTACCTGATCACCGTTGTAGCTGTAGGTGCCGTCGGCGTTTTGCGTGAACGGAACGGTGTCGCCCTTGGAACCGGCGAAGATGTACTTGCCGTTCTCGTCCTTGCTGTTCATCAGGCTCAGCAACTGACCTTCGATCTCGCCCAGCTCCGAAGCGTTGGCTTGACGGTCGGCGTCGGTGTAACCGGCGTTGCCGGCACCGATGGCCAGTTCCTGGGCGCGCTGCAGCACGTTGGTGATGCTGGTCATGACCGACTCGGTCTGGCCCAGGGTCGCCTTGAGGGTGTTGGTGTTGGCTTTGTACTGATCAAGCATCGAAGCCTGTTGACCCAGTTGCAGCAGGCGCGAGGCACCGACCGGATCATCGGCCGCAGTGTTGACGCGAACCAGGCTGCTCGCCTCTTCGCTGCTCTTGACCACGTTGGAGAAGTTCTTCTGATAGTTGGCAGCAGAGGACTCGTAAAACTGGGCGGTAGAAATGCGCATGGGCTACGACTCCTTAAAGACTGTTGATCAGTGTGCTGAAGATTTCTTGCGCAGCCTTGATGATCTGCGAAGAGGCGGTGTAGTACTGCTGGTATTTGACCAGGTTGCCGGTTTCCTCATCGAGGTCGACACCGGACAGCGAGTCGCGGGCATTCTTGGCGTTGTCCAGAATGGCGCCGGTCGCCGCGCTGTCGAGCTTGCCCTGCGCCGCCTTGGCGCCAACACCCTCGACCAGTTTGCCGTAGGCGTCGGTCAGGGAAATACCCTTGCTGGCGGTACCGGTGTCCACTACCTGCTTGGTCTGCAAGCCGGCCAGTGCAGTGCCGTTACGGTTGTCCAGGGTGCCTGGCTGCGCGATGTTGATATCAATCGCAGTGCCTGTGCCTGGCGAACCGGCCACGGTCATGTCGAAGCTGACGGTACGCTGCACGGCGGGCGGGCCCGGGTCCATGATCGGCGCACCCGTGCCGTCCTTGAGAGGCACGGTCAGGTTCAGGGTGTTGTTCTGGTTCGGCTTGATGGTGCCAGTGCTGATCTGCACGCCTTTGGCATCGAGCAACTGGTAAGGCTGGCTGGAACCGTCGGCCGCTGCGGCACCGAACACCACTTTGACCGGCATGGAGGTGTTCATGCCGTTCTGGATAAGGGTGGTCGTGGCCGTGTCGTAGATATCGAACTTCGTGGTCAGGGTTGGCTGACCGCTGGACGAGATGGTCAGGGTGCCGCTGCCGCCCGGCGCAATCGCCGCGCTCAACGGTGCCGCAATGGCCAGACGCTTGGAGTCGGTCATCTCGGTCTTGATGTTCGTCGCCGCGTTGCGGGTCGGCGTGATCTTGAACGTGTCACCGGCCGCAGCCCCCCCACCGCTGAGCTTCAACGAGAAACCGTCAATCACCGGAGGCGGCGTGGTCAGGGTGCTGAAAGCGCCCATCGCTGTACCTTCCGGCAGGCGCTGCACGGTGTAGTTGGTGGCGCTGGTGAAGGTGACTTTGTAATCGTTGATGGTCAGCTTGCCGCTGTCCTCGATGCTGACATCGAAGTTGCCGGAACCGGCGCTGTTGCCAACGGTGGCCACACTGCGGTCGGCCATCTGTGCGGCGCTGTTGATGCTGTTGAACAGGTTCGAACCGAACGCACCGTTCTTGTCGATGCCTTGGGCCTGAAGGCTGTTCATCTGGTCGGCAACGACCAGGGCTACGCGGCCCAGTTCGTTCATGGCCGGGTCCAGCACGGTGCTGCGATAGCGCAGCAGACCGCCCATCTCGCCACCGGTCATTACCGAAGTAATGTCGACGGTGCTCGAACCACGATTGAGCTGAATGCCCATGCGCGATGGATCGGCCTGGCTCGGCACCACTTGCAGAGTGCTGGCGGTGCCGCCCATGACCAGCGGCTGACCGCTGCCCAGGTACACATCAAGGTTACCGTCGCGTTCGATGACTTGTGCGCCGGTGAACGTGGAGAGCTGACGCACGGTTTCGTTGCGCGCGTCGAGCAGCTCGTTCGGCATGCCGCCAGCCTTGGAAACTTCGGAAATCTTCTGGTTCAACTGCGCCACGGTGGCGGCGAGTTTGTTGACCTGATCGGCCATGTTCGTCAGGTTGCCGTTGATGTTCGCGTTCTGCGCGGTCAACTGGGCGGACACTGAGTTGAAACGGTTGCTCAAGGCCTGGGCATCGCTGAGCAGCAACTGACGGGACGCATCGTCACCCGGCTTGGCGTTGACGTTCTGCACCGAGGCGAAGAACTTGGTCAGCGCGCCGTTGAGGCCGGTGCCGCTGTCCGACAGCAAGGCGTCGAGCGGGCTGATCTGCCCGGCGTAGGCGGCCGCGTCGCTGTTGAGCGAGGTGGTGGTCTGCAATTGCGCATCGAGGTAGCTGTTGTAGACGCGACGCACATCGGCCAGGGTCGTGCCGGTGCCGATGTAGACGTTGCCGAACTGATTCGAGGCTTTGGTGCCCTGCACGGTTTGCTGGCGTGAATAACCGGCGGTGTCGGCGTTGGCAATGTTATTGCCGGTAGTCATCAACGAGGATTGGCCAGCGGCCAGACCCGACATCCCGATATTGAGCAAACTCATGGTTCAGACCTTATGCCTTGTGCCTATAGAGGCGTGGTGGAAGCGCCCGCCGCAGCGTAGTTTTGGTAACTCGTCATCTGTTTGGCTATCTGCGAGATCTTGCTTGCGTAATCCGGGTCGGTTGCATACCCGGCTTTCTGCAACTCGCGTACAAACTGTTCTGGGTTATCGGCCGACTTCACAACATCTTGATAGCGATTATTGGTTTGCAGCAACGTCACGAGGTCGTGGAAGCTGTCTTTGTACGAGTCGTAGGAACGGAACTCAGCCGTCTCCTTGACCCTCTCGCCGTTGCGGAATTCGCTGGTAATGGCCCGCGCCGAATCGCCCTTCCAACTGGTGCCGGCCTTGATGCCGAACAGGTTGTGGCTACTGCTGCCATCCTGGGCACGCATGACCGATTTACCCCAACCGGTTTCCAGTGCGGCCTGAGCCACCAGGTAGCGAGGATCGACACCGATGCGCTCGGCGGCTTCCTTGGCCATCGGCAGCATGGTGTTGACGAATTCGTCGGCGGAGCTGAAGGCTTTCTTCGGCGGCGCGAGAGGAATCTGCGCCATCGCACGTCCGTAAATCTGCATCTGCCCGCTGGACTTATTGTCCGTTTGCGAGGCCAGCCAATCGCCGTTGAACAGCGGGCCGGCACCGGTCGTGGCCGTCGTCGTGGCACGCTCTGGCAACAGGGTTTTGTTCGGCGTCGCAGCAGCAGTCGTGGTGGCTGAAGGCACCAGACCGGCGAGCAAGCGATCCGCCAGTTTCGGCGGTAAGGCGAGACGGCGCTGATTAATCAGCTCCATGTCATTGCGATGCGTGCCCTCGCCTGTCGGCGCTTTCACCGAACGCGAAGCCCACAACGGACGCTGGCCATTGAGCCGCGATAGCGGACCATCAGTGGCCACGGTGCCGGCCGCAATCGGCGTTGGCACGGCGGCTTTCGCCGCTTCCTGCTTGGCCGCGGACAGGGCCGCCGCCTCGCCTGGCGCGAGCGGTTTGTTCTTCGACATCTGCCGCATCAGCACGTCCGCCAGACCAATACCACCGCCTTCGCGGGACATGGAAATGGCCAACTGCTGATCGTACATTTCCTGGTACTGTTTGGCCGCCGGCGTGTTGAGCGGGTTGTCCTTGCCCAGCGCTTCGGTGGCCGAACGCATGGACTTGAGCATCTCACCGAGGAACAGCGATTCGAACTCCTGCGCCACTTTGCGCATGTTGCCGTCGCTGTTCTTGTCGCCCACCTTGAGCTGGTTCAAACGATTCAAGTCCGAATAGGAACCGGAGTCGCTGCTGCTGACCAGACCGCTCTTGCGCATATCCATGACAGCCGTCCTCAGATCACGATCAGGTCGGCTTGCAATGCGCCAGCCTGTTTCAGTGCTTCGAGGATCGCCATCAAGTCGCCCGGCGCCGCGCCGACCTGGTTCACCGCACGGACGATTTCGTCGAGGGTGGTGCCCGGGCCGAACTTGAACATCGGCTTGGCTTCTTGCTGTGCGTTAACCCGCGAGCGCGGCACGACGGCCGTCTGACCGTTGGACAGAGGGCCGGGCTGGCTGACAATCGGGTCTTCGGTGATGGTCACGGTCAGGCTGCCGTGGGTTACGGCGGCTGGTGACACCTTGACGTTCTGGCCGATCACGATGGTGCCGGTACGCGAGTTGATGATGACTTTCGCCACCGCCTGACCCGGATCGACTTCAAGGTTTTCCAGGATCGACAGGTAATCGACACGCTGGCTCGGATCAAGCGGCGCGCTGACGCGAATCGAACCGCCGTCAATGGCCTGGGCAACGCCCGGGCCGAGCATGTTGTTGATCTTGTCGACGATGCGTTTGGCGGTGGTGAAGTCCGAACGGTTGAGGTTCAGCGTCAGGCTGTTGCCCTGGTTGAAACCGCTCGGCACCGAACGCTCGACCGACGCACCGCCGGGGATACGACCGGCCGACGGAACGTTGACGGTGATCTTCGAACCGTCACGACCTTCAGCATCAAAACCACCGACCACCAGGTTGCCCTGAGCGACGGCGTAGACGTTGCCGTCGATACCTTTGAGCGGAGTCAGCAGCAAGGTGCCGCCGCGCAGGCTCTTGGAGTTACCGATGGAGGACACGGTGATATCGACCTGCTGACCCGGCTTGGCAAACGCCGGCAAATCGGCACTGATCGAGACCGCTGCGACGTTCTTCAACTGCACGTTGCCCGAACCCGGCGGCACCTTGATGCCGAACTGCGAAAGCATGTTGTTGAAGGTCTGCAGGGTGAAAGGCGTCTGCGTCGTCTGGTCACCGGTGCCGTTAAGCCCGACCACCAGGCCGTAGCCGATCAATTGGTTGGAACGCACGCCAGAAATACTGGCGATATCCTTCAGCCGCTCGGCCTGCGCGTTGAACGCGGCAGACAGCATCAGGGCGGCCACCATGAGGTGTTTAAGATTCAAACTGGCCACCTAGAAAGGGAACAGCGGGCTGAGGAAGAAACGGTCGAACCAGCCTGGCTGACTCGCATCGGCAAACGAACCGGTGCCCGAGTAGGTGATGCGTGCATCGGCGACGCGGGTCGACGACACGGTGTTGTCGGTGGCGATGTCATCGGCGCGCACCAGGCCGGCAATCCGCACCAGCTCATCGCCGGTGTTGAGGGTCATCCACTTCTCGCCGCGTACCGCGATGATGCCGTTGGGCAGCACATCAGCCACGGTGACAGTGATCGAGCCGGTCAGGGTGTTGCCCTGCGCGGCCTTGCTGTCGCCCTTGGTCGCGCGGTCGCCTTCATAGCTGGCGCTCAGGTTCAGGTCGCCACTGCCAAACGGGTTGTTGGTGTTGGGCGAGGAGCCGAACAACGAGGTCAGGCCGATGCCTGTCTTGCTGTTCTTGTCGATTTGCGAGTTGGCGTTTTTGCTCGCCTGGGTCTTCTCGTTCAGGGTAATGGTGATGATGTCACCGATCCGGAACGCCTTGCGGTCGCTGTACAGGTTCTGTTCAAAACCGGCCTGATAAATCGAGCCATTGTTCGCGGCAGCCGGCAACGGCGTGCGCGGCAACACCGGCGCGTAATACGGGTCATTGGGCTTGGGCGTCGTTGGAACGCAGCCTGCGAGCACAACAGCCCCACTCAGTGCCAGAACAGATACAAAGCGATTCATGACCCTACCTCACGGTGTTGCAGGCGACCTCATGGTCGCCTCATAGACTTGATTACAGATTCTGCGTTACGAACGAGAGCATCTGGTCGGCGGTGGAGATCACCTTGGAGTTCATCTCGTAGGCGCGCTGAGTGGTGATCATGTTGACCATCTCTTCAACGGTGCTGACGTTGGACGTTTCCAGGGTGTTCTGCAGCGTGGTGCCGAAACCGTTCAGGCCCGGAGTACCGACTTGCGGTGCGCCGGAAGCAGCGGTTTCCAGGAACAGGTTGTTACCCACGGCCTGCAGACCGGCCGGGTTGATGAAGTCGGCGGTTTGCAGGTTGCCGATCACCTGGTTGGCCGGGTTACCCGGAACGGTGATGGACACGGTGCCGTCGCGACCGACCGTGAAGGTCTGCGCGTCGTTCGGAATCACAATGGCCGGCTCCAGGGCGAAGCCGCTGGCATTCACGATCTGACCGTTGGAATCGAGGTGGAAGGTACCGTCACGGGTGTAGGACGTGGTGCCGTCCGGCTGCAGGATCTGGAAGAAACCGCGACCGTCGACCGCCAGGTCAAGCGGCTGTTCGGTGGTTTGCAGGCTGCCGGCGGTGAAGTTTTTCTGGGTGCCGACGATGCGCACACCGGTACCCACTTGCAGACCCGACGGCAGTTCGCTGTCCTGGGTCGACTGGGCGCCTGGCTGGCGCTTGATCTGATAGAGCAAGTCCTGGAACTCGGCGCGGTCACGTTTGAAACCCGTGGTCGACACGTTGGCCAGGTTGTTGGAAATAGTGGTCAGGTTGGTGTCCTGGGCGGACAGACCTGTTTTGGCAACCCATAGAGCCGGAAGCATTCGATTCTCCTCGTGCGCCTGTTTTACGGCGCGACGTTCTGATAATTAGCTGATCTGCAAGACCCGAGCCATGGCCTGGTCATCGTCTTTGGCGGTGTTCATCATCTTGATGTGCAGCTCGAACTGCTTCGACAAAGCCAACACCGAAGTCATCTCTTCCACGGCGTTGACGTTGCTCGACTCAAGGAACCCGGACACCAGTTTGACGCCGGCGTCGGCTTGCGCCGGCTTGCCGTCCTTGGTGTGGATCGAACCATCCAGGCCTTTGGTCATGTTCTTCAGGTCAGGGTTGACCAGTTTGATGCGGTCGACTTCAGCCATCACACGCGGGCCTTCGCCCATCGCACGGATGCTGATGGTGCCGTCTTCGCCGACTTCGATTTGCTGCTCGGGCGGCACGGCGATCGGACCGCCATTGCCCATCACCGGCATGCCGTTGCCGGCGCGCAATACGCCGAGGGCGTCCACGTTCAGGCTGCCGGTGCGCACATAGCTTTCAGCGCCATCGGGCGTCTGCACGGCAATCCAGCCGCTGCCTTGCACCGCGACATCGAGGTCACGACCGGTTTCAACCAGCGAACCAGGGGAGAAGTCGGTGGCCGGGCGTTCGGTCATCGCAAACGCACGCGCCGGAAAGCTGTCACCAAACACCGGCATCGAACGGGCCTGTTCCAGGTCCTTCTGAAAACCGTTGGTGGAGATGTTTGCCAGGTTGTTGGCATGAGCCTTCTGCGCCAGTGCATTCTGGCTGGCGCCGGTCATTGCCACATAAAGGTACTTGTCCACACTCTTTCCTCTGCATGCCGGACGTTTGCCGCCCACCGCTGTACTGATGAGCGATAAGCAATTTGCAGACCAACTTTTTTCTGGCGGCGCCGGGCCCGGCAAACAAAGGACTTGAGGGGATTCAGAGGGGAATGGGGGATTGGGTCAAAGTCGAAAAACCGGCGCGGATATGCCGCCAGGCGGCAACGGAGTGAAAGCCTGGGCTGATTCGACTACCAGCCTTTGACCCCGCTCATGTCGGGTAACTTATGGGCGATGCCCTTATGACAGTCGATACAGGTCGCCTGGCCGCTAGCCAGCGACGTGGAGTGCATATTGGCGGCGCGCTTGCCTTGACGGGTGAAGTCCATGAATTCGAAGTTATGGCAATTGCGGCACTCTCGGGAGTCGTTTGCCTTGAGTCGCCCCCACTCGTGCTCGGCCAGTTCACGCCGCATATCGAGAAACTTGTCCCGGGTATCGATCGTTCCGAACACTTTCCCCCACACTTCTTTGGACGCCTGCATCTTGCGGGCAATCTTGTGCGTCCACTCATGGGGGACGTGACAGTCCGGGCAGGTTGCGCGTACGCCAGAGCGATTGGTGTAGTGAATGGTGTCCTGCAACTCAACAAAAACGTTATCGCGCATTTCATGGCAGGAAATGCAGAATTTCTCGGTGTTGGTCGCTTCCAGCGCGGTGTTGAACCCCCCCCAGAAAATCACCCCGGCGATAAATCCGCCGAGCGTCAGAAAGCCCAGGCTGTAATGAACACTGGGCCGACGCAAAACCCTCCAATAGTCTTTGAACAGGGCGAGCAAGGATTTCATGGCCTCTCCTTATCGTTTCTGCTGGCCGTTGATTTCGTCTTGCAGCACCTGGTCAATGTTCTTGAAGCTGTTGTTCACCAGTGGCTTAACGTCTGTTTGTGGCACATGACACTGATTGCAGAAATACCGGCGCGGAGAAACCGCGGCCAGCGCCTGACCGTCACGGTCCATGTAGTGAGTGATACTGATCATTGGCGCCTGGGTACGTGCGCTGTTGGCTCGGCTGTGACAGGACAGACACTTATTACTGTTCTTGTCGATGTGATACCCCGCAATGCTGTGGGGAATAGTGGGTGGCTGTTCGGGATAATTGCGCTCACGCTTGAGGTCCTTGTTCTCTTCATCAGCAATCGGCGGCGCCGGCAACTCCTGGGTCAGCGTCCCTCCGATTCGCCGACCATCCGGCGCAGGCGCATCCAGCGGGTAACCGGGCTCTGCCGGGAATGCCGCTGGCATCCATAGCAGCAGCGCGGCAAGCAAGGACAGCGAACGACGCTTCATCTGAGCTCTCCTTATGCCGTCTTGATCAACTCAATCCTGATCGCGCATTTTTTGTAATCAGTTTGTTTGGAGATAGGGTCCGTCGCATCAAGCGTGACTTTGTTGATGAGCCGGTTGGCATCGAAGAACGGTACAAACACCAAGCCTTGCGGCGGTTTGTTGCGTCCTCGGGTTTCAATGCGCGCACGCATCTCACCTCGTCGGCTGATCAGCTTCACTTCGCTGCCGCGACGGGCATTCAAGGCCTTGGCATCGGCCGGATGCATGTAGACCAACGCGTCGGGGACGGCCTTATAGAGTTCCTCGACCCGCTGAGTCATCGTGCCGGTGTGCCAATGTTCAAGCACCCGACCGGTACTCAACCAGAATGGAAATTCCGCGTCGGGGGATTCCGCCGGTGGCTCGTAGGGAAGCGCGAAGATGATGGCCTTCTTGTCGGGATAGCCATAAAACTGCACGCCACTGCCCTTCTCAACGTAAGGGTCATACCCTTCCCGGAAACGCCAGCGTGTTTCCTTGCCCTCCACGACGGGCCATCGCAACCCGCGCTCGGTGTGGTAGCGGTCAAACGGGGCGAGGTCATGACCGTGACCACGCCCGAATTGGGCATATTCTTCGAACAGACCTTTTTGCAGGTAAAAACCAAAATCCCGGGCCTCATCGTTTTGATAGCCCGCCTCCATCTGTTCAAGCGGGAACTGATCGACCTGGCCGTTCTTGAACAACACTTCGTACAGGGTCTTGCCCTTGTACTCCGGTGAGGCGGACAACAACTGCGCTGACCAGACCTCGTCCGTTTTGAAGCGCTTGGAAAACTCGACCAACTGCCAGAGATCCGATTTGGCGTCGCCCGGCGCCGAGACCAATTGATGCCAGAACTGTGTACGGCGCTCAGCATTGCCGTAGGCGCCCTCTTTCTCCACCCACATGGCGGTGGGCAGGATCAGATCGGCCGCCTGGGCAGAGACAGTGGGGTAAACATCCGAAACCACCACAAAATTCTCGGGGTTGCGCCAACCCGGCAACACTTCCTGCATGATGTTGGGGCCGGCCTGCATGTTGTTGCTGGCCATCGTCCAATACACATTGAGCACGCCATCCTTGAGCATGCGGCTCTGCTGCACGGCGTGGAAACCGACCTTCTCATTGACGGTGCCCGGAGGCACTTTCCAGATTTGCTCTGCCTTGGCGCGATGTGCCGGGTTGGTGACCACCAGGTCGGCAGGCAAGCGATGGGAGAATGTTCCCACTTCGCGTGCCGTCCCGCAGGCTGAGGGTTGGCCCGTCAGGGAGAAAGGGCTGTTGCCCGGCTCACTGATTTTCCCGGTCAGCAGGTGAATATTGTAAATCAGGTTATTGGCCCATACGCCGCGCGTGTGCTGGTTAAAACCCATGGTCCAGAATGAAACCACCTTGCGCTTGGGGTCGGCATACAACTCGGCCAATGCCTTGAGGCGCTCGGCTGGCACACCGGTTTCCTTGGCGGTACGTTCAAGGGTGTAGGGTTTTACGAAAGCGGCGTACTGCTCAAAGTCGATATCGCTCCAGGTGTTCGCCTTGGCGGCATTGCGGGCCTTCATCTCCAGCGGATTATCGGGACGCAAGCCATAGCCGATGTCATCCGTTCCTTTGGCGAAGCGGGTGTATTTGCTGACAAAGTCTTTGTTGACCGAGCCACTTTCGATGATGTGGTTGGCAATGTAGTTGAGGATAAACAGGTCCGTCTGGGGCTTGAACACCATGGGGATGTCGGCTAACTCAAAACTGCGATGCTCGAAAGTCGACAGCACCGCAACCTTGACGCTGGGCTGGCTTAACCGGCGATCTGCGACCCGACTCCAAAGAATCGGATGCATCTCCGCCATGTTTGAACCCCACAGCACAAACGCGTCAGTAACCTCAATATCGTCATAACACCCCATCGGCTCATCGATACCGAACGTACGCATAAACCCCATGACCGCAGAGGCCATGCAATGACGCGCATTAGGATCAATGTTATTGGAGCGAAATCCCGCCTTCATCAACTTGTTGGCCGCGTACCCTTCCCAAATGGTCCACTGACCGGAACCGAACATGGCGACAGACTCGGAACCCTTGTTTTTTATCGCTTCCTTAAACTTTAACTCCATGACATCAAACGCCTGGCTCCAGGACACCGGCTGAAACTCGCCCTGTTTGTCATAGTGCCCGTTAGTCATGCGCAACAGCGGCTGAGTCAGTCGATCAACGCCATACATGATCTTCGACAAGAAGTAACCCTTGACGCAGTTCAACCCGCGATTGACCTCGGCTTTCACATCACCATGAGTCGCGACCACTCGATTGTCCTTGGTCGCCACCATGACGCTGCACCCGGTACCGCAAAAGCGGCAAGGGGCTTTATTCCAGTCCATGGTGACACGGTCTTCTTCAGTGATCAGGTTGCTGGCAGACGTAAACACCGGAAGCCCCGCCGCCGCTGCAGCAATCCCGGCCGCCTGGGCTTTGACAAACTCGCGCCGAGTCATTGGCATGTACTTTCTCCCGTCACATCGAGAATCTCGTGATAAACGAGGGCTGCATTGAGTACTCCAGGCAAACCGTTGATCTGAGTGATTCGCTTGGAAATTTCGCTTTCTTCTTCCATTTCCAGCACAACCACCAGCTTGCCGACGGGGCTTTCGTGATGCAGTTCAACGCCTGTGAGTAAACGCAAGTTGGCTTTCACCGCCTCGAACAACTCAGGACGGGCCAGTACCACGAGACTGGCAATATGGAGCGTTTCTGCCATGACCTGTACTCCTCTTCTTATGCTGAAGATGGACCGCGATCAATGAGGTGAACCAGGAGGGCCGAGCAGCATTTGCAGAAACCAGACAAAAAATCCGTAACCACCCACTATCGCCACCGAGAGCAATGGAAAGAGGACAACAATCAGAAAAAAGAACAGGCGAGTTTCTTTGCGGACTTGCTGGGTAGAGTCATCCGTTGATGGCATGGTTATCGCTCCTGCCAAACTTTGAAATGAGCCTAGATGGCTTGCCTGGCAAATTCCACGATTCAGATCAACGGCATGACGGTAGCGCTTCAAGTGGCATTTTGAAGCGCCAGTGAATGACTGACTCCAACTCAGTATTCTTGTTTATTGATTCGGCGCTGGATAACGTTACTGCTCACGTCTTGCCAATTTCATAGTCACGCAACTTATTGGCAATGGTGGTGTGAGAGACCCCCAGGCGCTTACCTAACAGCCGACTACTGGCATGCTCGGAATACAGCCGCTCCAACACCGCTTTCTCGAACCGTCCGACGATCTCGTCAAGCCCGCCCTCCAGCGAGAAATCGCCAAGCGGCTGACGCACACCGTAATCCGGCAGACGAATATGCTCGGCCTTGACCGTCCCGCCTTCGCACAACGAAACCGCCTGGAACAACACATTTTCCAATTGCCGGACATTACCCGGCCAATGGTAATGACTGAGCCGCTCCATCGCCGCCGGTGCCAGCTTCGGCAGCGGGCAACCGATCTGCCGGCTGGCCTGATCGAGGAAGTGCTCCACCAACGGCGTTAACCCATCGAGGCATTCACGCAGCGGCGGAATGTGCAGCGAAAGCACGTTCAAGCGGTGATACAAATCCTGGCGAAACTCACCCCGCGCGCACAGCTCGGACAAATCCACCTGGGTGGCGCAGATCACCCGCACATCCAGATACACCTCTTCATCACTGCCGACACGACGGAAGCAACCGTCCTGCAAAAAGCGCAGCAACTTCACCTGCAAGCGCGGGCTCATTTCGCCCACGCCATCAAGAAACAGCGTTCCGCCCGCCGTCAGTTCCAGCAGACCAAGCTTGCCTTCGGCGCGTGCACCTTCGAAGGCGCCGGGGCCGTAGCCGAACAATTCGGTCTCGGCCATCGACTCCGGTAAACCGGCACAATTGAGCGCCATCAACGGCGACTGCCCGCGTGGGCTGGCGAGGTGGCAGGCGCGGGCCAGCAATTCTTTACCGGTACCGGTTTCGCCTTCTATTAATAGCGGTGCATCCAGCGGTGCCATGCGCCGCGCTTCGCGCACCACCGCGGCCATGACTTTCGAACTTTGGAAGATGCTGTCGAACCCACGCAGTTCCTGCTTGCGTACGTTATAGATGCGCTCCCCCACCCGATCAGCGCGGTGCAGCGTCAGGACGGCACCGGCCATGGCTTCGCTGTCGTCATGCTCGGATTGCAGCGGCGCGATGTCAGCCAGAAACACGTCACCCTTGACCTTGACCCGCAGCCCGTTGATGCGCGACTTGTTGGCACGCACCAATTCCGGCAAATCAAAATCCTCGGCGTAACGCGACAGCGGAATCCCCGGCACCTCATCCACCCGCACCCCGAGCAACTGCGCCGCCGCCCGGTTAGCCGCGACGATGGAGCCGCCCATGTCGATCGACAGCACCGGAAACTCCAGGGCGCCGAGCAAGGCATTGAGCTCCATGTGCCGACGCTCGCTGGGCATCAGCCCTACCCGCTTGACGCCGAATACACCGGCAATCGATTCGAATTTCGGGCGCAGGGCCTGGAACTGAATGTTGATCAGGTTCGGGCAATGCAGGTAGATCGCATTGCCATGCTCACCGCCGACCTCACCACGGGCGACGTTGATTCCGTACTCCACCAGCAAGTTGAGAATGTCGCGCAGGATGCCGATGCGGTTCTGGCAGTGGACTTTGATACGCATATAAAGGCCCGAAGAAAGGGGAATCGAGGTCCCATGCGCAAATTTTCTGCGCGGGCGCCAAGTTAGTCGTCAAGATTATGTGACACCTGGACGCCATTTCAAACCCGCAAATCTCAATAGCTGCGCCATAGCCGTCAAAGCGTAACGAATACTTTACGAAAAACGGCGAATTTTCCTACAAGGAGTGCCGGACACCTGCTGCAACGCCGCACGCCTTGGGGTATTTCTAGGTCCATAGCAGCACATAACAAGAACGAAATCCCTCGCAGGAGAGCAGCATGAAGCAGACGCAGTACGTGGCTCGCGAGCCCGATGCGCAAGGTTTTATCGACTACCCCGCTGAAGAACATGCGGTGTGGAACACGCTGATCACTCGTCAACTGAAAGTGATCGAGGGCCGTGCGTGCCAGGAATACCTGGACGGTATCGAAAAACTCGGTCTGCCCCACGACCGCATTCCGCAACTCGGTGAAATCAACAAAGTCCTCGGTGAAACCACCGGTTGGCAAGTGGCCCGAGTCCCGGCGCTGATCCCCTTCCAGACGTTTTTCGAATTGCTGGCCAACAAGCAGTTTCCCGTGGCAACGTTTATTCGTACCCGCGAAGAGCTGGATTACCTGCAAGAGCCGGACATTTTCCACGAGATCTTTGGTCACTGCCCTCTGCTGACCAACCCCTGGTTCGCTGAATTCACCCACACTTACGGCAAACTTGGCCTGCAAGCGACCAAGGAAGAACGCGTGTACCTGGCGCGCCTGTACTGGATGACCATCGAGTTCGGCCTGGTCGATACCGCCGAAGGCCTGCGCATTTACGGCGGCGGCATTCTTTCTTCGCCAAAAGAAACCGTTTACTGCCTGTCCAACGAACCTGAGCATCAGGCGTTCGATCCGCTGGAATGCATGCGCACGCCGTATCGCATCGACATCCTGCAACCGCTGTACTTTGTCTTGCCGAACCTCAAGCGACTGTTTGATGTGGCCCATGAAGACATCATGAGCATGGTCAAACAAGGCATGCAGCTGGGCTTGCACACCCCGAAATTTCCGCCAAAGGCAGCGTGATCCGCTGCTATTAGAAACAAGTGAGCCTGTCAGGAACCGACGCTTTGGTTTAGCGTGGAGTGACTGACGGCCGATTTCCAATTATTTGATTTCAGGAATTCAACATGTCCACATTGAACCAAGCCCACTGCGAAGCCTGCCGCGCCGACGCCCCTCAGGTCAGCGACGAGGAATTGCCGATCCTGATCAAGCAGATCCCGGACTGGAACATCGAAGTCCGCGACGGCGTCATGCAGCTGGAAAAGCTGTTCCTGTTCAAAAACTTCAAGCACGCGCTGGCGTTCACCAACGCCGTCGGTGAAATCTCCGAGGCCGAAGGTCACCACCCGGGCCTGCTGACCGAATGGGGCAAAGTCACCGTCACCTGGTGGAGCCACTCCATCAAGGGCTTGCACCGCAACGACTTCATCATGGCCGCGCGCACTGACGAAGTGGCCAAGGACGCCGAGGGCCGTAAATAATGCATTTCGACGCCATAGGTCGAGTACCCGGCGATCCGATTCTCGGCTTGATGGAAGCCTATGCGCAGGACCCGAACCCGCGCAAATTCGACCTCGGCGTGGGCGTCTATAAAGATGCCCAGGGCCTGACGCCGATTCCGCAGTCGGTGAAGCTGGCCGAGCAGCGTCTGGTGGATCGCCAGACCACCAAGACCTACATCGGTGGTCACGGCGAACCGGCCTTCGGCAAAGCCATCAGTGAGCTGGTGCTCGGTGCGGACTCCGCGCTGATCGCCGGTCAACGCGCCGGCGCGACCCAGACACCGGGCGGCACCGGCGCATTGCGCTTGAGCGCCGACTTTATCGCCCAGTGCCTGCCGGGCCGTGGCGTGTGGCTGAGCAACCCGACCTGGCCAATCCACGAAACGATTTTCGCGGCGGCCGGGGTCAAGGTCAGTCATTACCCGTACGTGGGCAGCGACAACCGCCTCGATGTCGACGCCATGCTCGCGGTACTGAGCGAAGCACCGAAGGGCGACGTGGTGTTGCTGCACGCCTGCTGCCACAACCCGACCGGTTTCGATCTGTCCCATGACGACTGGCGCCGAGTGCTGGACGTGGTGCGCAGTCGCGATCTGCTGCCATTGATCGACTTCGCCTACCAGGGCTTCGGCGATGGCCTGGAACAGGATGCCTGGTCGACCCGTCTGTTCGCAGACGCGTTGCCGGAAGTGCTGATCACCAGTTCCTGCTCGAAGAATTTCGGCTTGTACCGCGACCGCACTGGCGCACTGATTGTCTGCGCGAAAACCGCTGACAAGCTGGTGGACATCCGCAGCCAGCTGGCCAACATCGCCCGTAACCTGTGGTCGACCCCGCCGGATCACGGTGCCGCCGTGGTCGCAACGATTCTTGGCGACCCTGAGCTGAAAAGCCTCTGGGCCGACGAAGTGGAAGCCATGCGCTTGCGCATTGCCCAGTTGCGCAGTGGCCTGGTTGAAGCGCTGGAACCGTATGGTTTGCGCGAGCGTTTTGCGCACATTGGCGTGCAGCGCGGAATGTTCTCGTACACCGGTTTGACGGCGGCGCAGGTTAAACAGCTGCGCGATCATCACAGCGTGTACATGGTCAACTCCGGCCGGGCCAACGTGGCGGGGATTGATGCAACGCGTCTGGATTTGCTGGCTGAAGCGATTGCTGAAGTCTGCAAGTAACCCCAAGTACCTGCACCGTCCCCTGTGGGAGCGAGCTTGCTCGCGATGAGGACCTGACAGTCGACATCAATGTTGCCTGTCAGTCCGCAATCGCGAGCACGCTCGCTCCCACAGTTGTTTTGTGTTGTTCCCTCTTCCAGACCTGTCTAGACAACCCCATCCGTCGAAACAAATGGATATAAAAGTCTATTTGTCATTTTCAGTGCTGTATCCTGCCCAAGCTTTGTATAAGCGCGGATCTACCAGATCTATCAACAGACTTTGCGAGGAGCGCGAAACATGCACGAGATCCCTAATCTCCCCTTCCCAAGCCTGCACGAAACTGAGCAGACAACCACGCAACAAGCCGGCGCCCAACAGCCCGAGCCCAAAGAAGCCACTGAACGCCGCCAGGCCGACAGCGAAGACTGAAACACCTGCAATGCCAGACCGTGTGGAAAGCGCTAACATGCGCTTTCCACACCGCCTGAACCCTTGAGCTACGCACCATGACCGACGAATTCAATGAGAGCCAGGCCAGCGTCCTGATCGGCACCGCCGAGAAGATGATCGAGATCTGGAACCGTCTCTCTCCCGAGAAACAAGCCGCACTGCTCGCCCGCTTCGGTACTCAAGAAAACGCCTTGGCCGCCCTGGTCACAACGCAACTGGTTGCCCCCGCCAAGCCCTGATTCAGCCCGCTGGCAAATAGTTTTACTTTTTCCACGACCCGCGAGCGCTCGCGCCGTTATCATAAGCAGCCTATCTATCCTGCTTTCCCGTGGACCTTTACCCATGCCTGAAAACCAGCGCCCCCTGGCGGTCACGCTGCAAGTTGTTTCCATCGTTCTGTTTACCTTCATCGGCTACCTGAATATCGGCATTCCCCTGGCCGTATTGCCCGGCTATGTCCACAGCGACCTCGGTTTCGGCGCGGTGATCGCCGGGCTGGTGATCAGCGTGCAATACCTGGCCACCCTGCTCAGCCGGCCTTATGCCGGGAAAATCATCGACAACAAGGGCAGCAAACTGGCGGTGATGTACGGACTGGCCGGCTGCGGCTTGAGCGGTGTGTTCATGCTGATTTCGGCCTGGACGCAGAGCCTGCCGACCGTGAGCCTGATCAGCCTGTTGATTGGCCGTCTGGTGCTCGGCAGCGCGGAAAGCCTGGTCGGCTCCGGATCGATTGGCTGGGGCATCGGCCGGGTCGGCGCGGCCAACACTGCCAAGGTGATTTCCTGGAACGGCATCGCCAGTTACGGCGCACTGGCCGTCGGCGCGCCGCTGGGGGTGCTGTTGGTTCATCAGTTGGGCTTGTGGAGCATGGGCGTGAGCATCGTGCTGTTGGCCGTGCTGGGCCTGGCACTGGCCTGGCCAAAAACCGCCGCGCCGATTGTGGTCGGTGAACGTTTGCCGTTCATGCATGTGCTGGGTCGGGTGCTGCCACACGGTTGCGGCCTGGCGCTGGGTTCCATTGGCTTCGGCACCATCGCCACCTTCATCACCTTGTATTACGCCACGCAACACTGGGACAACGCGGTGTTGTGCCTGAGCTTGTTCGGCGCCAGCTTCATCGGCGCGCGCCTGCTGTTCGGCAACCTGATCAACCGCCTCGGCGGATTTCGCGTGGCGATCGCCTGTCTGTCGGTGGAAACTTTGGGGTTGCTGCTGCTGTGGCTGGCGCCTGATGCCCATTGGGCACTGGCCGGTGCGGCGCTGAGCGGTTTCGGATTTTCGCTGGTGTTCCCGGCGCTCGGCGTGGAAGCGGTCAACCTGGTGCCAGCTTCCAGTCGTGGTGCCGCGGTCGGGGCTTATTCGTTGTTCATTGATTTGTCGCTGGGGATTACCGGGCCATTGGCCGGTGCCATTGCGGCCGGGTTTGGTTTTGCTTCGATCTTCCTGTTTGCCGCGATGGCCGCGCTGAGCGGTTTGGCATTGAGTGTGTACTTGTACCGGCAAGCACCTAAACAACGCGAAGCGCGGGCGCGTTAAAAGTCGACCTTGCCGCGCCCGGCCTTGATGCTGCCGCGCTTGGTCTTGGATTCGAGCCGACGTTTTTTTGAACCCAGCGTTGGCTTGGTCGGGCGACGCTTCTTTTCGACCTTGGTCGCGCTGAGGATCAGCTCGATCAAGCGCTCCAGCGCATCGGCGCGATTGGCCTCCTGCGTACGGTACTGTTGGGCCTTGATGATCAACACCCCTTCGCTGGTGATGCGGCTGTCGCGCAGCGCCAGCAACCGTTCCTTGTAAAACTCGGGCAAGGACGAGGCCGGAATGTCGAAGCGCAGGTGCACGGCGCTGGAGACCTTGTTGACGTTCTGCCCGCCGGCGCCTTGCGCGCGAATGGCCGTCAACTCGATCTCGGCATCCGGCAGATGCACGTTGTTGGAAATCACCAGCATGGAAAAACGTCCGTATTCAGAGTGCGCAGGATACCGCGAATGGAAAGAAGGAATACGCTCTCACAGGTTTTATAGCACGCACAAAAAACCCGGCACTTGGCCGGGTTTGTTGTTGTTGCGTACCGCGTTACTTCACTGAAGCCTGCAACGCATGCTGCGCACTGCGCTTGTTCTTGATGCCGTAGCAGATCCACATGAACACGACCCACACCGGAATCGCGTACACCGAGATCTGGATCCCCGGAATCAGCAGCATCACGCACAGGATGAACACCACGAACGCCAGGCAGATGTAGTTCCCGTACGGGTACCACAGCGCCTTGAACAGCGGCGTTTGCTTGGTCTTGTTCATGTGCTGACGGAACTTGAAGTGCGAAAAGCTGATCATCGCCCAGTTGATCACCAGGGTCGCAACCACCAGCGACATCAGCAGCTCCAGCGCGTTTTGCGGGATCAGGTAGTTCAACAGAACGGCAATCAGCGTCACCGCCGCCGAAGCGAGGATCGAACGCACCGGCACGCCACGCTTGTCGATCTTCGACAAGGCCTTTGGCGCATCACCCTGCTCGGCCATGCCCAACAGCATGCGGCTGTTGCAGTAGGTGCCGCTGTTGTACACCGACAACGCCGCAGTCAGTACCACGAAGTTGAGGATGTGCGCGGCGGTGTTGCTGCCGAGCATCGAGAACACTTGCACGAACGGGCTGCCGCTGTAGGAATCACCCGACGCGTTCAAGGTCGCCAGCAGGCTGTCCCATGGCGTCAGCGACAACAGAATGACCAGCGCGCCGATGTAGAAAATCAGGATCCGGTAGATCACCTGGTTGATGGCTTTCGGGATCACGGTTTTCGGCTTGTCGGCTTCTGCAGCGGTGAAACCGAGCATTTCCAGACCGCCGAAGGAGAACATGATGATCGCCATGGCCATCACCAGACCACTGACACCGTTCGGGAAGAAACCACCGTGGGACCACAGGTTGCTGACCGACGCTTGCGGGCCGCCGTTACCGCTGACCAGCAAATAGCTGCCCAGGGCAATCATGCCGACAATGGCCACAACCTTGATGATCGCAAACCAGAACTCGGCCTCGCCAAAGACTTTGACGTTGGCCAGGTTGATCAGGTTGATCAAGACGAAGAACCCCGCAGCCGAGACCCAGGTCGGGATGTCCGGCGCCCAGTAGTGGATGTATTTGCCGACCGCGGTCAGCTCCGACATGCCCACCAGGATGTACAGGATCCAGCAGTTCCAGCCCGACAGGAAGCCGGCGAAACCGCCCCAGTATTTGTGCGCGAAGTGGCTGAACGAACCGGCGACCGGCTCTTCAACGATCATTTCGCCGAGCTGGCGCATGATCATGAACGCGATGAAGCCGCAGATGGCGTAGCCGAGGATCATCGACGGGCCAGCGGATTTCAGGACCCCGGCCGAGCCGAGGAACAAACCGGTACCGATCGCGCCACCGAGAGCGATCAATTGAATGTGGCGATTTTTCAGGCCGCGCTTCAGCTCGCCTGACTGCGAGTTTTGTCCACTCATGAAAAGGGTCTCACGTTCTGCATCGTTACAACGTTCATGCGTCACCTGTTTGTTTTTATCTGTGACGAAATCGAACCCGGCACACTCGTGGCGTGGCGGAGTGAACAAGGCGGATAGCCTTGAAGTTTGCGCATTTGCGCAGGAGGTCACAGGTAAAACGCGGCGCATTGTACACCGCTAACCCCCTGCTGCCAGACCCGCTGGATCAGCGTGTTGTAAGCCGGGATTGCCGGTGTCCGCCCCGGGTGTCCCGGGCGGCTGCAAATAGAGAGTCAGACCCTTGCGGGCCATCGACGGGAACGATTGAAAAATCGCCCCACGGGGAGAGATGGGCTTGAATCACGGCGTACATTGCGCCTCCTTCTTGTTATGCACCTGCACGACAGGCATGGGACGCATCTGACCCTTCCTGCGCCGCTGAAACAAGCGGGCCAGAGCCTTGGGCGATGGTCGAGCGGATTGATTTCGGCAGGTTTTCCTTACACCCGCTCCGCAAGCGTCAACCCACAGGGTTTCAGGCGAAATTTCGTCAGCATTTCTTTACAAGGCGTAACGATTATTTTCCGAATCGGATTTATCTGTAGGACGACTGCAAATTGACGATAGGAAGCTTCCTAAGGAAAAAGTCGAGTTAGTTTTTGTTTTTTATTAATAAATAATGATTAAAAAAACAAACCAAACAGTTCAATGAAAATCTTATTTGATTATTTTTTTGCATTCTAAAAATCCCTCAACTAGGTTTGCAGCGACTTGCCGAGCCGCATCGACCGGCAAGTTGTTTCTACTCAAAAGTCATTAAGGAGTTTCACCATGCAAGCACTGGACAACGACTTGGAAACTGAACTTCAACTGGACGAATGGTTTGAAGCACCGACCCATGAAGCCGCCGTAGAAATGATGCAAGCCGACGCGGTCGTTCCGTTCGGCACGGCGATGTGGCCTCTGTAAGACCTCCCGGCAGGCGTAATCCGGCCGGTTGTGCCTGCCACTTTTTCCCGGTTCGTCACGGAGGACACCATGGACAAGCATCGCGCCATTACCCATTTTCTTTACTACCTCGAACAACACCCAGCCCTTGCCGGCATCAACCCGGCGAAGGTCTTGCTTGGCCACACCGCCGATTACGAGGCGCTGACCGGCGCCATTGCCGAACACGCCGGTGGCCGCCAACCCTTCCGTTTCAACACGCTACGCCTTGATCTGGAACCCACGGCTTTGCTGGCCCAGGCCATTGCCGACAGCGATCTGTACATTTTCTTCTACGACTCTTCCACGCTGCCCAACCCACGCCCCGAAGGCCCGGAATTTGTCCGCGCACTGCAAGGGGTGATGGCCGAGAACTGGAAGAAGTCGCTGCTGTTCAAGGATTACGGTGACTACTTCTACGACACCTTCAGTGTCACCCCGCAACGCATTGCCGGGCTGAACAGCCACTTGATCCAGCGCCTGTCCCAGGCCAAGACGTTAAGTTTCAAAGATGAACACGGTTCCTGGTTTGACGCTCCGCTGAACAGCATTAAAAAGTGGACTGACATCAACGGTGTCGGCAACTTTGATCTGGCACCCGGTGAAATCGCCACGCACAGCGAAGCGATTAATGGGCGTGTGAAGTTCATGGGGACTTTTCTCAGTACAATTCCGTTTGCGCGCAAATATGGCGTATTGGAATCACCGCTGGAGTTATGGATCGAGAACTCGACCATCCATAAAATCGCCACCGATGTTCCGGGGCTGGAACATGACTTCAATCAATACCTGGAGGCCAATCCGTCGAATCGCAGGATTGAAGAACTGGGGATTGGCACCAATGAGGGGGTGAAAGCCTTGTATGCGCGCAATGCCGGGTTCGAGGAGCGCCATTGCGGGCTGCACCTTGGGTTGGGCGGTGGCGCCAAGGGCAGCCATCATCTGGATTTGATCTTCTCCGGTGGCGTGTTGGCGTTGGATGATGAGCCGGTGTTTGATGGGCGGTTTGTGTTCTAAATGATCGTTCCCACGCTCCGCGTGGGTATGCAGCCGGGAACGCCCCGCGTCCTTTCGAAGCGGACGCAGAGCGTCCATTGAGGCATTCCGATCAGTCAGGCAAAAAAAAACGCCATCCCGAGGGATGGCGTTTTTTATAGGGTGCTTACCGATTACTCAGGCTTGCGACGACCAAAGCCCGGACGCTGGCCCGAACCGGCTGGCGCACCGCGACGCTTGCCCGATGGCGCGTCCTTGTCGACCAGGACGATGCCTGGGCGCTTCTTCGGCGCTGGCTTGGCCGGGCGCTTGGTATCAGCAGGACGGTCCGCCACTGGCGTACCGCGACCCGACTCACCGCGACCTGCCGGAGCACCGCGATCACTGCGACCGCCGCTTGGCGCACCACGGCCTTCGCCGCGCTCGGTGCGACCGTTGGCCGGACGTGGCGTGCGTGGACCGCGCTCGCCATCAGCACGAGGGGCTGCTGGCTTGCGGGCTGGACGTTCACCTTCGAAATGCGGCTCACGGGAATCACGCGGAGCAACCGTTGGCTGTGCACCGGCCGCTGGACGCAGGGTGCGCACGCGCTCGGTCTTGCCCATCGGACGCGACGATTTACGCTGCATACGGTCGAGCTTGTCTTTGCTCTTCGCGTTCATCTGCGGCATTGCAACCGGCGTCAGGCCGACTTCAGCACTCAGAATGTCGACTTCGTACTGGCTCATTTCGCGCCAGCGGCCCATCGGCAGGTCGGAGTTGAGGAACACCGGACCGAAGCGCACGCGCTTCAGACGGCTGACCACCAGGCCCTGGGATTCCCACAGACGACGAACTTCACGGTTGCGACCTTCCATCACCACGCAGTGGTACCAGTGGTTGAAACCTTCGCCGCCTGGCGCCTGCTTGATGTCGGTGAACTTGGCCGGGCCGTCTTCAAGGACGACGCCTGCTTTCAGACGCTCAATCATCTCGTCATCGACTTCGCCACGTACACGTACCGCGTATTCACGGTCCATTTCGTAGGAAGGGTGCATCAGGCGGTTAGCCAGCTCACCGTCGGTGGTGAACATCAGCAGACCGGTGGTGTTGATGTCCAGACGGCCGATGTTGATCCAGCGACCTTCTTTCGGTTTTGGCATCTTGTCGAATACGGTCGGACGGCCTTCCGGGTCGAGGCGGGTGCAGATTTCACCGTCGGGCTTGTTGTACATGATCACGCGGCGTACCGACTCGGCGGCTTCTTCGCGCTTGATCACGCGGCCATCGATGGTGATGGCGTCATGCATGTCGACACGCTGACCGAGCGTGGCGTCTTTGCCATTGACCTTGATGCGGCCGTGGCTGATCCAGGCTTCTACGTCACGGCGCGAGCCGACGCCGATACGGGCGAGGACTTTCTGCAGTTTTTCGCCTGCTGGGCCGATTTCCTGGTCGTCTTTCTGGTCGTTGATACTCATCTGGGCACCTCCCGGTGTGGTCTGTTCAGGAAGCTCTGAAGTGAGGGTCCTGAAGCGATGTAAATCTGTTCACTTGGGCGAAGGGATCGCCGAAGGGTCGCGAATCATACGCTCATGTGGGCATTTGCGCATCAGAGACTAGCTGATGAACGCGGACTTACTTGTTTTTCCGCCGACCGGTGGCGCCGAGTTTGAACAACCTGAGCGATGCTTCAGCGAGAACGGTGTGTTTGTCGAGCTTGTCGAGTTTCTTCCAGGCCCTGATTTCACGCTTGCTGCGGCCGCAGCCGAGGCAGATGTCGTCGGTGAATTTGCAGAGGTTGATGCAGGGGTCTTTGGTTGAGCTCATCGCAAATGTCTCTATACACACGAAACCCCTGTGGGAGCGAGCTTGCTCGCGATAGCGGTGGGTCAGGCAGCAATGATGTTGACTGACACGCCCTCATCGCTGGCAAGCTCGCTCCCACAAGGATCTCCATGGACCTCAGGGATTGCGTCAATCGTCGAACTCGCGGCGTTCGGCTTCGATGGCTTCGGCGAGCGCCCGGGCTTCGGCTTCTTCGTCGCTCAGCTCGGGCTCGGGTTTCGGTTGTTCGAGGGCGGCAACCGCGGCCAATAGTTTTTCGCGAGCTTCAGCGACGCCCAGAATATCGTCTTCGAGCTCCGGTTCCGGCTCTGTTTCGACTGCGGCTTCGGGCTCAACCGGAGGTTCACTGTCGATGTCAGGCTCAACCGCAGTCATCTCGCCATCGCGCAACAAATCGTCGAAGTCGGTCTTGAGCCCCTCCTCCATGGTGTCCAGCTCCAGCAACAACGTGTGGAAACTGGTTTCTTCCTTGGGTTCTTCCGGCTCGGCGCTGGCGTCCGCCAACGCTTGCAGGCTGGCAGGCACGGGCGCATCGTCGAAGTCGAGTACCGGGTCCGGTTCCAGCTCGCGCAGTTCGGCCAGCGGCGGCAGATCGTCGAGGTTTTTCAGGTTGAAGTGATCGAGAAACGCCTTGGTGGTCGCGAACATCGCCGGTTTGCCGGGCACATCGCGGTAGCCGACGATGCGGATCCACTCGCGTTCCATCAGCGTCTTGACGATCTGACTGTTGACCGCCACGCCCCGCACGTCTTCGATCTCGCCCCGGGTGATCGGCTGGCGATAGGCGATCAGCGCGATGGTTTCGAGCATGGCGCGGGAATATCGCTGCGGCCGCTCTTCCCACAAACGCCCAACCCACGGCGAGAATTTTTCGCGGATTTGCAGGCGATAGCCGGAGGCGACTTCTTTCAGCTCGAACGCGCGCCCGTCACAGGACTTGGCCAGGATCGTCAGCGCTTTCTTGAAAACCGGCGGCTCCGGCCGCTCGCCCTCTTCAAAGAGTTCGAACAGGCGTTCAAGCGATTGCGGTTTTCCCGAGGCCAACAGAAAGGCTTCAAGCAGTGGCGCCAGCTCGCGGGGTTCAGTCAGGTTCATGATTCAACTCGTTATTCGGCTCGGGCCCGCACGTGGATCGCTGCGAACGGCTCATTCTGCACCAGCTCGACCAAGGATTCCTTGACCAGTTCGAGGATCGCCATAAAGGTCACCACCACCCCGAGTCGCCCCTCTTCTGCCGTGAACAGCTCGACAAAGGGCACGAAACCTCCGCCCTTGAGCCGATCCAGCACATCGCTCATGCGCTCGCGGGTGGACAACGCCTCGCGGCTGACCTGGTGACTTTCGAACATGTCGCCACGGCGCAGGACTTCGGCCATGGACAACAGCAATTCAGACAGGCGCACATCCGGCAACAGTTTGCGCGCCCGGGCTTCCGGGGCATCCAGCTTGGGCACCACCACGTCACGCCCGACACGGGTCAGGCCATCGATGCCTTCGGCGGCCGCCTTGAAACGCTCGTATTCCTGCAAGCGGCGGATCAGCTCGGCGCGCGGGTCCTCTTCTTCGTCTTCGATGGTTTCGGCGCGGGGCAACAGCATCCGCGACTTGATCTCGGCCAGCATCGCGGCCATCACCAGGTACTCGGCGGCCAGCTCCAGGCGCACCGACTGCATCAGCTCGACATAGCCCATGTATTGGCGAGTGATTTCCGCCACCGGGATGTCGAGGATGTTGATGTTCTGTTTGCGAATCAGGTACAGCAGCAGGTCGAGCGGGCCTTCGAAGGCCTCGAGAAAGACCTCGAGCGCATCCGGCGGGATGTACAGGTCCAGCGGCATTTCCAGCACCGCCTGGCCATACACCATCGCGAAGGGCAGCTCTTGCTGGGCTCCGGCCTGACTGTCGACTGCGGGTTCTACTGCAGACATCTACGCCTCGGCCATGAACGGCGCAGGGTCGCCGCAACCGACACGGATCACTTCCGGGTCGTCGCCGGTCAGGTCGATCACGGTGGACGCCTTGATCCCGCCGAAACCGCCGTCGATGATCAAGTCCACCTGATGCTCAAGCAATTGACGCATTTCGTACGGATCGCTCAACGGGTCTTCGTCGCCGGGCATGATCAGGGTCACGCTCATCAGCGGCTCGCCGAGTTCGGCCAGCAAGGCCAGCGCAATCGGATGACTCGGTACTCGCAGGCCGATGGTGCGCTTTTTCGGATGCAGCAGCAGACGCGGCACTTCGCGGGTGGCGTTGAGAATAAAGGTGTAAGGCCCGGGCAGGTGCGCCTTGAGCAGACGGAACGTGCCGGTATCGATCTTGGCGAACAGCCCCAGCTGCGACAGGTCGCTGCAAATCAGCGCAAAGTTGTGTTTGTCATCCAGCCCGCGTAAACGGCGTACGCGGTCCACGGCATTCTTGTCGCCGATCTGGCAACCAATGGCGTAGGACGAGTCTGTGGGATAAATCACCACCCCGCCTTTGCGGATGATCTCAACCGCCTGTTTGATCAGGCGCGCTTGCGGGTTTTCCGGATGAATCTGGAAAAATTGACTCACATTCTCTACCTGTTCAGACGGCGGCAATAATTGGGTCATGTTTGAATCGACACCACAGTGGTGGCAGATCCTCCGGGAGCGGGCGATATTCGCCGATCTCGGACCAGCCTCCAGGGCCATGAAAATCACTGCCGGCGCTGACCAGCAGACCGAACTCACGGGCAAGAATGGCCAGGCTGCCCACTTGTTCGGCGGGCTGATGACCATTGACCACTTCAATCGCGTGGCCCCCGGCTTGAATATAGTCAGAAATCAGGCGACGACGCTTGCTGCGAGTGAAATCGTAGTGCCAAGGATGCGCCAGGCTGACCCAGGCCTTCGCCGCGCGCAGGGTTTCGACGGTTTCTTCGAGGGTCGGCCAGTGTTGCTTGACGTCGCCCAGCTTGCCGGCGCCCAGCCATTTGCGGAAGGCTTCGGCGCGATCCTTTACAAACCCTTCACGCACCATCCAATCGGCAAAGTGCGGACGGGCCGGCGCGTTGCCGCTGTCGCCCAGCTCCTGCTGCATGGCGCGGGCACCTTCCAGCGCTCCCGGCATGCCTTTCAACGCCAGCTTGCGGCTTATTTCTTCGGACCGTAGCCAACGGCCATCGTGCAATTTTGCGATCGCCTCGACCAACGGCGGCGCCGTGACATCAAATCCGTAACCCAACACGTGAATGGTCGCGCCGCCCCAGGTGCAGGACAATTCGACGCCATTGACCAGTTGGATCCCCAGCGCCGTCGCGGCTGTGCGGGCCTCATCGAGGCCCTCAAGGGTGTCGTGATCGGTCAAGGCCAGGACTCGCACGCCTTTCTCGAACGCACGCGCAACCAGTACCGCAGGCGCCAGGGCGCCGTCGGAGGCCGTGCTATGGCAGTGCAAATCAACATTCACTGGACTTTGTTACCTCAAATCAGCTGGCGCTATCGCGCGCCCATATGTTTGTTATTATGCCGCCACATCCTGCTTCTGGCTGCCACTGTGAAACAATTCATCGATTTCATCCCGCTTCTGCTGTTTTTCATCGTCTTCAAACTGGACCCACGGGTCGTCGACATCGGCGGTCATGAATTGACTGTAGGCGGTATCTACAGCGCCACCGCGATGTTGATCATTAGCTCGCTGGTGGTTTACGGCGCGCTGTTCATCAAGCAGCGCAAGCTTGAGAAGAGCCAGTGGCTGACCCTCATTGCCTGCCTGGTCTTCGGTAGCCTGACCCTGGCGTTCCACAGCGAAACCTTCCTCAAGTGGAAAGCGCCGGTAGTGAACTGGTTGTTTGCCCTCGCGTTCATTGGCAGCCACTTCGTCGGTGACAGCCTTCTGATCAAGCGCATCATGGGCCATGCACTGACCCTGCCAGAGCCCGTCTGGACGCGCCTGAACATCGCCTGGATCGCTTTTTTCCTGTTTTGCGGCGCCGCCAACCTGTTCGTCGCGTTCACCTTTCAGGACTACTGGGTCGACTTCAAAGTCTTCGGCAGCCTGGGCATGACGCTGCTGTTCCTGGTCGGTCAGGGCATTTACCTGTCCCGCCACCTGCACGACACCGACACCACTACGCCAAAAACCGAGGACTGACATGCTCTACGCAATCATTGCCACAGACGTCGCCAACTCGCTGCAAGCCCGACTGTCCGCGCGCCCTGCCCACCTTGAGCGCCTGCAAGTGCTCAAGGGCGAAGGCCGCATCGTATTGGCCGGTCCGCACCCGGCGGTCGACAGCAATGATCCGGGCGCTGCGGGTTTCACCGGCAGCCTGATCGTCGCCGAATTCGACTCCCTGAGCGCCGCACAGGCCTGGGCCGACGCTGACCCGTATATCGCTGCAGGCGTCTACGCCAACGTTTCAGTCAAGCCGTTCAAGCAAGTCCTGCCGTAACTCTCCCCCACAAATGCCCCCCGCGCGTTGAACCTTGTCGGTTCATCGCGCTCTCAACGCTCATTATTCTTGTTTGCCTGCCGACAACCTGCCCAATCACTCGATTGGAATCAGGAGTCGCGATGCGCAAGGGTCCGTTGTGTCTGTTGTTGGTGACGTTGTCGATCATGGCCCCGGCCCACGGTGAAGAAAGCGCCGAGGGCGCTAATTCGACGCCTTTGTCCCTGAGCGCCGGCAGCCAGATTAGCGAGTTGCAGCAACGCTTGAAGGTCAGCGAGCAGCAACGGGAAGAATTGAGCAAGCAACTGCAAAATACCGATGCCGAACGCGAAAGCGCTCAACTGAGCCGGTTGCGCCAAGAGAATCAGCGCCTCAAGCTGCAACTCAAGGAAGCGCAGGCCAGTAGCCCGTTGCCACGTCTGCTGACTGATCAGCAGCAATGGTTTGTTATCGGCGGTGGAGTAGCGCTATTGGCCCTGCTCTGCGGTATCTTCGCCAGTGGTGCCACCAGAAAACGTCGGCAATGGCTAAATTGAGTGATTCATGAGCGAGCTGTTACTAATTGATGATGACCAGGAGCTGTGCGAGCTCCTGAGCAGTTGGTTGAGCCAGGAAGGCTTTCAGGTCCGTGCCTGCCACGATGGCCAGAGTGCCCGCCGCGCGTTGGCCGAAACCTCTCCCGCCGCCGTGGTGCTGGACGTGATGCTGCCCGACGGCAGCGGTCTGGAGCTGCTCAAGCAATTGCGCAGCGATCACCCGGACCTGCCGGTGCTGATGCTGTCGGCACGCGGCGAGCCACTGGACCGCATCCTCGGCCTGGAACTGGGCGCCGACGATTACCTGGCCAAACCCTGCGACCCACGGGAACTGACAGCCCGCCTGCGCGCGGTGTTGCGTCGCAGCCATCCGGCGGCAGTGTCCAGCCAGCTGGAACTGGGCGACCTGTGTTTCAGCCCGGTGCGCGGCGTGGTCAGCATCGATGAACAGGAATTCACCCTCACCGTCTCCGAAAGCCGTCTGCTTGAAGCCCTGCTCAAGCAACCCGGCGAGCCGCTGGACAAACAGGAACTGGCGCAAATCGCCCTCGGCCGCAAGCTGACCCTGTACGACCGCAGCCTGGACATGCACGTCAGTAACCTGCGCAAGAAAATCGGCCCGCACCCCGACGGCCGCCCGCGCATCGTTGCGCTGCGCAGCCGTGGTTACTACTACAGCCTCTAATCCCGAACGCGATTCCCTGTAGCAGCTGTCGAGCCCCGGCGAGGCTGCGTTCGGCGGCGAAGCCGTCGTAAACCCTGAAAACGCGGTTTTCCTGAAAAGCCGCAGCGCCTGATTTCACGACGGCTTCGCCGCCGAACACAGCCTCGCAGGCTCGACAGCTGCTACATGGGCCATGTGTGTCCAAAAGGTGGTGGAAGTGTCAGGTCGGCGGGAAATCGTCTTTACCCAAGCTTTACGCTCCGCTGACCGCCGCTGACCTTGATCTGCGTAATCTGTACTCATCCGGAACGTACCGGGAACGAGACAAGGAGATTCACCATGCGCAAGACTCTTATCGCTCTGATGTTCGCCGCCGCTTTGCCGACCGTTGCCATGGCCATGCCTGAGGGCACCGGCCCGATGGGTGGGCCGATGGATGGCTCGCACCACGGCGGTCAGATGCACGGCATGCACGGTAAAGGCCCGTACAGTCAGCTTGACCTGAGCCGCGAACAGCGCGAGCAGATCCGCAAGATCATGGGCGAGCAGATGCACGAGCGTAAGCAACTGGTCGACAAGTACCTGGAGAAACTCTCGCCAGCCGACCAGAAAGCCCTGAAAGACGAAATGACCGCCAAGCATCAGAAAGCCGAAGCCGATGTACGCGCCGTGCTGAAACCGGATCAACAGAAGAAATTCGACGAGATCCAGAAAAAGCAGGCTGAGCGTCGCGCCGAGTGGGCCGAGTTCAAGGCCTGGAAAGCGCAACAACCGCAAAAAGCGCAATAATGCGCTGACCCCGGACCCAACGGCCAACCCCGTTGGGTCTGTTACCACTGCAGAAGCAAGGCTTGCCCGCGAAGGCGATTTCATAATCAACAGAGATGTTGAATGTCAAATCGCCTTCGCGGGCAAGCCTCGCTCCTACAAGGATCTTGCGTCAGCTTGAGGATTTTCTGTGCGTTCATTGTTCTGGCGTATCCTGGCCAGCTTCTGGCTGGCCATCGCTCTGGTGGCAGGGCTCTCCATTCTGCTGGGGCACATGCTCAATCAGGACGCGTGGATCCTCAGTCGCCATCCAGGCCTCAATACCCTCGCGCAAGAGTGGACGCAAACCTACGAATCCCAGGGCGAAGAAGCCGCCCAAAACATTCTGGAACAGCGCAAACGTCAATATCACATCGACGTTCAGGTGTTGAACGAAAGCGGCGACCCGGTCGTCCGTGGGACCTTTCCGCGTCGCGCAGCCGCGTTCGAAGCGCGGCAGAACAACGATGACCGGCGCCTGCCATGGCGTCGTTTGACCGCGGAATACACCAGCGAAAAAACCGGCGACACCTACCTGCTGATCTATCGCATTCCGCACCCGGAACTGGATTCCTGGCACCGCGAAAGCCTGCTGTGGCCGTTGAGTGCGCTGGGCATCGCGTTGGTGGTGCTGACCTTGTTCAGCCTGTTCGTCACCCTGTCGATTACCCGCCCGCTCAGCCGTTTGCGCAGCGCCGTGCATGACCTGGGACAAACCACTTATCAGCAGAACAGTCTGGTGAAACTGGCCAACCGGCGCGATGAGTTTGGCGTGCTGGCCAACGATTTCAACCGCATGGGCTCACGCCTGCAAAGCTTGATCGGCAGTCAGCGGCAGTTGCTGCGCGATGTGTCGCATGAATTGCGCTCCCCGCTCGCTCGACTGCGCATTGCCCTGGCATTGGCGGAACGGGCCAACCCTGAAGAACGGGAAAAACTCTGGCCGCGCCTGACCCGCGAATGCGACCGGCTGGAAGCGTTGATCAGCGAAATCCTCGTACTGGCGCGGGTCGACGCCGACAACGCCAGTGCCGAAGAGGTCGACCTGAACGCGTTGCTTCATACGCTGCAAAAGGATGCGCAACTGGGTTCACCGGAACAGAACGTAAGTCTTGAGGCAGAACCGCAACTGAACCTCAAGGGCTGGCCGACGATGATCGAGCGCGCCGTCGACAATCTGCTGCGCAACGCCCAGCGCTTTAATCCGGTGGGGCAGTCGATTGAAATGAAGGCCGTGCGTCAGGGTGAGCGCATTGTGGTCAGCGTGCGTGACCATGGACCGGGCGTGAACACCGAGCATTTGAATCAGTTGGGTGAGCCGTTTTATCGAGCTCCAGGGCAAACGGCCGCCGGGCATGGCCTGGGTTTGGCGATCGCGCGCCGCGCGGCAGAACGTCATGGCGGGAGTCTGGTACTGGCCAATCATCCGCAGGGCGGGTTTGTGGCCAGTCTGGAATTGCCGCTGGTGCCAGGGGCGGTCGTCCAACCGTAAAAAGCACGCAGCCTCGTTTCACTCGACAGCTGCTACAGAGGTCTGTGTGCACCTGTAGCAGCTGTCGAGTGAAACGAGGCTGCGATTCTTTTGATCTTCAGGACTTGGCAGGCCACGCGCTGACGAACTCGGCGAGGTCGGCTTTTTCGGCCACACGCGGTTCTTTTTGCGGTGTGCCCAGGTAAAGGAACGCAATCACCTCTTCCCCTTCCGCCAACCCCAGCCCTTTGGCCACATGCGCCGAGTAGGCCAGTTCACCGGTACGCCATACCGCGCCAATCCCTTGCGCATACGCCGCCAGCAAAATTCCGTGCGCTGCACAGCCTGCGGCCAGCAGTTGCTCGGATTTCGGGTACTTGACGTGATCCTGCACCCGCGCAATCACCACCACCACCAACGGTGCGCGCAGCGGGCCGTTGCGCGCCTTGTCCAGCGCCGCCTCCGACACCTCGCTGTCTTGCAACTTCGCCGCTTCGGCCAGCAATTCGCCCATTTGCTCGCGCGCCGCGCCCTCGACGGTCAGGAAGCGCCAAGGCTGCAAATGACCATGGTCCGGGGCGCGCATGGCGGCGCCAAACAGGACTTCGCGTTGCGCCGCAGTCGGTGCCGGGTCAAGCAGTCGTGGAACGGAAACACGGTTGAGCAAAGCGTCGAGAGCCTGCATCGGCCACCTCCTGAAAAAATGTTTGGCTATTCTAGCTGCAAGTGCGCAAGCGGCGTCGGTTTACATGCCCTGCCCCGCAGGTAGAATGGCGCCCACTCCCACCACAGCCCGAGCGGATTTCATGGCGTTGCCGACCTTACGGATTATTGGTTTTATCATCGGCATCTTCCTGATTACGCTGGCCATTGCCATGGTCGTGCCCATGGCGACCCTGGTGATTTTCGAGCGCACCCACGAGCTCCCCTCGTTCCTGTGGTCGAGCATGATTACCTTCGTCGCCGGCCTGGCGATGGTTATCCCTGGTCGCCCCGAACACATCCACCTGCGTCCACGGGACATGTACCTGTTGACCGTCAGCAGTTGGCTGGTGGTCTGCCTCTTCGC
Source organism: Pseudomonas sp. SIMBA_041 (assembly GCF_046535095.1). Classification (NCBI taxonomy): domain Bacteria; kingdom Pseudomonadati; phylum Pseudomonadota; class Gammaproteobacteria; order Pseudomonadales; family Pseudomonadaceae; genus Pseudomonas; species Pseudomonas sp. SIMBA_041. Next base: position 192,501 of record NZ_JAWRXJ010000002.1, read on the forward strand.
CTCACTGCCTTTTATGCTGGCTCAACACGTCAGCTTCACCGACGCGATCTTTGAAAGCATGTCCGGCATCACCGCCACCGGTTCGACGGTCCTCAGCGGCCTGGACACCATGTCACCCGGCATCCTGATCTGGCGTTCGCTGCTGCACTGGCTCGGCGGCATCGGTTTTATCGGCATGGCAGTGGCGATTCTGCCGTTGCTGCGCATCGGTGGCATGCGCCTGTTCCAGACCGAGTCCTCGGACCGTTCAGAAAAGGTCATGCCTCGCTCGCACATGGTGGCGCGTCTGATCGTGGCGGCTTATGTCGGCATCACCATCATCGGCAGCCTCGCGCTCTGGTGGGCCGGGATGAGCCTGTTTGATGCGATCAACCACGCGATGTCAGCGATCTCCACTGGCGGGTTTTCCACCTCGGACCAGTCGCTGGCCAAATGGACGCAGCCGGCGGTGCACTGGGTGGCGATTGTCATCATGATTCTCGGCAGCCTGCCCTTCACCCTGTACGTCGCAACCTTGCGCGGCAACCGTCGGGCCTTGATCAAGGATCAACAGGTTCAAGGGATGCTCGGCATGTTGCTGGTGACCTGGCTGGTGCTTGGCACCTGGTACTGGTGGACCACCCAACTGCATTGGCTCGAAGCCTTGCGGCACGTGGCGTTTAACGTGACATCGGTGGTCACCACCACCGGTTTTGCGCTGGGGGATTACAGCCTGTGGGGCAATTTCTCGCTGATGCTGTTCTTTTACCTGGGCTTTGTCGGCGGCTGCTCAGGCTCGACGGCCGGCGGAATCAAGATTTTCCGCTTCCAGGTCGCCTATATCCTGCTCAAGGCCAACCTTAACCAATTGATTCACCCGCGCGCGGTGATCAAGCAGAAGTACAACAGTCACCGTCTCGACGAAGAAATCGTGCGTTCGATCCTGACCTTTTCGTTCTTCTTCGCCATCACCATCTGCGTCATCGCGTTGCTGCTCTCACTGCTCGGCGTGGACTGGATGACTGCCCTGACCGGCGCGGCCAGTACCGTGTCCGGTGTCGGGCCGGGGTTGGGGCCGACCATCGGGCCGTCGGGTAACTTTTCGTCGTTGCCGGACGCCGCCAAGTGGATTCTGTCGTTTGGCATGCTGCTCGGCCGACTGGAGATCATTACGGTGTTTGTTCTGTGCATTCCTGCGTTCTGGCGCCACTGACCTGCGCCGCCGCTTCGGTCATGTGCGCCCGGTACTCGCCGGGGGTCGCATCAAACCAGCGGCGGAACGCGCGGAAGAAATTGCTCGGGTCAGCGAACCCCAGCAGGTAGGCAATTTCCAGCAGGGTCATGGTGGGCTGGGCCAGGTACTGCTCGGCCAATTCGCGCCGGGTGTCATCGAGCAAGGCCTGGAAACTGGTGCCCTCTTCCTGCAAGCGTCGCTGCAAGGTGCGTTGTGAAAGGTGCAGCGTCTGCGCCACGGTATCGCGCTTGGGTTCGCCTTGGGGCAGCAAACGGCACAATACCTGTCGCGCCTTGTGCGTCACACGGCTCTCGGAAAACCGCGCCAGGTACTCGCCGGCAAACCGGTCATGCAACAGCGCCATTGCTTCATTGGCGGTCGGCAATGGTGCTTCCATGTCGGCACGTTCGAAGATCAACGCGTCGTAAGGCGCGTTGAACAGCAACGGCGCATGAAAGGCTTGTTTATAGGGGTCGAGGTCGACAGGTTGATCGCCCTGTAACAGCACCTTGAGCGGTTGCAAGGTCCGCCCGGTCAACCAGCCGCACAATGCCAGCGCACAGGCCAGTGACGCCTCGGCACTTTGCCGGGTCGGCGGCAAGTGGTCGCCGTGGACCGTCAGAATCAGCGCATAACCTTCATCCAGCAGACGGAAACTCAGGTCGGCACTTTCGGCAATGATCCGCTGATAGCGCACCAGCCGCTGAAAGCCTTCGGCCAGGGTCTGACTGGACATCAGGGCGTAACCGGCGACATGGAAGGACGCCGGTCGCACCACCTTGCCCATGTTCAGGCCGATCGCCGGGTTGCCGGACAGCTCGACCGCGCGCTGCCACAGTCGCGTCATGGAATCTTGCGGAAAACGCGCATCCGGATCATCCAGTGAGGCGTAGTCGAGCCCTAGCTGCTTGAACAGTGCCCGGCAATCCAGGCCGTCCATCTCCAGTGCTTTGACAATCCCCATCGCCCAGCTTGCAGAAGTCGTTCGTTCGCTCATGGCGTTTGCTTACTGTTCAGTGAGCCGTCTGACGCGGCTAGTTTTCGAAGGATACTAAAGTGGCGCCTATTGTCACTGGCTGATGCCAATGATCACTCTAGACTCAAATAAGCTACCCGCAGAACATCTTGCAATCAGAACAACAACCACAGAGATCGCTGTCGTGGAAAACATCAAACGTTTCAACAGCTTTGCTGAGTTCTACCCGTATTACCTCAGCGAGCACAGTGACAGCACTTGCCGACGACTGCACTTCATCGGCACGACACTGGTCATCTTCATTCTCGCCCTGACCATCGGCAAAGGCGCGTGGCTGCTGCTGTGGGCCCTGCCGCTGGCGGGTTACAGCTTCGCCTGGGCCGGGCATTTTTTCTTCGAGAAGAATCGGCCTGCGACCTTCCAGCATCCTCTTTATAGCCTGCTCGGTGACTTCGTCATGTACCGCGACATGATCCTGGGTCGCGTGCCGTTTTAAGCGTCGTGAACACGAAGAGAGAAGAGTCAATGAATGCCAACGCCCGTTTCACCCACATGAAGGATGGCACCCGGGAAGACTGGGCGATCATCGCCGCCGACTTCAGTGCCTACGCGAAACAATTGCCTTCAAGGATTGTGGCGCACCTGAAGTTGCTGGAGGGCGATTTTGGTGGCTTCCCGGTGGACCGTCTCACCCACTCCCTGCAAACCGCCAGCCGCGCCTGGCGCGATGGCCGTGATGAGGAATATGTGGTGTGCGCGTTGCTGCATGACATCGGTGACACTTTGGGTTCCTACAACCATCCGGACATTGCCGCGGCGATTCTCAAGCCGTTCGTCAGCGCCGAGAATCTGTGGATGGTGGAGAAACACGGGATTTTCCAAGGCTATTACTTTTTCCACCATTTGGGCATGGATCGGCACCTGCGCGAGCAGTTCAAGGACCATCCGCAGTATCAGGCCACCGTCGAGTTCTGTGCCAAATACGATGCGGCGGCCTTTGACCCGGCCTATGACACGCTGCCGTTGAGTTTCTTTATGCCAATGATGGAACGGTTGTTTGCGCAGCCGAAGAACTCGATCTACAAAGCGGCGATGGAAGAATATTCGCCGGCCTGATACACCTCAGGGGACCGCTGCGCGGTCCATCGCGAGCAGGCTCACTCCTACAGTTGACCGCGTTCTCAAGGCAGACTCAGTTCAATGCAGGAGTGAGCCTGCTCGCGATGAGGCCAGCCCAGTCACCGCAAATTTCAGGCCGGCTCGGCAACCTTCAGCGCCTTCAACTCCGCCTCACGCGCCTGCGCATCCGCCAGCCGATACAACTCGATCGACCCGTCCCAATGCTCGATCAGCGCCGTACACGACTCCACCCAATCCCCGCAATTGAGGTAATCCACCTCGCCCACCTTGCGAATCTCGGCATGGTGGATGTGCCCGCACACCACGCCATGTAACTCGCGCTTCACGCATTCGTGGGCGATGGCTTCCTCGAAATCGCTGATGAAGCTGACTGCAGTCTTAACCTTGTGCTTGAGGTACGCCGACAACGACCAATAGCCGTAGCCATAGCGGGCGCGCCAGTGGTTGAGCCAGCGGTTGAGGGTCAGGGTGAACTCGTAGGCCGAGTCCCCGAGGAAGGCCAGCCAGCGGTGATAACGGGTGATGACATCGAACTGATCGCCGTGGATCACCAGCAGATGACGGCCGTCGGCGGTGACGTGCACGGCTTCGTCGACCAACTGGATGTTGCCCAGGATCAGCTTGGAGTAACGACGCAGGAACTCGTCGTGGTTGCCGGTGACGTAGATCACTTCGGTGCCGCGCTTGCTCATGGTCAGCAAGCGACGAATGACGTTGGTGTGCGCCTGGGGCCAGTACATGCCGCCGCGCAGTTTCCAGCCATCGATGATGTCGCCGACCAGGTAAATCTTGTCCGCGTGGTAGCCCTTGAGAAACTGCGACAGGTGCTCGGCCTGGCAGTCTCGAGTGCCCAGATGCACATCTGAAATCCACAAGGTCCGCACACGTTGCTTACGACTGGGTTTGGCGAGCTCGGCGCTGGTCATGGGCAACCCTCTGCGATTGTTTTTCCAAGCTTGCGCCGGTCGGGTTAATCGGTCATGACAGGGGTGAGTCATTCCTGTGACAGCAACCGGCCGGTGTAGACTGGCCCCATCTTGCCCAGGAGAGCGGTGATGCGACCGATCCTCACACTACGCCAGTACACCCACGACCTGATCGTCCACAGCCACGACCACGCCCAACTGGTGTTCGGGCTGTCGGGCGCGCTGGATTTCGAAGTCGACGGGCGTGGCAGTCAGGTGGTGCAGCAGAGTTTCGTGGTGGTGCCGTCCGGTTTCCATCACGCCTGCGGCAGCAGCAATGGCAGCCGCTGCCTGGTGCTGGATGTGCCGAGCGATCAATGGATTTCACAGTCGCTGGGCGATCACGCCGAGGCCAGTCGCCGTCTGCTCGACAACGCTGGACGCTTGCCGCTGGATGCCGGGCAGAGCCAATTGGTCAGTTGGTTGGCGAGCAGTCAGGTCCACGATCCGTTGATCGCGCAACAAGGCGCGGTGCTGTTATTGGCCAGCCTCAACAACGCCAAACCAGCCAGCGTGGGCGGACGACGCCTGCCGTATGCAGCGATGAATGCGCACATCGATCAGCATGCAGCTTATCCGTTGCAAGTGGCGGACCTGGCCGGTGTCGCCGGGTTGTCCAGCGCCCGGTTGCACGCACGGTTTGTGGCTGAATGCGGGCAGACGCCGATGGACTATATCCGCAGTCGACGGCTGCATATTGCGGTGGGGTTGCTGCGGGATTCGCCATTGCCCATCGGCGAGATTGCCAGTCGGGTCGGCTACAGCTCACAGAGCGCCTTCGCCGCCGCAGTGTTGCGCGAGTTTGGCGCCTCTCCCGGCAAACTGCGGCGCGAGGCTGGCGACAAATGAGGCGAGTCTGACGACAGAAAAAACGCGCATCACGCGATTAAATGTAGCAGCTGGCAAAGCCTGCGTCCGACTGCGAAGCGGTCGCCATCGGGACAAATGCAATGTGTCTGATACACCGCGTTTTCAGGTTTTACGACCGCTCCGCAGTCGGACGCAGGCTGCGCCAGCTGCTACAAATCCGTAGTTTCTGTCGGTTTGGTTTACTCGTTTATCAAGGATTGCAATGACTCCCCGTACCGCCCTTGGCGCCCTGCATATCGGCGCATTAATGTTTGGCCTGACCGGTGTGTTCGGCAAACTCGCCGCCGCGTCCCCCGCTGTCATCGTCTTTGGCCGCGCTGCGTTTGCGGTGCTGGCACTCGCGGTTTTCGCGCGTTTCGCCAGCAACACCCGTTGGCAGAAACTTGAAGCCGTGGATTGGCGCCGCCTGCTGCTCAGCGGTTTGCTGCTGGCCGGACATTGGGTGAGTTTTTTTATTGCGGTGAAAGTCGCGGGCGTGGCGATTGCGACCTTGGGCTTTGCCAGTTTCCCGGCGTTTACCGTGATCCTCGAAGGGCTGATCTTCCGCGAGCGGATTCGCGCCAATGAAATCCTGCTGGTGGTATTGGTCAGTGTCGGGCTGGTGTTGGTCACACCGGACTTCGATCTGGCGAGCGGCGCGACCACCGGTCTGCTATGGGCCGTCGGTTCCGGGTTGTTGTTTGCCCTGCTGTCGCTGACTAACCGGGCCAGTTCCGGACGGATCCCGCCGGTACAGGCCGCGCTGTGTCAAAACGTGGTGGTCGCGCTGTGCCTGCTGCCCGTGGCGGTACCGCAGTTGAGCGAAGTGCGTGGCATCGATTGGCTGTGGATCAGTCTGCTCGGGGTGTTCTGCACCGGCGTCGCCCACAGTCTGTTCGTCGCCAGCCTGGCGGTGATCAAGGCCCGCACGGCGGCGGTGGTGTTCGCCCTGGAACCCGTTTACGGGATCACCATGGCCTGGCTGCTGTTCAATGAAAACCCGACGTTGCGGATGCTGATCGGTGGCGCGCTGATCATTGTGGCGATCGTGGTTTCCAGCCGGCTGTCCGGTGGTTCAAGCAAAAAAACCGTGGCGGCGGAAGCGGCGTCTCACTGAGTGCGGTCGTTGTGGCCCAGGTCGCGGTCCGGATCGATCTGATCGCGGACTCGCTGCTTGAGCACCTTGGCCTCGGGAAAACCGCCATCGCCCTTACGCTCCCAGAGTTGCACGTCGTCACAAAAAATATGGAACACTCCACCGGTGCCGGGCACCAGCGACACTTTGCCCAGGTCATCACCGAAGGTGCTGAGCAGTTCCTGAGCAAGCCAGGCGGCACGCAACAGCCATTGGCATTGCGTGCAATAGGTGATGATGATTTCCGGTTTGTGCGCGGTCATGACAGGCAAGTCTCTGAGTCTGGGAGCGCAGCCATCATAGAGCCTCAGCCGATACCGGCCAACAGACTGCGGGCGGTCTGCTTGAGCGGTTCGTCGCCGTCCTTGAGCAATTCGTTGAGCAGCGTGATCGCGCGATCCAGGTCGCCATCGTCGATGCAGGTCTGCGCTTGTTCCAGTTTGCCGGCGTTGGATGGCGCCGCCGGGGCCAGGCTCAGCGGTTCAAGGTGCAGCGACTGAGGCGCCTCGCTGAATTCGTCGAGGAAGTCGTCATCCAGTGATGGCGTGTCAGGCACGGGGTCCCATTCCAGTTCGGGCGCTTGCTGCGACGATTCGCCGGGCAGTTCGTACACCTCGGGCAACACGTGCAGGTTCGAGGTGAAGGTCAGCTCGTCCGACGGTTTGGCGCAAGCCGGTGGGCTGTCAAAAGGGCTGACCAGATCCCAATTTGAATCCATCGATAACTCATCCAGGTTCAACTGGAATTCATCGTTGGGCACAGCTTCCGCCGGTGCGACTACGGGCGCGGCCACCACGGGTGCGGCACTGCTCAGTTTCGGATGGCTGGCGCGGATGTCCTGTAGTTTTTGCGGGTCGAACCCGGCGTCGCGCAGGCTGCTTTCCTGCGCGTCATAGGCCGTCACATTGCCTTGTTTGCCGAGCACCTCCAGCAGTTGCACCGCCAGCTCCGTGCGCTCAGGCTCTTTGATCAGCGCCTCTCGCAACATGGCAGCGGCTTCGGAAAACCGGCCATACGTCAGGTAGATGCCGACCCCTTCCAGCACATCACCCGCTGAGGTTTCTTCACGATGATCGGACGCCGGTTTGAGCAGGGTCTTTTGGACTAACGGTTGCACAGCAGGATCAAGCATCGGCTCCTGCCGTGACGGCAAATCGGGGGTTGCCTCGGGCAAGGCCGCGACCTGCTGACGTCGATGACGAAGGAACAACCCGAGCAGCACCAACGCCACCAGTGCCAGCAGGCCGATGATCAATTGCCAATGGGTCGCTTCCTCGACAACCACAGGCGCGGGCACGACCGCCGTCGGCGCAGCGGGCTCGGCTGGCATTTGTCTGACGTCGGCCAATTGAGTCTGCAGTTCGGTGATCTGCTTTTTCTGACCGGCGATCTGCTCATCCTGAGCCGCCAGCTTCGCCTTCAACTCATCGATGGTTTTTTGCAGTTGCTGGTTTTGCAGGACAGCGGCGGCCAGTTGCTCGGCCACAACGGGATCACTCACAGGCGTGACGGCCGGTTGCGGGGGAGCGGGGTTCTTCGCAGGTGCAACTGGCGGACTGGCCGGTTTGACGACCGGAAATGCAGAAGGCTGGGGTTCGCCAACCGGCTCATCAGCGGCGGGTTCAATCCCCGGGGTGCCCGGCGGATCAATCAGTACCGTGTATTCGCGCAGCAAGCGCCCGTTGGGCTGATTGAGCTGCACCACGAAATTCAGGAAAGGTTCTTTGACCGCTTTGGTGGAGGTCACCCGGATCAGGTTGCGATTGCCTCGCAGGATCGGGGTGAACTTCAGATTGTTGAGGAAGAACACCCGCTCGACGCCGGCACGGCTGAATTCATCCGCCGTCGCCAGGCTGACGGACAACTCGCCCTCCTCCAGACCACCGACATCCACCAGGGCGATGTCGGCACTCAACGGCTGGTTCAGCGCGGAGTGGAGCGTGATGTCCCCCAAACCCAGCGCAGGTGCCAATGCCGAGTAGGTGATAGCGCCACTGACCAGAAACGACCTGACGCCACACCGTAAAACCAACCGCCAACTCTCAAGCATGAGCATCCCTTAGAGAACAGAACCAACCTATGCGTGTTTGCACATCCGGTACGAACACGATATTGCCTAGTAGTTCTTTATAGTCTGCCCAACGGGGTATCTCAAAAGTCTGGCGAGTGGTTATGCCTCAAGATTTTTCCAGGTTGGCCAGAATGTGCCCGTGAACCCGCATGCACACCTTCAGATCCGCCTCATCGACGCCCGCGAACAATTCGTGGCGCAGTTGCGTGGCAATGGTTTCAATTTGTTCGATCAGGGGACGGGCCGGCGCGCAGAGGACAATTTTTTTCGCCCGACGGTCTTCCAGAACAGCTTGGCGCTGTACCAGGCCCTGGGATTCAAGGCTGTCGAGCAAACGGGCCAGCGTCGGCCCTTCGACACCGACGCTTTGCGCCAGCTCACGTTGGGTCGGGGCTTCCTCGAAACGGGCCAGGTGCAGCAGCACCAGCCAGCGTGCCTGGGACAATCCCAGCCCGGCGAGACGGCGGTCCAGTTCGGCACGCCAGCCACGCGACATCTGGGCCAGTTGCATGCCAAAGCGGTGTTGATCGGTTAACGGCATAAAACACTCATGATTAGACTGAAATTAATTAAAACTAATTATTAGTCAGCTAAGCATGGCCGTTGGCTTGAGGCAAGGTTTGGTCTGTAGTGAATCGTTACATCAACCTACAGGGCCACTCAAACCTCAAATTCCGATTGCAGGGCGGCACGCACGCAGTACAAAACGCCTTCCGGCACTCGCCCGGCAAACAGGGCAGCGATCTCAGAAACCGCTGGCAATTCACCTTCGCCGTCGAGGAACGCATCCTGGACTTCGCCCATCAATTCTTCCGGCAAGTCCAGCGCTTGTTCCAAAGACAGCTGCTGCTTGCCAATCGCTTCGGCGAGCATGGTGTAGACGTTCTTTTCCGAGCATTGCAGCTGACCGGCGATTTGCACCGGGGTCATGCCGGCGCGAGCCAGGGTGATCAGTTCGTGGCGCACGTCGGCCACGACTTTCGGTGCCTCGACCTGACCGCCCAGCACTTCGAGGAAGGCCTCGCCGTAACGCTCGAGCTTGCGTGCACCGACACCGCTGACCGTGGCCATTTCTGCCAGCGACGTCGGCTGGCTGCGGAGCATTTCCAGCAACGTCGAATCGGGGAAGATGACGTACGGTGGCACGCCATGTTCTTCGGCCAGTTTGCGCCGCAAGGCACGGAGCGCCTCCCACTGCTCGCGCTCTTCGCCACGCACCAGTTGGCTCGCCTGGCTCTTGCTGCTTTTCGCGGTGGTTTGCGGCTTGAGGTCGCGGCGCAGCTCCAGGGTCACTTCACCCTTGAGCAGCGGCCGGCAGGTGTCGCTCAGGCGCAGGCCGCCATAGCCTTCGAGGTCGATGTCGGCCAGCCCACGGGCCACCAGCTGTCGGAACAGGGAGCGCCATTCGCTCTCGCCCATCGCCTTGCCGACCCCGAACACTGAAAGATGCTGATGACCAATGCTGCGGATTTTTTCGTTGTCCTTGCCCAGCAACACGTCGACCAGATGCCCGACACCATAACGCTGGCCGGTGCGGTAAATCGCCGAGAGCGCCTGACGGGCCGGCTCGGTGGCGTCCCAGGTCTGCACGCCGTCGACACAGTTGTCGCAATGGCCGCACGGCTCGGGCATGTCTTCGTCGAAGTAGGCCAGCAATGTCTGGCGACGGCAGCGGGTTTCTTCACAGAGCGAGAGCATCGCGTCGAGCTTGTGCTGCTCCAGACGCTTGTGGCGCTCGTCGCCTTCGGAGTTCTGCAACATTTGCTTGAGCATCACCACGTCTTGCAGGCCGTAGGCCATCCAGGCGTCTGCTGGCAGACCGTCACGGCCACCGCGACCGGTTTCCTGGTAATAGGCCTCAAGGGATTTTGGCAAATCGAGGTGAGCGACAAAGCGCACGTTGGGTTTGTCGATGCCCATGCCGAACGCCACGGTGGCAACCATGATCAGGCCTTCCTCGTTAAGGAAGCGCTTCTGGTGATGGGCCCGGGTTTCGTTGGGCAGACCCGCGTGATACGGCAGCGCCGGGAAGCCTTGCTCGCTGAGGAACACCGCCACTTCGTCGACTTTCTTGCGCGACAGGCAGTAAACAATACCGGCATCGCTGCGTCGCTCGGCAAGGAACGCGAGCAACTGCTTGCGCGGCTGCTCCTTGGGCACGATGCGGTAGAAAATATTTGGGCGGTCGAAACTCGACAGGAAGCGTTCGGCGTCTTGCAGATGCAGGCGCTCGACGATTTCTTCGCGGGTACGCTTGTCGGCCGTGGCGGTCAGGGCGATGCGCGGAACGTTCGGGAATAACTCCGCCAACTGCCCCAGTTGCAGGTATTCGCGACGGAAGTCATGGCCCCATTGCGACACGCAGTGCGCTTCATCGATGGCGAACAGGGCGATTTCAAGGCTTTGCAGGAAGGCCAGCATGCGCGGCTGGACCAGACGCTCGGGCGCGAGGTAGAGCATCTTCACTTCGCCGCGCTTGATGCGGGCCGCCAGATCGCGCTGTTGTTCGGCGCTCAGCGTCGAGTTCAAGGCTGCGGCCGCGACGCCCAGCTCTTCGAGGGTGGCGACCTGGTCGTCCATCAGTGCGATCAGCGGCGACACCACCACGGCCAGGCCTTCGCGCAACAGCGCCGGCACCTGGAAACACAAGGATTTGCCGCCACCGGTAGGCATCAGTACCAGGGCGTCGCCACCACTGGCCACGCGCTCAATGATTGCACCCTGACGGCCACGAAAACTGTCGTAGCCGAAGATGTCCTTGAGGACGCGTTGAGCCTGTTCGAGCATAAAAACTCCAAAAATCACAAAAACATCCCTGCAAGGCTGGTTCAGAACCACGCACGCTGCACTGACAAATCGTAAGTGCGCGTTGCATGACGCTTCACATTCCAGCCGCGACGCCAGCAGGGCATCACAAAACGCGCGAGTATACCCGAGCCCTCCCTTGCGCAGGGCACCGCTGATAAGACACATCAACCCAATGCAACAAAGAACCCTGTAGGGGAGTGAGACCGGCTTGCTGGCGATGTCGGTGGGTCAGTCAACATTGATGTTGAATGCGGCACCGTTATCGCGAGCAGGCTCACTCCTATAGGGAATGCGGTGTTCTGAGGCTGCAAATATGCCGCGCGGCTGGCCTGAGCGCTCAAGAAGGCCTAGAATTCCCGCATCTGTTTATTTCCCAAGGTAGCCCTTTAATGTCCTTCGCTGAGCAACTAACCCGTTTGCAAGTCTTCCTCGACGCCGACGAACTGCATGACGAGGCGCTGGACTACGTGGCCGCCCACGGCTACCTCACTGCGCTGTCGATCTGCTCCGAAGAAGTACCGGACCGCGAATGGATCGACGCCCTCTTCGCCGAAGAGCCGCACTACGCCGACGACACCGAGCGTGAAGCCATCGAATCCACCCTGCTGGCCCTCAAGGCTCACATCGCCCGCCAACTGGCGTCCGATGAAGAGTTCGAGCTGCCGTGCGAGCTGGACCTGGGCGAAGATCCGGATGACTCCGACCTGCGCGGCTGGTGCATCGGTTTCATGGAAGGCGTGTTCCTGCGCGAAGCCGCCTGGTTCGAAACCGCCGAAGACGAAGTCAGCGAAATGCTCCTGCCGATCATGGTCGGTTCGGGCCTGTTCGACGAACAGCCAGAGTTCGAAGACATCGCCAAAGATGCCAACCTGATGGACGACATGATCGTACAGATCCCGGAAGCCCTGACCGCGCTGTACCTGCTGTGCAACGCGCCAGACGAAAAACCGGCGATCCTCAAGCCACGTCATCACTAAGGTCTTGCCTATGGACAACCCCATAGGCAACCGCTCCCTGATGTTGCGTTACGTGCTGCTGGCCATCGGCTGGCTGAGCGTAGCGCTGGGGGTGATCGGGATTTTCCTGCCGGTTTTGCCCACCACGCCCTTTCTGTTGCTGGCCGCTGCGTGCTTCGCCCGCAGTTCGCCGCGTTTTTATCAGTGGCTGGTGGAGCATCCATGGCTGGGCCCGTGGATTCGCGACTACCTCGACGGCAACGGCATCCCCCTCAAAGGCAAGGTCTACGCCATCGGGCTGATGTGGGTGAGCATCCTGTTCTCCTGCTACCTGGTGCCCCTGCCGTGGGCGCGCGGCTTCATGCTGACCAGCGCCGTGCTCGTCACGATCTACATCCTCAAGCAAAAAACCCTGCAAAAACCTCGATCCCTGTAGCAGGTCCGTGCAGGTCCGTGTACCCACCCGACTATTTATCCATCCTCGCCCAAAACACCGCCTAGACTTCAGTCATCTGCACGCGAGCAGCCAGACATGTCACGTCGTCCGCGTAGTCCAGGATGGTCAACGCTCCGACTTCGGCTCGGCGGCTGGTTGCTGTTGTCCAGTTTTCTGCTGACAGGGTTGGGCAGTGTCCTTGCCGACTGGGACTTTACGCAGATTCTGCAAACCGCCGAAAAACGCTATGGCCCTCTCGGCCCCGCCAAGGGAAGAGTCGAGGCCTGGAGTCAAATGCTCAAAAGCGAACTCAAGCAACCCGAGCGCGAGCAACTGAATGCGGTCAATCAGTTCTTCAATCAGCAGCTGAATTTTCAGGATGACATGCGCATCTGGCATCAGACCGATTACTGGGCCACGCCAGAAGAATCGCTGATCAAGGGCGCCGCCGACTGTGAAGACTACGCGCTGGCAAAGTATTTCAGCCTGCGCTACCTCGGCGTTCCCAGCGAAAAACTGCGCATCACCTACGTCAAGGCCCTGGCCCAAAACCAGGCGCACATGGTGTTGACCTTCTACAGCAGCCCCACGGCCGAACCGCTGGTGCTGGATAACCTGATCGGCGAAATCCGCCCCGCGTCCCAGCGTAAAGACCTGTTGCCGGTGTACGCCTTCAACGCCGAAGGCCTGTACTTGCCCGGTGCCAACGGCGGCAAACGCAGCGGCGACACAAAAAAGCTGTCGCGCTGGCAAGACGTGTTGAAAAAGATGCAAGCCGAAGGATTCGCCGTGGGCGACGGCTAGCCGTTATAGCAAGGAGCGTTTTATGTCACTGCGCAAACAGTTGTTTCTCGCCATTTGCCTGTTCCTGCTGGTGGCCTTCAGCGGCAGTTTTTTTGTCAGCCTGGAAAGCTCCCGCGAACAGATGCTCGGCCAGTTGCGCTCGCATGCCCAGGACGCCGCCACCGCACTGGGTCTGTCGCTGACCGCGCAGATCGACGACCCGGCCATGATCGAGTTGATGGTCAGCTCGATTTATGACAGCGGCTACTTCCGCAGCATTCGCGTCGTCAACATCGTCGACGAACAGGTGTTGGTGGAACGCAGCGCCCCCGCAAAAATCGACGGCGTTCCAGACTGGTTCGTCAGGCTCGTCAACCTGCGCCCCGAAGGCGGCGACGCGCTGATCATGCGCGGCTGGGAACAGGTGGCCCGGGTCGAAGTGTTGAGCAATCCGCAATTTGCCCTGGCCAAACTCTGGGACAGTACCCTTGGCAGCCTGCTCTGGCTGTTGGTCTGTGGGTTGCTCAGCGCGATATTCGGCGGTTGGCTGTTGCGTCGGCAATTGCGCCCGCTCGACAAAATGGTCAAACAGGCCGAGGCCATCAGCAAACGCGAGTTCCTGAGCCTGCCAAAACTGCCGCGCACTCCGGAATTGCGCCGCGTGGTACTGGCCATGAACCAGATGGTCGAGAAGCTCAAGGCGCTGTTCGCCGAAGAAGCCACGCGCAGTGAAAAACTGCGGGCCGAGTCCTATCAGGACAGCCTCACGGGCCTGGCCAATCGCCGTTTGCTGGATGAACAACTGGCCGATCATCTGTTGATCAGCGAACAGAGCAGCACCGGCCATTTGCTGATGCTGCGAGTCAACGACCTGATCGGCCTCAACCAGCGTCTGGGTGGTCAACGCACCGACGCGTTGATCAGCGCCGTCGGCGAGCTGCTCAAGCGCCTGACGCATTTGCCGGAACGTCGGACCTGGCTGGCGGCACGCAACCGCGGCGGTGAGTTCAGCCTGCTGACGCCGGGCCTGAATGGCGCCGACGCCGAGCGCCTGGCCTCGGAAATCAGTGCAACGTTGGAGAACCTGCGCCTGACCGGCGCCAGTGATTGCATGCCGGTGGCGCATTTGGGCATCGTCCCCTACCACCCCGGCGAACCGGCCAGCGACGTGCTGCTGCGTCTCGATCAGGCGCTGACGCAAGCCCGGCAACATCCCGAGCGGCCGTGGGTGCATCTGGCCGACACTGCCACCGCGAACAACCACTCCCAACATGACTGGCGCGCCTGGATCGACGACGCCCTGACCCACGGCAAACTGCAGCTATATTTCCAACCCGTGGTGCAATGCGCCGACACCAGCCAGGTGCTGCATCACAAAGTCCTTGCGCGCCTGCTCGACCCCAACGGCGAAGCCATTGCCGCCGGGCATTTCCTGCCGTGGATCGAGCGCCTCGGCTGGTCAGCGCGGTTTGACCTGGTGATGCTCGAAGCGACCCTCGACTACCTCGTCGTCAACCGCTGGCCCCTGGCGTTGAGCCTGTCCGGCAGCACCCTTCGCGACCCGGCGCCGCTGCGACACATCATCGACTTGCTTGATTCGCTGCCGGAACTGGCACCGCTGCTGACCCTGGAAATCGACGAACGCCAGTTGCCGCCGCCCGAAGAACTGCAGCGCCTGAGCCATAGCCTGCTCGATACCGGTTATGGCCTCGGCTTGCAGCACTTTGGTGGCAGCTTCAGCCAGATCGGCAACCTGACGCAGCTCGGGTTGGCGTATCTGAAAATCGATGGCGCGTACATCCGCCGCATTGATGTGCAGCCTGACAAGCGGCTGTTTATCGATGCGATTTTCCGCGCGACCAACAGCATTGATCTGCCGTTGATTGCGGAGATGGTCGAGACGCAGGGGGAGTTGGAGGTGATTCGGGAACTGGGGTTGTTTGGGGTGATGGGACGGTTGATTGGGCCGCCGGAGCCGATGTGAAGGGTTCGACCGCTCGTCTTACTGCCGACATCCGATGCGGAATAAACAGCGATGTTTAAAACACTTCCAGACACTCACTCCGGCTACGCATCCTTGCGCCGTTGCCTACGGCTACGTCAGAATCCGCCGGCTTGTGTGCTTTGACCCTGATCTTTATCGTTTCCGCATCGCTGCCAATCAGCGATCGGGTTTAGCGACCCGACCAGGTATAAGCGCAACACTTCAGTCTTACTGCAGGCGAACGTCTGCAGTTTCGATATGGCGGCTGTGCGCGGGAGACCCTCGGGTCTGCCGGGTCTTATACCTCTCGGTTCGCTAACCTGCGAACAGCCGCCACCCTTACTTGTTTAGCGACAGGTTCTGGTGGCTCCATCAGGTATAGGCGCTTCACCATGTTCAAAATCCCACCCACCCCACCAGAAACCGAAACCGACGACGTTTCCCCCTACGAATCCACCGATTCCAAAAAGCTCAACTCCGCCGCCGACCGCGCCCTCGACTACTACCTCAAACCGGTCATTCCCAAAGACACCCCGCGCAAACCCAGCACGATCTACTTCGTCAGGCCCGACACCGATAACGAAACCCTGCTGGTGAATGCCTGTGAGACGTTGGCGTCAGCGAGTGTGATGTTGAGTGATTTCGCGGGACAGTTGAATGGCCCGCAGCGCCACACGCTGCTGGGGATTCAACACTCGGTCATGCTGGGTGAGTTGGCGGTGAACCGGATGCTCGATAACGTCGATCCGCACGGCTAACTCTCCGCCCCCTCGCCACAATGACCGGGTTGGTAGTAGAGGTTTGTGGTGGTTGCTCGCGATTGCTTTCTCACAGACAACAAAAAACCCGCCATTCCTGACCCAGGAATGGCGGGTTTTGTCGTTTCAGCCTTCAGGTCACACGGTGTCCACCTTCAACGAATGGTCATTCAACATGCCATTGATGATGGTCGCCGTATCGTGCCCGCCCGCCACCACACCACCCGCCCCCGGCGTGACGCCATAGTGGCTGGCGAGGTTGACGCCGGCCAGGTCGATGGTCTGGTTCGGCGTGGCACCGGCCATGGCGCTGACGTCGATGCTGGTGACCAGCGAGGCGCCACTGCCGGTGACTTTGAAGTGCAGGTAGTCATCCAGCGACGCCGACGTGCCGTTTTCACCTTGCAGCAGTTGCGACAAATCGAGTTTGTCGGTGCCAGGAGTGAAGTCGGTGACGACGTCGTGGCCGCTGTTGCCTTTGAGCCACTGGAAGGTGTCGGCCCCTGCCCCGCCGGTGAGGGTGTTGTTGCCCAGGCCGCCGATCAGGAAGTCGTCACCACCGCCACCGTTGAGGATGTCATCGCCCAGACCACCGTTGATGACGTTGCTGCTGTTGTCGCCGGTGAGGCTGTCGTTGAAGTTGGAGCCGACCAGGTTTTCGATCCCGGTGAGGGTGTCGGTGCCGGCGCCTCCGGTGTTTTGCGGGGTGAGCAGGCTCAGGTCGACGGTGACCCCGGCGGTGGCGTGGGCGTAGCTCACGGTGTCGATGCCGGTGCCGCCGTCGAGCAGATCGTTACCGGTGCCGCTGAACAGCAAGTCATTACCGGCGCCGCCGTGCAGTTCGTTGTTGCCGGAACCGGCGGTGAGTACATCGTTGCCGTCGCCGGCATTGATGATGTTGTTGCCGGTGCCGGCTATCAATGTGTCATCGCCCGCAGTGCCGGTGAGGGTGTGGCCGTCCTGGTAGGTGATGGTCACGCCCGCGGTGTCGCTGCCGCCATGGTTGTCGCTGGCGGTGTAGGTGCCGTGGGCGTCCGGTGCGATGTCGTGGGCGCCGGCGTAGTTGACGGTCATGGTCAACTGGTAGTTCTCTGCGCCTTTGGGGTTGCTGCCACTGTTGTTATCAATGTTGGTGATGTGGATCTGATAGGTCCCATCCGACGAGGCAGTGATCGTCCCGCCGTCCGCGATGGTCGTGAAGGCGCCACCATTGAGCGAATACTCCATGGTGATGTGTCCGCCCGCCAGATTGTGATCCAGATTGAGGGTTTCACCCGCTTTCAGCTTCACGGTGATGAGGTCTTCATCATTGGCGTTGTTGGCAGCCACCTGGCCCAGATACCCGCTGACCACCAGCAGTGCCGTCATCGCGGCGGTGTTGGCCGCAAAAGAACTACGCACGTCTGCCAGGGCCTGGTTGGCCAAGGTGTCATTGGTGCCTTTGAAATTGATCGCACCGCTGCCGGTGAAGTCCGCGCCCTTGGCCACCCAGCCGGTGGTGAAGTTGGTCGGCGATGCGGTCAGCGGATCCTTGTCGGCATCGGTGTCGTTGGCCAGCAACAGCTCGCCCGGCACCACGATGTTGCCCGACAGCACGTTGGTGATGATGTGGTCATCGACTGCCACCGGCGCCGCGTTGGGAATGACTTTGACCGTCAGCGTGGAGCTGGCCAGGTCGCCGTCGTTGTCGCTGACGGTGAAGCCGATGTTTTCGGTGATGACCACGGCGGTGGTTTTTTGCGAAGTGTAGTTGTACTCGCCGGTGTCGAGGTTCACCACCAGCGTGCCGCCATTGTTGGTGGCGATGCTGATGCTGTTGTTCACCGTGTTGAACGTGCCGTGGTTAGCGCCGCCGCTGAAGTTCAGCGACCCCTGGTTAGCGTTGCCTTTCGGGTCGAAGGTGTACGTGGTGCCGTCGACCGTGAGGGTTTTGATGAAGCCGCCATCGGCGCCGAACGTACCGTTCTCCAGCAACGTACCCGTGACCGGCGCGCCGGCCACAGTGCCCGAAAGCACCGAGTTGAGTTGGGTGAGATCGGTCACCACCACCGCATTGGTGTCGGTGTGGGTGCTGCCGTCATAGGCCAGCGGATTGAGGTTGGCATTGCTCACGCCACTGCCCAGGCCGATCGCGTAGTTCTTGATGCCGTTGGCGTCGAGGAAGGCTTTGAGTGCGGCCTCGTCGGTAGTACCGATGTCGCCTTCGTTGGGTTTGCCGTCGGAGAAGAAGTAGCCGACATTCTGCGCACCGGTGAGTTTGCCGGACGTATTGAACGCCGTCTGCATGGTGGCCACGGCAGCGTCGTAGTTGGTGCCACCGCCCGCGGACAGCCCGGCGAGCAGCGTCTTCGCGGTCGCCACGTCGACCCACACCGAGGTCCGGTCAGTGGCGTTGCTGCTGAAGGTGACGAGTTGCACTTTCACATCGCCAAGGTCGTCGTACTTGTCGAGCAAGGCGCTGATGGCCTGTTTGGCCAGGTCCAGCCGTGACAGCCCACCCACCCCAGAGGGGTCGATCATGCTGCCGGAGATGTCGAGCACGATCAGTATGTTGGAGTCGATTTCCACCGCGGCCACCGAGCGATCCGAGGCCACCGCTTTGGGCACGTCATCGACAATGTTGACGACGATCGTGCTGGTGGTGCTGTTGCCCAGGGCATCGGTGGCTTTGTAGGTGAAGCTTTCGCTCAGGGTGTTGGGCCCGTCGTTGGCGTTCGGCGAGGTTTTCGGTGCCGACGTCAGGGTGTAGGTGTACGTGCCGTTGGGGTTGAGCAGGATTTGCCCGTACGTGCCAGTGGCGCTGCCGACCAGGCTGTAAGTGAGCGCGCCGCTGCCGCCGGTGACCGAGCCGACCAGCGTCCCGGTGGCGGTTTCCCCGGTGTTGCCCGGTTCGCTGCCGGTGACGGTGCCCGGCGCCAGGTCCTGACCGTCCTGGTTCAGGTCGAGGGCTTTTTCGTAAACCGTCACGTCCTGATCCACCACGGCTTTGAGACCGGTGTCGGAGACGTTGATGGTGATGGTCGTGGTGCTTTCATCGCCATCGGAATCGCGAATGGTGTAGGTGAACGTGTCAGTGGCGCCCTCCGGCCCCACCGAGTTCGGGTTGCTGTGGTACACGGCGTTGCCGGCGGCATCCAGGGTCAGGTAACCGTAGGTGCCATTGATATTGGTGCCCAGGCCGCCGACCGCCGAGGTCGAGGTGTTGCTGCCGGCACGTACACCAATCACCGCGCCATCGACCGCCGGACCGTCGGCGCCAAATACGTCGTTGCCCAGCACGCTGATATTGACCGTTGCGCCTTCGGCCGCACTCGCCGTATTCGGTGCGGCGGTAGGCAGGTCATCGACGATGTTGACGTTGATCTGACCCGACGCGGTGCTGCCGTCAGTGTCCGTGGCCACCACGTTGAAGTTCTCGGTGAGGCTGTTGGCGCCGTTGGCGGTTGGATGGGTTTCGTTATCCACCAGGGTGTAGCTGTAGCTGATTACACCTGTAGTCGGGTTGTAGCCGGTGATGGTCAGCGTGTTGCCCAACGCGGTGACGAGGGTTTGCGGAAAGCCCGCCGCCACGCCACCGGCCACCACATGGATGCCGCCAACGTCGAGGGTTTGCAGGCCGTCGAGCGCGGTCACGGTGAAGGTGCCGCTCTGGGTCAGTGCCGGGGTGTTGGGGCTGGTGCCATCGCTGAGGTTTTTCTCGTAGACGGTCAGTTCGCCGCCACTGACGTCGAGGCCGTTGAGGGTCACTGGATCGTTGGCGTTCTGGATGTTCAGCACCAGCGTGGCGGTGCTGGTATCGCCGTCGGCATCGGTAAGGGTGTAGGTGAAGGTTTCGGTGCCATTGCCGCCGCCGTGCAGGTTTTTGAAGTCGGCATCATTGGTGTCAAGCGTGTAGGTGTAGGTGCCATTGGCGTTGAGCACGAGGGTGCCGTACGTGCCATTCAGTGTGACAGGCGTGATCGGCCCGGCATTCGGACCGGTCGCAACGTGGTCCGCCCCTTGAATGTCGTTGGTCAGGACGTTGCCGGTGAGGGTCAGCGCGTTCTCCGTCGCGGTCGCAGAGTTCGTGTCGTTCACCGCTTTTGGCACGTCATCGACGATGCTCACCACGATGGTGCTGGTGGTGCTGTTGCCCAGCGAATCGGTGGCCTGGTAGGTGAAGCTTTCGGTCAGGGTATTGGCGCCGTCGTTCGCGTGCGGCGTGGTCGTCGCCGGCGACGTCAGGGTGTAGGTGTACGTGCCATTTGAGTTGAGCTGGATCTGACCGTAGTTGCCCGTGGCGCTGCTCACCAGGGTGTAGGTGATCGCGCCAACCGCACCGGTGACCGAACCTACCAGCGTGCCTTTGGCGGTTTCGCCGGTGCTGGTCGGATCGCTGCCGGTGACGGTGCCAGCGGCCAGGTCCTGCCCGTCCTGGGTCAGGTCCAGGGCTTTTTCGTAGACCGTCACGTCGGTGTCGCGGGCCGCGACGATGCAGCTGTTCGAGACGTCGATGGTGATGGTGGTGGTGCTTTCATCGCCGTCAGCATCACGCACGGTGTAAGTGAACACGTCGGTTGCGCCCGCTGGGCCGACGCTGTTCGGATTGCTGTGATAGGTCGCGTTGCCATTGGCATCCAGCGTCAGGTAACCGTAGGTGCCATTGATGTTCGAACCCAGGCCACCGATGGCCGAGGTCGAGGTGTCGCTGCCGGCACGCACGCCGATCACTGCGCCACTGGCCGCCGGGCCATCGGCGCCGCCGATGTCGTTATCCAGCACGTTGCCCGTGACTGTTGCGCCTTCCGCCACCGAGGTGTGATCGGGGTTGGCCTTGGGCAGGTCATCGACGATGTTGACGTTGAGCTGGTTGCTCGCGGTGCTGCCGTCGGTGTCTGTCGCCACCACGTTGAAGTTTTCGGTGATGCTGTTGGCACCGTTGGCGGTTGGATGGGTTTCGTTATCCACCAGGGTGTAGCTGTAGCTGACCACGCCGGTGACCGGGTCGAACCCGGTGATAGTCAGCGTGTTGCCCAATGCCGTGACAATCGACTGCGGGAACCCCGCCGCTACGCCGCCGGCCACCACATGAATGCCGCCGACATCGAGGGTTTGCAGGCCATCGAGCGCGGTCACGGTGAAGGTGCCGCTCTGGGTCAGTGCCGGGGTGTTCGGGCTGGTGCCGTCGCTGAGGTTTTTCTCGTAGACGGTCAACTCGCCACCGTACACATCGAGACCGTTGAGGGTCACCGGATCATCGTTGTTGTGGATCTGCAGCACCAGGTTGGCAGTGCTGGTGTCGCCGTCGGAGTCGGTGATGGTGTAGGTGAAGGTTTCCGTACCGCTGCCATTGCCGTGCAGCGCTTTGAAATCGGCGTCGCTGGTGTTCAGGGTGTAGGTGTAGGTGCCGTTGGCGTTCAGCACCAAAGTGCCGTAAGTCCCGGCGAACGTGCCCGGGGTGATCGGGCCGGCATTTTCGCCGACGGTCACACGGTCAGCGCCTTGCACGTCGTTGGTCAGCACGTTGCCGTTCAGCGTCAGCAGGGTTTCCGACGCGGTGCCGGCATTGCTGTCGTCCACGCCTTTGGGCAGGTCGTCGACGATGTTCACATCGAGCGTGCCATTGGCGGTGGTGCCGTTGTCGTCGACCACGGTGACGGCGAATTGCTCAGGCAGGGTGTTCGCGCCATTGCCGGTTGGGTGGGCTTCGTTGTCGGCCAGGGTGTAGCTGTAACTGACGACGCCAGTGGTGGCGTCGAACCCGGTGATGGTCAGCGTGCTGCCCAGCGGCGTGGTAATGGACTGCGGGAAGCCTGACGACACACCGCCGACCACCACGTTGATGCCGCCAACGCTCAGGGTCTGCACGCCGTCGAGGGCGGTGATGGTGAAGGTGCCGCTTTGGGTCAGCGCCGGAGCATCAGGGCTGCTGCCGTCGCCGAGGTTTTTCTCGTAGACGGTGAGTTCGCCGCCGTTGACGGTGAGGCCGTCGATGGTCACCGGATCGTCGTTGTTGTGGATCTGCAGCACCAGCGTGGCGGTGCTGGTGTCGCCGTCCGAATCGGTGAGGGTGTAAGTGAAATTCTCGGTGCCGTTGCCGCCGCCGTGCAGCGCTTTGAAATCGGCGTCGCTGGTGTTCAGGGTGTAGGTGTAGGTGCCGTTGGCGTTCAGCACCAAAGTGCCGTAAGTCCCGGCGAATGTGCCCGGGGTGATCGGGCCGGCATTTTCGCCGACGGTCACCCGGTCAGCACCTTGCACGTCGTTGGTCAGCACGTTGCCGTTCAGCGTCAGCAGGGTTTCCGACGCGGTGCCGGCATTGCTGTCGTCCACGCCTTTGGGCAGGTCGTCGACGATGTTGACGTCGAGCGTGCCGTTGGCGGTGGTGCCGTTGTCGTCGACCACGGTGACGGCGAATTGCTCAGGCAGGGTGTTCGCGCCATTGCCGGTTGGGTGGGCTTCGTTGTCGGCCAGGGTGTAGCTGTAACTGACCACGCCAGTGGTGGCGTCGAACCCGGTGATGGTCAGCGTGCTGCCCAACGGGGTGGTGATGGATTGCGGGAAGCCTGACGACACACCGCCGACCACCACGTTGATGCCGCCAACGCTCAGGGTTTGCACACCGTCGAGGGCGGTGATGGTGAAGGTGCCGCTTTGGGTCAGCGCCGGAGCATCAGGGCTGCTGCCGTCGCCGAGGTTTTTCTCATAGACGGTGAGTTCGCCGCCGTTGACGTTGAGGCCATCGATGGTCACCGGATCGTCGTTGTTGTGGATCTGCAGCACCAGCGTGGCGGTGCTGGTGTCGCCGTCCGAATCGGTGAGGGTGTAAGTGAAATTCTCGGTGCCGTTGCCGCCGCCGTGCAGCGCTTTGAAATCGGCATCGCTGGTGTTCAGGGTGTAGGTGTAGGTGCCGTTGGCGTTCAGCACCAAAGTGCCGTAAGTCCCGGCGAATGTGCCCGGGGTGATCGGGCCGGCATTTTCGCCAACGGTCACCCGGTCAGCGCCTTGCACGTCGTTGGTCAGCACGTTGCCGTTCAGCGTCAGCAGGGTTTCCGACGCGGTGCCGGCGTTGCTGTCGTCCACGCCTTTGGGCAGGTCGTCGACGATGTTCACATCGAGCGTGCCGTTGGCGGTGGTGCCGTTGTCGTCGACCACGGTGACGGCGAATTGCTCAGGCAGGGTGTTCGCGCCGTTGCCGGTTGGGTGCGCTTCGTTATCGGCCAGTGTGTAGCTGTAACTGACCACCCCGGTGGTGGCGTCGAACCCGGTGATGGTCAGCGTGCTGCCCAGCGGCGTGGTGATGGATTGCGGGAAGCCTGACGACACACCGCCGACCACCACGTTGATGCCGCCGACACTCAGGGTCTGCACGCCGTCGAGGGCGGTGATGGTGAAGGTGCCGCTTTGGGTCAGCGCGGTGGAATCCGGTGAGCTACCAAGGCTCAGGTTTTTCTCGAAGACGGTCAGTTCGCCGCCCTCGATATTGAGGCCACCAATCGTCACCGGATCGTCGTTGTTGTGGATCTGCAGCACCAGGTTGGCGGTGCTGGTGTCGCCATCAGCATCCGTCAGCGTGTAGGTGAAGGTTTCCGTGCCGCTACCGCCGCCGTGCAGCGCTTTGAAATCGGCATCGCTGGTGTTCAGCGTGTAGGTGTAGGTGCCGTTGGGATTGAGCACCAGGGTGCCGTAGGTGCCGGTGAAGGTGCCGCCAATCACCGGGCCGCTATTGGGGCCCGTGGGAATGCGGTCGGCACCCTGGGTGTCGTTTGGCAGCACGCTGCCGGTCAGGGTCAGCAGGGTTTCCGACGCGGTGTTGGCGTTGCTGTCATCGACAGCCTTGGGCACGTCGTCAGTGATGTTGACGTCGAGCGTGCCGGTGGCGGTGTCGCCGTTGCTGTCGCCGGCCACCACGGTGAACTGTTCGCTGAGAGCGTTGGCGCCGTCGCCGGCCGAATGGGTTTCGTTGCCGTTGAGGGTGTAGCTGTAACTCACCACGCCTGTGGCCGGGTTGTAACCGGTGATGGTCAGGGTGTTGCCCAGTTGCGTGGTGATCGACTGCGGAAAGCCAATCGCCACGCCACCGGTGATCACGTTAATACCGCCGATGCTCAAGCTGCTCAGCCCGTCCGGCGCCGAAATGCTGAACGTGCCGTTCTGAGTCAATGCGCCCGGATTGCTCGCTGAGCCGTCGGCCAGGTTGGCTTCGTTGACGGTCAGTTCGCCACCCGCCACCGACAAGCCATCGAGCGTGACCGGGTTATTGACCGGCGTTGGTGGCGGAGCGATGACGGCCGGGGTGCCGTCGGCGTTCTGCTGGACATCGGCGTTATGGCGTTCTTCAGGGAATTCAGGAATACCGCCAAATCCAGCGGTCGGGAAGCCAATCGTCGGATCGACCTTCCCGCCCACTTCTTCAAGCATGACAAAACTGTGACCACCGCCCTGCGCACCACTGGGCGCCCCTGTGAAGCTCGGCCCGGCCGCAGTGGCTTCACCGGTTTGCGTCGGGTCAGCGCCCGCCGCGATGGCTTTTTGCAGTTGCTCGACATCGGTCAGTTGCGCTTCGCTCGGTGTGACCGCTTCTGAAGTGCCGAGGTGCGGCGACTCGTTGGCGAGGAGATGCGGGTCCATCTGCATGCTGCTGCCACGCCCGAGGGTCAGTTCCTTGCCATTTTGCAGATGGACCGCCACCGCGCCTTCGGCCCCCGTGACCAGTTGATCGCCAGCGAACAAATGATCGTGCTCAATCACCGCGCGCCGGGTACCGTCGCTCGCGACCACGAACACCTGACCAATGACTTTACTGACGATACCGATGAGCGTAGCCATGTGCATTTCCTCCGCTGCCAACCGCTGTCGGCATCCTGTTTTTAGCGAAGAATGTGCTCATGGTTTGAAAGCAGGTGGCTGCGCGGATCGCCTGCAGGACGCGTTTACCTGAGTAAGCCGCTGCCCTGGCGATGTCCTCGCCCAGCGTGTCGCTCACCGGCAACATCGGCGACTGCGGGATAAACCCCTCTGCAATCAATGGCTTCGAAGGCCCAATTGCGTCGCACTTGCCCGGTGAGCGATGCGTAACGATCCTGACTCATCAAAGTGACAAAAAACCGTCACCACAACTCGTTACGCGTCCCTCCCCTCCAGCACTTCTCCGCCCTATGTCGATAAGTGGATGGAACTTTTCCTGAAACCTTTGAAAGCTCCCTAAAGCTCGTAATTCAAAGGCTTTCGTATTGAACAATGTGCTGGATTTTGCTGACGGCATAAGTTTTTTTTGGCATAAGGGTTATGAGAAAAATTTCTTAGCTATTCTCTAGAATGTTCTTAGC
Source organism: Pseudomonas sp. SIMBA_041 (assembly GCF_046535095.1). NCBI lineage: Bacteria > Pseudomonadati > Pseudomonadota > Gammaproteobacteria > Pseudomonadales > Pseudomonadaceae > Pseudomonas > Pseudomonas sp. SIMBA_041. The sequence continues at coordinate 217,880 of NZ_JAWRXJ010000002.1, forward strand.
TCTGTTGTTACAAGGGTGAAACGGTTTTACCTATAAATGCCGTCAAATAATTGGCGACTGATAAGCACCATCAGGAATTCAGGGAGATGCACCCATGCGCGTTTTAACCCCCCTCTGCAGCGCGGTTCTGCTGGCCATGGCCTGCACTTCCGGCGCTCAAGCCATGTCGTTGACCGAGGCAATCCAGAGCACTATCGCAACCCATCCGGAACTGGCCTCGCGCGTGGATTCGCGCCTGTCCGCGGATGAACAGGTGAAAGTGGCCAAGGGGGGCTTTTATCCATCTGTTGATCTGAACGCCGCCTACGGGCGCGGGTACAGCGATAACACCAACACCCGGGCATTCGGCAATCACCACACCGAAATCCTCAACTACACCCAGTCGGAACTGCGCCTGCGGCAGATGCTGTTCGACGGTTTCAACACCGCGAACGAAGTCGAACGCACCAAAGGCGTGGTCAACTCCCGGGCCTATTACGCTCAAGGCACCGCTCAGGACCTGGCCCTGCGCACCATCGAGGTCTACCTCGAAGTGCTCAAGCGCCGCGAACTGGTGACCCTGGCTACCAACAACCTGCAAGCGCACTTGCGCGTCAACGACCAGATCGGCCTGCGCACCCAGCGTGGCGTCGGCAGCAACGCCGACTCCGATCAATCCGGCGCTCGCCGTGCACTGGCGCAAAACAACCTCGACACCGCCGAAGTCGATCTGGCGGACGCCGAGTCGAACTTCGCCGCCGTTGTCGGGCGCCTGCCCGATGAGCTCGAAACACCGCCGTCGACCCGCGGTGAACTGCCCACCTCCCTGCAAGAAGCCCAGCAGAGCATGGTGGAAAACAACCCATATCTGAAATCCGCCCAGGCTGACGTGCAATCGGCCGAGAGCCAGTACGAAGTTGCCAAGTCGCCGTTCTACCCACGCTTCGACGCCGAAGCCGCCGTGGGCGCGAACAACAACGTGCAAGGCGATGAAGGCCACGACAACGAGTGGCGCGTGGGTGTGGTGATGAACTACAACCTGTTCCGCGGTGGCAGCGACAAGGCACGCCTGGCGTCCGATGCGCACCAGATCAACCAGGCCATGGACATCCGCAACAACGCCCTGCGCCAACTCAACGAGAACATTCACCTGGCCTGGAACGCCATGGTCAATGCGAAGAAACAAACCCCGACCGCACGCGAATACGCCGAAACCAGTAAGCGAGTGCGCGTGGCGTATCAGGACCAGTTCGGTCTCGGTCAACGCACGTTGCTCGACTTGCTCGACAGTGAAAACGAGCTCTACAACGCCAACCGTCGCTACACCGAAGTGCGCTACACCGAGGAATACTCGATGTACCGCGTGCTGGCCAGTATGGGTGAGTTGCTCAGCAAGCAACGGGTGGTGTTGCCCGCCGATGCGATCGCCGCTACCGAAGTGAAGAACGAAGCCCGTTTGCCTGAACTGAAGTAGCTCACTGGAGCGATCAATGTGACCAGCATGGAATCCGGCAACACCGGTGTCGATCCGCGGCTGAGCTTCGATGACCCGCTTCTGGACGGTCTGTTGATCCTCTGCAAACTCCACGGCGCGACGGTCAGTCGCGCCAGCCTGAGTGCGGGGCTACCGCTGCACAAACAGCGCCTGAGCCTGGACCTGCTGCCCCGCGCAGCGGCCCGGGCCAGTTTGCAGGCGCGACTGCTGCGCCGGGAACTGGGGGATATTTCCGCCCTCAACCTGCCGGTGATGCTGATCCTCAACAACGGCCGAACGGCCATCCTGCGACGCTTTGGTGACAACGGTCAGGTGCTGATCCTGCCCAGCGAAGCCGACGGTGGCGAACAATGGGTCAGCCGTGAAGAGCTGGCCGAAAATTACAGTGGCCAGGCCTTGTTTGCCCGGCCACGCCATGAACTCGAAGACTTGCGCTCGCCCCTGGTGCCGCGCGTCGAAGCGTGGTTTCGCGACACGCTGAAACTGTCAAAGTGGCTGTACAGCGATGCGATCCTGGCGAGTTTCCTGATCAACCTGCTCGGGTTAATGGTCCCTCTGTTCGTCATGCAGACCTACGACCGGGTAGTGCCAAACCAGGCCACCTCGACCTTGTGGGTGCTGTCGATCGGCCTGCTGATCGGCACCGGTTTCGAACTGGTGTTGCGCGTTGTGCGCGCCCATTTGCTGGACACCGCCGGCAAGAAAACCGACGTGATCCTGTCAGCGACCTTGTTCGAGCGCATCACTGGCATGTCGATGAAAGCCCGCCCGGCGACCATCGGCGGCTTTGCCCAAAGCATTCATGACTTCCAGGGCCTGCGCGAGTTTCTCACCGCGGTCACCCTGACCAGCCTGATCGACCTGCCCTTCGCCGTGTTGATGCTGGTGGTGATCGGTTTGCTCGGCGGCTGGCTGGTGGTGATTCCGCTGCTGGCGTTCCCCATCACAATCATTTTCGCGATGATGATCCAGGTGCGCCTGCGCGACACCGTGCAAAAAAGCCTGAGCCTGGGCGCCGAACGCCAGGCCTTGCTGATCGAAACCCTCGGCGGCCTGGAAACCCTCAAGGCCTGTAGCGCCGAAAGCGAGCGCCAGCACAAATGGGAAAGCACCCACGGCGCCCTCACCCGCCTCGACAGCCATGCGCGCAACCTCTCGGCGCTGGCCACCAACGGCACCTTGTTCATCCAGCAGTTCTCCGGCATGGCAACGATTGTCGCCGGGGTCTACAGCATCATCGCCGGCAACCTCAGCGTCGGAGCGCTGGTGGCGACCTACATGCTCGGCAGCCGCGTACTCGCGCCGCTGGGGCAGATTGCCGGGCTGATCACCCGCTACCAGCAAGCGCAGCTGACCATGAAAAGCACCGATGCGCTGATGGGCCTGCCGCAGGAGCGCGACGCCAAACAGCGGCCGCTGGAACGCACACAACTGCAAGGCGCGATCGAAGTCAGCGGCGTGACCTTCCACTACAACGGCCAGAACGCGCCAGCGCTGTCCAACGTCAGTTTCAGCATGAAGCCGGGCGAACGCATCGGCATCATCGGACGCAGCGGTTCGGGCAAAAGCACCCTCGCGCGTCTGGTCATGGGGTTCTACGCACCGGAAGAGGGCCAGTTACTGCTTGACGGCCTGGACTTGCGGCAACTGGACGTCGCCGACCTGCGCCAACAGATCGGTTACGTCGCCCATGACCTGCCCTTGCTGGCCGGCAGCCTGCGCGACAACCTGACGCTCGGCGCCCGCTACATCAGCGATTCACGGATGCTCGAAGTGGCCGAGTTGACCGGCGTCACCGAACTCGCCCGCCAGCATCCGCAAGGGTTTGATCGCCCGGTCGGCGAACGCGGGCAATTGCTGTCAGGAGGACAGCGTCAGGCGGTGTTGCTGGCACGGGCCCTCTTGCTCGACCCGCCGATCATGCTGCTCGACGAACCGACCAGCGCCATGGACAACAGCAGTGAAGATGTTCTGCGGCAGAAGCTCCACACCTGGGTCGAGGGCAAGACCTTGTTGCTGGTGACGCACCGCACCTCGATGCTCAGCCTGGTGGATCGACTGGTGGTGCTGGATAACGGACGGATCGTCGCTGACGGTCCCAAAGAAGCGGTCATCGATGCACTGCGCAAGGGCCGCGTCGGCTCTGCGGCTGTCTAGGAGCTACCCATGGCCCGTTCATCGTCCGACACCTCCAAGGACCGCGGCTACTTCGGCAGCTTCGGCAAAACCGCCGAGAGCGAGTTCATGCCGGAAACGGCCGGTGCCTCGTTGCAGGATTCCCCGCGCTGGTCGCGCATTACCGTGTGGCTGGCTGCCGGGCTGATTATCAGCGCGGTGGTGTGGGCCAAGTTCGCGGTGCTTCAGGAAGTCACCATGGGCGAAGGCAAGGCGATTCCGTCGAGCAAGGTCCAGGTGATCCAGAACCTGGAGGGCGGCATCGTCACCGAGATCTTCGTGCGCGAAGGGCAAATGGTGAACAAGGGCGATACCTTGTTGCGCCTGGATGACACGCGATTTCTGTCGAACAAAGGCGAAAGCGAAGCGGATCGTTATGCACTGACCGCGCAGGTTGAACGCCTGTCGGCGGAAGCGGAAGGACGCCCCTTCAAACTGTCAGAAGAAGTGATCGCCAAGGCCCCGCAAGTGGCCGAAGACGAGCGCTCGCTGTACGAACAGCGCCAGCGTCGACTCGCCAGTGAGCAGCGCACGCTGAGCGAACAACTTCGGCAAAAAACCCAGGAACTGGCAGAGTTCCGCTCAAAACAGGGGCAATTCAGCTCCAGCCTGGCGTTGCTGCAACAAGAGATGAACATGTCCACGCCGCTGGTGGGCACCGGCGCGGTATCACCGGTGGAAATCCTGCGCCTCAAACGCAGTGCGGTGGAGATTCGCGGTTCATTGAACGCAACGACACTGGCGATTCCCCGGGCGGAATCGGCGATCAACGAGATCAAGAGCAAGATTGACGAGTCGGAACAATCCTTCCGTTCCGACGCAGCGAAAGAGCTGAATGAGAAACGCACTGACCTGTCGAAAATCACGGCGTCGAGCATCGCCATCGATGACCGCGTGACGCGCACGACGGTGGTGTCGCCGGTGCACGGGATTATCAAAGTGCTGAAGGTCAACACCATCGGCGGCGTGGTCCAGCCCGGCAGTGACATGGTGGAAATCGTGCCGCTGGAAGACAACCTGTTGATCGAGGCCAAGGTGCGGCCGCAGGACGTGGCGTTCCTGCATCCGGGGCAGAAAGCGATGGTGAAGTTCAGTGCGTATGACTACACGATTTATGGCGGATTGAGCGCCAAGCTCGAACTGATCGGCGCCGACACCATCACCGATGACAAGGGCAACAGCTTTTATCTGATTCAGGTGCGCACGGATAAAAACCACTTGGGCGGGGATGTGAAACCGCTGCTGATCATTCCGGGGATGGTGGCGACAGTGGACATTATTACGGGTGAGAAGAGCGTGCTGGATTACCTGCTCAAACCGGTGTTGAAGGCCCGGACTGAGGCGATGCGCGAGCGGTAGTCTCTGGCTTGGGTTTGCGGTGACTGTTTCACCGCCATCGCGAGCTTGCTCGCGATGAGGCCCTTAAATTCAGCGATCATTTCGGCCCATGATTACGCTGGAACGTCTCCTCCCCCATCGCCGCAATCTGCCCCTCGATCAACGCCTCGAACGGTTTCAACAACGGCTCAAACGAGCCCGGCGCCTCCAGCGTTTGCAGCGCCTGAACAATTGCCTCCACCGTCGACAATGCCCCCGGCCCCGGTGCCTTGCGCAGTCGGTATCGTGACACTCCACCCTCCGCCAACGTCACCCTCGGCAACGCCGCCAACAGCGGATTGAGGTGCAGCATCTTGCGCGCCTTGCGCCAGGTGCCGTCCGGAACCACCAGCAATAGCGGCTCGTCAGTCGCCGTATACGTTTGCATCGGCTGCGCGTGCTCACCCGGAAACAACAACCGTGCCTGATAACCCGGTTGATTCAACAACGCCGGCAAATCTTCGAACACCTCGCCGACAATCAGCTCGGCATTGTTCAAGCCCAACGCTGCCAACCGGGCCGTGTTGAGCGCGTGATTCACTTCGCTCGGATGCTGTAGCAGCAGCACCCGAGTGCGGCTGTCGAGGCTCGGGATCAGCGCGCACAAACAATGAGTTTGCGGACGCAGGCAACGGGGACACTGGATTCTGGACATCGATCAAGCCTGATTCAGTTGTGCTTTGAGCAAATCGCGGAAGGTCTGGATCAGCGGTTCGCGGCTGCGGCCACGGCGCACGATCATCGAGAACGGCGCCTGATAACCAAAGGTCGCCGGCAGCAACACACGCAAATCGCCCTTGTCCGCCCAGGCCTGGGCGTAGTGTTCCGGCAGGTAGCCGATGTAGGCACCGGACAGCACCAGGATCAGCTGCGCTTCCATACTCTCCACCGTGGCCGCGCTGTGTTTGAAACCGTGTCGCGCCAGTTCCGCCTGGCTCCAGTAACCCCGGCCGACCATGCGTTGCTGGGTGATGACTTGCTCGGGGATACGCCGCTCGGTGAACAGCGGATGACGGCTGCTGCAATACAGCCAGTGCTGTTCGCGGTAGAGCGGCATGTAGACCAGGCCGCTCATGCGCGTGGAGAACGCGCCGATGGCGAGGTCGAGGCGATTGTCCTGCACGCCGAGTTGCAATTCGTAAGGGCTCATCACCGACAAATGCAAATGCACGGCCGGGTGTTCCTGGCTGTAGGCGCCGATGGCTTCGGCGAAGGGCAACGCTTTGTCACTGACGGTGGAGTCGATCACGCCGAGGTTCAGGGTGCCGCGCAACTCGCCCTTGAGGGCGGCGGCGTATTGCTCGAAGCCTTCGAGCTCGCCCAACAGACGCAGGGTTTCCTGATGGAACAGTTCGCCTTTGCTGGTCAGGCTGAACCCACCGCGACCGCGATGGCACAGCACCAGGCCCAGGGCCGCTTCGAGCTGGCTCATGTAGGTGCTGATGGCCGACGTCGAGAGGTTGAGCTCTTGCTGGGCGTTGGCGAAGCCCTGATGGCGGACCACGCTGACGAAGATGCGCAATAGTTTCAGGTCGGGTAAAGCGTTGGCCATGGGGGCTCCGTTTGCAAGGTCATGCGTGTTGCGCTTTTGTGGCGAGGGAGCTTGCTCCCGCTGGGTTGCGAAGCGGCCCTACAACCATTCACCTCGTAGTGTCAGACGGACCGCATCAGCCGATTTTACGACTGCTGCGCAGCCGAGCGGGAGCAAGCTCCCTCGCCACAGGAGTGCGGCACATGGCCGCAAGTCTATCGTCGTGCCAACCATTAGTTTAGAAAAATCTGAACTAAGTATTTGCCCGTAGCGATTCTTCCCGGCCACTACATTTCGCAGAATCGGCCTCCAACGGTGCCTGTGTCTGTCCTGACCTGTGCAACCGACATAAATAAAACAACGACGATGAGGCCCTACCCGTGGACAAGATTCTTCACCAACCACTGGGCGGTAATGAAATGCCGCGCTTCGGCGGCATCGCCACCATGATGCGACTCCCCCACCTGGATACCGCTGCCGGCCTGGACGCTGCCTTCGTTGGCGTGCCACTGGACATCGGTACCTCGCTGCGCCCCGGCACCCGCTTCGGGCCTCGCGAAATCCGCGCTGAATCGGTCATGATCCGCCCATACAACATGGCGACAGGCGCGGCGCCGTTCGATTCGCTGTCGGTGGCTGACATCGGCGACATCGCGATCAACACGTTCAACCTGCTGGACGCGGTACGGATCATCGAAGAGTCCTACCACAAGATCCTCGAACACGATGTGATCCCCCTGACCCTGGGCGGCGACCACACCATCACCCTGCCTATCCTGCGTGCCATCCATAAAAAGCACGGCAAGATCGGCCTGGTGCACATCGACGCTCACGCTGACGTGAACGATCACATGTTCGGCGAGAAAATCGCCCACGGCACCACCTTCCGTCGCGCCGTCGAAGAAGGCCTTCTGGATTGCGACCGCGTGGTGCAAATTGGCCTGCGCGCTCAGGGCTACACCGCTGACGACTTCAACTGGAGTCGTAACCAGGGCTTCCGTGTGGTTCAGGCCGAAGAGTGCTGGCACAAATCCCTGGCCCCCTTGATGGCCGAAGTTCGCGAGAAAGTCGGCGGCGGTCCGGTGTACCTGAGTTTCGACATCGACGGCATCGACCCGGCCTGGGCACCTGGCACCGGCACCCCGGAAATCGGTGGTCTGACGACCATTCAGGCAATTGAAATCGTTCGCGGCTGCCAAGGCCTCGACCTGGTCGGGTGCGATCTGGTAGAAGTCTCGCCCGCTTATGACACCACCGGCAACACCTCGCTGCTGGCCGCCAACCTGCTGTACGAAATGCTCTGCGTACTGCCTGGCGTGGTCCACCGCTGAGGATTGGTCATGAACGAACGTGATCAGGTGCTGAAAGCCGCCGCCGATCTGGTGTCCGCTTTCGCCCGTAACGATCGCGAAGCCTACTTCGGTGCGTTCAGCACCGATGCCAGCTTCGTCTTCTACACCCTCGAGCAGCCTTTGCTGTCGCGCGATGCCTATCAGGCGTTGTGGGACACCTGGCGCTCGGAGGATGGCTTCGAGGTGCTTTCGTGCACCTCGAGCAACGCCTTCGTCAGCCTGCAGGGTGACGTGGCGATTTTCATCCATGACGTGGCCACCGAGCTGCGCATGCAAGGGGAGCAACACTTCAGCCAGGAGCGCGAGACGATTGTTTTCAAAAAACAAGCGTCTGGCCAAGAACAACAAGGCCTATGGCTGGCCTGCCACGAACATTTGTCCGCGATGCCGGAAGGGCTGCCAACCCCTTAGCCAAACAGGTGACGCTCACGCACGATGAGCGCGCCTTTATGATCGGAGCTGATCATGAATAAAAACAACAACGACCAAAGCCTTACGCACATTGAAACCTACGGGGTCGAACAGATCCCCGACAGCGAACGCACCGCAGGCCCGACGGATTTGTTCCGGATGATCTTCGGTGGTTCCAACACCTTTGCCACCGCCGTGCTCGGCAGTTTCCCGGTGCTGTTCGGCCTGTCGTTTCAGGCCGGTGTGCTGGCGATTGTGCTGGGCGTGCTGCTGGGCTCGCTGATCCTTGCACCCATGGGCCTGTTCGGTCCGATCAACGGCACCAACAACGCCGTGTCGTCGGGTGCGCACTTCGGCGTGCACGGGCGGATCGTCGGTTCGTTCCTCTCGCTGTTGACCGCCATCGCGTTCTTCTCGCTCTCGGTATGGAGTTCGGGTGATGCGCTGATCGGTGGCGCCAAGCGCCTGATCGGCCTGCCGGAAACCGACCTGACCCTGGGCCTGGCCTACGGCCTGTTCGCGATTCTGGTGCTGACCGTTTGCATCTATGGCTTCCGTTTCCTGCTGTGGGTCAACAAGATCGCGGTGTGGAGCGCCAGCCTGCTGTTCCTGCTGGGTGTCTTCGCCTTCGCCGGTCCTTTCGATGTGAACTACGCCGGCACCGTCAGCATGGGTCAGCCAGGTTTCTGGGCCGCGTTTATTGGTGCTGCACTGGTAGCGATGAGCAACCCGATTTCCTTCGGTGCGTTTCTCGGTGACTGGTCGCGCTACATCCCGCGTGACACACCAAAAGGCCGGATCATGGCCGCAGTGGTGATCTCGCAGATCGCCACCTTCATCCCGTTCCTGTTTGGCCTGGCCACCGCGACCATCGTGGCGATCAAGGCACCGGACTACATCGCCGCCAACAACTATGTCGGCGGCTTGCTGGCTGTCTCGCCGAGCTGGTTCTTCCTGCCGGTGTGCCTGATTGCAGTGATCGGCGGCATGTCCACCGGCACCACGTCGCTGTATGGCACCGGGCTGGATATGTCCAGCGTGTTCCCTCGCGTGCTGTCGCGGGTCAAGGCCACGCTGCTGATCGGTGTGATGTCGATTGCCTTCATCTTCATCGGGCGCTTTGCGGCGAACCTGGTGCAGAGCGTGTCGACCTTCGCCGTGCTGATCATCACCTGCACCACTCCATGGATGGTGATCATGATCATCGGCCTGGTGGTGCGTCGCGGCTTCTATTGCCCGGATGACCTGCAAGTGTTCACCCGCGGCGAGAAAGGTGGCCGCTACTGGTTCACCCACGGCTGGAACTGGCGTGGCCTGGGTGCCTGGATCCCGAGCGCGGCCATCGGCCTGTGCTTCGTGAACCTGCCGGGGCAGTTTGTCGGACCATTGGGCGAAATGGCCGGCGGTATCGACATCAGCCTGCCGGTCACCCTGGGCCTGGCCTCGCTGGTGTACCTGGCGCTGCTGAGCCTGTTCCCGGAAACAGCCGCGGTGTTTGGCCCGAATGATTCACGCAGCAAGGGCAGCCACACCATGGCAAAGCCTGAACTCCGTCAGCCCGCCTGACACTGATCCAACTGTGGGAGCGAGCCTGCTCGCGATGACGGCAGCACATCCACATTGATGTGACTGCAAGACCGCTATCGCGAGCAGGCTCACTCCCACAGAGGGATGCCCTACAGAAATACTTTTGCTTCACCATAAAAAAGACAATCGGAGACACGCCACAATGGCTTTGGATTTATTCGTCGTACTCATCTACGCCGCCGCGATGCTGATACTCGGCTACTACGGCATGCGCAAGGCCAAGACCAACGAAGACTTTTTGGTCGCCGGTCGCAACCTCGGCCCGAGCCTGTACATGGGCACCATGGCTGCCACCGTTCTGGGTGGCGCGTCCACCGTCGGCACCGTGCGTCTGGGCTACGTCCATGGCATTTCCGGTTTCTGGCTCTGCGCGGCCCTCGGTTGCGGGATCGTGGCGCTGAACCTGTTCCTCGCCAAACCGCTGTTGAAGCTGAAGATCTACACCGTTACCCAGGTCCTGGAAAAACGCTACAACCCGATGGCCCGCTCCGCGAGCGCGGTGATCATGCTGGCGTACGCGCTGATGATCGGCGTGGTTTCGATCCTCGCCATCGGCACCGTGCTGCAAGTGCTGTTCGACCTGCCGTTCTGGGTCTCGGTACTGGTCGGCGGTGGCGTGGTAGTGATCTACTCGGCGATCGGCGGCATGTGGTCCCTGACCCTGACCGACATCGTCCAGTTCGTGATCAAGACCGTCGGCCTGATGTTCATCCTGTTGCCAATCTGCCTGTACCGCGTTGGCGGCTGGGATGAGTTGGTGTTGAAACTGCCGGCCACGGCCTTCAGCTTCACCACGATTGGCTGGGACACCATCATCACCTACTTCATGATCTACTTCTTCGGGATCCTGATTGGCCAGGACATCTGGCAGCGGGTGTTCACCGTCAAGAGCGCCAAGGTGGCTCAAGTCGCCGGTACGTTCGCAGGCGTCTACTGCATCCTTTACGGCCTGGCCTGCGCCCTGATCGGCATGGCCGCTCACGTGCTGATCCCGGACCTGGACAACGTCAACAACGCCTTCGCCGCCATCGTCAAACTGTCCCTGCCGGACGGCATCCGTGGCCTGGTGATTGCTGCTGCCCTGGCGGCCATGATGTCCACCGCCAGCGCCGGCCTGCTCGCCGCTGCCACCACCCTGACCGAAGACCTGCTGCCGAAACTGCGCGGCGGTAAACACTCGAGCCTGGGCATGAACCGCCTGTTCACCCTGTTGACCGGCCTTGTCGTACTCGGCATCGCTCTGGTCGTGAACGACGTGATCAGCGCCCTGACCCTGGCGTACAACCTGCTGGTAGGCGGCATGCTGATCCCGCTGATCGGCGCGATTTTCTGGAAACGCGCCACCACCGCCGGCGCTATCGCCAGCATGGGCATGGGCTTCGCCACTGCGCTGGTGTTCATGTTCAAGGACGGTCTGGATGCCAACTCGCCGATCTACTACAGCCTCGCCGTAGGTCTGGTGGCGTTCGTGGTGGTGAGCTTGATGTCCCGCCGCCCGGCAGTGCTGGCCAGCGCCGCCTAAGCTGAACATAACGACTTGATGCTTTCTTCGACGGGTGTGGCGTCGGTTGCCACACCCGTTTTTTTTCGTCTGAAGGAAACTGCTTATGAAGATCGTCAGCCGCGATCAGTGGTTCGAAGTCAAACAGCTCAGCGACGGCATTCGCCTGATTCACGAGCCGTACATTCGACCTTTCTATCGCTGCAACCTCTGGCACGTTCAGGGCCGCGACAAGGACCTGCTGCTGGACAGCGGCTCGGGACTGGTCAGCCTGCGCGAGCAATTGCCGTGGATCACTGAACGGCCGCTGGTGGCGGTGGCGAGTCATTGCCATTACGACCACATCGCCGGGCATCACGAGTTTCCTGAACGGCTGGTGCACCCGGCTGAGGCCGACATCCTCGCCGCACCGGACGGCGACAACGATTTGAGCAAGGCCTTTGTCGGCGACGACATGTTCGAGGCTCACCCCGATTGCCCGCTGTGCTACGCCGAATACCGGGTCAAGGCTGCGCCGGCCACCGGCATGATTGAAGAAGGTGATGTGCTGGATTTGGGTGACCGCGTGCTGCAGGTACTGCACACACCGGGGCATTCACCGGGCGGCATCAGCCTGTATGAAGCGGCGACGGAGACGCTGTTCAGCGGCGACATCATCTATGACGGACCGCTGATCGAAGACGCTTACCACTCCAACCTCGATGCCTACGCCCGCAGCTTGCAACGCTTGCGTGCCTTGCCGATCCGCACAGTGCATGGCGGGCATTTCGGCAGTTTTTCCGGTGAGCATTTGCGCACGATGATTGACGAGTGGCAGCGCTCACACGGCTGAAGCCTGCTGTACTCAAGCGCAGGGACAACAACAATAACGCCCTCCAAGAGCAACCATGAAAAGAGCTGCCGTTCGCCTCGCCGTCCATCAGTTCATCAGCCGCTTGCTGGAGGGCCGCGATGACTTCAGCGACGACGCCAGTCTGGTGGAGTTGGGATTGGATAAAGCGGACATTGAAGACCTGATCTTCCATCTGGAAGATGAACTGGGGTTGACGGCGTTTACGGCGGAAGAAGACCGGATGCTCAAGACCGCCAGGACGGCGAATGATTTGAGTCGGTTTTTGCTGGAGATCGGGCGGCATTGAGTGTGCCCGGTCTCTGAAATTCAGCTGACCCCTGTAGCAGCTACCGAGCACCGCGAGGCTGCGTTCGGCGCGAGTCGCGTTCGGACGGAGCCGTCGGTGGAGTCAGGTTTCGACGTGAGTCAGGTAGATCGTGCATGCAGGATTTACGGCTGCTGCGCAGCCGAACGCTGCCTCGCGGTGCACGACAGCTGCTACATGCGGCGCGATTACCGGCGGCGCGGCTGGCGTCGGCGCTGTTCGTCGTCCGTCCGAATAGGCACAGGTTGCAGAGGCGGTTCGATCAAACCGAGTGCAACACCCAAGTCGTGCAGCCAGTTTTGGATTTTCTCTTTCATGGTGCCCCCTTCAGGGTAGTGCCGAGCGACCGGAATTCTGAGGCCGCTTCGCACTGATAATAGTCCGAAGTCCTACGCAATGCTCATCAAAAGTCGCAATGATCTGTTACTGAATTGAACAAAATACCTGACCGTTCGTTCAGGCAATCGCCTGGGCTTCAACCGGCGCCCACGGATAGACCGTTCGCTGCTGCTCGATCCACGCATTCAAATTGGCCCCGACCATGCCCTTGCGCCACATCAGCCACGTCGTCGCGCGGGCGAACGGCTCGGCCAGCGGGTGCGCCGCGACACTCTCACGGCCCGGCAGGCTGGCAAGCATCGACTCCGACATCAACGCCACGCCCGAGCCGGCAATCACGCATGCAAGCATTCCTGGATAGGATTCGATCTCCATCGCCCGGCCCATCGCTGCATGGTCGTGGGCGAACCAGGCCTCCAGACGCATGCGGTAGGAACAGCCCTGGCGGAACGTGAACACCGAGCGCCCTTCCACATCCAGCGCGCTGCGCACCGGCGGGTGATCGGCCTCCGTGATCAGCACCAGCCGTTCGTCGCACAAGGGCACGCCGTCAAGCCCCGCGAGCTCCAGTGGGCCGTCCACCAGCGCCGCATCCAGCCGGCCGGTGAGCAGGCCTTCAAGCAACTCACCGCTCGGCCCGGATTGCACTTGCAGGTTTACCGCCGGGTACGTGCGGTGATAACCCGCCAACAATGGCGGCAGATGAATCGCCGCCGTGCTGTACATGGTGCCGAGCACAAAGTCCCCGGCCGGTTGCCCACCCTGCACGGCTGCACTGGCTTCGTCATGCAGGGCGAACAGCTTGGCGGTGTAGTCCAGCAGGACTTTTCCTGCAGGCGACAACTGCAAACGCTGACGCTCGCGGACGAACAGTTCTACGCCGAGTTGCTCCTCGAGTTGTTTGAGACGCGTCGACAGGTTGGACGGCACTCGATGCAATCGCTCGGCGGCACGGGTGATCGAACCCTCCTGCGCCACGGCCTGGAAGATCCGCAATTGGCTGAACTCCACGATCTTCTCCAAATCAGAACAAGTTACTCACTATTATTCATTTTAAAAGAAAGTCAATCAGTCCTAGCCTGACGGTCATTGATCCTTTGCCGGAACTCAGACCATGTCTCCGCTGATTCGCTTAACCGCCAGTTTTATCGCCCTGATGATGGCCATGGGCATCGGGCGCTTCGCCCTCACCCCGCAAATGCCGCACTTGCTCAGCGAAGGTCAGATCGACCTGACCGCAGCGGGCCTGATTGCCGCCGCCAATTACCTGGGCTACTTCGTCGGCGCATTGGATGCGATGTTCTCGCGCAAGCCGGCGCAAGTCCGTCAGCGCTTGCTGGGCGGGTTGTGGCTGTGTGTGCTGCTGACCCTGGCGTCGTTCTGGGCCAACGGGTTCTGGTCGCATCTGCTGCTGCGTTTCGGCACCGGCGTGGCCAGCGCCTGGGTGCTGGTGATGATCACCGCGCTGAGCCAGCCATTAGCGGCCGCAGCCGGTCGTCCACGGCTGGGCGCATTGGTGTTTGCCGGACCGGGCCTGGGGATTTTTCTAACGGGTTTGTTGGCTTTAGGGTCGAACTTGCTGGGGCAGACCTCCGCGACGCTGTGGCTGGTGTATGCCGGCGTAGCGCTGGTGATGCTGCTGGGGATTCTGCCGTTCCTGCCACAACCTGCGGAAACGGTGGCGGTTGCGCCCGCCGCCGCCACATCGAACAATCAGGGCATCGCTCGATTGGGCGTGATCTATGGCTTGTACGGTCTGGGTTACATCATCCCCGCCACATTCCTCTCACAAATGGCCAACGCGCAGTTTCATGGGCAATGGCAGGCTGACCTGTTCTGGCCGTGCTTCGGCCTGGCGTCGGCTGTCGGAGTGTTGCTGGTGAGCCTGCGTCGACAATCCCCGAATGGCACACGCCATTGGCTGATGATCACGTTGTGGCTGCAAGCTGTCGGGGTCTTCGCGTGCCTGTTGGGCAGCGGAACGGGTCTGGCGTTGGGCGTGCTGCTGTGTGGCACGCCATTCCTGGCCTGCATGCAACTGGTGATGCAACGCTCCCGCGAACTGGCGCCCCACGCCACCCAGCGCAACGCCGGGCTGCTGACCGCATGCTTCGCCGTGGGACAGCTCAGTGGGCCGTTGCTGGCCGCCCTGAGCAGCCATTTCAGTGGCGGTTTGCAGCCCGCGCTGGTGGTTGCCGGCAGCGGATTACTGATCGCCGGCGGCCTGTTGCTGCGCCCGCTCAGTACTGCCCGAGGGCTTTGCGCAAACGACGGCGCACCCACTGCTCAGCGCTGACAAAAGTGATCCCGAGCAAGACCAGCACAGCACCGATGACGAAGTTGAGGCTTAACGCCTCGCCCAATAACACCACGCCGAACGTGACGCCGAACAGTGGCGTCATGAACGAAAACACCGCCAGGTTCGCCGCCAGATAACGCCGCAACAGCCAGAACCAGGTCAGGTAACTGAAGAACGACACCACCACCCCCTGAAACAGCACGCTGGCCACCGCCACGGTGGTCAGGCTGACGTGAGTGACCTGGCCGCTGAGAATCGCGATCAGCATCAGGCCGAAGAAACCGACGATCAGTTGATAGAACAAGGTCAGCGTCACCGGCGCTTCCGACAGCCGTGAAGCGCGCACCACCACCGTGGTTGCCCCCCACGCGGCGCCGGCCAGTACGCCCAGCGCATCGCCCAGCAACATGCGGTGATCGAGGTTATCCCAGGACACGCCACCGGCAAACGCGATGGCGATCCCGACAAAGGCGAGGAAAATCCCCAGCCACTGCACCGGCCTCAAACGCTCACTCGGCAGCAACCAATGCACGCCCAGCGCGGTGAAAATCGGCGCGGTGTAGAGGAACACCGACATGTGCGCGGCCGTCGTCAGTTGCAGGCCTTCAGAAATGAAAAAGAATTCCAGGCCAAACAGCGCGCCGGCCAGCAAACCGCCGCGCCAGGTTGCGCCGACCTGATCCCAGCCGCCTTTCCAGCAGATCAGCAAGCCGACGAGCACTGCGGACATGCCAGACCGCCCCGCCGCCTGCATGACCGGCGCGATGTCCGGTGCCGCCCACTTGATCATTACCTGCTGCACGCCCCAGATCAGGCACAACCCGATCATCACCTGCAGGGCAAACCCGTCGGCGCTACGCCGGCTGGCGCTCACTGTGACACCTCGACAACACAATCCATGGCAGAAACCCGGTAGTCAAAAAGCAAAGCCCGGCACGGGGCCGGGGCTTTTCATTACTGTTGGTGCAGGGTCAGCTTAGTTCAATGCGATCCGCATGAATGACGATCTGGCCATTCTTGTACAGCGCACCAATGGCCTTCTTGAAGTTGCCCTTGCTGACGCCAAACATACTGGTGATCACCGTCGGGTCGCTCTTGTCGCTGACCGGCAGGGAGCCGTTGTTTTCACGCAACTTGGCGAGGATCTTCGAGTTGAGGCTGGTGGCCGCTTCTTCGCCCACCGGTTGCAGGCTCAGGCTGATCTTGCCGTCGGCACGGACTTCTTTGATAAAGCCCTTCTCTTCTTTGCCGGCGCGCATGAACTTGAAGATTTCGTTCTTGTGGATCAGGCCCCAGTGCTTGTTGTTGATGATTGCCTTGAAGCCCATGTCGGTCGCTTCGGCCACCAGCAAATCAACTTCCTGGCCCGGGGTGTAGCTGGCCGGCGTCTTGTCCAGATAGCGGTCCAGACGCGCGGTCGCGGTGATGCGACGGGTGTGCTTGTCGAGGTAGACATGCACTACCACATACTCACCGGCGGTCATCTGGCGTTTTTCTTCGGAGTACGGCAGCAGCAGGTCCTTCGGCAGACCCCAATCCAGGAACACGCCGATGCTGTTGACTTCAACGACTTTCAAACTGGCGAATTCACCGACCTGAACTTTCGGCTTTTCGGTAGTTGCGATGAGTTTGTCATCGCTGTCCAGATAAACAAAAACGTTGAGCCAGTCTTCATCTTCGCTGGGAATATCTTTGGGGATATAACGATTAGGCAAGAGGATTTCACCCTCCGCCCCACCGTCCAGATATAAACCGAAGTTAGTGTGTTTAACCACTTGCAAACTGTTGTAACGCCCGACTAAAGCCATTTCAAATACCCTCATTACGTGGGCGGCATTCTACCCGGTTTTGCGGGCGACGTTCGGCGGCCGGCCGGGTGGCGGGCGAAAATACTGCGCAATCCCTGATTTTCCTGAGGGGTTGACCTGTACGGCTTCGCCACTCGTCAGCCCGACGAGGCGGTTTTGTCCCCTGCCAACCCACCCGAACACGGGCCATTTTCATCAACGTTGTTAGTTAAAACAGTGTGTTAGAGACCTATTTCAGATAATACCCTGAGATAAATTCCAGCCCTGTGCTGTGTATTTTGAGGGGATATTAGCCAAGCAATTGTCAAGTATTTCCTGTACGATGCCTGGCCAAGTTAATTTTCTACAGGTTAATGGCCGCCATGCGTGTAAAAGCATCCAACAGCAAAGCAAAGCCAGCTCCAGCCGTTGAAACCAGCGAATCGATCAACAACCAGATTGCTGCGTTCCTCAAGTCCGGTGGTGAAATCCAGCAAATTGCCAAAGGCGTCAGCGGCCAGACGTTCGGCCCGTCCAAGCAGATCACGCTCGGCAAGAAGTAACACCCTGCTTTAACTGGTCCCAAAGCGCTTTGAGCTTCGAAGCGCTTGGACTGGAACCCTCTCGCAACACCCCGTCAAACCCCTCTAAATTTCAAAAAACGACGAACGGCCCTCAATGCCGAGCATTCGCCGGTATCCTTGCACACGTCTAGAACAAGCGTTCCAGTAGGTTTCCGATCCCTGCTCCTCGCTGTCAATGGAGTGACGCATGCTCAAACCCTCTCTTCTATTGCTCTGCACAGTGCTCGCCTGTCCGCTCGCCAATGCGCAAATCTTCCAGCGTGAACTGGGCGACTTCGACCTCAAGCTCGGCACCACGCCCAGCCGCAGCATGGCCCAGGGGCTGGTCAAACCCTCCAGCACCGGCTCCTTCCATGGCGGCCTCGACCTCACCCACGACAGTGGCTTCTACGTCGGCCAATGGGCACCGAGCATGGGGTTGAGTCCGGGCAAAAACCTCGAAGTCGATTCCTACGCGGGATTCAAACAGCCCTTCGATCAAACCCTCGGCTACGAAGTCGGCATGATCCACTACAGCTATCCGAAAGTGGACACCCTCGACAGCCAGGAGCTCTTCGGCGGCCTGACCCTGCTCGGCAGCCGATTTGGCGCGGCCTTCAGCAACGACCCGGACAAGCTGAACAGAACGCTGTTCGCCGACCTCGGAGGCAACCAGCCGTTCGGCATCGGGATCAGCATGAAATACACCACCCACCAGCTCTACACCCCGGTGTCGGTCGACGGTGGGTACGTCGACAGTTTTACCGACTGGTCGGTGCAACTTTCCCGGCCATTCATGGGCATCGATCTGGACCTCATCTACAGTGACTCCAACCTCAGCGGCAGCAACTGTTCAGCCTATTCCGGGCACAACGGCCAATGCGACGGGTTGGTAACTCTCAAGGCTGAACACGCGTTTTATTGAACGGCTGAACTGCCGGGCTCATCTTGCGTTCACATGAATACCCAGGCTTTCGCAAGGATCCGCCCATGTCGCGCTGGCTAATTCGCTTCGCCGCTTTGATCATTTTGAGCCTCGTCCTTGGCGCATGCAGCCGGGTGGGCCTGGCCTACCGCAACCTCGACGTGATCATTCCATGGACACTCAGCGACTATCTGGACATGAACGGCGAGCAAAAAGGCTGGTTCAACGAGCGCCTCAAAGAACACCTGAGCTGGCACTGCAGTACGCAACTGCCGGGTTATCTGGATTGGCTGGACCGCCTGCAAACCATGGTCGAAACCAACCTGGTCACCGACGACGCCCTGCAAATCCGCACCGAGGAAGCCAAAGCCGCAATTGCCCAGACCGCCCGGAAAATTACTCCGTCGGCCATCGAGTTGCTGCAGGGGCTGGACGACAAACAAGTCGCGGAAATGAACGACGCTTTCGCCAAAGACCAGCGCAAACGGCAGGTTGAATACCTCAAGCCCCCTCTCGATCAGCAGATCAAGCAACGAGCCGATCGCATGGAAAAACGTCTGGATGACTGGCTCGGCCCACTAAGCCCTACCCAGCAGCAACGGGTGGTCACTTGGTCAAAGGCCTTGGGTGATCAGAACACTCAATGGATCGCCAACCGCGCGCATTGGCAGACGCAGTTCAGCGCGGCGGTTGCCCAGCGCCAAAGTCCCGAATTCCCACAGAGAATCGAGACACTTCTGGTCAATCGCGAGAGCTTGTGGACGCCAGCCTATCGTCAGGCCTACGCCAATACCGAGGCTCAGGCGCGTGGGTTGATCGTGGATTTGATGGCCGAGAGCACACCGGCCCAGCGTCAGCGGTTGTTGAAGAAAATCGGAGTCGTGAGAAAAGACTTCAACGACCTCAAGTGCCTGAAAGCCGCCAAACAATCCTAATCCGGCACAAGTCCCCCGTAGGAGTGAGCCTGCTCGCGATTGCGGTACACCAGTCAATTACTGATACACCGCAATCGCGAGCAGGCTCACTCCTACATTAGTTTGTGGTGGGCTTCAGGCAATCTGCGCTTTAGACGCCACTTCATCAAACGTCACTTCATCCAGCGCATCTTCCTGCTCATCAAGCACCTGACGCGGATGGTCATTCCCAGGAATGCTGCTGTCGATCAGGCTCAACAAACTGGAGCCACGCGGCGTCAGAATGTAATTCGAGCCGGAACCGCCCTGATCCTCAGGCCGCGGTTCGATGTATCCACGCGCCAGCAGCAGCTTTTCGTACTCACCCGCCACCGCTTTCAGGTGATCGAGGTTTTCCGTCTGCTCGCCTTCCGCCGTTTTCTCCGCCACGTACTGCTCGGCATAGGGCCGTGGCGTGAAGCTGCTGGCACCGTTTTGCACTTCGTGCAGCAAGCGTTCAATCAAATCCCAGTTATAAGTCGTCATCCTGATTCAACCTCCAGACCGCGTGATTGTGATGGCCTTCTTAAGTTGTGACCGGTACCGCTCGCAGCCGTTCAGCCGAGGCGCTGAACAGCACCGACCGGCGGTATGTCGAATCCGGCACAGGTCAAACGACTAGGCTGTGTAAGTCACCTCCCCGCCCCCCCGCAGGAGAAAAGCCAATGAACATTCAGAATCATCCCGTCGTGTCCCGCGAAGAATGGCTCGCCGCGCGCAAACAACACCTGGCCCACGAAAAAGCCTTCACCAAGGAACGCGACAAACTCAGCGCCGAACGCCGAGCCCTGCCCTGGGTGAAAATCGACAAGGACTACCACTTCCAAGGCCCCCACGGCGAACTGAAACTGGCCGACCTGTTTGGCGGTCGTAGCCAATTGGTGATCTACCACTTCATGTTCGCCGCCGGATGGGACGAAGGCTGCCCAGGCTGCTCGTTCCTCTCCGACCACATCGACGGCGCCAACCAACACCTGGCGCACCATGACATCGCCGTCGTGGCGGTTTCCCACGCACCGTTCGCCGAATTCCAGCCTTTCAAGCGGCGCATGGGATGGAAATTCGATTGGGTGTCGTCAGAGGGTTGCGATTTCAACTACGACTTCGGCGTCTCTGCGCGGGCCGAAGAGGTCGCCGCCGGTAAAGCCACCTACAACTACGAAAAAACTGATGGGGCCGAAGAAGAACTCCCAGGCTTGAGCGTGTTTTATCGCAATGAAGCCGGCGACATTTTCCATACCTATTCCACCTATGCGCGGGGTCTCGACATGCTGGTCGGCGCCTACAATTACCTCGACCTCACGCCCAAGGGCCGCAACGAAGAAGAGATCATGGAATGGGTGCGGCATCACGACCGCTATGAAGAAAAGGCCGCAGCCAGCTGCTGCCATGGGGGCTAGCCTTCAGAGACCGAGGCGCGGCCATCGCTGGCAAGCCAGCTCCCACAGTGGATCGGTGCCAAACACACAATTTCAAAACACCAAAAATCCCCAGTGGGAGCGAGCTTGCTCCGGGCGGCGTTCCGACGATGAGCCCCGCCCAGCCACCGCTCCTTCAAACGAACCAGACTCCAAGGCCCCAGACAATGAACGTCACCCTGAAAACCCTCCCCCCAGCCCGAGTCGCCTACCTGCGCTACACCGGCCCCTACGGCCCGGAAATCGGCACCTTCTGGCGCGAAACCGTCGCCCCGTGGATGAACGAAAACAACCTGCTCAACCGCGTGCGCTACGGCATCGGCCACGACGACCCGAGCACCACACCCGCGCAATACTGCCGCTACGACGCCTGCGTCGAAGTGCCCGCCGACTTCGAACCGAAATACCCGTTTGCCGTCACTAATCTGCCCGGCGGCCGCTACGCTGTCGCCCACTTCAAAGGCCCGGCCAGTGAAATCCCGGCGGCTTGGGGTGAACTCTGTGGACAGTGGATGCCGCAAAGCGGATTGGCCTACGACCAGCGTCCTGGGTTTGAACGCTACCCGGTGGAGATTTCTTACGATGAGAACAGCGGTGTACTGGAAATGGACATGTGCATCGCCATAAAGGACCAGTAACACCCAAGACGCTGTGGTCAATTAGCTGAACTTTTCCAGGCCATCAACCCTCAACCGGTTAACCCGCCTTAACCGGAACTGAGGCTCACTTATGAAAACCCTGCTGAACATCACCCTCGTCACCACCTTCGCCTGCGCCCTCCCCGTTTGGGCCTGCACCCCAGAGGAAGCCACCGCCAAGCGCGAGCAACTGGCCCAGGAAGTGGCCAAGCTCACCGAGCAGAATCCGGCCAAAGCCAAAGAGATCAATGCCGAGCTGCAGAAGATGGACCTGGGCACAGCGAGCAAGGATTTGCCGGACAAGTGCCAGCTGATTGATCAGCGCTTGAAGGAACTGAAGACGGCGGACAAGAAGGCCGAGAGCTGATCAACCGACAAATCCCGCGCATAAAAAAACCGGACATCCGTCCGGTTTTTTTGGGTCACGACAACGGCTTATTCAGCAGCTGGCGCTTCCGGCTTGCGGCGCTTGAGCGGCGCCATGCCGTCCTTGCTGACCAGCGACAGAGCGTCGGTCTTCGGGCGGTTGGCGATTTTGCGCTTGGTCGGTGCCTTGGCGCCGGTTTTCTTCTTGTCGCCTTTGGCGTCGACTTTTTTCTTCTTCACGCCAACGGCTTTGCCCGAAGCCTTGACCTTTTTCGGTCCGCCGTAGGTGCCTTTGACTTCCTTGATGGTGCGGCGCTCGAAGCTCTGCTTGAGGTAGCGCTCGATGCTCGACATCAGGTTCCAATCGCCGTGGCAGATCAGCGAGATCGCCAGGCCTTCGTTGCCGGCACGGCCGGTACGACCGATACGGTGAACGTATTCGTCGCCACTGCGCGGCATGTCGAAGTTGATCACCAGGTCCAGGCCATCCACGTCCAGGCCGCGGGCGGCGACGTCGGTGGCAACGAGGATCTTCACGCCGCCCTGCTTCAGGCGGTCGATGGCCAGCTTGCGGTCTTTCTGGTCTTTGTCGCCATGCAGCACGAACGCTTTGTATTCCTGCGCCACCAGACGACCGTAGATGCGGTCGGCCATGGCCCGGGTGTTGGTGAACACGATGGCCTTCTGATAGGTCTCGTTGGCCAACAGCCAGTTGAGGATCTGCTCTTTATGCACGTTGTGGTCAGCGGTGATGATCTGCTGACGGGTGGTCGCGTTCAGGTCGCTGACGTTGTTGACCTGCAGGTGCTCAGGGTTGTTCAACACCTTGGCCACCATGTCGCGCAGGCCCGAACCGCCGGTGGTGGCGGAGAACAGCATGGTCTGCTGGCGGTTGGTGCATTCAGCTACCAGACGCTGTACGTCGTCGGCAAAGCCCATGTCGAGCATGCGGTCGGCTTCGTCGAGGACCAGCACTTCAACTTCTTTCAAGTCAAGGTTGCCGGCGTTCAGTTGCTCGATCATCCGGCCCGGCGTACCGATCAGGATGTCCGGCACCTTGCGCAGCATGGCGGCCTGGACCTTGAAGTCTTCACCGCCGGTGATCAGGCCGGACTTGATGAACGTGAACTGCGCAAAGCGCTCCACTTCCTTGATGGTCTGCTGAGCCAGCTCGCGGGTCGGCAGCAGGATCAGGGTCTTGATGCTGACGCGGACTTTCGCCGGGCCGATCAGACGGTTGAGGATCGGCAAGACGAAGGCAGCGGTTTTGCCGCTACCGGTTTGCGCAGTCACCCGCAGGTCACGCCCTTGGAGCGCCAGCGGAATAGCCGCTGCTTGCACTGGCGTTGGCTCGACAAATTTAAGCTCGGCCACGGCTTTGAGCAGGCGTTCGTGCAGGGCGAATTGGGAAAACACGGGTGCTACCTCGAAGAAATACAAAAAAACAGCTGCATAGGGTAACGGTTTCGAGCGCTCAGGCCGAGTTTCTTTACGAAAACGACGATAAACAGTGGCTTTTTGTTGCCTGATTTGTCTTCAAACGTCATCCAAACCCTCTTAAATGCTCTAATCGCCCGATCGTGTCCTTCCGGAGAATCGTTTTAGCCCATGGATATCAAACAGCTCTGGCTCAACGCCCAAGACCTCTGGGGTGCCCTCGATCAGCACCCGCTCCTGCATTCAAGCCTGGCGCTGATGTTGTTGCTGGTCATTGCACTGGTCCTCGGACGAGTGGCGCGTTTCCTCATTCTTCACGCGACCAAAATACTCGGCCGCCAACCGGCGCTGCACTGGATCAACGACTTCCGGCACAACAAGGTCTTTCATCGCCTCGCGCAGATGACGCCGTCACTGGTGATTCAATTTGGCTTGCACCTGGTGCCGGAGCTGAGCAAGACCAGCCTGAATTTCCTCGGCAATGTGGCGTTGGCGTTCACCACTCTGTTCCTGTTGCTGGCGATCAGCGCCCTGCTCAGCGCCTTGCTGGACATCTACGCGCGCACCGAACACGCCCGCACGCGCTCGATCAAGGGCTACGTGCAACTGACAAAAATGGTCTTGTACGTGCTGGGTGCGATCGTCATCGTCTCCACCCTGATCGACCGTTCGCCGCTGTTGCTGCTGTCGGGTCTGGGTGCCATGTCGGCGGTGATTATTCTGGTCTACAAAGACACGCTGCTGTCGTTCGTGGCCAGCGTGCAACTGACCAGCAACGACATGCTGCGGGTGGGCGACTGGATCGAGATGCCGCAGGTCGGCGCCGACGGTGACGTGGTCGACATCACGTTGCACACGGTGAAGGTGCAGAACTTCGACAAGACGATTGTTTCGATCCCGACCTGGCGCCTGATGTCCGAGTCGTTCAAAAACTGGCGCGGCATGCAGCAATCCGGCGGTCGACGGATCAAGCGCAGCCTGTTCATCGATGCCAGCGGCGTGCGTTTCATCCGCGATGACGAAGAAGAGAAGTTGTCGCAAGTGCATTTGCTGACCGATTACATCGGTCGCAAGCAGGCCGAACTCAAGGCCTGGAACGCAGCACAAGGCAATGTGGCGGCCATGTCCGCCAACCGTCGGCGGATGACCAACATCGGGACCTTCCGCGCGTATGCGTTGGCGTACCTGAAGAGTCACCCCGAGATTCAGCCCGGCATGACCTGCATGGTGCGGCAGATGCAGACCACCGCGCAGGGTATTCCGCTGGAAATCTACTGCTTCACCAGCACCACGGCGTGGGCGGATTACGAGCGGATTCAGGGGGACATTTTCGACTATCTGCTGGCGGTGCTGCCGGAGTTCGGGTTGAGTCTTTATCAGCAGCCGAGCGGTGGGGATATGCGTGCGGGGTTGCTGCCGGCGATGCTGGGTGCAAGCCACATTCCCGACGCCGATAAACACATCATGTAAACACCACTGAACCAATGTGGGAGCGAGCTTGCTCGCTCCCACAGGGATTCGCATCGTTTCCGAGACTGGCGGGTTACTTGACCTGCCGCTGCGGTGCCTTGTGCACCATGGTGTAAGCGTAATCCACGCCCATGCCATAGGCGCCGCTGTGTTCCAGCACCAACTCCATCACCGCTTCGTAAGTGTCTTTGTGTGCCCAGTCACGTTGGTACTCAAGCAACACTTGTTGCCAGGTCACCGGCACCGCACCCGCCTGAATCATCCGCTGCACCGACATGTCGTGCGCCTCTTTGGTGGTGCCGCCGGAAGCGTCCGTCACGATGTACACCTCGTAACCTTCAGCCAACGCTTCCAGTGCCGGGAAGGTCAGGCAGACCTCGGTCCACAGCGCGGCAATGATCAGTTTTTTGCGGCCGGTGGCTTTCACCGCGTCAACCAGCGCCTTGTCTTCCCAGGAGTTCATCGAGGTGCGCTCGATCGGCTTTTGCTCCGGGTGAACCGCCAGCAATTCAGGCCAGATGTAACCGCTGAAGCTTTCGGTTTCCACCGAAGTGTAGATAGTCGGCACGTTGAAGATCTTGGCAGCCTTGGCCAGGCCTACCGTGTTGTTCTTCAGCGTTTGACGGTCGATCGACTGCACGCCAAACGCCATTTGTGGCTGATGGTCGATCAGGATCAGGGCGGAGTTGGTTGGGTTGAGCAGTTCACGAATAGACATGACGCGTTCCTTTTGATGTCGATTTCAAAGTGAGTAATGGGTGAGTCGACGTTGCCGTCTGCGGCGTTGTCGTCGGCTTGGATGTCACTTTAAGGGCTAGCAAAGAAGGGGACAATTCCCTAAAATCGAGAATCATTGATTCTAAAATAGGGACAATCATGGATCGCATCGAATGCATGCGCGCCTTTGTCGTCACGGTCGGCGAGAACGGTTTCGCCGCGGCTGCACGGGCAATGGATGTGCCGCGATCAAAAGTCAGTAAACAGATTCAGGCGCTGGAGGAAGCCATCGGCGTGCAACTGCTGCAGCGCACCACCCGCAGCCTGCACTTGACCGAGGCTGGCGCCGAATACTTCGATGCAGCACGCGAAGTGCTGGCCTCGCTGGATGAGGCCGAACAGCGTGCGCGTAACGGCATTGGCGAGTTGCGTGGGGTGTTGCGGGTCAACGCGCCGATGTCCTTTGGCTTGCGCCGACTGGGGCCACTGATACCCCTGTTTCATGAGCAGCACCCGAACATCGAGTTGCAACTGGTGCTCAGCGATCAGCAGGTGGACCCCGTGCGCGGTGGTTTCGACGTGACCATCCGCATTGCGAGCATGCCCGACTCGACGATGATCGCCCGGCAACTCGCGCCGGCCCCGCGCATCATGGTGGCGTCCCCGGCGTATCTGGCGCGCGCTGGCATACCGCAGACCCCGCAAGACTTGCGCGCCCACCAGTGCCTCAACTACGGGTATCTGCAAAGTGGCGTCAGCCTGCAGTTGTGCAATGGCAAGGAAACTCAACGGGTCAACGTAACCGGGCCCTTGCATGCCAACAATGGCGACTTGCTCGCTCAGGCCGCCGAAGCCGGAATGGGTATCGCCCTGTTGCCCAATTTCATTGTCGAGGATGCGTTGGCGGCCGGCCGCCTGGTGCCGGTGATGTGCGAATGGCAGGCACCCGCGATCACGATTAACGCGGTGTACCCTTCGGCACGTCGGGTCCCGCAAAAGACCCGGACGTTTATTGAGTTTTTGGTGGAGCAGTTGGCCGAGAAGTAATGCGCATCATTCCTACAGGGGTTATGTGGTGGTCAGTGGTTTGCGGACACCCAACCGACTGATCCACACCGCCATCAGAATCACCGACCCGCCGAGAAACAACCGTCCCAACGCCTCATGCTGATTCCAGATCAGCAGATTGATCAGCAACCCCACAGGCACATGCAGGTTGTTCATCACCGCCAGCGTTCCGCCGTTCACCATGCATGCGCCCTTGTTCCACCAATACAATCCCAGCGCGGTCGAGACCAGGCCGAGGAACACCAGCACGCCCCATTGCAGCGGCGCTTCGGGCAGGAAGTTCTGTTTGCCGAACAGCAGGAATGCCGGCAACGCCACGGCCAATGCGCCAAGGTAGAAGTAGCCGAAACGCCGGTAATGCGGCAGATCACTCGGATAGCGCGCCACCAGGTGTTTATAAAGTACTTGCCCGGCAGCGTAGGTGAAGTTGGCCAGTTGCAGCAGCAGGAACCCCATGAAGAAATCCGGGTTGATCCGGTCGTAGCGAATCACCGCCGCGCCCATCACCGCCACCAACGCGGCGATCAATGCCCACGGATTGAAACGCCGGTTCAGCGCGTCTTCGATCAAGGTCACGTGCAATGGCGTGAGGATGGTGAACAGCAACACTTCCGGCACCGTCAGCACGCGGAAGCTCAGGTACAGGCACACGTACGTCACGCCGAACTGTAACGCACCGATCAACAGCATCCCGCGCATGAACGCCGGTTCCACCGAACGCCAGCGCGTCAGCGGGATGAACACCAGCCCCGCCAGCACGACCCGTACCAGCACTGCGAAATAGCTGTCGACGTGACCGGCCAGGTATTCGCCGATCAAACTGAAGGAAAACGCCTGGATCAGCGTGACAAAAAGTAGATAGCCCATGCTCGCCTCGTTTTGAATGGCGGCGACGATAACGGGTTTTGCCTGGTATCGCGAACAGGCTCGCTCCCACAGGGGATTTGGATGTTTATTAAATCGCGGGCAAAAAAAAGCCCGATCTCGCTAAAGCGTTCAATCGGGCGACAGCACTCAGGAGCAACAAGTGCAAAGGGAGGTTCGTTGCGCGTAAAGCCTTGAAGGGGTTGCGCCAGGTCACTAGACCATCCGGTGATTATCTGGCGATTAAAAGATCAGGCGACCTGGGCAAGCTTGGCGTTCGCCTGGTTCAGGCCCTTCTCCTGGAAGTCGCCGCCCAGGTTCATGCCTTCGGCGTGAATAAAGGTCACATCGTGGATGCCGATGAACGCCATGACCTGACGCAGGTACGGTTCCTGGTGATCCGCCGTGCTACCGGCGTAGATCCCGCCGCGAGCGGTCAGCACGTAGGCACGCTTGCCGCTGAGCAGGCCTTGCGGGCCGGTGTCGGTGTACTTGAAGGTCACGCCGGCACGCAGCACATGGTCAAGCCAGGCTTTGAGCGTGCTGGGGATGGCAAAGTTGTACATCGGTGCGGCCATGACCAGCACGTCGGCGGCCAGCAGCTCATCGGTCAACTGGTTGGAGCGTTCCAGCGAAGCCTGTTCGATGTCGCTGCGTTGCTCGGCCGGTTTCATCCATCCGCCCAGCAGGTTGATGTCCAGGTGCGGCACCGGATTGACGGCCAGGTCACGTACGGTGATCTGATCGGCCGGATGCGCGGCTTTCCATTGGCTGATGAAGGTCTGGGTCAGTTGACGGGAAACCGAGTCTTGCTGACGGGCGCTGCTTTCGATGATCAGAACGCGTGACATGGGATGTAGGCTCCATCTGAGAATGCTGTAAGGCGATGGAGTGAAGGTTAAACAGAGTCATATCGATGAAAAAGCGCAAATAACTGCTATAACCCATCAATAAATTCGTTTATAAGCTGAGCATACCTTGTAGAAGCGAGCAGGCTCACACCTACAAGGAATTGAATTCATTTCGGGGTGCAGGTCAGCTCGATACGCAGCTTGATAATGCTGCGGGTGAACTTCGCGGTGGCATTTTTATGCTTGCCCGCCGGTACATCGATCTTGCGGGTGCGTGGCGCTTCCGGGCCATTAATGAACACCGCTTTGCAGCTGACATCGACGTCGCCGTAGTTAGCCACCCGGATAGAGCCGATGTCGTTATCCGTGTCGAAGGTCTCGTAGTCGACTTTCAAGCCGTTGAGGTCTTTCTGCACATCAATCGGATAAGCAAACGCCGTCAGCGGCAGCATCGCCAGCAGCACACAACAGAATTTATTCATTCAGCAGTCTCCATAAAGGGCTGCCAGCTTAGGACAAGAGGAGCTATTCATGAAAGCGCCCCGCGTGACCCTTGATCAATGGCGAACATTGCAGGCCGTGGTCGACCACGGCGGTTTCGCCCAGGCCGCCGAAGCGCTGCACCGTTCGCAATCGTCGGTGAGCTACACCGTGGCGCGCATGCAGGACCAGCTAGGCGTGCCGCTGTTGCGCATCGACGGTCGCAAAGCCGTGCTCACCGAAGCCGGTGGCGTATTGCTGCGGCGCTCACGGCAACTGGTGAAACAGGCCAGCCAACTGGAAGACCTGGCTCATCACATGGAACAAGGCTGGGAAGCCGAAGTGCGGCTGGTGGTCGACGCGGCGTACCCGAGCGCCCGCCTCGTGCGCGCCCTGACCGCGTTCATGCCGCAGAGCCGTGGCTGCCGGGTCCGCCTGCGTGAAGAGGTGCTGTCGGGGGTTGAGGAAGTCCTGCTCGAAGGCGTGGCCGACCTGGCGATTACCGGTTTTAGCATTCCAGGCTATTTGGGCGCGGAATTGAGCGATGTCGAATTCGTCGCGGTCGCCCATCCCGACCATGCGCTGCACCGCCTCAACCGCGAGCTGAACTTCCAGGACCTGGAAAGCCAGATGCAAGTGGTGATCCGTGACTCCGGTCGGCAGCAGCCGCGCGACGTCGGCTGGCTCGGCGCCGAACAGCGCTGGACCGTCGGCAGCCTGGCCACCGCCGCGACGTTTGTCAGCAGCGGCCTGGGGTTCGCCTGGCTGCCACGGCACATGATTGAACGGGAACTCAAGGAAGGCACGCTCAAGCTGCTACCGTTGGATCAGGGCGGCAGTCGCAACCCGAGCTTTTACCTGTATTCGAACAAGGACAAACCCTTGGGACCGGCGACGCAGATTCTCATCGAACTGCTGCGCACCTTCGACACCGCACCGCTGGACGCGCCTTTCGCCGCCCCTGAACAAGCCTGACAAGGAGTGAATGCATGGCCTATTTCGAACATGAAGGTTGCAACCTGCACTATGAGGAATATGGCCATGGCACGCCATTGCTCCTGGTCCATGGACTGGGGTCCAGCACGCTGGACTGGGAAATGCAGATCCCGGCGCTGTCCACACGCTACCGAGTGATCGTCCCGGATGTGCGCGGCCATGGTCGCTCCGACAAACCCCGCGAGCGTTACAGCATTGCCGGTTTCAGCGCCGACCTGGTCGCGCTGATCGAACATCTGAACCTCGGCCCGGTGCATTACGTGGGGCTGTCGATGGGCGGCATGATCGGCTTTCAACTGGCGGTGGACCAGTCGCATCTGCTCAAAAGCCTGACCATCGTCAACAGCGCGCCAGAGGTCAAGTTGCGCAGTCGCGACGATTACTGGCAGTGGTTCAAACGCTGGAGCCTGATGCGCGTCCTCAGCCTGGGCACCATCGGCAAGGCCCTCGGCGGCAAATTGTTCCCGAATCCGGACCAAGCTGATTTGCGTCAAAAGATGGCCGAGCGCTGGGCAAAAAACGACAAACATGCTTATCTCGCCAGCTTCGATGCCATCGTTGGCTGGGGGGTTCAGGAACGACTTTCGAAGGTTGCCTGTCCAACCCTGATCGTCAGCGCCGACCGTGATTACACGCCGGTAGCGCTGAAGGAAACCTATGTAAAACTGCTGCCCGATGCGCGGCTGGTGGTGATCGCCGATTCGCGCCACGCCACCCCGCTGGACCAACCCGAACGCTTCAACCAAACACTGCTCGAGTTTCTCACCGCAGTCGATACCACCCCAATCAGGATCACTGACCCATGCTGAAAAAAATCGCCCTCGTCGCCGGTTCCGTTCTGTTTGCCGCCAACCTGATGGCTGCCACGCCAGCCAAGGCACCGCACGTCTTGCTGGACACCACCAACGGCCAGATCGAAATCGAACTGGACCCGGTCAAGGCGCCCATCAGTACCAAGAACTTCCTCGATTACGTGAACAGCGGCTTTTACAACAACACGATTTTCCACCGCGTGATTCCGGGCTTCATGATCCAGGGCGGCGGTTTCACTCAACAAATGCAGCAGAAAGAAACCAAGGCACCGATCAAGAACGAATCGAAAAACGGCCTGCATAACGTCCGTGGCACCCTGTCCATGGCGCGTACCTCTGACCCGGAATCGGCCACCAGCCAGTTCTTCGTCAACGTCAAGGACAACGATTTCCTCGACAGCGGTGATGGTTATGCCGTGTTCGGTAAAGTCGTGAAAGGCATGGACGTGGTAGACGTCATCGTCAATTCCCAGACCACCACCAAAAGCGGCATGAAAGACGTGCCCGCCGATCCTGTATTCATCAAGTCGGCCAAGGTCATCGACTAAGCTTCACAGGAAGACTTGAGCGGTTGCCGGCCTCCGGCACCGCTCACACTGTTCAAAGGAGAGCCCGTGCGCGG
Organism: Pseudomonas sp. SIMBA_041; assembly: GCF_046535095.1. Classification (NCBI taxonomy): domain Bacteria; kingdom Pseudomonadati; phylum Pseudomonadota; class Gammaproteobacteria; order Pseudomonadales; family Pseudomonadaceae; genus Pseudomonas; species Pseudomonas sp. SIMBA_041. The sequence goes on from NZ_JAWRXJ010000002.1 coordinate 249,050, forward strand.
GCGGAGAACTGATGCTTTATCGCCGTTTTGAAAAATTGATCGACGTCTTTCGTGATGCACCGACGGCGGCTCCGCCGGATCGGGTTCTACCTTTCTATACCTATTACCTGAAGCAGGTCTGGCCGAGTTTCGCCGCCCTGCTGATCGTCGGCCTGTTTGGTGCGCTGATCGAAGTGGCGCTGTTCAGCTACCTGAGCCGCATCATCGACCTCGCCCAAGGCACGCCCAACGTCGATTTCTTCAAGGAACACGGCATCGAACTGGCCTGGATGGCGGTGGTGGCGCTAATCCTGCGCCCGGTGTTCGTGGGCCTGCACGACTTGCTGGTGCACCAGACCCTGAGCCCCAGCATGACCAGCATGATCCGCTGGCAGAACCACAGTTACGTGCTCAAACAGAGCCTCAATTTTTTCCAGAACGACTTCGCCGGGCGCATCGCCCAGCGCATCATGCAGACCGGCAACTCGTTGCGCGATTCGGCGGTGCAGGCGGTGGACGCGCTCTGGCACGTGCTGATCTACGCGATCAGTTCGCTGGTGCTGTTTGCCGAGGCCGACTGGCGCCTGATGATCCCGTTGCTGAGCTGGATCGCCGCGTACATGGGTGCGCTCTATTACTTCGTGCCACGGGTTAAAGAGCGTTCGGTGGTGTCATCCGATGCGCGCTCCAAACTCATGGGGCGGATCGTCGACGGCTACACCAACATCACCACGCTGAAGCTGTTCGCCCACACCAATTTCGAACAGCAGTACGCCAAGGAAGCCATCGAAGAACAGACCGTGAAGGCGCAACTGGCCGGCCGCGTGGTCACCAGCATGGATGTGGTGATCACCAGCATGAACGGCCTGCTGATCGTCACCACCACAGGCCTGGCGCTGTGGTTGTGGACGCAGTCGCTGATCACGGTGGGGGCAATTGCCTTGGCCACGGGCCTGGTGATCCGCATCGTCAACATGTCCGGCTGGATCATGTGGGTGGTCACCGGCATCTTCGAGAACATCGGCATGGTCCAGGACGGTTTGCAGACCATCTCGCAACCGGTCAGCGTGACCGATCGCGATGAAGCCAAACCGCTGGCTGTCGCTCGCGGCGAAGTGCGATTCGAGCACGTGGATTTCCACTACGGCAAGAAGAGCGGGATCATTGGCGACCTCAACCTGAACATCAAGGCCGGTGAAAAGATCGGTCTGATCGGCCCGTCCGGCGCCGGCAAATCAACCTTGGTCAACTTGCTGCTGCGCCTGTATGACGTGGAGGGCGGGCGAATCCTCATCGACGGCCAGAACATTGCCGACGTTGGCCAGGAAAGCCTGCGCGAGCGCATCGGCATGATCACCCAGGACACGTCGCTGCTGCACCGCTCGATTCGCGACAATTTGCTGTACGGCAAACCCGACGCCACCGACGCCGAACTCTGGGAAGCGGTGCACAAGGCCCGTGCCGACGAGTTCATTCCGTTACTGTCCGACGCCGAAGGCCGCACCGGTTTTGATGCGCATGTCGGTGAGCGCGGGGTGAAGCTCTCGGGTGGCCAGCGTCAGCGGATCGCGATAGCGCGGGTGCTGCTCAAGGACGCGCCGATCCTGATCATGGACGAGGCCACGTCGGCCCTCGATTCGGAAGTGGAAGCGGCGATCCAGGAGAGCCTGGAAACCCTGATGCAGGGCAAAACCGTGATTGCCATTGCCCACCGGCTTTCAACCATCGCCCGGATGGACCGGTTGGTGGTGCTGGAAAACGGCAAGATCGCCGAAACCGGCACCCACGCCGAACTGCTGGCCCATGGCGGGTTGTATGCACGGCTGTGGCAGCACCAGACCGGCGGTTTCGTAGGAATCGATTAACCCAAAACCACCCCTATTCCTTTGCAGGAGTGAGCCTGCTCGCGATGAGGGCTTCACATTCAACATCTCTGTTGACTGATCTACTGCTATCGCGAGCAGGTTCACTCCTACAGGGACCTTTTACACTCCAAAAACCGCCACAGCCTCTCAACCACGGGCTCTGGCGGTTTTTTACAGGCACTGGAATTCTCAAAAAACCCTGCTGTACTCAGCCAAGGTTCTGGAGATGGTTCTGCAGTCCATCTACTGGATGCGATAGGCAGTAAAACCTCGAAAGGGCACGCTCTCATGTCTCTATTCAAACGTTCTGCGACAGAGTTAGTAGGCACGTTCTGGCTGGTGTTGGGGGGTTGTGGAAGTGCGGTGCTGGCCGCTGCCTTCCCGAATGTGGGAATCGGATTGCTGGGGGTGTCCCTGGCGTTTGGTTTGACGGTGCTGACCATGGCGTTCGCCATTGGCCATATCTCCGGTTGTCATCTCAACCCGGCAGTGTCGCTGGGACTGGTGGTCGGCGGACGGTTCCCGGCCAAGGAACTGCCGGCCTACATCATTGCGCAAGTAATCGGCGGGGTGATTGCCGCCGCATTGCTGTACTTCATTGCCAGCGGCAAACCCGGTTTCGACCTGGCCGGGGGCCTGGCGTCCAATGGTTATGGCGAACACTCTCCGGGCGGCTATTCCATGGCGGCGGGGTTTGTCTGTGAACTGGTGATGACGGCGATGTTCATCCTGATCATCCTCGGGGCCACCGACAAGCGCGCCCCGGCCGGGCTTGCGCCCATCGCCATCGGTCTGGGACTGACCCTGATCCACCTGATCTCGATCCCGGTCACCAACACCTCGGTCAACCCGGCGCGCAGCACCGGCCCGGCCCTGATTGTCGGCGGCTGGGCGATTCAACAATTGTGGATGTTCTGGGTCGCACCGCTGCTGGGTGCGGTGATTGGCGGTGTAACCTATCGCTGGCTGGGTAAAGAAGACACTTAAGGCCCCGGACGAGGATCAGTCTTGCCGATAAGGCAAGGCGGTCCTCGCCTCTTCGGCATAGGCCAGCACCCCGACACGCTCTTGCTGCAGAAAGTCTTTGACCGCCGCCTTCAGCCCCGGGTGACGCAGGTAATGCCAGGAATGCGTGATCACCGGTTCAAAGCCGCGAATCAACTTGTGCTCGCCCTGGGCACCGGCGTCGAAACGCTGGAAGCCGTTGGCAATCGCATAGTCCATGCCCTGATAGAAACAGGTCTCGAAGTGCAGGCGATCAAACTCCGCCAGGCAGCCCCAGTAACGACCATAAAAACTGTCGCCGCCCACCAGGCTGAAGGCCATGGCCACCGGCCGTGAGCCCTGTTTGGCCAGCACCACGCGAATTGATTCCGGCATGCGTTCGGCCAACAGGCTGAAAAATTCGCGCGTCAAATAAGGCCTTTGCCGACGCACCGCGTAGGTGTTGGCGTAGCAGGCATAGACGAAATCCCACTGCGCCTGATCCAGTTGCCGACCTTCAAGCCATTCGAAATCAATACCCTGCCCCGCCACTTGCTCACGCTCTTTGCGCATCTGCTTGCGCTTGCGTGAACTGAGGGCGTCGAGGAAATCCTGGAAATCCCGATAGCCGCGATTCTGCCAGTGATACTGACAGCCAATTCGCTGCAGCCAGCCTGGCTGTTCGCTCAACGCAGCGTCGGTAAACGGGTCGGTGAAGTTGATGTGCGCGCTGGACAGTCCTTCGATCTCAAGGTAGCCCGGCAGGCTGTTGAGTAGCTCGAAACCGTCCTCGACACTGGCCGCCAGCAAGCGTGGGCCGCTGACCGGACTGAAGGGCACGGCGGTCAATAATTTGGGGTAATAGTCGATGCCGGCCCGCTCGCAGGCATCGGCCCAGGCGTGATCGAACACGTACTCGCCATAGGAGTGCCATTTGCGGTAACTGGGCAGCGCGGCGATCAGTCGATCACCCTCGATGTGCAGTAAATGCTCGGGCTGCCAGCCGGAATGCGGACCGACACTGCCGCTGTCCTCCAGGGCACTGAGGAAAGCATGGCGCAGAAAAGGCTGACACTCGGGAACGAGCGCATCCCAAGTGTGCGGTGCGATTTCGGACAGATTTTCCAAACGTTGCAGCGGCATCAACTTCCTCTCCACTTCTTGCGTGAAAGCTTCGCGAGTATCGCCTATCGCCGTCCATTCCACACCCGCGTTTCGCCGACAGACCTGCGATGAAAAAGTTCAAACAGCCTTTGGATCGTCATCAAGACGCCATCACTTTGCCACTGCTTTGTCATAAACCATCGCGATACTGGCGCCTGTTTTTAGAGCGCCTGGTTATTACCCGGCCACTGTTTTCCGTCCATCAATGGTCGGTTGTGCCCTGGATGGCTCAGCCATCCACTCTCATCTTCGGAGATTGATATGCGTCTTGCTTCCACGAAAACTGCGGCGGTCCTGTGTGGCGGGCTGCTGCTGGCCATGAGCATTCCGGCCAGCGCCGCAGTCGACGCCAAACTGCTCGACATGCTCAAGGCTAACGGCTCGATTACCAACGCCCAGTACAGCGAACTGCAAGCCGAACTGGCCCGGGATCAGAAAGATCAGCAAATCGCCCGTCAGGCTCAGCAAGAGACCAACGAGCAGATCGCAGCAACTGCGAAGAAAACCGACACACTGAGCGCCTTCGACCAGAAACTGGCCTGGGCCGCCAAGACCCAATTCAAGGGTGACGTTCGTTTCCGTGAAGAAACCGTCCACAACGATGGCGTTCCAAACAACAAAGACCAGGATCGCCAGCGCATTCGTGCCCGCCTGGGTGCCTACAGCGAAATCAACCCGCAAGTCGACACCGGCATCCGTATCGCCACCGGCAGCAACGACGACGCGCGCTCCACCAACCAGGACTTGAACAACTACTTCGACAAGAAGCAGATCTGGCTGGACCAGGGTTACGTCGACTACCACCCGGACGCGATCAAGAACCTGCACCTCGTTGGCGGTAAGATGCCGCAACAATGGGTGAGCATGGGCGACATCATCTGGGATAGCGACATCAGCCCGGAAGGCCTGTCGGCGTCCTACAAGTACCCGCTGAGCGGCAGCACCGAACTGTTCGGCAGCGCCGGTCACTACACCCTCAAGGACAACGTCGACGGCGAAGGCGTGCAGTTCAAGCATGACCTGCGCCTGTACGCTGGCCAGTTGGGTGCGCGCTTTGCCATCACCGACAGCATGAAAATGACGTTGGGCGGCAGCATCTACTCGTACGACAACGACTCCAACAGCGCCTGCCCGACCACTGGCACCGCCACCGCGCCATGCGCCTTGGCCGTCAACGGCAACAGCCCGGGCGAAACGTTCAAGCTGTATGAAGGTTTTGGTCAGCTCGACTTCACCAACCTGCCAGTACCGCTCTCGCTGTACGGCCAGTACGTCAACAACAAAGACGCGAGCAACGACCAGGACACTGGCTGGTTGGCCGGCGTCAAGACCAAGCTCTACGGTTTCGCAGTGGACTACAACTACCGCGACGTGCAACAGAACTCTGTGGTTGGCGCGTTCACCGACTCCGACTTCGCCAACGGCTACACCGGTTCGCGCGGCAGCAAGTTGAAAGTGAGCTACGAACTGGACAAGAACTTCAACCTCGGCGCCACGTACTTCATGGCTAACTCCGACTACACCAACGCCAGCATCAAGAAGACCGACTCCGACATCAACACCCTGCAACTGGATGCCGAAGCAAAGTTCTGATTTACCCCGTTACACGACTCGGGCAAGGAAGCCCGGGTTGCTTTTACAGTCTGGCGTGGATGGGTTGATCCCCATCATCCGTTCGATTCATCCACGCGAGCCTGTTTCTTGCCCCCCGCCAACAATCCCCTCGGCTACGGAATGTCCTTGCGACGTTCGGCAGCCAGACGTTCGGCCAACGTATCGGCGTCCGGCACGACCTCTTCCGGCATGGCGCGCAATGTCGCCTGCATCACCCGCATCTGACGAATGAACCGCCGGCAATTAGGGCAGAACATCAGGTGATGACGCACCATCAGCCGCTCACGAAAACTCAACTGCCCGTCAAGATAGTCGCTGGAACGTGCCACTTGTTCCTTACAGGTCAGCATTCGCCGGTTTCCTCAAAATGTTCTACGGTCGCAAAGACCTTCAACCGTGCCCGATGCAGCAGCACACGAACATTGGAGAGCGAGATTTCCAGAAGATTACAGATTTCTTCCAGCTCCAGCCCCTGACGCTCGCGAAGTAATAACACACTGCTTTGCAGTTCCGACAGGCTGAGCAGCGTGTGTTCCAGGCATTCGCGCAGCTCGTTTTCGGTCAGTAGCGCTTCCGGGGTGTCCTGGTGCCAGGCAAACGGCGCCACCAGCCAATGACCATCACCGGGCGAGAAACGATCATCATCGATGGTGCCATGGGGTGACGGCAGGTCATCGAGGAGCACTTCACGACGGTTTTGTTTGTATCGACCCTTTGCCGCATTCGCGGTGATGGTCAGCAACCAGGTCTTGAGGCTCGAACGCGCCTCGAACTTGCTCAGGTTACGCACCACCGACAGCCACGCATCCTGGACGATTTCGTCGGCATGCCGGCTGCCCACAATCGCATAGGCCACCGCGCGCATGGCGCTCTGGTAAGTGCTGACTAATTCCTTGAAAGCCTTTTGCTCGCCGGCCAGTAATCGCGCAAGCAGTTGCGAATCGTCAGCCGCCATCAATCAATCCCCTTGTTCTGACGTCGAAAATGACGACGGCAAGACTTCGCCCGTTGCGCAGTCCTGCCGTCATTTCCGAAAACTACAGTGTCCTGACTATTTCGACTGTAGGAAACTTCCTACTATCCAACGGAAAAAGTTCGGATCAACGCTTGCGCAGAATCACGCTGCCAATCGAATAACCGGCGCCAAACGAACTGAGCACGGCCAGCGAACCGGCAGCCAGATCATCCTGGTTCTTGTGAAACGCAATCACCGAACCGGCAGAGCTGGTGTTGGCGTAGGTGTCGAGAATCACCGGGGCTTCTTCTTCGGTGGCCTCGCGACCCAGCAGTTTCTTGACGATCAAGTGGTTCATGCTGAGGTTGGCCTGGTGCAGCCAGAAGCGCTTCACGTCACCGATGTTGAGCTTGTTCTCATCCAGGTGCGTGGCGATCAGCTCGGCGACCATCGGGCAGACGTCGCGGAACACCTTGCGGCCTTCCTGCACGAACAGTTTGTCCTTGGCACCGATGCCCTCTTCCGCGGCGCGGTTGAGGAAGCCGAAGTTGTTGCGGATGTTGTTGGAGAACTTGGTCAGCAGCTTGGTGCTGACGATGTCGAACTGGTACTGGGACGTCGCCAGGTCCGCACGTTCGATGATCACGGCCGTGGCCGCGTCACCGAAGATGAAGTGGCTGTCGCGGTCGCGGAAGTTCAGGTGACCGGTGCAGACTTCCGGGTTGACCATCAGGATGGCCCGGGCCTGGCCCAGTTGCACGCTGTTAGTGGCGGCCTGAATACCGAAGGTTGCCGAAGAGCAGGCAACGTTCATGTCGAAACCGAAGCCCTGGATGCCCAGCGCTTCCTGGACTTCGATGGCGATGGCCGGGTAGGCGCGTTGCAGGTTGGAGCAGGCGACGATTACGCCATCGATGTCAGCGGCGGTCTTGCCGGCGCGCTGCAAGGCTTGTTCGGCCGCGCCAATGGCCATTTGGCAGAGCACCGACCATTCGTCGTTCGAACGCTCCGGCAGGCGTGGTGCCATGCGTTGCGGATCGAGAATACCGTCCTTGTCCATGGCAAAGCGGCTTTTGATGCCGGAGGCTTTTTCGATAAACGCAGCGCTGGACTCGGTCAACGCTTCGACCTCGCCACGGGCAATGGCCTCGGCGTTGTCGGCATTGAATTGCGCGACGTAGGCGTTGAAAGACTGCACCAGCTCTTCGTTGGAGATGCTGTTGGCCGGGGTGTACAGGCCGGTGCCGCTGATGACGACGTTATGCATGGTCGTTTCTCTAATCTGTTCAGGCAGAAAGCATTGGCACCGACGTACCAACACACAAAGGGTCTGTTCCCGTCACGGGAAGCCAACCAGGCATCGCTTTATTCCGTTCCGCCCGAACCTTGAAGGGCTCAAAACCGCGGGGCCGGCGTTTATAGGCGCGAAGTTTGCCATAAACGTTAGATTTTGGCGCCTTTTGCGCGAGTAACGGCGTACCTAAAATGTGGGAGCGAGCTTGCTCGCGATGAGGCCAGTACATTCAATATCAATGTTGTCTGACAGTCCGTCATCGCGAGCAAGCTCGCTCCCACAGGTTTTGTGGCGAGCCCCGGTTTCAGGATTCGACCTGAGTCCACTGTTTATTCAGGCGTTTATCGGAGATCGGCACCTTGGTCCCCAATTGTTGGGCGAACAGCGAAACCCGGTATTCCTCCAGCCACCAGCGGTACAGCTCCAGCTGCGGATCGCGCTTGCCTTCCTGGGCATGTTTGCCGGCGCGGGTCTGGTATTGGGTCCAGAGGCCGGACAATTCGCCGCTCCACACCCGATCCCGTTGCACCTGAGCGCCGATTTTCTCGAAACGCTGCTCGACCGCTTTCAAGTAACGCGGCAGTTCCTTGAGCCACACCATCGGTGTTTCACGCACGAAACCGGGATACACCAGATGACTGAGCTGCTGCTTGATGTCGTTCAGGGCCACGGCTTGCGCCAGGTCGATCTTGCCCTTGAAGCGTTTTTGCAGGCCATGCCACAGCTTGAGGATGTCCAGGGTCAGCTTCGCCAGACGCTCGGCGTGTTCGGTCCAGCCGCCACGTTTGCGCTCGGCCAACGCCGCCAGCCTGGCACCATCGCGCGGCAACGGGTCTTCACCGTCGAGAATGCAGCTGTCGAGACTGGCCAGCAGAATGTCTTCCACCAGACTGTCGACACGCCCCATGTCGCGATACATCAGGCCCAGCTCGGTCAGCCCCGGCAGTTTGCCGCGCAGGAATTTCGCCGGCTCCGCCAGTTGCTGCATCAGCAAACGCTGCAATGCTCGGCGATGCTGGAACTCGGCTTCGGCCGGTGTCGAGAAACGCCCTTCCTTGACCATACCGCCCTCTTCCACCAGCGCCGGATAGACCGTCATCGACAGCCCGGCGATCTTCTGCTGGGTTTTCTCGGCAACCGCGGCAAAGACCTTGGCTTCTACCGGCTGCTGGCTTTTCGCGGTTTGCGGTACCGCCAAGGCGGCCTGACTGGCTTCGGCAAAACGCGCGGTCAGTTCCGCCAGATCACGCCCTTCGCCCAGGAACTTGCCCTGGCCGTCGACGATTTCCAGGTTCATCCGCAAATGGCTGTCGACCTGCTGCGACGCTTCGGCCCACGCCTCATCGCTGACCCGCGCACCGGTCATGCGCAGCAATTCGCGGCCCAGCGCCAGCGGCAATGAACCCTCGGCGAAGGTCATGCGCTGCAACGCGGCTTTGACGAAGTCCGGCACCGGCACGAAATTCTTGCGCAACGCCTTGGGCAGGTTGCGCACGAGCGCGATGCATTTGGCTTCGATCACACCCGGCACCAGCCACTCCAGGCGCTCCGGTGGCAGCATCGGCAGCAATGGCGCCGGTACGCGCAGGGTCACGCCATCACGGGGATGGTTAGGCTCGAAGTGGTAACTCAGCGCCAGTTCCAGATCGCCGATGTGCAAGGTGTCCGGGTAATGCAGGGCGGTGACTTCGCTGGCCTCGCGGGCCAGCACGTCTTCTTCGCGCATGATCAACAGCTGTGGGTCTTTCTGACTGTTGACCCGATACCAGCTGTCGAACGTCGCAGTCTGGTGAATCTCCACGGGCAATCGCGCATCGTAAAAGGCGAACAGGGTTTCCTCGTCCGCGAGAATGTCGCGGCGACGGGCCTTGGCTTCCAGTTCGTCGAGTTGTTCCAGCAGTTGCGCATTGGCTGTCAGGCACTTGGCCTTGGACTGAATTTCGCCGCGCACCAGGCCTTCGCGAATGAAAAACTCACGGGACACCACCGGATCAATCGGCCCGTAATGCACCGGCCGCCGGCCGACCACGATCAGCCCGAACAACGTGATCTGCTCGAAGGCCACGACCTGACCGCGCTTCTTCTCCCAATGCGGTTGGAAGTGGTTTTTCTTGATCAGGTGCCCGGCCAGCGGCTCGATCCAGTCGGCGTCGATCTTGGCGACCATGCGCGCATAGAGCTTGGTGGTTTCCACCAGCTCGGCAGTCATCAGCCATTGCGGACGTTTTTTACCCAAACCGGATGACGGGTGAATCCAGAAACGTCGCTGACGGGCCCCGAGGTAATCGCCTTCATCGGTTTTCTGGCCGATCTGACTGAGCAGGCCCGAGAGCACGGCTTTGTGCAGTTTCGGGTAATCCGCCGGTTCTTTGTTGAGGCTCAACTGCATGTCGCGGCAGATCAGGCTCAACTGGCGGTGCGAGTCGCGCCATTCGCGCAGACGCAGGTAATTGAGGAAATTCTTGCGGCACCAATTGCGCAACGGACTGGCCGTCAGCGCCTGACGCTGCTCTTCAAAGCCGCGCCACAGATTGACCAGCCCGGCGAAGTCCGAGTCCACGTCTTTCCATTGTGCGTGGGCCTGATCCGCCGCTTGCTGACGCTCCGGCGGTCGCTCGCGCGGGTCTTGAATCGACATGGCGCTGGCGACGATCAGCACTTCCTGCAAGCTGCCGAGTTTCGCCGCTTCCAGCAGCATGCGACCCATGCGCGGGTCCACCGGCAAACGCGCCAGATTGCGCCCCAGCGGGGTCAGTTGGCTGTTGCGGTCCACCGCCGAGAGTTCTTGCAGCAGGTTGAAACCGTCGCTGATCGCCTTGCCGTCCGGCGGTTCGATAAACGGGAAGTCGGTGATCTCGCCAAGGCGCAGGTGCAACATCTGCAGGATCACGGCGGCGAGGTTGGTGCGCAGGATCTCCGGGTCGGTAAATTCCGGGCGGCCCATGAAATCGTCTTCGCCGTAGAGGCGGATGCAGATGCCGGGCTCGACCCGACCACAGCGACCTTTACGCTGGTTGGCGCTGGCCTGGGAAATCGCCTCGATGGGCAGGCGCTGGACCTTGGCGCGGTAGCTGTAGCGGCTGATGCGCGCAGTGCCGCTGTCGATCACGTAACGAATGCCCGGCACGGTCAGCGAGGTTTCCGCGACGTTAGTTGCCAGTACCACGCGACGGCCTGGGTGCGACTGGAAAATCCGCTGCTGCTCGGCTGGCGACAGACGCGCATACAACGGCAGGATTTCGGTGTGTTTGAGCTGGGCCTTGCGCAACATGTCGGCCGCGTCACGAATCTCGCGCTCGCCGGGCAGGAACACCAGCACATCGCCGGGGCTCTTGCGCTCGCTGCGTTCGAACGCGGCGATTTCGTCGAGGGTGGCGAGGATCGCCTGATCGACGGTCAAGTCATCCTCGACGCGGTTGCCCTCTTCGTCTTGCTCCAGGGTCAGCGGGCGATACCAGGTGTCCACCGGGAAGGTGCGGCCGGAGACTTCGACAATCGGCGCATCGTCGAAATGCTTGGAGAAGCGCTCCAGGTCGATGGTGGCCGAGGTGATGATGACTTTCAGGTCCGGACGACGCGGCAGCAGGGTTTTCAGGTAACCGAGCAGGAAGTCGATGTTGAGGCTACGTTCGTGGGCTTCGTCGACGATGATCGTGTCGTAGCGTTCGAGGTAGCGGTCGTTCTGGGTTTCCGCGAGCAGGATGCCGTCGGTCATCAGTTTGATCAGGGTGTTGGAATCGCTCTGGTCCTCGAACCGCACCTGATAGCCGACCAGCGCGCCCAATGGCGTCGCCAGTTCTTCAGCCACCCGACTCGCCACGCTGCGCGCTGCAATTCGACGCGGCTGGGTGTGGCCGATCAGGCCATGCTGGCCGCGCCCGATTTCCAGGCAGATTTTCGGCAACTGGGTGGTTTTACCCGAACCGGTTTCGCCAGCGATGATCAGCACCTGATGCTTGAGCAGCGCGGCTTTGATTTCGTCGCGCTTGGCGGCGATCGGCAGGCTGTCGTCGTAACGAATCACCGGCAGGCTCGCGCGCCGCGCCAACACCTGATCACAGGACGCCTGCATGCGCGTCACCCACAGGGCCAGCTTGGCCTCGTCAGGTTTCTTGCGCAGCTCAAGCAACTGCCGCCGCAGCCGGTGGCGGTCGGCGAGCATGGCGTGATCGAGGTTTTTCAGCAGTTTGTCGATGGAGGGCGATTCGTCGGTCATCGGGTACGCAATTCAGTCGTCTAGTGGCGCAGGGGCCGGATTGTCGCAGATTTGGGGGCTCGGCGACGAATTCAACCTGCCTTTGTGGTGAGGGAGCTTGCTCCCGCTCGGCTGCGCGGCAGTCGTAATCCGGTCATCGAGATTTGTCTGAAGCTGCGCGGTGGATGGTTTTTGGGTCGCTTCGCGACCCAGCGGGAGCAAGCTCCCTCGCCACAGGGGGTTCACTCAGGGGTTTATTCGTTATCCAGGCCTTTGCGGCGATACGGGAATACGTCGATGATTTTGCCGGCACGTATGGCTTCCTGCAGGCTTTTCCAGTAATCGGCGTTGTACAACTCGCCATGCAACTGATCAAACAAGCGCCGCTGCCCCGAGTCAGCAAACAAAAACGGCGGAAACTCCTCGGGAAACACATCCAGCGGCCCGATCGAATACCAAGGCTCCGACGCCATCTCGTCTTCCGGCGTACGCGGCTGCGGGATGTGCCGGAAGTTGGCTTCGGTCAAAAAGCAAATCTCGTCGTAGTCATAAAACACCACGCGACCGTGGCGGGTGACGCCGAAGTTTTTCAACAGCATGTCGCCGGGAAAGATATTCGCCGCCGCCAGTTGCTTGATCGCCAGGCCGTAATCCTCCAGCGCCTCATGCACCTGCGCCTCGTTGGCGTTTTCCAGATACAGGTTCAATGGCGTCATCCGCCGTTCGGTCCAGCAGTGGCGGATCAGCACGGTGTCACCTTCCACCGACACCGTGGACGCGGCGACTTCGAGTAATTCTTCCAGGCACGCCGGATCGAACTTGCTCAATGGGAAACGGAAATCGGCGAACTCCTGGGTATCGGCCATGCGTCCGACGCGGTCGACACTTTTGACCAGCCGGTATTTCTCGATCACCGTGGCTCGGTCAACGTTCTTCGACGGAGAGAAACGGTCCTTGATGATTTTGAACACGGTGTTGAAACCCGGCAGGGTAAACACGCTCATGACCATGCCGCGCACGCCGGGGGCCATGATGAACTGGTCGTCGGTGTTGGCCAGATGGTTGATCAGCGCCCGATAGAATTCAGACTTGCCGTGTTTGTAGAAACCGATCGAGGTGTACAGCTCGGCGATGTGCTTGCCCGGCAGGATGCGCTTGAGGAAACCGATGAACTCCGCCGGCACCGGCACGTCGACCATGAAATAGGAGCGGGTGAACGAGAAAATGATCGATACGTCCGCTTCATCGGTAATCAGCGCATCGATCTGAATCCCGCGACCTTCGCGGTGCAGCAGCGGAATCACCAGCGGCCACTGTTCGTCCCGGGTGTAAATACGCCCGACCAGGTACGCCCCCTTATTGCGGTAGAGCACCGAGGAAAACAGTTCGACGCTCAACTCCGGGTCCTTGCACACCCAGTCCGGCAGGTTCTCGCGCAGTTGCGCTTCGAGGCGGTGCAAGTCGCCGGCCAGATCGGCGTAATCCTCACTGAAACGGTAGTCGGCAAAAATGCTCGCGAGCATGCCGGACAACTGGCCCTGAGGTTTGTACGTGCGGGTTTGTGCGGCGCGGGCCCGGCGCAGGCTCGGGCGGGTGGTGTGAATGAACATGCAGCCGTCGCTGATCAGGTCATGGCTGAACAGACCGCAGAAAATCGAGTTGTACCAGGTCTCGGACAATTCATCGTCGAACCGCAGGTCGATCAGCGTGATGTACGCGCTCTTGACCAGCGGCCAGCAACTGACGTCCAGCGTGTCGCTGTCGAACGCGACGCGCAGCCGCTCCACGGTTTCACTGACTTTTTCTTCATAGAGATTGATCCGCGCGGCCGACGCGATTTGCGTCTCCTGCCACTGCGCCCGCTCGAAACGCGCCCGGGCGCCGTCGGTGATCTGGCGGAAATGCTCGCGGTAATCGTCGAAGCCGTCGAGGATCATCTGGGCGATATCGGCGGCGGGCCATGGCTGCGGCATGTGAAGACCTCTACGGGATGATTCTTATCGTTGGGGCTGAGCTTAGAGGTCAATTGTTACGCAACGCAACCATTGCCATGGACTGCCCCGACAGCGACACTTGCGCCCTGATAAATGAAGGAACGAGCCGTGAACCCCGTCGATATTCTGCGTATGTTGTCACTTGCCGCCATTTGGGGGGCGAGCTTTCTGTTCATGCGCATCATCGCCCCAGTGATTGGCACAATCCCCACCGCTTTTTTCCGCGTTTCGATCGCCGCCACCGGGTTGCTGGTGATTCTGGCGCTGATGCGGGTCAGTTGGGACTTCCGTGGCAAGTTCAAAACCGTGCTGCTGCTCGGAGTGATCAACTCCGGCATTCCAGCGACCCTGTACTCGGTGGCCGCTCAAGTGCTGCCGGCCGGCTACTCGGCGATTTTCAACGCCACCACCCCACTGATGGGCGTGTTGATCGGCGGCCTGTTCTTCAGCGAAAAACTCACCGTATCGAAGATTGTCGGGGTTGCCCTCGGCTTGTTTGGCGTCGCCATCCTGACCCGCGCCGGTCCCGTGGCCTTCGACATGGAACTGCTGATCGGCGCACTGGCCTGCCTGCTGGCAACCACTTGCTACGGTTTCGCCGGGTTCCTGGCGCGACGCTGGCTCGACCATCAAGGCGGCCTTGACAGCCGTCTCTCGGCACTGGGCAGCATGCTCGGTGCAACGCTGTTTCTATTGCCGTTGTTCGGCTACAGCGTCATCACTCAGCCGCCGGTTAGCTGGGGTGGCTGGAGCGTCTGGTTGTCGCTGCTGGGCTTGGGCCTGGGCTGCACGGCGTTCGCCTACATCCTGTATTTCCGCTTGCTCAGCTCGATCGGCCCGGTCAAGTCGATGACCGTGACCTTCATGATTCCGCCGTTCGGCGTGTTGTGGGGCGCGCTGTTTCTCGATGAACCGCTGTCGATGGCGCATCTGTATGGCGGGATGTTGATTGCAGGGGCGTTGTGGCTGGTGTTGAAACCTGC
Source organism: Pseudomonas sp. SIMBA_041 (assembly GCF_046535095.1). Taxonomy (NCBI): domain Bacteria; kingdom Pseudomonadati; phylum Pseudomonadota; class Gammaproteobacteria; order Pseudomonadales; family Pseudomonadaceae; genus Pseudomonas; species Pseudomonas sp. SIMBA_041. The sequence continues at coordinate 264,077 of NZ_JAWRXJ010000002.1, forward strand.
GGCGGTGAAGGCGCCTGAACTGGTAGAGCAATAATCAATAGGCAGCGGCGCATCGACACACAATGCGCCGCCAGTGCTTGCGTGCACCTCACCTCAAGGCAAAGTCAGCGTAATCAGGTAAGCCCCTGAGTTCACCGGTTTGCCGGCCGCGTCGACCAAGGCGTATTGCTGATCGTAGTAACGCCCGTCCTTGCTCCCGTCCGCGACCAGCCTCACATCCACACGGGAATGATCGAGCGCACTGACCGAGCGAATTGGCTCGACGCTGCGCACACTGACCGAGTCGCCATCTACCCTGGTCGGACAACCGTTGAACTCGAACGTCGAACTCGCCCCCACGCGGGAGGTACAACCTGACTCGACAATACTGCCGTGAAACTGGATGACACCCTGGCCTAGCGGGGTAGCGGCCAGGCACGCACCGCTCAACGCAAAGAACAGGCTGATACCGACCGACAAACGCTTACCGTTCATGTTGACGCTCCTTAGGGTTGTAAGGACTGCATCGACAAGTCTGGCTGGGATCTTGAGCTTTTTAAGGAATGTCTGATGTTTATTTCTTGAAGCTGCCAACGGCGTCTCAGGGCGCATTGATTGCCAATGTACCCGGCACTGACCGACGCATCCGTTAGCACACTGCAGCTGACAAACTAAGAAACGCCTGATGTTCGTAGCTTTTCACGGTCGCTAAGGTGCGGGTTTCTTTATCACTATGCGCTGCTACCAACATGAATATTTCAAACAAACAGAGTCGATTGCGCACTGTTCTGAACATCGCTTGTGTGATGGCGTGTACATACGGCCCAAGTGCAATGGCTGCAAATTGCGCTCTTACTCCCGCTTCTGCCACTCCCGCCACCCTGAATTTCGGGGCCAGTTTGACCGCTGACAGCTTGGTGATCCCCCAAGACGCCCCCATAGGTACAGTTATTTACGAGGACAGCCTTCAAAAAGAAGAGTTTATCTTTAAGTGCACATCGACGCTTCGCTACGGAATGTTTATGAATCCTGCGCTCGGCGTACCTTCCGACATCATTACTTACCCCTTGGGCAAGACCGGGCTGTCATTCCGTATTAAGTCACCTAATCCGGATATCCCATATATGCGGGAGGCCTTTTCCATGGGCAAAGGTTTTTATACAACCCTAGGTGGCACTTACACGCTTCAAATTCTCAAGTCCGCCGAACTGCCATCGCAGAACGTGATCGCCGCCGGCGAATTGGGGCAATTCAAGGCCGATGAGCTGATGTTTATCAAGTTCAACCTGGCCAATCCAATTCATCTGAATACCGCCTCCTGCCAGACCCCCGCAGTGTCGGTTCAAATGGGCGACGATTATCGCCTCCATGAGTTCGACAAAAGCGGCGACACCCCTCGGGTGATCAAATTCAACATCGCCTTGAACCAGTGCCAGCGCGGCATCAAGAAGGTGAACTATCAGCTCAAGGCGACGACCATGGTCATCGACTCGACAAAGGGCATCGTGACACTGAATGCCGAATCGACGGCCAAAGGTATCGGCCTGCAATTGATGAACGATGCCGGGCAACCTATCGCCCTGGACACCGTGTATCCGTTCAATGGTTTCAATACCACCGGCACTGACTTCAAGATCCCCTTGTCTGCGGCCTACTACCGCCTGGCTGAAGGCACACTTCAAGCTGGCACCGCAAACACCGCCGTGACGTTCATCATGAGTTATCTGTAATCAATTAAGGATCGTCTTATATCTGTCGCTCTCATGCCTGCCTAAAGTGCTCGCATGAGATTGAAGACATACCTGCATCAGATCAACCCGGTCCTTTCCACTCCCAATGGCGCCCGACGCTTGCTGCGCATTTTTGCCCTGGTGTTGCTGATCGGCATCCTGGGCGGCGTCTATAACTTCCTGTTGTTCACGTTCAACAATGAAATCTCCCAACGCCGCGGCTACATGAGCAGCGCTATTGCCGAAGCCCATACCTTTTTCACCACCCGTGAAGCCCTGCTGGAAAGCCTTAGCCTGTCAGCCACGCGCAAATCCGGGGTTGAGCCGCCGGTATCCGAAGAAGAGATTTACCTGCTGCTGGGCAATGTTCCCGGCAAGCAGTGGAGCATCTGGCTGACCCAGCGCATGCGCGACTACCTGAAAGCCAAACAGGTCAATTTGATTTACGTCAGCAGCGGTGCCAACGCTCATTTGGCGCGCCTGTACACCACAACGCCGGTAGTGGGGGCGTTTCCCGAGGCCATGTTGAGCCAGTTGGAAACCCTTAAACGCGACAACGCGCCAGCGCTTGAGGAGCTGTGGCTGACCCATCAATCAGACAGGCATTCACAGCTCTACATTTTCCTTCGCCTGGATGAGCGCGATGTGAACTCCGGCTGGCTGGGTCTGGAAATGGATGGCCAGGAAGTCTCCAGCGCGTTGAACGACCATAGCGTGGGCGAGTTCATGATGTTCAACTCCCAGGGCATGCTGTTGTTCACCAACAGCCACACGGCGCAGTTGAGTCAAAACCTGTTGCAGCTTCAGCGTCAGGACTTCTTCGGGTTTGTCGGCCAAGGCTGGCTACCCGACCATTTGGTGATCCGCAAGCAATTGAAATCTTCGGATTGGCAACTGGTGTACTCCATTGATCTGCGCGCGGTGCTGTCCGCGTTGTGGCCACAGCTGGGCGGGGCGTTGCTGTTCTGCCTGTTCAGCATCAGCCTGGTGTGGCTGCTGATCCGCCGCATGGAGCACCGTTTCATCACTCCGGCGATCCACCGTATTCAGGCGTTGGTCGAAAGCGAGCTGTTCAGCCGCGATGTGATCCAGACCGCCCCCGTGGCCCTGTGCGTGTTACGCCGCACCGACGGCCAGGTGGTGCTGAAAAATACCCTGTCCCAGCAGTGGCTGGGACAGGGCGGTGAGCGGGAACAGCTGTGCCCTGACTGGATCCGCCGCGCCTTCGATACGGCCGAGCCGATCCTCACCGATTACTTTGAAACCGCCGATGGCCGGTACCTTTACCTGAGCTGCGCGCCGACACGCTATAAGGGCGAAGACGTCTTGCTCTGCGCCTTCAGCGACATCAGCGCGCGCACCCAGATCGAAGAGGCGCTGGAACAGGCGCGGCAGATGGCCGACACCGCCAATGAAGCCAAGACCCTGTTTCTGGCCACCATGAGCCATGAAATTCGCACGCCCCTGTATGGCGTACTGGGCACCCTCGAACTGCTGGCGCGCACCCGTCTGGACGTCCAGCAAAAGGATTACCTGCGCGCGATCGAAAGTTCCTCGGCGACCTTGCTGCAACTGATTTGCGATGTACTCGACGTGTCGAAGATCGAAGCCGGACAACTGGCCCTTGAGTTGAGCGAGTTTTCAGCCCTGGAGCTGGTGCAGGAGGTGATCCAGGGGTATGCCGCTGCGGCGCGGAACAAGGATTTGCAACTCTACGCCTGCCTGGACCCGCAAGTGCCGGATCGGGTGATCGGTGACGTCAGCCGAATCCGCCAGATTCTCAATAACCTGCTGAACAACGCCGTCAAGTTCACCGACTCAGGGCGGGTTGTGCTGCGGCTCAAGTTGCTGAGCCGCGAAGGCGAGCGCGCCAGCCTGCAATGGCAAGTCTCGGACACGGGCAAAGGCATCGCCCAGGTCGATCAACCGTTCATTTTCGAGCCTTTCTACCAAACCGAAGGCAACACCAATGTGGTGGCCGGCACCGGTCTTGGCCTGCCGATCTGCCAGCGCCTGACCCACTTGATGAACGGCAGCATCCACATGGTCAGCGAACTCGGGCTGGGCAGCAGTTTTTCCCTGACCCTGCCACTTGAGGAGCCCTCAACCGGTTCAGTGCCGATCGCCATGACGGGGCTGCTGCCGGAGGTCGTCTACGTGGTCTCGCCGATACGCGAGCTGGCCGAGGTCATCAGTGGCTGGTTGCGCCGCTGGGGGGCCCGTCCGCACATCGGCCGTCCGTCACGCCTGGACCTCACCTCGCAAAACGTGTTGATCGAACTGCACCCGGGCATTCTCGACCAGCGTCTGGTGCCCGAGTGGGCCGGCCCGCTGGTGCTGGCCACCGGCGATGGCTGCAACGAGCCGCAGATCATGTCCGGCGGCTGGAAGGTCAACCTCAACCACCTGCACGACATTCATCAGGCCGTCAGCCAGGCTCAAGGCCTACAGGTGGTCAAGCCACCGGAGCACGGCGAGCAACGAGAACTGGAAAAGCTGCACCTGCATATCCTGGTCGTCGAAGACAACGTCATCAATCAGTTGATCCTCTGCGATCAACTCGAAGAGCTCGGCTGCACCGTCAGACTGGCGTCCAACGGCGAAGAAGCGCTGGCGATCTGGCGCAGCGAACAGTTCGACATCGTCCTGAGCGACGTGAACATGCCTGGACTCAATGGCTACGAACTGGCTCGGGAACTGCGCCGACACGGTTGTACAACACCGATCATCGGGGCTACCGCCAACGCCATGCGCGGTGAAGAAGCATTGTGCCTGGCGGCAGGAATGAATCACTGCCTGATCAAGCCTTTTACGTTGCGGGCCTTGTTCAATTACCTGGCGCCTTATGAAAGAGCAGCCCATGAAGCCGTGTAGCATTTTGATTGTCGAAGACCATCCCTTCCAGCACCTGTATTTGCAGCACTTGTTCAGCGAACTGGGAGACTTTCATCTGGAGTGCGCGCGAGACGGCGAGGAGGCCCTCAGCCGTTTGAAAAAGCGTGATTTCGACCTGGTACTCACCGATCTGCTGATGCCCGGCATGGATGGCGTGCAGTTCATCCAGGGCCTGGCGGGCTTACAGTCCCGGCCCGCACTGGCGATCATGAGCGCCACCTCGCGGCGCATGTTGATGGGTGCAAGTCTGGTAGCCCGCAATCTGGGGGTGAAGGTTATCGGGCTGATTTCCAAACCCGTGAGGGCTACCGCCCTGCGCAGCCTGACCGATCAGCTCATGGGACTGCGGCATGCCGCCCTGCCCTCGCCCGCGCCGGGCATTGACCGTCAGACGATCCTTGAAGCCCTGGACAATGGTGAACTGCAGGCCTGGTTTCAACCCAAGAAAGCCTTGGCCAATGGTCGCATTGTCGCGGCCGAAGCCCTGGTGCGATGGATGCACCCCGAGCACGGAATGCTGCTCCCGGGGATGTTCCTGCCAGCGCTCAAGGCGTTCGATCTGGAAGAACACCTGTTGTGGAAAGTACTGGAACACGCCATCAACGCCCAGGCCCAATGGCTCCAGCAGGGCTATGACATTCCGGTGTCGATCAACTTGCCTACGCACCTGCTCAACAGTCATGACCTGGCTGACCGCCTTCTCGAGTTTGTCCTTAAGCATAAGGGTGTCCCGGGGAGGATTTGCTTCGAACTGATGGAATGCTCGGTGCCGCAGGACATCAGCAATTTCTACGCGGGCGCCTGCCGTTTGCGAATCATGGGCTTCGGTCTGTCGCAAGATGATTTCGGCAAGGGCTACAGCTCTTACATGAACCTGGTATCGACACCGTTTACCGAACTGAAGATTGACCGGGCGCTGGTCCAGGGCTGTAACGACAACGAGGAACTGGCGCAGGCCTTGACCAGCATTGTCGCCCTTGGGCGGCAATTGGGTTTGACCGTGGTGGCCGAAGGTGTCGAAACCGCGCAAGAACTTGCTCTGTTGCGTAAAATCGACTGCACTCAGGTCCAGGGGTTCCTGATTTCTCACGCCGTGTCTTCGGATCAGTTCCAGCAGTTGCTGACCCATGATGGTCCGGCAAGCACGTATTGACCCGCAGAAACGTGCTTTTGAACGTCTCTTGCTTCAGAGGTCTCTGTGCATAACCGCTTTCGGCTCACCTCCTGCGTCGCTGCGCAATGAATCATCCCAACGCCTTTTTTGAAAAGCTGGCCAGCAGTTCCCTGCGCCTGAACCGGGGGCTGATTGTGCTCTGCGCGGTCGTGTTGCTGTTGATTGGCATCAGCTACTGGGGCGTGCAGCGCATGATCGAAGAGCAGCGCGACACCGTGAGGTTTCACTTTGCCAGGCTGATGGAGAATATCCACGAACACGAGGCCTTCCTCAACGCTCTATCCAGACAAAGTGTCAGAGGCGAACTACTGGACTCGCAGAGCTCACCGCTGTTTCTGCAAAGCTCTCTGCCCGACGAGGGGCCTGATATTTATCAAGGTCAGGAGTTCTCGTTTTCCTTGCCGTTCAGTGTGAAAGTCAGCCCGGCCAGGATCGACGCCAGCCAACGGCCCAAAGTCTTTGCCTTGGGCGCGCATTTGGCCAATTACTACAGCGCCTTCTGGTCCGCATCGCACTATCAATCACCGCAGGTTTTACTGTTCAACGTCCCGGATAACTTCGACATCAGTGTGCCCGCCGCCGGGCGACTGCGTGGCGCAGGGCAGATACAGGGCGGCGAGTTCGTCGAGGTGGTGAAGCAGGTTCTGCAGCGCTTGCACGACAAAAATCCGACGCCGCTGGACAGCCAGGTTCACTGGGAACAATACAGCGCTGCGTTCGATACCACTGCGCCTCCCACCATCCTCGCCTACGTCAATATTGACCTGCCAGAGGAGCGGTTGAACATTCAAGGGGCCAGCCACTGGGTGGTGGTCGCCTCACTGTTGAACCTGTCTCAGGTCAACAACATCGAGCGGATCATGCAGTGGTCGATCTATGACCATTTCACCCTGATCGCGCCGTCCGGCGCAGCGTTGGTCGGTTCCCTCAAGCCTGAGTCTGTCTTGAATGAAGGGTTGAACTTCAACCGTGAAGGCCTGGTGTTCAAAGTATCGAGTCCGGGCGAGCAGCACTGGACGGCCATCTACGTCATCAGTTTAAAGAGCTTTCTGAATTACGCCTTGTGGCCCTTGCTCAGCCTGTTGGCGTTAGTGCTGGCGGGGCTGGGTTGCGGTTGGGCCTTCAATCGCTGGTACAAAAACCGGGTGATACTTCCAGCCCATCGAGCTCACGAAAGCATCGCCGAAAGCGAGGCTTTCAGCCGCGCCGTCATCGACACGGCGCCCACCGGCCTATGCGTGATGCGCCGCAGCGATCATAAAGTGTTGCTGGAAAACCAGCGTGCCCAGCAATGGCAAGACACCACTCAACTGTTCAGCGCCCTCAGCCAGCAGCATGACCTCAACGAGCCCGGACAGGCTGATCTGGAGATCGACGGCCGCCACTTGCACGTCGATTTCATTTCCACCCGCTATCAAGGTCAGGACGCCTGGCTCTGCGCCTTCCATGATGTCACCCGGCATATCGAAGACGCCGCAGCGCTGGAAGAAGCACGCCGGGCGGCCGACTCGGCCAACAAAGCCAAGACCCGGTTTCTGGCGACCATGAGCCATGAGATCCGCACACCGCTGTACGGAGTATTGGGCACTTTGGAACTGCTGGGATTGACCGCACTCGAGCCGCGTCAACAGGCCTACCTGCAGACTATCCAACGCTCCTCCGCCACCTTGTTTCAGTTGATCAGCGATGTGCTGGATGTGTCGAAGATCGAATCCGGGCAGATGACCATCGAAGCCCAGGACTTTTGCCCGCTGGAACTGACCGAAGACACTCTGCGCACCTACAGCGCTTTCGCCCAAACCAAGGGGTTGCAACTCTATGCCTGCATTGATGCGGCGCTGCCTGACCGGGTCCGCGGTGATCCCCTGCGCATCCGGCAGATTCTCAACAATCTGCTGAGCAACGCCATCAAGTTCACCGACTACGGACGAGTCGTGTTGCGGGTTCGGGTGCTGGAGAAAAGCGCCGGGAAGACCAGTCTGGAATGGCAGGTCAGCGATTCGGGCATTGGTATTTCCCAGGCCCAGCAGACGCAGCTGTTCGACCCGTTTTATCAGGTTCGAGATGCTTCCAGCGAAGCCGGTGCGGGGTTGGGTCTGGCGATTTGCCGGTGGCTGTGTGAGCTGATGGCCGGCCAGTTGAAAGTGGTCAGCGAACCGGGCCTGGGCAGCAGCTTTTCTCTGCAATTGGCGCTTGAGTGCTCGCCGGGGGAACTGGCCGACTGCCCTGAATTCGAACCAGGAGCGCCGGCTGTTTATGTCCGGGCGCCTGCGCAGGAGTTGGCGCAACATCTCTGCGCCTGGCTCAACCGCCTGGGTGTAGAGGCCAGGTTGGTGAACGCCGATACGAAACAAATGCAGCCTTCGGCGCTGCTGGTGGATATGTTGCCGTCGGGAAACGAAGTGCCTTGGCCCGGTCCACGGATTATCGCCACGGCAGGAGGCCGTAACCCGCCTGAGTACTCGGCCAATGGCTGGGAAGTCGACGCCCATGACATCCGTGCAATGGCCTGGGCCGTCAGCTTTGCCCAGCAAGGCGCCAGCGCTCAAAACCACCCGTCCTTACCCGAGAAAAACCGCAACCTTGATCTGCATATTCTGGTCGCCGAAGACAACCCCATCAATCAGGCGATCATCAAGGAACAACTGGAAGCGCTGGGCTGCTCGGTCATGGTCGCCGCCAATGGCGAACAGGCACTTGCGCAGTGGCTGCCCGGACTGTTCGATCTGGTGCTGACCGACGTCAACATGCCAGTCATCAATGGCTATGAATTGGCCAGGGAGCTGCGTCATCGTGATCCGGATTTGCCCATTATCGGGGTGACCGCCAACGCCCTGCGCGAGGAAGGTGAACGCTGCGCCGCCATGGGCATGAACGCCTGGATCGTCAAACCCATGAACCTGCATACCTTGCGCACGCAATTATTGAAGCACTGCAAGATAGCCGTGCCCGTGCAAGCCATCGTCGCCGATGACAGCCTTGCGCCTGAGAGCGTCACTGACCAGGTTCAGCTATCACCTAAAATGCGTGAGCTGTTTATCAGCACCATGCAACAAGACAAGCAGACCACGCTTGCAGCACTGGACCGTGGCGATGCCAGTGCCGTTGCGCGACAACTGCACAGCATGGCCGGTGCATTGGGTGCTGTGCAGGCCGGTGCCATGGCGATTGCCTTCGCCGAACTGGAGTGCCGGTTGATGGGGTTGACGGTCACGCCAGCCCTGGCGCTGGAGGTCAGGCAAAAACTGGAACGGCTGACGGCTTTACTGAATGCCCTTGAGTAACCTTAACTTGTCTCTCCAACGACACACTATGGATAACCGGTCATGGAAAAACTAAACGTTGTCATCGCTGACGATCACCCCATCGTGCTGCTCGGGGTACGTGAGCTGATAGAACGTGATGAACGCTTTCGTGTGGTGGGTGAAGCGGTCTGTTCCAACGAGCTGATCAACCAGCTTGAGCGCCAGCCTGTCGACCTGGTCATTACCGACTTCAATATGCCCGCAGATTCGCCCTACGGCGATGGCCTCAAGCTGGTGGAGTATCTGAAACGGCATTTCCCGGCGGTGCACATCCTGGTGCTGACCATGATCTCCAACCCTTTGATCCTGACCCGGCTGCATGAACTGGGCGTGGTCGGAGTCATTCAGAAAAACCAACTGCACAACGAAATCCAGGTTGCGCTCAAGGCTGTCGCCAGGGGTAATCCGTTCCAAAGTGCCAGGCCGGAACCCACCTCGGTGATGGAATCTACCAGCGCCCTGGACGAACGTTTCGCCAGGTTGTCGCCCAAAGAGCACGAAATACTGCGGCTGTTCGTGTCCGGGCAAAGTGTCAGCGATATCGCTCGCGGCCAGAATAGAAGTGCTAAAACCATTAGTGCGCAAAAAGTATCGGCGATGCGCAAGCTGGAAGTTAACAGCGACCAGGACTTACTGGCTTATTGCATTGAGCGCAAACTTTTCAACTAACCATATCCACGTTAAAAACCTTGATCAAACGTGGCTTATCTCAGGTAATACCACGTTCACCCTCAGCACCCATACTGCCTGAAATACTCCACTTCATCTCGCGCCACAGAGCACTTCTAAGAATCGTCTGATTCTTTCATCCTGGCCGCTTCTCTATCGTGTGGCTGCACCTTGATGCAGCACTTTTAAAACACACGTATGGAAATCAGAATGAAAAAGCTTTCCCTGGCACTTATGACACTGTCCATGTTGGCAGCCACTGGCAACGCTTTCGCAGCGGACCCGGTAGTCACCAAAGCCGGCAGCGGTACCATCAACTTCTCCGGCATCATTAACAACGATGCATGTTCCGTTCAAGGTTCCGACCTGAACAAGACTATTTCCGTGCCAATGGGCGAAGTGTCGATCAAAGACATGGGCACCGCTACCGCTCCGAAGGGCAATGGCAAACTGAGCGCCGAAAACTTTGACATGAAGATCAGCTGCAATGCGGGCACCAAAGTGTCGATGATCTTTGAAGCCAAGAAAGGTGCCGGTTCGGGCCTCGTCGATGGCACCGGGGTACTGAAGCTGATTGACGGCCTGGGTGCTGCAAAAAACATCGGTATTGCACTGCTCAACGCTGATGGCGCGCTGATCGATCTGAGTTCGCCCGCAACCGCCAAAATCGAGAACAACCTGCAAGACGGCAACACCTCGCTGAAGTTCTCGGCCGCTTATGTCACTACGGGCGCAGCGGGCACCGCCGTCGCCGGTCGCGGTGATGCCACCCTGCCGTTCACCCTGCAATACGAATAATCGCAGGGCCGGATCCGACTATGTGCGGGGCCTGTGGGCCTCGCCATCTCTTTTGATATCAAGCGGTAATCATCATGTTTCGTCGTCACTCCCTTTCCTTTTGCCTGGGTATCCTCGGCGTGCTCATGGCCAGCCAGGCCGACGCCGGTATTTCGTTGAGCGCTACCCGTCTGGTCTTTGACAGTAAGCACAAGGAAGCCGGCATCACCGTGCGCAACAGCGGTGAAGACGTGTTGATCCAGTCATGGGTCGACAGCGACGCCTCCGACGCAACCTCGGTGCCTTTCGCCGTGACCCCTCCACTGGCGCGGGTCGCAGGTAAAGAGCAGCAATTGTTACGGGTGATCTATGAGGGCACCGGCATGCCTGACGATAAGGAGTCGGTGGTCTGGCTCAATGTCCAGGAAATCCCTCAAGCGGCCAAAACACAAAACACCCTGCAGCTCGCGGTTCGCCAGCGTATCAAGGTGTTCTTTCGCCCTTCAGGGTTGAACGCAAACGCTTATCTGGCGCCAACAGAACTGTTATGGCGATTGGTGGATCGAGCCGGCAAAACCGTCTTGACGGTTAACAATCCGGGCCTGTTCCACGTTTCCATGGCGGATATAAAACTTCTATCAGGACAATCAGTGGAACAACCCATTGATTCAATGATGATCGCCCCTGGCGAACAAAAAGAATTCGCGATCAAACAGTTCAACAGCTCCAGCACGCCAACTGTGTCATTCATGAATATCAACGACTACGGCGCACAGGATCGTTACACCGCTCAACTTTCCAACAGCAATCCGGCCAAGGCCAGCCTGACAAAAAACTCAAATTAATACGTCTGATTAAACATCAATCGTCTATTCCCGTATTTTTCTTCGCTCCGTTTAGTCGTTCGTATGGGGGGGTGATATAGGTTCTTTGTATGACTTTACTCACGAGCAGCAGATCCGACCATGGCGTAAATCACTGCGCGCGACTATCCAACACTTCCACACGGTTGAGCCCGTCAAAACTTAACGCACTGTCGATAGCGATAGTGTTTGGTCTTCCGTCTTTAGCGGGTGCTACTGAAACGATGCCGACCGCGCTCGAACAGGATCAACTCGAACAGTTCAATACCTCGTTTCTGCAAGGCGCCCAGTCGTCGGTGGACCTGCAGTTGCTGTTGTCCGCCAACAGCGTGCTGCCGGGTAACTACCGGGTCGACCTCTACAGCAACGACGTGCTGGTGGGCCGCCGTGATATCGACTTCCAACGCAACCCGAAAAACGCCAAGGTCGAAGCCTGCCTGACCCTGGACATGTTGCAGCAACTGGGCATCGACATGAACAAGCTGGAAGCGGCCGGCACACTCAACCCAAATGAGCCGCAAGCCTGCTATGACTTGCCGTCGCTGATCGACAAGGCCACTTTGCGCTATGACGTCAGCCGCCTGCGCCTGTTAGCGAGCGTGCCGCAAATCGCCATGCAGCGGGGCATGCGTGGTTACGTCGACCCTGCCTTATGGGATAGCGGCGTCTCGGCGGCCTTTATCAACTATCAGTTGAGCAGCAACCGTAACAGCACGGACTACGCCACCACGTTCTCCAACAACCTGGGTCTGCGTAACGGCCTCAATCTGGGCGCCTGGCGGCTGCGCAATGAATCGAACTTCAGCAGCAGTACTGGCCGGCCCAACACGTTCAAGAGCAACCGCAGCTACGTGCAACATGACGTGACCGCGTTGAAAGGCCAATTCAGTGCCGGCGATATTTTCTCCGACACCGACCTGTTCGACAGTGTGCGTTATCGCGGCCTGAAACTGGCCTCCGACGAAGGCATGCGCGCCGACAGTGAGCGCGGCTATGCACCGATCATTCGCGGCGTGGCAGAAACCAGCGCCACGGTGGAGATCCGTCAAAACGATTACATCCTGTATACCGCCAACGTACCGCCGGGTCCGTTTGAAATCAGCGATATCTATCCCAGCGGCTCCAACGGCGACCTGCAAGTGACCATCATCGAAGCCGATGGCCGTCGACGGGTCACGATGCAGGCGTTTTCCAGCTTGCCGATCATGGTCCGCGAAGGTCAGGTGAAGTACAGCGTCTCGGCGGGCAAGTACAACAGCAACAGCGATGGCCTGGCGTCGCCGCAGTTTGTCAGCAGTACCCTGGCCTATGGCATCAACAGCAACCTCACCGGGATCGTCGGTGTCCAGGCCTCGGAGAACTTCAAGGCGCTGTCAGTCGGTGCGGGTCGCAACACCTCGATCGGCGCGGTGTCCGTTGACCTGACGCACTCCTCCAGCCGTACGCTGGGCCAGTCAGTCCAGGGAAATAGTCTGCGCGCGTTGTATGCCAAGACCTTTACCGGCACCGACACCAACTTCACCCTGGCCGCCTATCGCTATTCGACCGAGGGCTACCGGACCCTGACCAACCACGTTGAGGAACTCAACGCCGATGGCAAAAAAACCACCGGCAACTCGAAAACCCGTACGGACCTGACCATCAACCAGAGCCTGGGGCGCAACCAGCAATATGGCAGCGTTTACCTGAACGCCAGCGACCAGCGCTACTGGGGACGCGGCGGTTCCCAGAGTTTGTCCACCGGCTACAGCAACTACTGGGGTGAGGTCAGCTACAACGTTGGCGCGACCTATACCAAGGATGTCGGTGATTTCGGACCGTCAAACAATGACACGTTGATCAACCTGTCCCTGTCGTTCCCGCTGGGTTCCAAGCCCCGCGCTCCCAGGGCCTTTGTCTCGGCCAGCACGCAGAAGAACAGCGATAGCACTCAAGTCGGTATCAACGGTTACCTGTCGGAAACCAGCGACACCTATTACTCACTGCAAGGTGGCAACAGCAGCACCGGTGGCAGCTCGGCCTCGGCCAACATCAGCACCCGCACCTCGGTGGCGGATGTCAGCGCCGGCTACAGTCAGGGACGCGGCTACACCTCGCAAAATCTCAACCTTGCAGGTTCCGTGGTAGGCCACGCGGGAGGCGTCAATCTGGGGCAGACTGTGGGCGAAACCTTTGCCCTGGCCGAAGTGCCGGGTGTCTCCGGGGCCAAAATCGGTAGCTACAGCGGCGCTAAAACCGGCGCCAATGGCTTTGCCGTGGTCCCCAACACCCAGCCCTATCGGGTGAACTGGATCAGCCTGGATACCCGGGATCTGGGTGCGGACATCGAGATCGATAATGCAACCCAGCAAGTCGTACCAAGACGGGGTGCCGTGGTGCTGGCCCGCTATGTCGGCAAGACCGGGCGACGGGTGCAGTTCGAGCTGTTTGACGCGCAGAACAAGGCCATTCCATTTGGCGCCGCGTTAGAAGATGCCGCCGGTAAACAACTGGCCATTTCCGACCCGAGCGGTAAAGCCCTGGCGCTGGTGGAAGAGGACTCGGCCACCCTCACCATCAAATGGGCTGACAAACACTGCCTGGCGCCCTACGCATTGCCTGAGCGCAACAAAGCCCTGAACTACGAGCGCGTGCGCCTGCAATGCCAGCCCTAAAAAACGCGGCCTTCGTCAATCACGAAGGCCGCGTCAGGGTCAACGGCTTTTACGGAACACAAACACCAGGCCGACGATGATCAACAGCATGCCGAGCATGCTCAACATCGCCAGTCGGTTGCCGAAAATCAGGTAGTCCATCACTGCCGTCACCGCCGGCACCAGGTAAAACAGACTGGTGACATTCACCAGATTGCCCCGGGCGATCAAGCGGTACAGCAGCAACGTCGCCAGCACCGACACCACCAGTCCCATCCACAACACCGGCACGATAAAGCCCGTGCTGTGTTCAAAATGAAACGGCTGGAACGGCACGAAGATCCCGCACAGCAACAGCCCGGCGAGGTATTGCACCGGCAGTGTGCCGAGGGGATTGTCGGTGATGCGTTTCTGCATGATCGAGCCGAACGTCATGCTCGCCAGCGCCAGCAATCCGAAGAGCATCCCGGCCATCGACATGCCGGCCAGGCCGATGCCCTGATACACCACCATGATCAATCCCGCCAGACCCAGCCCCAGACCGAACATCCGGCTGAGGGAGCGCTGACGTTCCATCAGCACCACGGTCAGAATCGGTTGCACGCCCATGATCGTCGCCATGACGCCCGGGGTGACTTTCAGGTCCAGGGCCAGCAGATAGAAAATCTGATAAGCCCCCAGCAACACCACGCCCGTGGCCATCGCATACAACATCGGCTTGCCGCCCTTGGGCAACTTCAGCTTGAGCAAAGGCACCAGCAGCACCAGACCGCACAAGGCGATGGCGAAGCGCACCAGCAGAAAAGCAAAGGGTGACGCATGCGCCAGGCCCCATTTGGAGAAGATCGCCCCGCTGCTCCACAGCAGGACGAACAGGCTCGTGGACGCCGCCGCGAGCGCGGATTGTTTCGAAAGGACAAACATGAATGCCACCTGTAGTCAGGCAAAAGCCAACTCAGCCGAAGCTGAAATTCAGTAGTTTTTTCTGGCGGGCAAAGGGCAACAGCAAAAAGAAGCTGATCAGCCCGAAATGCCAACGCCCGGCGGTGATACGACGGCGTACACCGGCGTGCTACGGACAGGTGGGGGGTAATGACTGATCTGCGCAGGCTGCTGATTCCCGCACGGCAAGACGCCAGCGTTGACCGCTGAATCGACTACCGCGTTGATGTGGAATGCAGGCATTGGGCTGATCTTTTTTGATGAAGTGGACGGTGGGTTGAAATCACCGTGCGCCGACTATAACCAGCGATAGACATCGATTGCAATCACTTGGAAAAAGGGCCGGTAACGACAGCCAAAGAAAGGAGGCCTACTCTGAGAGCCTGCTCGCCGGGCGCCCTTGAAAACGGCGAAAAAAACCGCTCCAAGGAGCGGTTTTTCAGTTCTTGTCAGGCCTCAGCCAAACAGCCAATACCCCAATAACGTCAGCACCAGCACCGCCAACACCGGCCGCAGTACGCGGTAGGCCTTGGGATGACGACGTTTCCACTGTTTAACCACTCCACTGACCTTATCACTGGAGTTCTTGCTCCAGGCATACGCCCGGTTGATCCCGCCCACGCGTTCATCATCAAGGTTTTGAGGGGCTGTGGCGCGGCCGAGCCAACCGCTGACCCAGCGATTGATGCCAGTCATGAGGCGATTACTCAGCGGACGCTCAATGTCGCAGAACAGAATCACCCGGGTTGTCCCGGTTTCGTTCTTGACCCAGTGCACATAGGTCTCATCGAACATCACGTCTTCGCCATCGCGCCAGGCGTAGACCTGGCCGTCAACGAAGATGCGGCAATCATCGGAGTTGGGGGTCGACAGCCCCAGGTGATAGCGCAAGGAACCGGCAAACGGATCACGGTGCGGATTGAGGTGGCTGTCACCTGGCAGTAACGCAAACATGGCACCCTTTACGTTGGGAATGCTGTTGACCAGTTCCACGGTCTTTGGGCACAGGGCTTCTGCCGAGGGCAGAGCCTTGTCGTACCACTTGAGGTAAAAACGCTTCCAGCCTTTCTTGAAGAACGAACCGAAACCGGCGTCGTTGTTCTTTTCAGCCGCGCGAATATAACCCTCATCGAACAGGTGCATGGCTTCGTCGCGGATAACTTCCCAGTTGTCTTTGAGCACGTCCAGTTCCGGAAACTTGCTGCGATCCAGATACGGTTTGGACGGTACACCAGAGAACAGGTACATCAAGGCGTTGTAGGGCGCAAACAGTGCCGAGTGATTGACGAATTGCCGTAACACCGGCAATCGCGCCTTGCCGCGCAAATGGACATAGAGGGTGCTGCCCAGAAACAGCAACAACACCGACGCTTTCGCGGCAAAGGAAAAACTCATCAACGACTCCTTGAGATTTAGGCTCACGCACAACGCCATTCACCCGACGTGGCAGTCGGCCATGATAAACATTACCGACCTCGGGAAAAACCCGCCTGATACAACATTCAGTATTAAGGAATGCGCAACAAAGCACTTCTTAACATAGGGTTCCTGAACGGGGGCTGACCTGAATTCAGCCCCGTCCCTCGTCAATGAACACTCAGTCCATTGACGCGCTTATTGCTGATTCTCCTGTTCGGTAAACAGATCACTGAACAGCATGCTCGACAGGTAGCGCTCGCCGGAGTCCGGCAGAATCACCACGATGGTCTTGCCCTGCATTTCCGGGGTTTCCGCCAGGCGTACCGCGACGGCCATGGCTGCACCACACGAAATACCGCACAAAATCCCTTCTTCCTGCATCAAGCGCAGGGCCATGGCCTTGGACTCGTCGTCTGTGACCAACTCGACCCGATCAACCATCGCCAAATCCAGGTTCTTCGGTACAAAACCGGCGCCGATGCCCTGGATCTTGTGCGGGCTCGGCTTGATTTCTTCACCGGCGAGGGCCTGGGTGATCACTGGAGAACCCGCAGGCTCAACGGCCACCGAGATAATCGGTTTGCCCTGTGTATTCTTGATATACCGCGAAACACCAGTAATGGTTCCACCTGTTCCGACACCCGCCACCAACACATCGACGGCGCCATCGGTATCGTTCCAGATTTCCGGACCCGTGGTTTTTTCGTGGATGGCCGGGTTGGCCGGATTATCGAACTGCGCCGGCATGAAGTACTTGGCCGGGTCGCTGGCAACAATTTCACCGGCTTTTTCAATTGCGCCTTTCATGCCCTTGGCCGGCTCGGTCAACACCAGTTCGGCGCCCAGCGCCTTGAGCACTTTGCGGCGTTCGATACTCATGGACGCCGGCATGGTCAGCATCAGCTTGTAACCACGGGCAGCGGCGACAAACGCCAGGCCGATCCCGGTATTGCCCGAGGTCGGTTCGACAATGGTCATGCCAGGCTTGAGTTTGCCGGTGCTTTCGGCGTCCCAGATCATGTTCGCGCCGATCCGGCACTTGACCGAATAACCGGGGTTACGCCCTTCGATCTTGGCCAGGATAGTCACGCCGCGCGGGGCGATGCGGTTGATCTGCACCAGTGGTGTATTACCGATGGAGTGGGCGTTGTCAGCGAAAATACGGCTCATGGCTGGGTCCTTGTACAGCATTGAATAAGCCCACAAAGGTATGCCTGTTGCCGGTGGTCGTCCAGTTCGACCGAACGTCCTGAAGCAGGCGCAGTCAATGGCTTTACATCGCCAGAGAATTGCCATCATGAAGCGTCGATACAGCTGGCCCTTGTGGACCCTCGCCGGCCTCGTTGTGCTGCTGATAGCCCTGCACATCGCCCTGCCCTACATGGTGCGCGATTACCTGAACGACAAACTGGCGAATATGGGTGATTACCGGGGCCAGGTCACCGATGTGGACCTGGCCCTGTGGCGCGGCGCCTATAAAATCAACGGGCTGAAAATCGTCAAGGTCGACGGCAAGGTGCCGGTGCCGTTCGTCAATGCGCCGCTGATCGACCTTTCCGTCAGCTGGCATTCGCTGTGGTACGACCATGCGGTGGTGGCCCGGGTGCAATTCTTCAATCCCGAGGTGAACTTCGTCGACGGCGGCGCCAATAAGCAAAACTCGCAAACCGGTCAGGGCACTGACTGGCGTTCGCAACTGAGTAAGTTGGCCCCGTTTACCCTGGACGAAGTGCGGATCTATGACGGCAAACTCAGTTTTCGCAACTTCAATTCCAAACCTCCGGTGAACATGAACGCCACGCAGGTCAATGCCAGCATTTATAACCTGACCAATGTGGTCGACAAACAAGGCAAGCGTGACGCTCGCTTCGAAGGCAAGGCCCTGCTGCTTGGGCATGCGCCACTGGAAACCACTGCAACCTTCGACCCTTTAAGCAACTTTGAAGACTTTGAATTCCGCCTGCGTGCCAAGGACATCGAACTCAAACGCATGAACGACTTCGCCTCGGCCTACGGCAAATTCGACTTCAATGCCGGTCATGGCGACGTGGTCATCGAAGCACAAGCGAAAAAAGCCCAATTGACGGGCTACATCAAACCGTTGCTGAAGGACGTCGACGTGTTCAATTGGCAGCAAGACGTGGAAAACAAGGACAAGGGGATTTTCCGCTCCATCTGGGAAGCCATCGTCGGCGGCTCTGAAACCGTGCTGAAAAACCAGGGTAAAAACCAGTTCGCAACCCGCGTGGAACTGAGCGGCAACGTGCATCGCCAGGACATCAGCGCGTTTCAGGCGTTTTTGCAGATTTTGCGCAATGGTTTCATCCAGGCGTTCAACGCCCGGTATGAACGGCCCAAGCCTGAGGCGGGTTAAGTCTGCAAGCCGCCAAGACTGAGTCAAGATGTGACGCCCCATTCAGAGACTGAATAAGTCGTCTGCGTTCACAGTCGACCGGGCAGCGCGGTATAGTCGGGCATCACCATTATTGCGTCCCGCCCTGCCCCGTTCAGGTCGGCGTCACCGTTCGAGGATTAGCAGATGAAGTTCGAAGGCACCCAGGCCTACGTCGCCACCGATGACCTGAAGCTGGCGGTCAACGCCGCCATTACCCTGGAGCGTCCGCTGCTGGTCAAGGGCGAGCCGGGCACGGGTAAAACCATGCTGGCCGAGCAACTGGCAGAATCCTTCGGCGCCAAGCTGATCACCTGGCACATCAAGTCCACCACCAAGGCGCATCAGGGCCTGTACGAGTACGACGCGGTCAGCCGCCTGCGTGACTCGCAACTGGGCACGGAAAAGGTCCACGACGTTCGCAACTACCTGAAAAAGGGCAAGCTCTGGGAAGCGTTCGAATCCGAAGAACGGGTGATTCTGCTGATCGACGAAATCGACAAGGCCGACATCGAGTTCCCGAACGACTTGCTGCAAGAGCTCGACAAGATGGAGTTCTACGTTTACGAGATCGACGAGACCATCAAGGCCAAGAAGCGCCCGATCATCATCATTACCTCCAACAACGAGAAAGAGCTGCCGGACGCGTTCCTGCGTCGCTGCTTTTTCCACTACATCGCCTTCCCGGACCGCGTCACGCTGCAAAAGATCGTCGACGTGCACTACCCGGACATCAAGAAAGACCTGGTCAGCGAAGCGCTGGACGTGTTCTTCGACGTGCGCAAAGTACCAGGCCTGAAGAAAAAGCCATCGACCTCCGAACTGGTGGACTGGCTCAAGCTGCTAATGGCCGACAACATCGGCGAAGCGGTACTGCGCGAGCGCGATCCGACCAAGGCCATCCCGCCGCTGGCCGGTGCGCTGGTGAAGAACGAACAGGACGTGCAATTGCTTGAGCGCCTGGCGTTCATGAGCCGTCGCGGCACCCGCTAAGAGGCTGATGCCATGCTGCTCAACCTGTTCAATGAAATGCGCGCCGCCAAGGTGCCGGTCTCGGTGCGTGAGCTGCTGGACCTGATCAATGCGCTGAAACAACGCGTGACCTTCGCCGACATGGACGAGTTCTATTACTTGTCCCGGGCGATTCTGGTGAAGGACGAAAAGCATTTCGACAAGTTCGACCGAGCGTTCGGGGCTTACTTCAATGGCCTGGAAAAACTCGACGATCACCTTCAGGCACTGATTCCCGAAGACTGGTTGCGCAAGGAATTCGAACGGTCCCTGACCGACGAAGAACGCGCGGCGATCCAGTCGCTCGGCGGCCTGGACAAACTGATCGAAGAGTTCAAGAAACGCCTCGAAGAACAGAAAGAACGCCATGCCGGTGGCAACAAGTGGATCGGCACCGGTGGCACCAGTCCGTTTGGCTCTGGCGGCTTCAACCCGGAAGGCATTCGGGTCGGCGATGCCGGCAAGCGTCAGGGCAAGGCGGTCAAGGTCTGGGATCAGCGCGAGTACAAGAACCTCGACGACTCGGTGGAACTGGGCACGCGCAACATCAAGGTGGCCCTGCGCCGCTTGCGCAAGTTTGCCCGCCAGGGTGCCGCGGAAGAGCTGGACATCGACGGCACCATCGACCACACCGCCAAAGATGCCGGGCTGCTGAATATTCAAATGCGGCCGGAGCGGCGCAATACCGTGAAGTTGTTGCTGCTGTTCGACATCGGCGGTTCGATGGACGCGCATGTGAAGATTTGCGAGGAATTGTTCTCGGCCTGCAAGACCGAGTTCAAGCACCTGGAGTACTTCTACTTCCACAACTTCATTTATGAATCGGTGTGGAAGAACAACATGCGTCGCACCTCCGAACGCACTTCGACCCAGGACTTGCTGCACAAGTACGGCGCCGACTACAAAGTGATCTTCATCGGTGACGCCGCCATGGCCCCGTATGAGATCACTCAGGCCGGCGGCAGCGTCGAGCACTGGAACGAAGAAGCCGGTTATGTGTGGATGCAGCGGTTCAAGGAGAAGTACAAAAAACTCATCTGGATTAACCCGTATCCGAAAGATACGTGGGGCTATACCTCGTCGACCAATATTGTGCGGGACTTGATCGATGACCAGATGTATCCGCTGACCCTTCGGGGGTTGGAGGAAGGGATGCGGTTTCTTTCCAAGTAATCTTCGCTGCCCTTCAGGCCGCCATCGCGGGCAAGCCCGGCGCCCACAAAGACTGAGGTCGTTCACACAGTATGTGAACCCCCAAAATCCTGTGGGAGCCGGGCTTGCCCGCGATGCTTTTAGCTATTCAGGAAACGATGCAGGTATTGGATCTGCTCCCGATGCGCCACCTCCTGCATCACCGGCCGCAACCGCACCTTCGCCCCCGGCAAGCACTGCGCCAGCCGCGCCAACGCCAGCGGCGTCAACGCCCCCAGTCGCGGATAGCCGCCAATGGTCTGCCGATCATTGAGCAACACAATCGGCTGCCCGTCCGGTGGCACCTGCACTGCGCCGAGCGGGATGCCTTCGGAAATCATCGGTTTTCCCTGATACTGCAACGCCGTGCCCAGCAGGCGAATACCCATCCGGTCGGCGCGACTGTCGAGGGTCCACACACTGTTGAACGCGTCGAACGCACTCTGCCCGCTGAATTCGCCAATCTGTGCGCCCAGCACCAGATCCAGCGGCGAATCATCGGAGAAGTCCGGTCGGTGTTCCGCCGGTAACGCCCGCAACAGGAGCAACGCACTCCCGGCATAGCTCAATTGCGCACCTTTGGCCAACGCCCGTCCCCGCCCATCCAGACCGCCCAGTTCCTCACGGACCACGGTCGAACGGCTGCCCAGGACACTTGGTGCCTCAAATCCGCCCGGTGCCGCGAGATAAGCCCGAGCCCCGAGCAGCGGCTGAGTGAATTGCAATCGCTGACCTTTATGCAGCCGGAAACTACGCCATGGCGCCAGCGCCTGGCCCTCGATTTGAGCTCCCAGATCCGCCCCAGCAAGCGCCAGCACGCAATCTTCTTCAGCCACCACGGTGAACCCGCCGAGGGTAATTTCGATCACCGGCGCCTTCAGGTCATTGCCCAACAGCCAGTTGGCCCAGGACATTGAACGCCAATCCAGCCCGCCCCCCTGGGTCACGCCCAGATGCCGCACGCCAAAACGACCGGCATCCTGCAACAGGCACAGCGGTGTACTTGCCTCTATTGATAAGCGGCTCATGCCTGCGCCTCCAATGGCGTGTCGTCACCGCCCAGACGGATGAATTCAGCATGGCTGACGGCTTCAAAGCGCACCGTGTCGCCGGGTTGCATCAGGCTGTAACCGTCGCGTTCACGGTCGAACAGTTTGCTCGGGGTGCGACCGATCAGGTTCCAGCCGCCAGGGGATACCACCGGATAGGCCGCGGTCTGGCGCTCCGCAATGCCGACGCTGCCGGCCGCGACTTTTTTGCGCGGGGTATTCAAGCGTGGCGCGGCGAGCACTTCCTCGACCAGTCCCATGAACGCGAAACCCGGTGCAAAACCCAAGGCAAACACCTGATACTCGCGACCGCTGTGACGACGGATCACCTCCTCCACCGCCAACCCGCTACGCTGCGACAACAGGCTCAGCTCCGGGCCGACACTCAGGTCATACCAGACCGGCAGCACGTGGCATTGACCGCCAGTGCGGGTATTGGGCGACAGATCAATCAACGCTTGAGCGATCAATTCCCGAGCCTGAGCCGGGTTCAGCGCGATCAAATCGTAATGCACCATCAACGTCGTATAGGACGGCACCAGATCGATGAGATGTTCGCCGAACGCGGCCCGCAGATTTTCGCTGGCGGCCAGCATCCACGGCATGTTGGCCTCGCTGATCTCATCGAACAGACGCACCATGAGGCAATCCAGCGCCACCACCTCTACCCGCAGTTTCATGGCGCGCTCTGCTGATCAAGGGCTTCGCGAATCCGTCGCACGGCGGCGACCGAACTGGCGTTGTCGCCGTGCACGCACAGGGTGTTGGCCTGCAAATGCAATGCGCTGCCGTCGCTGGCAGTGAGGTGGTCGCCACGGGCGATGGTCAGTGCCTGCCCGATGATTTTTTCGGGATCATGATGCACTGCGCCCGGCAGTTGTCGCGAAACCAGCATGCCCGCACTGTCGTAGGCGCGGTCGGCGAAGGCTTCGAACCACAAGGTCACGCCATATTCATCGCCCAGTTGCTGCGCGGCGCTGTTGTCACGGGTGGCCATCAACATCAGTGGCAGGCTGCGGTCGTACGTCGCCACGGCCTGCAGCACCGCACGCAATTGCGCCGGATTGGCCATCATGTCGTTGTACATCGCGCCGTGGGGTTTGACGTAGCTGACACGCCCGCCCTGGGCCCGACAAATGCCGTCGAGAGCGCCAATCTGGTAGTGCAGGATGTCCTGGAGTTCCTGGGCGGTGTACGCCATGGAGCGTCGGCCGAAACCGACCAGATCCTGATAGGCCGGGTGCGCGCCGATCTGCACGCCGTTGCTCAGCGCCAGGCTGACGGTCTTGCGCATGATGCTTGGATCGCCCGCGTGAAAACCGCAGGCGATGTTGGCGCAATCAATGAAGGGCATGACCTCGGCGTCCAGACCCATGGTCCAGTTGCCGAAACTCTCGCCGATGTCGCAGTTCAATAGCAGGCGGTTCACGGTGAACACTCCTGTAGGCATTGTTCTTGTCAGATGTAGGCAGATTACTGCGCATCCAGTTGTTTGCCACGGGTTTCCGGCAGGCTCAGCGCGGCGAGGATCACTACGCCGTAAGACACCGCAGCAAACGCCCCGATACCGACGCTCAATGGCACCTTCTGGCTGAGCAAGCCGATCAGCAGCGGAAACAGTGCCGCCAGCGCCCGACCAATGTTGTAGCAAAACCCCTGGCCCGAGCCGCGAATCCGCGTCGGAAACAGCTCAGTCAAAAACGCGCCCATGCCACTGAAGATCCCCGAAGCGAAGAAGCCCAGCGGGAAACCCAGCCAGAGCATCACGCCGTTACTGACCGGCAGTTGGGTGTAAAGCAGCACGATGGTGAACGAGCCAACAGCGAACAGGATGAAGTTCTTTTTGCGGCCGAGGATGTCAGTCAAATACGCGCTGATGACGTAACCGACGTAGGAACCGACGATCACCATCGCCAGATAACCGCCCGTACCGAGTACGCTCAAGCCCCGTTCGTTCTTCAAAAACGTCGGCAACCATGACGTGATCGCGTAGTAACCGCCCAATGCACCGGTGGTCAGCACCGACGCGCGAATCGTGGTGAAGAGGATGCCAGGAGCAAAAATCTCGTAGAACTTCGCCGGGTTGCTCGGTTCCTGTCTGGCCTTGGCCTCGCGGTAGATTTCCGGGTCCTTGACCAGGCGACGAACGAAGATCACAAAAATCGCCGGCACGATGCCGAGAATGAACAGCGCACGCCAGGCGTCTTCCGGTGGCAACACCGAGAACAGCAGCGCATACAGAATCGCCGTCAGCCCCCACCCCAGCGCCCAGCCCGATTGCACCATGCCCACCGCTTTGCCACGGTCCTTGGCGCGAATCACTTCACCCATCAGCACCGCACCGGCGGTCCATTCGCCGCCGAAACCGAAGCCCATCAGGGTGCGGCTGATCAGCAGTTGTTCGTAGTTTTGCGCGAAGCCGCAGAGGAAGGTGAAGAAGGCGAACCACAGCACCGTCAGTTGCAAGGTGCGCACGCGACCGATGCGGTCCGAAAGTATCCCCGCTACCCAACCACCAATGGCCGAGGCGATCAGGGTGCTGGTGTGAATCAGCCCGGCTTCGCCGGTGGTGATGCCCCACATGGCAATCAGGGTCGGCACCACGAAACTGAGCATCTGGGTGTCCATGCCGTCCAGGCCATAGCCGATCTTGCAGCTCCAGAAGGTGCGGCGTTCCTGCTGATTGATGTTGCGGTACCAGTCGAAAGGTCCCGGGCGGGCCGTTGTTTTGGGGATGTCGAGCGTGTCGGGCGCACTCATGGCAAATCTCCGCGCTAGTTTTTATTGGTATTGTTCTGAGCCCCGACGACGCCTATCGTGGGAACCGGATGCGCCGATTTTTGGGTCCGTGGCCCTGCTGCGTCCAACTAATAAAAACCGGGCTTAGGCATAAGAAAAAGTTGATCCCATGAATCTGAAGTTTCTCGAGACCTTTGTCTGGGTCGCTCGACTCAAGAGTTTTCGCCTGACCGCCGACAAGCTCTTCACCACCCAGGCCTCGATATCCAGCCGCATCGCCGTGCTCGAAAGCGAGCTGGGGGTGAAACTGTTTTTGCGCGATTCACGCGGCGTCAGCCTGACGCCCGAAGGCCTGAAAGTGCTCGACTATGCCGAGCAGATGATGGACACCATGCAGGCACTCAAACAGTCGATCGAGACCCGTTCGAGCAAGGTTGGAAGGGTGCGGATCGGCGTCATGGACACGGTGATCCACACCTGGCTGAGCCCGCTGGTGGCGCAGATGACGGACCTCTATCCGTTGGTGGAAATCGAACTGGTGGCCGATACGTCGCTCAACCTCTGCGATCAGCTGCAAAAAGGGTTTCTCGACCTGATCCTGCAAACCGACCTGATGCGCCAGGAAAGCGTGCGCAGCCTGGAGCTGGCCAGCCATCCCATGGGCTGGATTGCGGCGAGCAATTCTCTCTACAACCGCGAGTACTCCGGCATTGCCGATCTGGCGCGCGAGCGGATCATTACCTACTCGAAAAACTCCCATCCGCATCAAGAGGTGCTCGCCCTGATGCAGGCCAATGGCGTGATGACGCCACGCCTGAACTGCGTGAACTCGGTGTCGGCGATCACCCGGTTGTTGCGCGATGGTTTCGGCATTGGCGCGCTACCGCCGGTGTTGGTGGCCGAGGAGCTGGCGCGCGGGGAACTGACCCTGCTGCCCATCGGTCAACGACCACCGGATTTGCAGGTGGTGGTGTCGTGGCGCACGGGTGTTGAATGGGTCGAGGAGATTGTGGCGTTGTGTCAGCAGGTGCTGGAACGGTATGCGCAGGAGATGGGTGAGGATTACATCGTTCTTGCTGACTGAACCCTTGTAACAGCTGCCGAGGCACGAGGCAGCTGCTACACAGATCTGCGCTTTGGTTATTAGAGGCCGCGCACATCCCGGTCTTCGATCGGCCGGCTCTGGCGCAGGCGTTTGCCGCCCAGCACCACCCAGTCGATCAAGCGGAACAGGCATTCGATCCCGAACGACAGCAGCAATGCGCCGCTCATGCCCCAGATCATCGCTTCCGGGGTCAGCAGGATCTGGTAGCTGTAACCATTCCAGGTTTCCTTGCGGATATCCGGGTCAGCAGCCAGTACCACTTGCAGGAAGCGGATGTACCACGGGCCTTGCATCGCCTGGAATTGCTTGTCCAACGCCAGTTGGCGGGTCAGCAAGTTGCTCAGACTGTCGGCATCGCTGCGAAAGATCGGGTCTTCGCTGGCGCGGTAATGGGCGACCAGCGCCTGCATGTCGCCCTTGAAGAACTCGTTGGCCGTGCCCTGGAAACCGCTCAAACCGGTCTGCGCCTCAATCAGGTGCGCCTCGACCCGCTTGGCGTAATCATTGATAAAACCCGGCACCTGGACACCAATCAACAGGCCCGCCGCAAACAACACCAGCCGTAGGTAACTGAGCAACATCGGGGGAGATCCTTATTCGGTCTTGCCCTGGCTGACGCATTCGCCGCGTCGCCAGAGGCTCCATTGGCCCGGTTCGTAACGGGTCCAGGTTTCGTTTTCGGTCAGGGGTTCAGTCGCGATCACCGTCACCACGTCGTTGGGCGTGGTTTCGGCCTGGAAGTCGACGATCACATCGACATCCTTCAATCGTGCCGGGCCGAATGGCGCCCGACGGGTGATTTGGGCCAATTTGGTCGAGCAATAACAGAACAGCCAGTCACCGTCGCTGAGCAGGCAGTTGAACACGCCTTTGCTACGGTATTCGGCGCAGGCCGCCACCAGGTCTGGCAGCAGCCGTTCAATCTCGACCGGCTCCGGGAACGCGGCGCGCACGCGGTTGAGCAGATCGCAGAACGCCGCCTCGCTGTCGGTGTCGCCGACGGGACGGTAGAAACTGGCGGTCGGTTGAAAGTCCGCGAGCTGGCCATTGTGGGCGAAACACCAGTTGCGCCCCCACAGCTCGCGCACGAACGGGTGGGTATTGGACAGGCAGACCTTGCCGACATTGGCCTGGCGGATGTGCCCGATCACCACTTCACTTTTGATCGGATAGCGCTGCACCAGGTTCGCGACTTCCGACTCGCAACTGGCGGCCGGGTCCTGAAACAGACGCAGGCCACGGCCCTCGTAGAAAGCGATCCCCCAGCCATCACGGTGCGGACCGGTACGACCGCCGCGCTGCATCAGCCCGGTGAAACTGAACACGATATCGGTCGGCACATTGGCGCTCATGCCCAATAACTCACACATGCTCGGATTCTCGATGAAAAGGCAGGGGCAAGGTTATAAACGCGGCTCGACGCGCAATCGCTGCGGATTGCTCGGCACCGGTGGGCGACCATAACGATCATCGCCGGCACCGCCGAAGGGATGATCATCGTCCGGGTCTTCGGCTTTGGCCGCGGCCTTGGCGGCGGCGGCCTGTTCCTTGCGAGCGTTGGAAGCGCGCTCGATGGGGAAGCGGATCGCCACCATGACCAGATAAAGGCCGAAGGCGATCATGCCGTACATCAACAGATCGGAAATCGCTCGCCAGGCGTTGTTGCCAACCTTGAACAACAGGTCGAGCGCCGTGATGGCGATAGCCGGCGCGACTTTATCTTTCACTGGATCGATGATGGTCGGGCTGAATAGCAAGACAGCCACCAGCAGCCGCAGCGGCTCGCGCAGCCAGCGCCACATCCAGCGGGTCAAGCGCATCCACACCAACAGGCAGCCAAAAGCGGCAAAGGCGTAGCAGCCCCAAGCGATCAGATAGTCGTTCTCGGTCATGGTGTCCATGGCAAGGCAGGCAAAGAGGCGCTTATAGTAACGACTTTTCGCAGATCAGGCTTGCCCCAATACCAGCCGGTCAAGACACCCAACCTGTGGGAGCGAGCTTGCTCGCGATAGCGGTGTGTCGTTCAACACTGATGTTGAATGTAATGGCCTCATCGCGAGCAAGCTCGCTTCCACAGGTTTTGCACTGAGTCCAGAGCTGACTGTGGTCTGCAACGCCCCTATTTCTTACATTGCACGAGAGCCATCCATGCCCTTATCCGCCAACGTTTCCGCTGCTCCGATTGCCCGCAAGGCCGAGGGCGATGACCCGTATGCCTGGCTGCAGGAGCGCGACACCGATGCGGTGCTCGACTACCTCAAGGCTGAAAACAGCTATCAAGAGGCGTTGACCGCCGATCAGGCCGGCCTGCGCGAAACCCTGTTCGAAGAGATCAAGGGCCGGATTCTCGAAACCGACCTGTCGCTGCCCTCCCCTTGGGGCCCGTACCTGTATTACACGCGGACCACCGCCGGTGACGAATATGCCCGGCACTACCGCTGCCCACGCCCGGCTGATGACAGCCTGCAACTCGACGAAAGCCAGGAACAGTTGCTGCTGGACCCGAACGAACTGGCCAACGGCGGCTTCTTTTCCCTGGGCGCGTTCAGCATCAGCCCGGACCACCAACGCCTGGCCTACAGCATCGACTCCACGGGCGATGAGATTTACACGCTGTTCGTGAAGGAACTGTCCGACGGTCGAGTCAGCGAGCTGGAGTTCCAGGATTGTGACGGCAGCATGACCTGGGCCAATGACAGCCTGACCCTGTTTTTCGGCGAACTGGACGACACCCATCGCCCGCACAAACTGTTCCGCTATCGACTGGACGGTACAGCCGCCGAAGAAGTGTTCCATGAAACGGACGGACGCTTCTTCCTGCATTGCTACCGCTCCAGCTCCGAACTGCAACTGCTGCTGTCCCTGGGCAGCAAGACCACCAGTGAAGTCTGGGCGCTAGACGCCGCCCTGCCGCATCAGGCCTTCACCTGCCTGGCGCCACGGGTCGAGGACCATGAATACGACGTCGACCACGGCGCCCTCGACGGCCAATGGGCCTGGTTCATTCGCACCAACCGCGACGGCATCAACTTTGCCCTGTACAGCGCGGTCGATACCGGCGTGGCGCCGACCGAAGCCGACTGGCAGAACCTGATCCCCCACAGCGACAGCGTGATGATCGAAGGCATGAGCCTGAACACCGGCGCCATGACCCTGAGCCTGCGTGAAGGTGGCTTGCCGATCATTGAAGTCCACCCACAAGGCCTGGCGCCTTATCGCGTGCAATTGCCGGACGCGGCCTACAGCCTGCATGTCCAGAACAGTCTGGAGTTCGTCAGCGACAGGATCCGTCTGCGCTACGAAGCCCTGAACCGTCCGGCGCAAATCCGTCAGCTGGAACTGAACAACGGTGAGCAGAAAGTGCTCAAGGAAACCCCGGTGCTCGGCCCGTTCGACGCCGATGCCTACGTCAGCCAGCGCCTGTGGGCCACCGCGCCGGACGGGACACAAGTGCCGATCAGCCTGGTGGTCAAACGCGAGCACCAGGGCCAACCCGTGCCGTTGTATCTCTACGGCTACGGCGCCTACGGCGAAAGCCTCGACCCGTGGTTCTCCCACGCCCGCCTGAGCCTGCTGGATCGCGGCATGGCCTTCGCCATCGCGCATGTGCGCGGCGGTGGTGAATTGGGCGAGGCGTGGTATCGCGCCGGCAAGCAGGAGCACAAGCACAACACCTTCAGCGACTTCATTGCCTGTGCTGAGCATTTGATCGCCAACGGCTTCACCACCGCGCCGCAACTGGCGATCAGCGGCGGCAGTGCCGGTGGCTTGCTGATTGGCGCTGTGCTCAATCAGCGCCCGGAATTGTTCGGCGCGGCGATTGCCGAAGTGCCGTTCGTCGACGTGCTCAACACCATGCTCGACCCAGACCTGCCGCTGACCGTCACGGAATACGACGAATGGGGCAATCCGCAAGAGCCGGACGTTTATGATCGGATCAAGACCTACGCCCCCTACGAAAACGTCACCGCGCAAGCCTATCCGGCGACCCTGGTGATCGCCGGCTACAACGACAGCCGTGTGCAGTACTGGGAAGCGGCCAAGTGGGTGGCGAAATTGCGCGCGACCAAAACCGACAGCAATACCCTTCTGCTCAAGACCGAACTGGGTGCCGGGCATGGCGGGATGAGCGGTCGATATCAGGGATTGCGTGACGTAGCGCTCGAATACGCATTTTTGTTCAAGGTTTTGGGCATGGCCTGAGGAACTTGGCCCGGTGTGCCGGTCTTAAGACCAGACCCCGGGCCCGGTACAACACCTATCTCCCGTAGGAGCCGGCGGTGCGACGATTCGACCTGCCCGCGATCGGGGCATCACATTCAATATTGATGTTGAATTTGATGGCCTCATCGCGAGCAAGCTCGGCTCCTACAAGGATTAGTGGAGAGCTCAGGACCCTGACCAGCAACAGACACAAGAAAAAGACCGTGACGACATGTCAGAACCGACCTTACTGAACAACGAAATTCGCGATTGGCTGATGGACTGCGGCCTGTTCGACCAATTGCTGCCCGCCGACTTCGCGGCGGCCTCGGGTTACTTCAGCATCAGCACCGTGGCGCAGGGCGAGGAGATTTTCCACGAGGGCGATGCCGGCAGTTTCATGTGCATCATTCACACCGGCCAGGTGGCGGTGCAAAAAACCAACGGTGACGGGCAGCTGGTAACCATGGCCACATTGCGCAGCGGCCGCTCGTTCGGCGAGATGGCCGTGCTGGATGGCGAACGACGCTCAGCCAGCTGCGTGGCCGCCAGCAACTGTCAGTTGCTGAACCTGGGCAAGGACTCGCTGGAAAAGATGATCAACGACGCGCCGAAAATCGCCGCCAAGATCATTCGCGCCCTCGCCGTCTCCCTTTCCAAACGCTTGCGCATGGCCGACGGGCAACTGCTTGAGCAGCAGGTTTAACCGCCCGGCGATTTGGCTTTCGACGGGTTTTGCTCGATCCTCGGCACGGGCTGGTCTTTAGTCGGCGGGCTGGGCATTTCAATCGGC
Source organism: Pseudomonas sp. SIMBA_041 (assembly GCF_046535095.1). Classification (NCBI taxonomy): domain Bacteria; kingdom Pseudomonadati; phylum Pseudomonadota; class Gammaproteobacteria; order Pseudomonadales; family Pseudomonadaceae; genus Pseudomonas; species Pseudomonas sp. SIMBA_041. The sequence continues at coordinate 294,946 of NZ_JAWRXJ010000002.1, forward strand.
ACCAACGGCGGACCACCACTGCCCGGCCCGGCTTTTGGCAAGGACGGCGCAGTGATCTGCGGGTACGGGGTCGGTGTGGCGGTGCCGGGCGAACCGGGCATGGGCGCGGGGCTGACAGGGATGGATTGCAGCGTTTGCGCCTGCACAGCAGTAATCGAGAGCGCGGCCAGAGCAATGGCCGTTAGAATAGTGCGCTTCATCAATGGCTCCGTTGGCCTTGTGGTCACTTTCAGGCTACTCCCAACAGCGTCCGTTTGCCCTCACCGTTTTTGCCAATCCTTCTCAAGAGAGCCCCATGAAACGTTTCGTTCTGCTCGACACTGCCCCTATCCCTGAAAACGGCGGTGCCCTGTGCCTGTTCGAATACGGTGAGGATTTCGTCATCAAGATCCAGGGTGGCGACGGCGGGCAACTGATGAACACCCGCATGCACGGCTCCGAAGATGCGTTGGCCGAGATTCCGTGTCGCAAAGTCGCCGGCCGGCCGAATTCTCGCGTGCTGATCGGCGGTCTGGGCATGGGCTTTACCCTCGCCTCGGCGCTCAAGCATTTGGGCAAGACGGCCGAAGTGGTGGTCGCCGAGCTGGTGCCGGGTGTGGTGGAGTGGAACCGAGGTCCACTGGGCGAGAAGGCCGGCAACCCGTTGCTCGACCCGCGCACCGTGATCCGCATGGAAGACGTGGCCAAGGTATTGCAAGCCGAGCCGCAAGGCTTCGATGCGATCATGCTCGACGTCGACAACGGCCCCGAAGGCCTGACCCAACGAGCCAATAGCTGGCTCTATTCCGCCGGTGGCCTGAGTGCCTGCGCCAAGGCCCTGCGGCCCAAAGGCGTACTGGCGGTGTGGTCGGCCAGCGCCGACAAGCAGTTTTCCGACAAATTGAAGAAGGCCGGTTTCAAGGCCGAGGAAGTCCAGGTCTTTGCCCATGGCAACAAGGGCACGCGTCACACCATCTGGATTGCCGAGAAGCTCAAGGGCTGAGCTAAACTCACGTCATAACCGTCATTAGTCTTTTTTACAAAGGTGAACCCATGAGTTCGTCCACCCCGACCAATACTTCGAAGCTGGACCGCATCCTCGCCGACAACCAGCGCGACAAGGAAATGGGCTACCGCGACAAGGCCCTGAAGATGTACCCGCACGTGTGCGGCCGCTGCGCCCGTGAGTTTTCCGGCAAGCGCCTGAGCGAACTGACCGTGCACCACCGCGACCACAACCACGACAACAACCCGCAAGACGGCTCGAACTGGGAACTGTTGTGCCTGTACTGCCACGACAATGAACACTCGCGATATACCGACCAGCAGTATTTCGGCGAAGGCTCACTGAGCACGCCGAAAATCGCCAAGGCAACGCATAACCCGTTTGCGGCGTTGGCTGGGTTGATGAAAAAAGAAGACTGAAGTCGACTGACCCCATGCCTGATCATTCCCACGCACTGCGTGGGAATGCAGCCCGGGACGCTCTGCGTCCCATCTAGAGCCGAACGCAGAGCGTCCGTTGAGGCATTGCCACGCGGAGCGTGGGAATGATCACTGAACACCCCTCCCCCAATCCCCGTATAATCGCCGTTTTTTCCCCGAAGGCACCCCGCTCGTGGCAGATAAACGGTACAGCTGCATTGGTTTGTATAACCCCAAATCACCGGAAAACGTCGGTTCGGTCATGCGTGCCGCCGGCTGCTATGGCGTGGCGTCCGTGTTCTACACCGGCAAGCGTTATGAACGCGCCGCCGACTTCGTGACCGACACCAAGCGCGTCCACTACGACATCCCGCTGATCGGCATCGACGACCTGAAAAAAATCCTGCCGCTGGGCTGCGTGCCGGTGGCCGTGGAACTGGTCGAAGGTGCGCGCTCCCTGCCGGAATACACCCACCCCGATCGCGCCCTCTACATCTTCGGCCCGGAAGACGGCTCGCTGGATAAAGAGATTCGCGATTGGTGCGAAGACGTGGTCTACATCCCGACCACCGGTTGCATGAACCTGGCGGCCACCGTCAACGTCGTGCTTTACGACCGCATGTCCAAAGGGCTCAACACCCGTTCCGGGGCGAAATTTCGCTGATTCGACGCACATCCGATGGAACAAGCCGCCCGCCTCGGCAGTCAGCTTAACTATCCACGACGACGCAGCCCTTCCTGCCAGGAGAAAGATCATGAGCGAACTCAAACGCGTAGAACGCATTGAATCCACCCCGTTCCAGAGCCGTTCCGAGCACAACGTTTACGGTTGGGAGCGCGCAGGCTCCGTGGCCGGTGGCGTAGTGATGATGGGCAAGGGCCTGCGTCGCGGCGGGATTTTCGGCTTGATTCAAGTGGCGATCGGCGGTGTGGTGCTGGCCCGCGGGATCACCGGGCACAGTTCGGTCAAAAGCATGATCGAGAAGAGCCGCCAGGACATGGACAACGTGCGGGCGAAAATTGAGCGGGCCGGGGAAGAATTGCGCACGTTGAAGGCAAATGCCGAGGCGGCGACCAAGACGGCTACGGTGACGGGGAATGATTCGTTGAAGTCGCCGAAGACAGGGGTTTGATCCAGAAAAAGTATTGAGGCTTAGGGCCTCATCGCGAGCAGGCTCACGCCTACAGTTGATTTGTGGTGTACACAAAATCCTGTAGGAGTGAGCCTGCTCGCGATGGAGGTATCATTGGAGCAACTCGGTATCGAGAACTTTGGAAGGCTCGCCAATGACGCTCTCGGCGAGCTGAACAAACTCCTTGGTATCGACACTCTCCAGATGCATCGCCCCGCGCAACACATCATCCAGCGATCGCTTGTTACGCGTCTTCAAGCGAATTTCGCGATCCAGTTCCTGTAGCATCACCACCGCTTTCGACACTTGCGCCGGACTGATCTGGTCGCCACGCACGGTCGTGACCTTCTGGCTGTCCTTGACCAATTTGCCATGCAGGCTTTCATACCGTTCATCGCTCATGCCGCCGGCGCGGCGCACCAGTTCGATGGAGTAGTACTCGGCAAACCCTTCGCTGATCCATTCGCTGCGCTGTTTGTCGTTGATCCGTGCGAACACCTGCGCCAGTTCACGCACCAGCGCGCTGCTGCCGTTTTCGCTGACCAGCGCAAGACGTGTATTCAAGTAGATCGACTCGTGCGCGGCCTGGCTACCGCGCCACATCGGGTCGTTGGCGCCGACAATCAGCAGTTTGCCTGGATGACGCGGAAACACAGCTTGCACTTGCGGCCAGACGAAGGTCAAAAGCGTCAGCACGTCCATGCGGCGCATGCCCTGGCCCTGAGGCGAAGTGACGGTGACTTCGGTTTCGCCCAATCGGGTGCGACGGCTGCCGAGATGACCGGCGAGCATCCAGCCGGTGGGCCGGTCGAACAATCGGGACACGTTGTCGATGCGAAATTTATTCTTGCCGATTCGCGGCCAGGCGGTTTCGACGCTTTTCCAGCCGGTCGGCAACTCGAACTCAAGGCGCGAAACCAACTCGATGCCGTCCTGTTGATCGAGTCTGGCGGCGGGCACCAGGTCATCACCACGCATCAACGCCCAGGTCGGTGTCATGCGCGTATCGAAACTGCCGTTTTTGCGCCCGTGGCTGATACGCACGCGGTAGGTCAGGCTGGCCTTGTCGGCGGCAGGATGCCAGACACCCCGTGCGGCTTTGCCCGGCGTGAGTTGCCATTGGCCGTCGGCCTTGAAGTCGCTGTAGTGGCTGCCGTCGCCCAGGTCAAAATCCAGGCTGCGCACCGCCGAACCCTGCGCCAGTGTCAGGCGTACTTCCGCCTGATCGCTTTGCGGCAACAGGCGCACGTGGTAATCCAGATCGACTTTCTTCGCCGCCCACACGGGCGAACTCAGGGCCACTAGCCCGACTGCCAACGCCAGCCGCCATCCCACAGCCATACACACTCCTTAGTGAAGCTGAATCTGTCAGCCATTAACCCGCGCGGAATATCAGGTGATCTTCCCAGTCATCTTCAGGCACGCTGCTTTCGGCGAGCATGCGCCCGGATTGTGAAATTCGTTGGTGGTGCACCGCATCGCGGTCGCCGCACACCAGATGGTGCCAGAGCGGCAAGTCCTTCCCTTCACTGACCAGGCGATAGCCGCAGGTCGGTGGCAGCCATTTGAACTCGTCGGCCTTGCCCGGCGTGAGCTGGATGCAGTCCGGGACGAAATCACGCCGGTTGGGGTAATCGGTGCACTGGCAGGTTTTCAGGTCCAGAAGTTTGCAGGCGATGCGCGTGTAATAGACGCTGTTGTCGTCTTCATCTTCGAGTTTTTGCAGGCAGCACAGGCCGCAGCCGTCGCACAGCGACTCCCATTCCTCTTGATCGAGTTGATCGAGGGTTTTGCGTATCCAGAACGGTTCGACTTTGGCGGCCATGGCTCAAGCATCAACATCAGGTGGTGAAAAGGCCGCCAGTCTAGTGCCAAGGCCCTTGCGGGCCAAGCATTGGCGACTGCCGGTAGAACGGACTTGTCAGTTTTTGCGCCGCCCAGTAGGGTTTTGCGTCGCTCCCTCACTTCAAACGTAGCAAGGAATCTCTTGATGAGTGCCAATCCACGCGTTGCCGACTATGCCATTCACCCGCAATTCACCGATCGCTGGTCGCCCCGCGCGTTCACCGGCGAAGCGATTCCTGAAGAGACCCTGCTGAGTTTCTTCGAAGCTGCGCGGTGGGCACCGTCGGCCTACAACTCGCAGCCTTGGCGGTTTCTCTACGCGCGTCGCGACACGGCAAACTGGGAGCGTTACCTGGGGCTGCTGAACGAATTCAACCGCAGCTGGGCACAACACGCCTCGGCGCTGGTGATCGTGATTTCGAAAACCACCTTCATCGCACCGGGCGCGACTGAAGAAACCCCGGCGCTGTGGCACACCTTCGACACGGGTTCGGCGTGGGGGCACCTGGCGTTGCAAGCGAGCCTCAGCGGCTGGCACACCCACGGCATGGCCGGTTTTGATCAGGAGCTGACCCGCAAGGAACTGAACATTCCGCAAGGTTATGCACTGCACGCCGCCGTGGCGGTGGGCAAACTGGGGGATAAGGCGACGCTGGCGGATTACCTGCAAGCGCGCGAAGAGCCGAGCCCGCGTCGCCCGTTGAGCGAACTGGCCGCTGAAGGCGACTTCACCCTCTAACAACACCGCAAAACCGATGTGGGAGCGAGCTTGCTCGCTCCCACATTTGATTGAGGGTGAACTCAGTAGCCGCGCTCGAAATCCACTTCTCCGCGCAGCGCTTCACCCGCCTCGTACGCCCGCAGGTTCTCGACAAACAAATTCACCATCATCGATGGCGAGGTCGGTGCCGAGCTGTGACCGGTCAGCAGCAAGCCCCAGGCCGTCCAGAACGGATGACGTTGCGGCAGCGGCTCCTGACGGCAGACATCAATTACCGCGCCCGCCAGATGCCCTTCTTTCAAGGCTTCGACCAGATCGGCATCGACCACCGCCACACCGCGACCGACGTTGATGAACAACCCGGTCGGCTTGAATTGCTTGAACAGTGTCGCGTCGTACAGGTCGTGGGTGTTCGGGGTATTGGGCAGCAGATTGATCACGTAATCCACTTCGCCGACCAGACGCGGCAAATCCGCCAGCGCGCCGACTTCGATAAACGGTGCCTGCTCGCGAGCTTCGCTGGCAATGCCGTACAACTCGACGCCAAACGGCAGCAGAAACTTCGCCACGGTCTGGCCGATGTCGCCGGTGCCGACGATCAACACTTTGCGCCCCGCCAGGCTTTGGCCCTGGCGGCTGTCCCATTTGCGCTCGACCTGACTGACCAGCCGCGCCAGCACTTCGCGTTCGTGGCCGAGCATGTAGGTCAGCACGTATTCGGCCATGACCTGGCCAAAAATGCCGACCGCGCGGGTCAGGCGATAGTGACGGGGCAAGCCGTCGACCAGCAGCGGCGTGATGCCCGCCCAGGTCGATTGCAGCCATTGCGGCTCATGACCCTGACGCAACAGGGTGGCCAGCAGATCCGGTTGACCCAGCCAGACCGGGCAATCAGCCGCCAGACGGGCCAGTTCAGCGGAGTCGCCACTGGTGAGCACTTCCAGCTCAGGTGCCGCCTGACGCAGCAATTGTGCATATACCGGGTGGTCGTGTTCAGCAATCAGAACGCGCATGTTTCAAACCTTTCAAAAGCCGTGCAGACGACCGCCGAGCGAGTATGGTTCCCTCGTCGCGGTCATCGCCAAAAATCATTCCAGTGTTTCACACAGACGCTGAACAGAGCCTGTCTGCCGCTTACATCGGGTCGTTGCGGCGCAGCAACTCTTCCGGCAAGTGTTCGATGTATTCGTCTTCGGCCGGTGGCATTTGCAGGTGGTAGCCCTGCTTTTCGAGGTTTTCCAGGACCACCGTGATGTCCTCGCGCGACAGCTTGCGCTCGGGGGTCAGCACCAGATCGAACGCGTGGTGCGGTTTGCCGAAGGCGGCCATCAATGATTCCGGGACGCGCTCCAGTGCATCGCTTTTGAGCACATAGAGGTACATCTCGTTTTTTTTCAGGCTTCGGTAGATCGAGCAAATACGTTTCAAGGCTGTTCTCCGGCGGTGGCCAGGCTGTCGAGCAATGCCTGGCCCATCAATTCGCGGCGCCAGCCACGCAGCGAATCAGGCAATTGGTATGGACCATTGGGGAAGCCGCTCTTGAGCAGCGCTTCCAGGGTTTTCTTGCGCAGCATCAGTTCCGGCGCGATGTTCAAGCGTTCGGCTTCGGCCTGACCAATGGCGCGCAGCTGTTTGACCAGCACGGCGGCATCCACCGGCAGCGGCTCCGGCACAGCAGGCGGCCATTGATCGGGCGACACACTGCCGGCGCGCTTGATCAGATCCAGCAGAAACTCGCCATCCTGACGCACGGTGCGCGGGTGCATGTCTTCGATTTTCGCCAGCGCGCCGAGGTTGTCCGGCTGAGTCCGCGCCAGCGGCCACAGGGAGTGCTCACGGACAATGCGGTTGCGCGGCAAGTCACGGGCACGGGCCTCGCGCTCACGCCAGGCGCACAGTTCACGCAACACGGCGAGTTGGGCGCGGGACAGTTTCCAGGCCAGCTTGGCATCGCGATAAACCTCGTACGGGTCGACCTCGCGGCGCAGGTTGGCCACCAGCTCAGCGCCGTCGTCCAGGACCCAGTTGTATTTGTCCTCAGACAGCTTCGGACGAAGCTGTACGAAAACCTCCGCCAAGTGCAGAGCATCTTCGGCGGCGTAGCTGATCTGGGTGTCGGACAGCGGACGTTGCAACCAGTCGGAGCGGGTTTCGCCCTTGGGCAGGTCGATGCCGAGCACCTCTTGCACCAATCGCGAGTAACCCATGGAGAAACCCAGGTTCAGGTAGGCGGCCGCCAGTTGCGTATCGAACAGCGGCGCCGGCAGGCTGCCGGTCAGGCGCAGCAAGACCTCGAGGTCTTCACTGCACGCATGCACGACTTTGACCACCGCCGGGTTTTCCAGCAACGCGGCCAAGGGCTTCCAGTTGTCGATGGTCAGTGGGTCTATCAGGTAAGCGCGTACGCCATCGCCGATCTGCAGCAGGCCTGCAATCGGGTAAAAGGTGTCGACCCGCATGAATTCGGTGTCGAGGGCAACGAATGGCAGTTGCTGCCACTCGGCGCAAAACTGACCGAGGCTATCGTTGTCGCGAATCCAGTGAATATCGATGGCCACACGGCTCTCCCTTGAAGAATGGCGCGCAGTATATATCGCCCCCGGCGATTTCCGCGCATCACTGAACAAGAGCTTTAGCGAAAAGACCTGCCCGACAGCAATAAATGTCTGACAAGCGGAGACTAACTGGTCTTACTGAGTACGTAGACCCGCATCCACGTGCAGCCCGGCAGGACGTCCTGATGGCTCAGCACCCGGAAACCGGCTTGCTTGAAGTCCGCTTCAATCTCGGCCTTGCTGACCGGCTGCGGGGCGTTAACGGCCTCCGTCTCTGGTCGGCGCAGATTAAAATAGCCGTCGATCCGAGCCGCCACAATTACCGTATCGCGACTGACCCGGTGGAATTCCTGGAGCATGACCATCCGATGTTCGGCGCAGGTGATGTGCTGAAACAGTTGCATGCAAAAAATGCAGTCCACCGCATTGACGGACAAGCCCAGGCTGAACGCTGAGCTCTGAAAGGTCTTGATCCGCTTGAGCAGGCTTTGCGGATGGTGAGTCTGCGCATGGTTAAGCATGTCCTGGGACGGGTCCGACGCGAGGATCACGCGGTTTGCGTGCTCGGCCAGCACCGGCCAGAAGCGCCCGGCACCGCAGGCCACGTCAAGGATCAACCCCGGCTCGCCCGCCACCTTGAGCGCATTGCGCACCAGGTTTTCCTCGCGCCAGAACGCCAGGCGCCCCATCAGGCTACGCGGTTGCGGCTGACGGCAGACGCGGGCGTGTTCCTGATCGTAGCGCCGGGCGAACTCAAGCTCGATGGCGGATGTGGGTTGCGCAGACATGTGCAATTGACCCTTGATGATGACTCTAGCGACCGCAAGTTAGCGGCCAGTGTCTGAAAAAGTTGAAGCGTTCAATCCTTGGCCAACACGCCGTCGACCACCGCACCGCGACAGCCGGCAAACATATCCAGATCCTGGTTGTAGACCTTGCTGTTGACTTCCAGCAGCCCCAGCATCGAATGAAACAGGTTGTCCTGGCTCAATGGCTTGTCGCGACTCAGTTGCAGGCAATGTGTGTTTACCGAGAACGACTTCTGATAACTGTCGGAGAACCACGCCAGCATGGCCACGTGTTTCTGTTGCTCCGGCGCCAGCATGTAAGGCGTGCCGTGCAGGAACAGATTGTATTCACCCAAAGATTCGCCGTGGTCGGACAGGTACAGCATCGCGGTATCCACTTTCTCCTGGTTCTTGCGCAACAGATCGATCAGGGTCGACAGCACGTGGTCGGTGTACACCAACGTGTTGTCGTAACCATTAACGATACTTTCGCGACTGCAATTGTTCAGCGCGTTACTTTCACAAACCGGCGTGAAATGCTCGAACTCTTTCGGGTAACGCTTGAAGTATTCAGGGCCATGGCTGCCCATTTGATGCAAGACCAACACGGTGTCTTTATCGAGTGTGTCGATGAAATGTTGCAAACCTTGCAGCAGGATTTCGTCGCGGCATTCGCTGTTGGCGCACAGCACCGGGTCTTTCAGGTTGCTTACGTCGTCGATGGTGACCCGGTCGCACGTGCCTTTGCAGCCCGACTGGTTGTCACGCCAGATCACGTCCAGGCCGGCCCGTTTAAGCACATCGAGCAGGCCCTCTTCATTCTTCGCCTTGCTGGCGTTGTAGTCCTTGCGGCCCATGTTGGAGAACATGCACGGCACGGACACGGCGGTTTCGGTGCCGCAGGAATGCACATCGGTAAACGAAATCAGGCCGGCTTCTTTACTCAGCTTCGGGGTGGTGTCGCGGCCATAGCCCAGGATGCCGAAGTTCTCGGCCCGGGCGCTTTCGCCCACCACCAGTACGGTCAGGGATTTGCGGCCATGGGATTGCCAGACCGGGTTCTTCTGCGCGTCTTCGCCGATTTTGACAAAGGGTTGATGGGCAGACGCAACCTGTTCACGCAAGTAACCAGCGGAGGCACCAATGTAGTTGCTCGGCACAACCATCAGGCGCAACTCATGGTGATTACGGAACAAAGAAGACAAGCCCTGATAGTTAATCAGGGCCACGCCACCTATAACGACAGCGGACACAACACTTACCAACACCTTGCTTAATAACTCGTGGTGCCAGCGACGATAACTGATCGGTGTTTTCCATAATAACAACGACGGCAAAACACCCAGGAACAGGATATACGCCATCAACTTCAACGAGAGCAAGTCTCTTACTTCCGTCGCATTGGTTTGTGCAAAGTTACGCAACATGCCGGTGTCAATCAGTACACCGTATTGGCTCATGAAGTAGGCCACCCCGGCGCTGATCATGAAGATCAGCGTCAGGACCGGCTTGAGCACACGCTTGAACGCCAGAAAGGTCAGTACAATGTTGAAAGCCGCCAGAATCATCGCCCCGAATGCCACGCGCACGACGATGCCTTTACCGTCGGCTGCGGTGATTTCAAACAGGTGCTGCCACAACACAAAATTGAAGGCAGTTAACAAAAAGGCGCTGGCAATCAGTGTCACCCATTCCGGGCGCACGGCTTTAATCTTCAACATGGTGATCGGCTGTTCCTGAAAAGAAGTGCCTACGGCAAATGTGAAAATTTCATTGACCGTGACAACACTAATGTTAAGCAGCCAACCATCAATTTTTTGTGAAAAAGAAGCCAACGAATAGTTGGCTTATTAAACCTGCGACCAACGTTATGAATAATTGAGAATGGTTCAGGCCTGGTTCAGGTACCAGCGCCAGTCCTGCTCGCCGACCTCGCCCATAAACTGTCGATACTCGGCGCGCTTAACGGCCAGGTAGACGCCCAGAAAAGGTTGTCCGAACGCTTCACGCGCCCAGGTCGAGCCTTCCAGCGCGCGCAACGTGGTCAGCCAATCGGTCGGTAACAGCTCCGTGGCCTGGGCGTACCCGTTGCCTTCCACCGGCGCACCCGGGTCGAGTTGTTCGCGAATACCGCGATGGATACCAGCCAGTATCGCCGCGGCGGCCAGGTACGGGTTGGCATCAGCGCCGCAAATACGGTGTTCGATGTGCCGGGAAAACGCCGGCCCGCCAGGCACGCGCAGACTCACCGTGCGGTTATCCACGCCCCAAGTCGCCGCCAGGGGCGCATAGCTGTTGGTCTGGAATCGCCGGTAGGAGTTGGCATTCGGGCAGAACAACAGCAAAGAATCGAGCAAGGTACTGAGCATGCCGCCGACCGCTTGCCTGAGCAACGGCGTGCCGTCCGGGGCTTCGCTGGCGAACAGGTTGTTGCCCTCTCTGTCAGCGAGGCTGACATGCATGTGCATCCCCGTGCCCGCCAGATCGTCGAAGGGTTTGGCCATGAAGCAGGCCGTCATCCCGTGCTTGTGGGCCACGCCCTTGACCAATCGTTTGTAACGCACGGCTTCGTCCATTGCCTGTAGGGCATCGGTGCGATGTTCGAGGGTAATTTCCACCTGCCCCGGCGCGTATTCGGAAATCGCCGTGCGCGCCGGAATGCCTTGCAGCTTGCAGGCGCTGTAGAGATCGGCCAGAAACGGTTCGATCTGCTCCAGTTCACGCAAGCCATAGACTTGCGTCGTGCGCGGCCGCCCGCCATCGACATCCCGCGCCGGTTGCGGCCGCCCGTTGCTGTCGCGCTGCTGATCCAGCAGATAAAACTCCAGCTCCGCCGCCATCACCGGGTAGTAACCGTCGGCTTGCAGGCCTTCGATCACTTTCGCCAACAAGTGCCGGGGATCGGCGATCGTCGCCGGCATGCCTTCTTTGGGGTGCATGCTGACTTGCACCGCCGCTGTCGGAATCAACCGCCACGGCATGCGCGTCAGGCTGCCGCTGATCGGGTAGGCACGGCAGTCAATGTCGCCGACGTCCCAGACCAGTCCGGAGTTTTCCACGTCGTCGCCATTGATGGTCAGGCCCAGAATGGTGCTCGGCAGCGGCCGACCGCTCTCGTACACCGCCAGCAGTTCATCGCGATGCAGCAGCTTGCCCCGTGGCACACCGTTGTTGTCGAGGATGAACAGCTCGAACATTTCAATGTCCGGGTTCTGTTCGAGAAAGGTCAGGGCTTCTTGCGGGGAGGCGAACGAGGTCGTGGCACAACTCATGGGTATTCTCTTTTTCCGCGTCAGGCAAACGCGCAGGCGTCGCCGAAGTGATCCAGCGCATGGCGCGGGACCTGTCAGAACAATCAACGGGAAATACAGGAATCCGGGGGGCGTGCGTGACGGCAATGCCACAGCGCCCAGAAGGCCAGCTCGGAGGGAAGTGCGACGGGACAATCGCCCATAGGTAAAACCGTAGAGGACAGATGAGCGGCAGCGTCACACGGGCGGTCAGGTCTTTAAATCGGGATTTAAAGAACCTTGGTTGCAGATGGACTAAACAATCATCTCCAAACACCCTGATGGCTGAGGTATTTAATTTTTAAATAGTGCTGCGGATTATCTGATTTGCGGCCGCCAGCCCTGGCGTGCCTAATCGGGGCCTTGTTTTTGAAGGCCCGTTTGATGGAAAACGTTCGCGCGACGACCCGCCCTGCCCTTTGGCTGATGTTCAGCATCATGCTCGTCGCTCTTAACCTGCGTCCGTCGATGGCGGCGGTCGGGCCCTTGCTGTCGTCGATTCGCGCGGACATTGCGCTGAGTTTCAGCATGGCCTCGCTGCTGACGATGCTGCCGGTCATGGCCATGGGCCTGGCGATGTTTTTTGGCTTGCGGGTCAGCCAACGCTTCGGCGAACAGCGCACGGTGGTGCTGTCGCTGTTGATCATTGGCGTGGCCACGGCGTCGCGACTGTTTCTCGATTCGGCCGTCGAACTGATCCTCAGTGCGGTGCTGGCCGGTGTCGGTATTGCGCTGATCCAGGCCCTGATGCCGGCGCTGATCAAGGCCCGGTTCAGTGACAACGTCGCCCTGTGCATGGGGCTTTATGTCACGTCGATCATGGGCGGCGCGGCGATTGCAGCCTCGTTTGCGCCGCTGGTCATGAACCAAAGTGGTAGCTGGCGCCTCGGCCTGGCGATCTGGGCGGCGCTGGCCGTGATGGCCCTGCTGCTATGGTCTGGCCTGCGTGGCGAATCTACGGCACGCTCGACGCAATCAACCCGCCGGCCGAGTTTTTTCGCCAATTCCCGCGCCTGGTTACTCGCCATCTTCTTCGGTCTGGGCACCGCGTCCTACACCTGTGTGCTGGCCTGGCTCGCGCCTTACTACGTGGAACAAGGCTGGAGCGAGCAACACGCCGGGTTGCTGCTGGGCTTTTTGACGGCCATGGAAGTGTTGTCCGGGCTGGTGACGCCTGCCATTGCCAATCGCAGTCGTGACCGGCGACTGGTGCTGGTGGTGTTGCTGGCGCTGATCATGGTCGGCTTCTGCGGGCTGATTCTCTGCCCGCAACAGCTGAGCCTGCTCTGGCCGTGCCTGCTGGGGCTGGGCATCGGCGGGCTGTTCCCGATGAGCCTGATTGTATCGCTGGATCACCTCGATGACCCGCAACGCGCCGGCGCCCTGACGGCATTCGTGCAAGGCATCGGGTACTTGATCGCCGGCCTTTCACCGCTGATGGCCGGAATGATTCGTGACCAACTGGGCAGTTTCGAATGGGCCTGGTGGGCGCTGACAGGCGTCGTTGGGTTGATGATCCTGATGGTCCTGCGCTTCGACCCGCGGCATTACCACCAACACATCGACTGATCGGCGCAGAAACTTCCTACAAGGCATTCTCCTGGCACCATCGTTCCGTTAGGATCTTTCGCACACGTTTGCGCATTGATCGCGCACGGAACACAGCGAGACAGAACGGATGCTGAACAGTAACTTGCTTCGAAAGCTCGACATGCAGGACCTCATGGTGTTTGTCGCCGTGTACGAGCAAAGCAGCGTCACCGGTGTGTCGGAGGCGCTTTGTGTCAGCCAGTCCACGGTGAGTTACTGCCTGAAAAAGCTGCGGACCAGTTTTGAAGACGAGTTGTTTATCAACTCCCGCACCGGCATGCGCCCCACCTACAAAGCCAGCACCATGTACGCGCATGTGCTGAAAATTCTCGAAAGTATCAACCTGTGCCACGCCAGCACCCAAGCGTTCGACCCGACCTTGCAAGCGGTGACGTTCAACATCTGCGCGCCGGAGTACTTCGAGCAGTTGATTCTGCCGCGTCTGCTCAAGCGCTTCGATTTCGCCGACCTGCCGGTGATGGTCAACATGCACAAGTTCGAAACCGACATCCCGGTCGACGAGTTGCGCGATGGCCGCCTCGACCTGGTGATCTGTTTCGGCCCGAATTTCCATCGCAGCCACACCGACTTCAAATCCCGGCTGTTACTGGAAGATGATCTGGTCTGTGTATTCGACAAACGCGCCACGCCACTGGAGTCACGGCTGAGCCTGCAAGCCTTTGTGCAACGCCGGCATGTGTTTCCAACCCCATGGACGTCCAGCACCAACATGGTCGACGGCTGGCTGGCGCAACAGGCGCACAAGCGGCAGATTGTCGCGCGAGCCAACAGCTACAGCGCGGCACTGAAGATGATCACTGGCACCGACTACATCCTGACCCTGCCCCGCCGTATCCAGCAATTGCTCGCCAACGAGGTGATCTTCAATCATTGCGAAGCGCCCAATGGCCTGCCGGGTTTCACCCTGGACATGCAGTGGAGTCAAAGTGCCGATCAGGACAGTGCCAACACCTGGCTGCGCGAGCAGGTGATTGACGTCTGTGCCGAGCAGGTGGCCTGAATTCAGGGGGTGATGGCGGTCTTGGTGTAGGACTCGCGATCGATATCGAGGATTTCCACGCACAACTGCACTTCGACACCGGTTGGCCATTCGCACAGGTCCTGGACCACCGCCAGCAGGCTTTCCGACAGCTGCTGTTTGATCTGCGGTGAGCGACCGCTCAACAGCGCCAGTTTCACATGCACAAACGCCCGTTCATTCAACGCAGTGCCGACCTTGAAGTTCTCCACCTTCAGTGCCCGACTCTTGATGTCGAACTCTGCCGCAAACTGACCGGACGCCACCAAGGCATTATTGAGCCGGATCAACGCCACGTCGGCGTTCAGCCCAGGCAGGTTGGCGGTGTATTCCATGTGCACGTGAGGCATGACGCGGCTCCAGATAGTGGGCAGAAAGATCCTACGTATAACACAGCGCTGTCTGACTCACTCGGGCAGCGGCAAGGGTGGACGTTCACTCATGAACACCTCCAGGCGCGAACGCAACCAGCGTTCGGCGGGGTCGGTATCGACATGGCTGAGCCAGACCATCGACAGGTCCAGGGTCGGGGTCTTGAACGGGAACGGTTCCTTGAACAGCAAACCGGTAGCCGCCATGGCGTCGGCCGTGTAATCCGGCAGGCTGGCAATCAGATCGGTGCCCGCGAGCAAGGCCGGCAACGAGCTGTATTGCGGCACGGACAGGACCACCTGACGCGTCCGGCCAATCTCGGCCAGCCACTCATCGGCGTAACCACTGACGTTCGCCGTGTGGGAAACCAGCACATGAGGGCGTGCGCAATATTCATCAAGCGTCAGCGGTGTGTCGGACGCATCGGCGCGCAGGATGCTTGGCTGAATGTGGCGCAACAATTTGCGCTTGGCGTTGGCCGGCAGGCCGCGGGTCTGGCTGATGCCGACCGTGATGTCGCCGGACGCGAGCAAGTCCGGTATGCGC
This sequence comes from Pseudomonas sp. SIMBA_041, assembly GCF_046535095.1. Taxonomy (NCBI): domain Bacteria; kingdom Pseudomonadati; phylum Pseudomonadota; class Gammaproteobacteria; order Pseudomonadales; family Pseudomonadaceae; genus Pseudomonas; species Pseudomonas sp. SIMBA_041. The sequence goes on from NZ_JAWRXJ010000002.1 coordinate 310,229, forward strand.
CAGTAATCGACGTGCTGAACCACAAACACCACCTTCGGCGCTTCCTGGCGCAAGGCGCGCAGCAACGGAGGCAGCAGGCCGAACTCGACGTCATCTGACAGCCCGATGCGAAACGTCATGGTGCTGCTGGCCGGGTCGAAACTGTGGGTCAGGCTCAACGCCACCGACAACGAATCCAGCGCCGGCGACAGGTACTGAATCAACTCCTCGGCGCGGGCCGTCGGTTCCATGCGGTGGCCGACACGGATGAACAGCGGATCGTTGAACATCGCCCGCAAGCGGTTGAGCGCCGAGCTGATGGTCGGCTGACCGAGAAACAGCTTCTCCGCCACCCGCGTCACGTTGCGCTCGAGCATCAACGTTTCGAACACCACCATCAGGTTGATGTCCGCCTTGCGCAGCTCATTACGATTCATTCCTTGCCCCCGGTCCCCAACACATGAGGCAGTGTAGAAAGGCCCGAGGGAGGCGTCTACGTGCGCTGTCCATCAATTGACGGTCAAGGCTTTCAACCCGAGTGCAAGCGGTCGAACGTCCGGCCCCATCCCGAACTGTTTCGGGCTGACGGCATCGGCGAACTGCAATTGCACAATCAACACCCCCTGACTCGACACCCGTTGCTGCATCTCGGCCGTAAGGGCCACATCGATGATGTTGCCATCAGCCTGCTCAAGCCGGGTATTCACGGCCGGTACGCCATTGATGTTGATGACGACACGTTGCCGCGCATGCCCTGGCGGAAGGAACGCCGTGGCTTCCAGACGCAAGGAATGCACGGGTGCCGGAACCCGGAACATGACTTCGGCGTCGGGACTTTTCGACCAGGTGCCCCAGAGTTCTGGCTCGGACCATCCATTGGCGAGCAGTGCCCCGCCCTTGCCGCCGTAATTGAACAGGGTCTTTTGTCCGGGTTCGACGGAGGGCACAAGATCCAGCGGGTTGATTTGCGAGGCCAGCTGCAGGCACGTGCTGCATTGTTTCCAGCCCGGGGCCAGCACTGTGAACCCGTCAATCCTGGCGAAGAGGTCCGTTCGGGTATCAACGTTTCTCACCGCCTGGATCAACGCCCGCTCATCAAGCAGGTACAACGAGTCGGCGGCATACTTGCCCGAGGCCATTTCACGCGTCGTCTCCTGCTCGGATTTGATCCAGTTGGCCGTGTCCATCCGCCCGAGGTACACGGCATTCGTTGCCAGCCCATGGGCACCGGCAAAATCAGCCACCGACATCCACTTCGGGGACAGATTCTGCGGAACGATCCAGCGAATGTTCCGGTAATGGGCCGCAGCACTGTTCCAGAACGGATCGACCATGGGCGACACCCACTTCGACGCCGGTTCAACCATCAATTGTTTGCGCACGCCTATCCAGCCGGCGTGGGTATCGAGCACCTGGATCAGCAACGCCAGGGACAACAGACTCACGGCGGTACGCGGGGTATTGGCGCGAATCACCAGGAAAATGATGGCGAAGATAATCGCGTAGTAGACCGGCCAGAACATCCGCCCTGACGCCCTGAAAATGTTCGCGATCGAGATCACCCACTGCGGCAACGGATAGGTCCATTCCAGTGAGCCGAGCGCAACATGATTGGAGATCGAGAACAGGCACAGCCCCACCAGCGCCACCAGTAACAGGGGGCGCTGGCCCAATCGCCGAGCAAAACCGGTTTGGCCTTGAAGCAGCCCCGCCAGCGCACAAATGCCCAGTGTGATCAGCCCAAGCCCCAGATAGAGAAACCCTTCACCGTCGCCATACCCCTGAACACCGGGCATATCCTTGAGGACATAGGACCACTGCCCTGACCAATTGCCCGGATCGATCAGTGACAGCAGGTTCATGGCGTACAGGCCAAAACCATCCGATACCGCGCCGCCGCCCACCGAAAAATAGCCCGCCTGCCAGCAACAAAAACTGACCAGCGAAAACAGCCCGATCAGTTCGATGGCCGCGGCCTGCAGCGTCAGCTTCTTCTTGAAATAACCAGCCGTGAGATCGGCGATCCAGATCACGGCAACCATCGCCAGAAAGTACGCATGGATCAACGCGGCCGCCGCCAGCAACGCGCCCCAGGCCAGGCGTCGACGGCGCAAATTCGGGTGCAGCCCCAGATACAACGAAGCCAGGACCAGAAAATGCCCACCGAGTGACAAGTGGAACGGCATGCGCATGATCATCGGTGGCGCGAAGACAAACAGCGCCGTTCCCACGGCACGTACGCCCACATGGGAAGAAACCAGCCCCAGCAGTTTCCACGCGAACCAGGCCTGCAAGACGAAGCAGGCGAGGAACCACAGCCCGAAATACTGGAAAGGCATCGGCAATAGCGAGGCAAACGGTTTGAACAAGAGGGCCAGCAGCGGATTGGAATCAGAGAAAATGATGCCGTTACCCAACTCCAGCCCGTAGGAAGGATTGAGCCCGACAGGAAAGGACCACGGCGACTGACGGAAAAACACCCAGCCCAGATAATGCGTCGCCGGATCACCGTTCCCCAGCCATGCAATGTTTTGCGGGTTCAGCGCCCTCGGCCCAACCACGATGAAAAAAGCCACAACACCGATCAATACGGGCAGCAGATTGAGCGGCAGGCGTTTAACAAGATCCTTCATCGGTACGTCCAGAAGTTATGCAGTACAAAGGTGAAGGCCGGAATCGTCAGCGCCACGGCGCCAATCCCCAGCAAGTAATGCAGCCCGGCCATCTGCGCGGCCCAGGCCACCAGCATCGCCAACAGAAAACCGGCGCCGGACACCATCATGAAACGCAGCAGCGTCCGGCCGTGCAATCGTGCGGAAAAACTCCAGGTGGTATTGATCACGTAGGACACCACGGTCGCCACGGCAAACGCCACGCCGTTGGCCAATGGTGGCAACGGCGACACGTAATTGATGAACAGCACGGCCACCAATGCATGCAGGGCGGTGACGAACAACCCGGTGACGGCAAAGCGCAGGCCACGCTTGATCAGGGCGGATTTTTCGGTTGACGTCACGGTTTCTGCGCCAGCACAAACACCGTCAACCCGGCCAGACGATTGGCCTTCATGAACGGCAACTCGATGTTGCACAAGGTCTTCAACAGCGTGTTCACCAGCGGGTGATGCTGCTTGAGTTGCGAACGTGGCGGCGACGGTTGCGCGCCTTTGGGCAGCAATCGCAACGTGGCGGCAATCGGGAACACCAGGCCGAAATAGTAAGTGCCCTGCTGCACCGTCAAGCCGGCCGCACGGGCCACGGTTTCCAGTTGCGCCAGGGTGTAGCGGCGTTTGTGCTCGAGAAACTCATCATGCCCGCTCCAGAGAAAACGGAACGCCGGCACCGTCATCAGGAATCGGCTGCCGGACGGGACTTTGTCGACATAGGCCTTGAGCAACCCGACGTCGTCGTCGACATGCTCCAGCACGTCCATCAGCAACACCAGGTCGGCGTCCACCGCATCGATTTCGCGCCGGTAATGCACCGGTTTGCCAGCGGTGCTGGCGTCCGAGTCGGCGTCGTAACTGATGTCCACACACCACGCTTCGCTGGCCGATGAATGACTCAGCAGATGGTGACTAAAGAACCCGGAGCCTGCGCCCACATCGAGAATTTTCCTGATCGGAGTGCTGCCGAGCAACCGTGTGGTCGCCGCCGCTTTGGAGGCGTAATACCAATGCTGATTGATGCTTGAACCGAGAATGTCGGTTTCCTTGAGATCCACGGTTCAGTCCTTGGGGTCATAGACACGCCGCACCAGATACACCGGCCGGCGTTTCGATTCGATGTAGGTTCGGCCCAGGTACTCACCCAGCACCCCGATGCCAATCAATTGCAGGCCGCCCAGAAAGGTGACCGCCACCATCAACGAGGCATAACCCGGAAGGTCGATACCGGAAATCAGGGTGCGCACGATGATGAAGATGGCGAACGAGAAGGAAATCAGCGAAACGAGCAGCCCGAGGTAGGTCCAGATCCGCAGCGGTTCGGTGCTGAAACTGGTGATGCCCTCCAATGCGAAGTTCCACAACCGCCAGCCATTGAACTTGGTCGCTCCGGCCGCCCGCTCCGGGCGCTCGTAGTTGACCTGGGTGGTGCGAAAACCGACCCAGGCGAACAAACCTTTCATGAAGCGCCGGGACTCGGGCAAGGACTGCAAGGCATCGATCACGCAGCGGTCCATGAGGCGGAAATCGCCGACGTTTTCCGGCAGGTGTTGCTCGGCGATTTTGTTGTGCAGGCGGTAGAACCAGTTGGCCGAGGTCTGTTTGGCCCAGGAGTCGGTGTTGCGACTCACACGATGACCCAGCACCACTTCATAACCTTCACGCCAGCGGGCAATCATCTCGAGAATAACCTCGGGCGGGTCCTGCAAATCAACGTCGATCGGCACCACGACCTGGCCGGTGGCGGTCTGCAAACCTGCGGTCAACGCGGCTTCTTTGCCGAAATTGCGGCTCAGGTCAACGATGCGCAGGCGCGGGTCCGTCAACTGGCGTTCCAGCAAAAGATCCAGTGTGGTGTCGGTGCTGCCGTCATTGACGAACACCAGTTCCAGACCGATCAGCGCCTCGTCCTTGAAGACGTCATTGATCCGCGCGAGGAACAAGTCGACGGTGGCGGCTTCATTGAACACCGGGATGACGAGCGATAACGCCAAATGCCCGGCCAGTTGCGTTCCGTGCTGATGAGTCAATTGATTGCTCTTTTTTATAGTGGTTTTTCTACAATCCGGGGTCGTCGACAGTTTCTCGACGCCATGAGTCGAGTCGTATTAAGCAGGACCATGGGAGGTGATGCAAGGGCGAATCAGAGGGGGTTTTGGCCATTCCCACCGGCCTGCCGGCGCTGGCAGAAATATTTTCAAATGCCTGGAAACAAATGCCCGGTGGCCAAAAAAGCCAGCTCCGCTAGGCTTGCCCCCGACGCGTCACACAGGTTGTCGCAATAACCCATCGCATGGAGCGAGCAGTATGTATTTCGAGATTTACAGGCAATCCAAGGGCACCCCGAGTACCGGCAAAGGACAATGGCGCTGGCGGTTGAGGGCGGGGAATCACGAGACCATCGCCAGTGGCGAGTCGTATGTGAACAAGGCCGATTGCCTGCATGCCATCGGGTTGATCAAAGGGGTTGAGGGTGAGACGCCGGTGAAGGAGATTTAAGCCTGATAGGCATTGCCCAGGCTGCCCGGCTTGGGCAGGTGGCGAGCCATTGGTTTTTGGGCTGGATTCACTGTCCTCATCGCGAGCAAGCTCCCACAGTGGATTTGCGTCGTTTGCAAAACCTGTGGGAGCGAGCTTGCTCGCGATGGGGCCGCAAAGAACACCATCAAACGCCAGGTAAAAACCCGCCTCAAACCGGCAACGGATACAACGCCTCATCAAACTGCGCCAACCGCGGAAACTGCATCGGCTGGTCATCGCTCAAGTGCTCCAGTCGCTGCTGATAGCTCACCAGGAACTCCTTGCGCGCCTCGTCGCTGATGTACGGCACATGCCACGCCACAAACGGTTCCAGCACGTCGAAGCCGACATACGCCAGCGTGCCGCGCAGGATCGGCCGCAGCATGTCTTCCAGAGGACCATGAATCGCGCCGTCACCGAACATGTGTTCGCGCCCGCCCAGGGTCACGGTCACCAGCGCCTTCTTGCCGCTCAAGCCGCCCTGATCGTAAAAGCGCTTGCCGCCGTAGCAGATCCCCGACACCAGCACCCGGTCGATCCAGCCTTTGAGCATGGCAGGCGCCGAGAACCAGAAAATCGGGAAATTGAGGATCAGCAGGTCAGCCCACAACAACTTGTCGAGCTCTTGCTGGATGTCCGGCGCCAGCGACTGGCTTTTCACACCCAGCCGTTGCTCCAGCGCATACACCAGGTACTCCGGGTTCTCCCGCGAAGAAAAGTCATCGGCACTCGCCACCGGGTTCCAGTTCATCGCGTACAAGTCGCTGACCTGCACCTCATGCCCTTGGGCTTCAAGGGTGGCGACGGCCTGGTCACGCAGGGCGGCGGTGAAAGATTGCGGTTCCGGGTGAGCGTGGACGATCAGTACTTTCATGACAATTCCTTAAACATTGACCAACGTTGAGTTTGAAGTCGCAAATGCAAGCCCGTCCATCGAGCGGTCACACCTGAATCGCCTTCACTTCAACGAATTCGTTAAGCCCTTCCTCGCCCCACTCCCGGCCATTGCCCGATTGTTTGTAGCCACCGAAGGGCGCCTGATAATTGAACGCTGCGCCGTTGAGGAAGCACTGCCCGGCACGCAACTGCCGCCCCAGGTGCAAGGCGCGTTCGGCACTGCCGGCCCAGACACCGCTGGACAGGCCGAACGGCGAATCGTTGGCGAGCTGAATCGCCTGCGCTTCATCGGTGTAGGGAATCAGGCACAGCACCGGGCCGAAGATTTCTTCCTGGGCGATGCGCATCCGGTTATCAACATCGGCGAACAGCGTCGGGCTGACGTAGAAACCACGCTCGAAGGCGTCGGCCGTATCGCCGCCGCACACCCGCCGCGCGCCTTCCTGCTGGCCGACCTGAATGTAGTCACGCACGGTGCGCCGTTGCGCCGCCGAACACATCGGCCCAAGGAAACTCTGCGGGTCGAGCGGATCGCCCATGCGCAGGCTTTGGGTTTCGGCGATGGCCAGTTCCACCGCTTCGGCGTAACGACTGGCCGGCAGCAACATGCGAGTCAGCGCGGTGCAGGTCTGCCCGGAGTTGATCATCACGTCTTGCACGCCGTAGCGCACAGCAGCGGCGAGGTCGGCGTCTTCGGCAATCAGCAGCGGCGACTTGCCGCCCAGTTCCAGGCACACGCGCTTCACCGACGGCGCGGCGGCTTGTGCCACGCGAACCCCGGCGCCGGTGGAGCCGGTGAACGACACCATGTCGACATCCGGGTGTTTGGCCAGCGCTTCACCGACCTTCGAGCCCGGCCCGCTGACCAGGTTGAACACGCCGGCCGGCAAGCCGATGGCTTCAATCATCTGCGCCAGCAAAAAGGCGTGCAGCGGGGTTTCCTGGCTCGGCTTGACCACCACCGTGCAACCGGCAGCGAGCGCCGGGGCGAGCTTGCCGATCAATTGATGCAGCGGGTAGTTCCACGGATTGATGAAGGCGCACACGCCCACCGCTTCGCGAATCACCAGCGAGTTGCCGACCTCACGCACTTCGTCCATCAGGCCTGCGAGTTCGACGTACTGCTCCAGCCCAGTGATCGGGCCGTCGACCTGCACCGAGCGGCACCACTGCACCGGCATGCCCAGTTCAGTGGTGATAACCGAAGCCATCTCATCAGCCCGCGCGCGCAACTGCTCGGCGAGGGCGCGGATGTAACCGGCCCGCACACTCGATGGCGTGCGCGACCATGAGCTGAACGCTTTGCGTGCGGCGGCCACCGCGTTGTCGACATCGCGCTCATCGCCCAGCGGCACTGAACCTGCGACTTCTTCCGTGGCCGGGTTGATCACCTCGGCGATGCCCTGCCCCGATGGGGTTTGCCAGCGGCCATCGATAAACAGCGCTTTATGGTTATGCATAAACCTGAGACTCCAGCAATTCAGTGGCGCAACGGGTGATGCGCTGGCAGGCGTCACGCAACGGCTCCGCGCCCAACACCAGCCCCAGGCGAATGTGCCCGGCAGCGCTCGGGCCGAAGGCTTCACCGGCCAGCACCGACACGCCATGGCGGTCGAGCAAGCGGTCGGCAAACGCCTGGGCGCTGAGCCCGGTGTCGCGGATATCGACCATCACGAACATCCCGCCATCGGGTTTCAAGGCCTTCACGCCGGGGCAATCAGCCAGGCATTCGCAAACCAGATCACGGCGTTGGCGATAGGCTTCGCGCATGGCCTCCAGCTCGGGCAAGTTGCTTTCCAGTGCAACGACGGCGGCGTCCTGCACGAAGTCCGGCAAGCCGTAGAGCATGCACAGCGCGAGGTTTTCCAGGTGCGCCGCGAGCGCCGGTGGTGCCACCGCCCAGCCGATTCGCCAGCCGGTCATGGCGTGGGATTTCGACAGGCTGTTGAGCGTCGCGGTGCGCTCGGCCATGCCCGGCAAACTGGCCGGGCTGACGTGCTCGCCGTCGAACAACAACTCGCTGTAGACCTCATCGGAAATCAGCCACAGGTCGTGGGCGATGCACAGGTCGGCCAACGCCTGCCAGGTGGCGCGGGACAAACTGGCGCCCGACGGGTTGTGCGGACTGTTCAGCGCCAATGCCCGAGTGCGCGGGGTGATGCGGGCCGCGACGTCTTCAGGCAGCACACGGAAACCGTTTTCGGAGCGCACCGGCACCGGAATCACCACAGCGCCACAGGCTCCGAATACCGCTTCATAGGTCACGTACATCGGCTCGGCGACAATCACTTCATCGCCGGGGTTGAGCACGCACTGGGCGACGCTGAACAAAGCGCATTGCGCGCCGGCCAGGACAATAACCTGATCGGCCGAGACCTGTTGACCACTGCGGCGGCCGTAGTGCCTGGCGATGCTTTCACGCAAGGCGCGCTTGCCACGCACGTCGGCGTAGTGGGTGTTGCCGGACAACAGGCTGTCGATGGCGGCCTGCACGATCGGCGCCGGGGTGTCGAAATCCGGGTCGCCAACCGACAGCAGCAGAATGTCTTCACCCTGCTCCTGCAGCGCGAGTGCGCGGTAATGGATGTCCCACGCGGCAGCGCCGTCACCGGCGATACGTTGAGTCAGATCGGAAAAGCGCATGGCGATACCTCTGCCAGAAAATGAAAATCAGTGCGCGCACGCGTGCTTGAGTTCGATCAGGGTCACGCCGTTGCGCTTGAAGCCGTGGCGCAGATCGGTTTGCAACTCGGCGAGGCTTTGCGGCTGGCTCACGGTGCAACCGAAGGCGCGACCGAGGGCGGCGAAATCCGGGTTGCGCGGCAGTACGCCAATCGGTTCGATGTCGAGCCCGAGCATGTCATCGCGAATCTGCCCCAGCGCGTCGTTGTTCCACAGCAGCACCACCAGCGGGCTGTCGAGCTCTTCGACGGCGGTCGCCAGCTCTTGCGCGGTGTAGAGGAAACCACCGTCGCCGACCAACACCAGCCCTGGCCGCTGCGGCACGCCGAACTTGGCGCCGATGCCGGCTGGCAAGCCATAGCCCAAGGTGCCGTAACCGGTCGGGTGCAACCAGCTGCGCGGTGCCAGGCTGTTGAAGGCGTAGTTGCCGGTGTAGGCCAGTTGGGTCATGTCGGTGCTGATGAACGCGTCGGCCGGCAACTCGGCGGCGATACGGTCAAGGATCGCCTGGTGAATCGACTGCAACGGGCCATGGCTTGCCTTCACAGCTTCGCGCAAGGCCCCGACGGCAGAAATCGCTGCGCTGGCATCACGCGCGGTGGACGGTAGACGTTCCAGCAGCGCGACGAGGGTTTGTTGGGCATCACCGTGCAATGCCACCGCACACGGGTAGAAATCGTTGAACTTGCGCGGGTCGATGTCCACGCGCAGCAGTTCGGCATTCAGCGGCAAGCGCTCGCGCCAGAAATCGGTGTCGGCCATTTCAGTGCCGACCGCCAGCACTGCATCGGCCTCGGCGATCAGGTTCCAGCCGGGTTCAACGCACAGGGTCGAGCCCGCGTTCAGCGGCGCATCCGGCGGCAACAAACCTTTGCCGGCGACGCTGGTGAACAGCGGCGCGGCGAGTCGGGTGCTGATCTCTTGCAGCGCTTGTTGCGCATTCAACGCGCCGCCACCGGCAATGATCATCGGCCGCTTGGCGTTTTGCAGCTTGGCCACAGCCTCGTCCAGCGCGGTGGTTGAGGCGGCGCCACGACCTGGACGACGGACCACGTCGTTGCTCCAGTCGCGGCTGATTTTTGCCGACAACACGTCCAGCGGCACCGAGATGTGCACCGGGCGTGGACGCTCGCTGTCGAACACCGCGTAGGCCCGGGCGATCAGTTCGGGCAGGTCCTCGGCGCTCAATGCGACCGCCGAGAACGCGGTGATCGGTGCGGTGATCGCGCGTTGGTCCTGGGTCTCGTGCAGACAACCCCAACCCTTGCCGAGGCTGGCGGTGTGGTTGACGCTGGAAATCACCAGCATCGGAATCGAGTCGGCATACGCCTGGCCGATACCGGTGGCAGCATTGGTCACGCCCGGCCCGGTGATGATGAAGCACACGCCCGGTTTGCCGCTGACGCGTGCATAGCCGTCAGCCATGAAACTGGCGCCCTGCTCGTGGCGGGTCAAGACGTGGCGTATGCCGCTGCCGGGCAAGCCGCGATACAACTCCAGCGTGTGCACGCCGGGAATGCCGAACACGGTGTCGACGCCGTAGTTGGCCAGCAGACGCACCAGGGCCTGGCCACCGGTCAATGTTGTGGTTTGCATGTTCACATCCTCACTCGTGGCCAAGGCGAATCAACGCATCGACCGCAGTCGTGCCAGCGGCACCGACCAACAATGGGTTCACATCGAGTTCCAGCAACTGCCCGGCGTTTTCGCAGGCGTAATCGGCCACCGCACGGATCGCTGTCACCAGCGAATCCAGATCCGCCGCTTCGCGTCCGCGAAACCCTTGCAGCAACGCCGCACTGCGCAGGCTTAAAACGGCCTTGCGAATGGCGCCGTCGGTGGTCGGCAGCAGCAGGCTGCGGCTGTCTTTGAGCAACTCCACCAGAATCCCGCCAGCACCGATAACCAAGGCGAGGCCGAAGTCGTTTTCGCGTTTGATACCGACGATCAATTCAGCCAGCGGCGGTTTAGCCATCGGCTCCAGCAGCACGTGATCGAACGGCACCTGCGGCGCGTACTCGGCAATGCTTGCGCGCATTTTTTCCAGGGCGGCGCTCAGGGCCGTGGCGTCCTTGAGGTTCAGCGCTACGGCACCGGCTTCGGTTTTGTGTGGCAGTTGCGCGCTGACCGCTTTGAGCACCAACGGATAACCCAGTGCGTCGGCGTCACTCAGCGCGTTGTCCGGCGTGCTCATTACGCCGTTGGGCGTCGGCAGGCCGAAGGCATGCAATGCTTTTTTCGAATCCCACTCGTTGAGCAATCGTCCTTCTCCAACCAAGGCGTGCGGACAGTGCGGCACCAGCGCCGACTCACCGAGCGCCAGCAGCGCCTGATGATTGCGTTGATAACCGGCGATTCGTCCCCACGCCGCCAAGCCGTCTTCCACGCCTTGCAACGCAGCGACGCCTTGCGCATGCAGACGTTCACGAGCGTGAGCCGGAAGCAATTCGGGAAACGCCGAGGTGACGAAACCGGTCTTGCCGTGGCGCACCAGCGCGGCGCAAAACAGCTCCAGCAGCAGGTCGCATTCCTTGCGCTCCCCGGTGAACTCAGCCGGGTAATCAAGCACCAGCATCGCGGCGTCGGCTTCGGTGCGCAGGGCACTGTCGAGCATGCGGTTCAACGCTTCGCCGTCACCCCAGATCGCCGTGGTGAAATCCAGCGGATTGACCAGGTTGGCGTAGGTTGGAAGGACCTGTGCCAGTTCCCCGACCTGGCCTTCATCGAGCTTGGGCAGGCTCAAGTCATTGCGTTCGGCGTAGTCGGCAATCAGCCCGGCATCGCCACCCGAACAGGCCAAAGCAATCAGGCTGTTACCCGCCGGCAACTGGCCGCAGGCCGCGGCTTTCAGGGTTTCGACAAAACTCACCGGGCCACTGACTCGGATCACGCCGAGGCGCGCAAACAGGCTGTCGTAGAGCGCGTCGGAGCCCGACAGCGAACTGGTGTGACTGAGCGCCAGTTCGGCACCGATCTGCGACACGCCGGTTTTCAGGGCGATGATCGGGATGCCCTTCTCCAGCGCCTTGTGTGCGGCACGGGCGAAACCCGGCACGTTTTTCAGGCCTTCGAGGTGCAGGCCGATGGCCGTGACGCGCGGCTCATCGAGCAACACGTCCATCAATTCGGCAATGCCCAGTTGCGCCTGATTGCCGACCGACGCCATGTAGGCCACCGGCAGCGAGCGGTCGCTCATCGACAGGTTATAGGCGAAGTTGCCGCTCTGGGTCAGCACGGCAACACCCTTCTCCACCGGTTTGCCGCCATGGGCCACCGGCCACAGCGCGGAGCTGTGCAGGTAGTCGAGCAAGCCGTAGCAGTTGGGGCCGAGCAACGCCATGTTGCCAGCCGCTTTGAGTAACTGTTGTTGCAAGGCCTGGCCTTCAGCGCCGGTTTCGGCAAACCCGGAGGCGTAGCAGATCGCGCCGCCCGCGCCCTTGGCCGCCAGTTCGGCGACGCAGGTCAGGGTCAGTTCGCGGTTGGTCGCGATGAACACCGCGTCCGGGCCGCACGGCAGTTCGGCGATGTTGCGCACACACGGCACGCCTTCAAGTGTGTCGTGCTGCGGATTGACCAGCCACATCTCGCCCAGGTAGCCACCTTCGGCGCAGCGCTTGAGCGCGCGGGCCATGCTGCGGCCACCGACAAACGCCAGATGGCGCGGTGCGAGCAGGCGTTTGAGGTTGTCACGAATCGTCTGCGACATAAACATTCTCCGGGCCGATCAGCGCAACAGCGGCCGCAGCAATTCGCGGGAAATGATGTGGCGCTGGATCTCCGAGGTGCCTTCCCAGACACGCTCGATCCGCGCGTTACGCCAGATGCGCTCCACCGGGCATTCATCCATCAGGCCCATGCCACCGAAAATCTGCACCGCCTCATCAGCGACCTTGCCGAGCACTTCACTGGCGAACAGTTTGGCCATGCCGGCTTCGCCATCGGTCATGGTGCCCTGGTCCATTTTCCACGCGGTGTGCAGGGTCAGCAGTTCGGCCGCGCGGATCTGCGTGACCATGTCCGCGAGCTTGAACGAGACACCTTGATAGGTGCCGATTGGCTGGCCGAACTGCTTGCGATCCGCCGCCCATTGCAGCGACACATCCAGCGCCCGTTGCGCCTGACCGACGCAGTTGGCGGCAACCATGACGCGCCCGGCAGTCAGCCAGGCGTTGGCCACGTCCCAGCCCTTGCCGACTTCGCCCAGCACTTTGGACGCGGGGACACGGCAATCGTCGAAGAACATTTCGTAGGTGTGGTAACCGCGGTTGCTCACGCACTTCGGACCGCGGCGGATGGTCATGCCCGGCGTGTTGCGGTCGACCAGGAACGAGGTCACGGCATTGCGCTGGCGGCCGTTGTGCTCGTAGGTGTCGGTCACCGCGAAGACGATGGCGAAGTCGGCGTGGCCGGCGTGGCTGATGAAGTGTTTGCTGCCATTCAGAATGAAGTCATCACCGTCGCGGACGGCGCGGGTCTTGATCGCGTTGGCGTCGGAACCGGCACCCGGTTCGGTCAGCGCGAAGCAGTCGATTTTCTCGCCCTGGATGCACGGCAACAGGTAGTCGTTGATCTGATCACCGGTGCAGGCCATGAGGATTTTCGACGGCCGGGCAACGAACACATGCAACGCCCAGGAGACCTTCGACAGCTCACGTTCGATCAGCGCCTGAGACAGGTAGTCCAGACCGCCGCCGCCGACTTCTTCCGGCATGTTGAAGGCATAGAAACCGGCGGCAATGGCCTTGCCGCGAATCTGTGCCGCCAGCTCCGGGGAAACTTCGTCGGCACGGTCGACCGCTTCCTCATGGGGCAGCAGTTCCTTGGCGACAAAACTGCGTACCGCGTCCACCAACATTTCTTGTTCTTGGGTCAGTTGGAAATTCATGGGGCTACCTGTTGTTCGTGTGCTGGAGGTGGTGTCGGGACTTAGCGACCGATGAAATTGGCCGGGCGTTTTTCGATCGAGGCGCGCAAGGCTTCGTTGCCGTCTTCGCTGCGGCCGCACAACAGGCCGGCGGCGAGTTCGGCTTGCAGCTGCTCGGGCAGGCTGCGCTGAGCGCCTTCACGCATGAGTTTTTTGGTCTGGGCGAAGGCAAATGTCGGGCCGTTGGCGAGGCGCGAAGCAAGTTCAGTGGTGACGTCGAGCAGTTGCTCATCGGCGCAGACTTCGCCAACCAGGCCGGCGGCCAACGCGCGATCGGCGCCCCACAATTCGTCGAGGAACAACAGGCGTTTGGCTTGTTCAGTACCGATCAGCTGAGGCAGATGCCAACTGGCGCCAGCGTCCGGCGAGTAAGCCATGCTGGTATAGCCGGCCTTGAAGCGCGCCGATTGCGCAGCGATGCGTAAATCGCAGCACAGCGTCAGGTCCATGCCGGCGCCGACGGCAGTGCCGTTGATGGCGGCGATGGTCGGTTTTTCCAGGCTGTACAGACGACTCATCAAGGCGTGAGCGGTTTCGGTCCAGCCGTAGGTTTCAAGGGCGCCACGGGCTTCGGCTTCGGCCCATTCGGCCAGGTCGGCACCGGCGCAGAAACTGCGACCGCTGCCGGTCAGCACAACGACTCGCACGGAGGGGTCGGCGTTGAATTGGTCCAGCAAGGCGTGGAGGTTTTTCAGGGTCGGGATGTCCAGCGCATTGCGCTGGGCCGTGCGATTGAGGGTGATCCAGGCAACGCCGGCTTCAACCTGACTGAGCAGAGAAGATTGAGTAGTCATGCGAATCCTCGAATTATTGTGATTGGTCTGAGGTGATGCGACTTGAGGTCATACTAAACGAGTGTTCAGTAAGGCGGCAATCGGCAGGAAAATGCGCTGTAACAGCTTAAAAAGCTGTCTATCTAATTGTATTTAAAGGATTTATTTTATTTATCCAGCGCCATGAAGATAGCGCTGTTACAACTTCGAACAACTGCCTACAGCCCACCGCAAAACAACTGTGGGAGCGAGTTTGCTCGCGATTGCGGTATCACATTCAACATCTCTGCTGACTGATCGACCGCTATCGCGAGCAAGCTCGCTCCCACAGGGAATCGTTTGGAATCAGGAAATTAAACGGTCGGCAAACTCGGTGCCAACACCGCTTCGCGCTTGCGATGAATCAGGAAGTACGCGCCGTAGCACAACGCAATAAACCCAAAGCCCCAGTACAGCGAAGGCCGTTGCGTTTCATCCAGCGCGAGAAACACAAACAATGAGCAGCACAACGCAATGCACGTCAGCGGCAGAAGCGGGAACCACGGCGCCCGGTACTTCAGATCACTGAGCTTGCCGCCATCACGCAGATACGCCCGACGGAATTTGTACTGCGCCAACGCGATCACAATCCAGGTCACGGTGCCGGACATGCCACTCACTGCCATCAGCACCATGAACAGCGTGTCTGCCGCGACAAAACTGGTCATCAGCGACACCAGTGCAAAGCACAAGGTGATGCTCAGCGCCCGCAGTGGTACGCCGCGTTTGCTCAAAGGCGACAGGCTTTTCGGCGCCATGCCGGTCTTGGACATCGCCCACAGAATGCGCGTCGAGGCATACAGGCCGGAGTTGCCCACCGACAGAATCGCCGTGAGGATCACGAAGTTCATCAGGTCAGCGGCATAAGGAATGCCGACCATGTCGAACACCTGCACGAACGGACTTTCCATCAACCCGGCCTGCTGCCACGGCACAATCGCCGAGAGCACCACAATCGCCAGCACGTAGAAAATCAATACGCGAAACACCACGTTGCGCACCGCGCGCGGGATGCTTTTTTCCGGCTGATCGGTTTCGCCGGCGGCCACGCCCATGATCTCGCAGCCCTGGAAGGCATAGACCACGGTCATCATCACCGCGAACACCGCCGACAGGCCGTTGGGGAACAGTGAGTCGCCGATCAGGTTGTTCATCATCGGCGCCGGAGCACCACTGGTCAGCGGGATGGCGCCGAAGATCACCAGCACGCCGACGACGATAAAGCCCAGAATCGCCGCGACCTTGATCCCGGAGAACCAGTATTCCGCTTCACCGAAGGCGCGGGTCGCCAGCGCGTTCAAACCGAACAGCACCACCACGAACAGCGCCGACCAATACCAGATCGGCACCGCCGGAAACCAGCGCGTCATCAACATGCCCGCCGCCGTAAATTCCAGGCCCACAGTGGTCGCCCAGCTCATCCAGTACACCCAGCCGATCATGAAGCCGGTGGCCGGCCCGATGAATTTGGTGGCGTGGGTTTGAAACGAGCCGGACACCGGCATTTGTACGGACAGTTCGCCCAGGCAGACCATCACCAGGTACATCAGGAAACCGGCGACCAGATACGCCAGAATCGCGCCCACCGGCCCGCCCTGGTTGATGGTCACGCCGGAGCCCATGAACAGCCCGGTGCCGATCACGCCGCCCAGCGACAACATGAAAATGTGCCGGCTTTTCAGGGCGCGGGTGAGTTGGATGCCTTTGGTTTCGGTAGATTCGCTCATGTTCGCCCCTCAATAGTCAGCAAGGTGTGCGGCATGGCGCGGGGAAGGATCAGCTTTACGGCAGTTCATTATTATTATCTCCAATAAGCTTCGAAGACCGCGCTGTGGCGGTTGCCTCGATTATTGGAAGCGCATGTAAGGTCCGATTGACCGTAAAGATCAAAGTTGTAAAAAGTCGTAACGAACTTGTACGTCAGCGGGACAACAACTCAGCCAGCGTCTGTTGCGAACGCCGCAATTGCGCATGAAGTTGAGAAGCCAAGGTCCGCATCGTCTGCTCATCATTGACCATCGCGGCCTCTTCCAAAGCGCGCAGCACATTGGCCAACGCACGAAAGCCCAATGAGTCGCAGCTGCCGGCCAGTCGATGGGCCAGGTGGGCGACTTCAGTGCAATCGTCAGCCTCGATGGCTTCGGTGAGTGCGTCACGATGCTGATGGATCGAGTCACGCAACACCGCCAGCAAGCCCTGCAGTTTCTGTTCCCCGAGCAAGGTCCGATGGGTGTCCAGCAGCGGCCAGTCCATCGCCTCGTCATCTGGTTGCGATGTGGACACCGGCAGTTGCCCGGCCAGCACTTGTCGCAGGTTTTCGAGCTTCAGCGGCTTGGCGAGAATGCCGTCCATGCCGGCCTCCAGATAACCGCGCATCAAGGCCGGCTGCACGCTGGCGGTCAGGGCGAAGATCCGCGCCTGACGGTTCGGGCCTTGGGTGTGGCGGATCAGCTTGCACAGCTCGACGCCGCTGATGCCCGGCAGGTGCACATCGAGCAGGATCAAATCGAAGGCTTGCCCGGCACACTGCGCCAGCGCCTGCTCGCCTTCTTCGGCAAGCCAGACCTGATGCCCGTCACGCTGCAACAAGCCGCTGACCACTTCGCGGTTCAGCGCCACATCCTCGACCACCAGCACCTTCAGCGCCTGCACCGACTCGCTGCTGTGCGCCACCGTGGTGAGGCCGGTAGACGCCTGCAACGTCAGTTCGAACCAGAAACAACTGCCCCGCCCGACTTCGCTTTCGACGCCAATCCGCCCGCCCAACTGCTCGACCAGATGCTTGCTGATCGCCAGCCCGAGCCCGGTTCCGCCAAAGCGTTGCGCCACCTCTTCGCTGGCCTGGGTGAAACGTTCGAAGATCTTCTCCTGCATGGCCGGGGCGATGCCAATGCCGTTGTCTGTCACGCTCACGCGCAGCCGTTGCCCGGCCTGTTCCGGACCTTGAGCCAGCAGCGCGACGTCGACCTCAACCTTGCCGCCCTCGGTGAACTTGATCGCGTTGGCCAGCAAATTACTCAGCACCTGACGCAAGAATTGCTCGGCTCCGTGATGGCGCTCGGCGACCTGTGGATCGATTCGACAGTGCAGCGTCGTGTCGTTGCTCAGCGCGCGCGGTTCCAGCAGCGTCAGCACCTCATCGAGCAATTGCCGGACCGAAAAGTCGACCGGTTCCGGGTGACTGACGCCCTCCTCCAATCGCGCGAAATACAGCACTTCGTTGAGAATCGACAGCAGCCCTTCGCCCGCCTTGTACAGCGCATCCAGACGTTTGCCGTCACGCTCATCCAGACGTGCGCCGCGCAGCAATTCGGCCATGCCGAGAATGCCGTTGAGCGGGGTGCGCAACTCGTGGCTCATGGTCGCCAGAAAACGCGACTTGGCGAGGTTGGCGGCCTCGGCTTCGTCCTTGGCGCGCATCAGGCTGGCGGTGCGGCGCTCGACCAGCCTGAGCAATTCATCACGGTTGTCTTGCAGGGCCAGCCGATCGGTTTCGCGGCGGTCAATGTCGCTGAGAATGGCCCGGCGCATGTCGTCCAGCGCGTGGGCCACGGTGTCGATTTCGTCTTCGTGAACGTGCCGGCGTTTGTCCAGGTGCAACGGCTCGTGCCAGTCACCGGCAGCGATGCGTCGGGCAAACTCGGCCATGACTTGCAGGTGCCGGGTGACCAAGCGGTAGAACAGCCCCGACAACGCCACGGCCAGACCGCACAGAAACACGCTCATCCACAGCAGGCTGGTCAAACCGGTGGCGAACAGGCGCTGATGCACCGCGCCCAGATCGGTGCTGACCTCCAACTGGCCCAAGTGCCGTGAAGGCCCGGTTGGTGGTTGATAATCCAGTTCAAAACGCTCGATGCGCAACGGCCCGATCGGGTCGGCATTGCCTTGCAGCAGATCGAAATCGGGGCTGATCAGGTGCACCCGCGCCACATCGGAAAAGTCCACCAGGCCCCGCAACTGCACGTTCAGTTGTTCCTGGTTCAAGTCCCAGAGACTGCGCTCCAGACTGGCCAGGTAACCGGCCCGAATCAGCTCCATGCGCGAGTCGATGTCGCGCATCTCGCGGCGGTATTCGAAGTACAGCTGCACGGTGCTCGCCAGCACGGTGAAACACAGGCTGAACAACAGAATAAACAGCAGCAGACGTCGCAGTAATCCACCCGGACGCGCGCGGATCATTTGGCGTTCGCCGGCAGGTTGACCATGTCACGGTAGGTGACTTCGCTTTCATTCAACCACTGCTCGACTTCTCCAGCATCGACCATGCGTTTCAGTTGCGCGTCGATCTGCGGCATGCGCTTGGCCAAGGGGGACTTGCGCGATATGGCCACCCGCAAATAGTCGACGCTCAAGGCATTCGGTAGCGCGACGATGTCTTGCGCGCCCGGCAGGTTCTCGACGTACAGCTGACCGGTGCGTCGTTCCGAGGTGATGAAATCGATACGTGCGCGGATCAGTTTGCCGAAGTTCTGGCCGCTGTCAGAGACCCATTCGATGTTCTGGTGTTGCGCGACCAAGCGATCGAAATCGACGCCGTAACTTTCACCGAACAGCAACCCGCCACGGTAATGGGCCAGGTCCTCCAGACGCTCGAATTTCACCGGGTGCTGACGATTGATGAACAACGCTACCTCCTCGCGCAACACCGGCACCGTCGAAAACACCATGCTCTGCTCCCGTTGCGCGGTGCTATAAGCCAACACCACATCGACCCGGCCTTCAGCGACGTCGAGCAGGCAGCGCTTCCAGTTGCCCAGCACGACGATGTCGACGTCATAACCCAGTCGCCCAAAGAGGTTTTTCACCACGCTCGGGGCCAGGCCGCGTACTTGTTTGCCGTCACTCCAGGAGATCGGCGGGTAGACCGGGTAGTCGCAGTAGCGCACTTTTTCCGCGGCCATCGCGCGGGTCGCGGCCAGCGCCAACAGCAGGCCAAATACCCGCCACATCGGGTTCAGGCCGCCACGCTGGCGGTGAACAGGTAACCGGCGCCGTGAATGGTAATGATCAATTGCGGCTCGGCCGGGTCGTCGTGCAACTTGCGGCGCAAGCGTCCGACCAGCACGTCGATGGAGCGATCGTTGGGTACCCATTCGCGGTTGCGGATCTGGTCCATCAATTGATCGCGGCTCAAGGTGTGGCCGCTGTTGCGCAGGAACACGCTGAGCAATTGGTACTCGCCGTGGGTCAGCAGGGTTTCGGTGCCTGTCGGGTCGATCAGTCGTCGGCGGTCGGTGTCCAGCGCCCAGTCAGCGAACTGTTTGACCGGTTTGGCGACGGCTGCCACCGGTTGCGGCGTTTGCGCGTGACGCACCCGGCGTATCAGGTTTTTCGCCCGGGACACCAGTTCGCGAGGGTTGAGCGGTTTGATCACGTAGTCATCGGCGCCGCATTCAAGGCCGACGATGCGGTCGATTTCGTCGTTGCGCCCGGTGATCAGAATGATCCCGACTTCCGAACGCACCCGCAGCTCCCGGGTCAGCGTCAGGCCGTCCTTGCCCGGCAGGCGGATATCGAGCATCACCAGATCGACCGTCTGGCTCGCCAGGAACGTGTCGGCCAGCTCCGCCGTGGCGGCGCAATGCACCTCGTAACCTTCCTGGGACAAGTAGGCCTGCAGCAGTTCGCGAATCAACGGATCGTCGTCGACGATCAATACCCGAGGAGTCATCGCATGGTGTCCCGCGTATGCCCGAAGGCGTGTTTCTTATTAGAGTGTTTTGTTGCTGTGGCGCCAGAGAGTATCGACTGCTGAACGACTGATCAACAGCCCGTCGTCTGGACGCAAAACCGTTGGCGACCGCCCGCTTGCAATCCGTCGACCCAGGCTTCGCAAATCTGGATGCCCTGCTCCGGCGTGAACGTGCCGGGGTTGAGGCCCGACTCCAGCCACAAACCGTCGAGCAAGGCGCTGAGGCTGATGGCGGCGAGATCGGCGTCAAAATTTTCCCAGTTTTCTTCCTGTGCCAGATCGGTCAGGACCTTGCGCAGGATGCCGCGGTACTCGCCGTAGGAATGTTCGTGTGCGAGGTTGATCGACTCGGCGGTACGCACCGCGCCCCAGAATGCCAGCCAGGCGTCGATCAATTGCGGATCGAGCAATTCGGCGGAAAACGAACCGCGGAAGAATGCCGACAGTCGTTCGCGGGCGTTGGGTGCCGCATGGGCCATGGCCTCGCGCAGCAGGCTCATGACGCGGCCGGTGATCGCGCGGTAGGCCTCGGCCACCAGTTCATCCTTGCCAGAATAGTGATGGCTGATCAGCCCGACCGAAACACCGGCCTCGGCGGAAATCTTGCGGATCGAGGCGCCCTGGAAACCGTGGCGCTTGAGGCACACCAGCGTCGCCTCGATCAGATTGGCCTTGCGCAACTCCGGCTCCATGCGGGAAAAACGGGCTTCCTGACTCATGCGCGACACTCTCCGTGGGATCAATCGTTAGGGACGCGGTGGGTTAATCCGCGCGCTGAACGACTGTACAGCAAGAGGGTGGAAAGTCTCTAGTCGGTTGCAGGGTTCTGAGACCGTGTCGCGCCCATCGCGGGCAAGCCACGCTCCCACATTTGATCTGAGTTGCACCCGATTATTTGTGCCCGACACAAAACCCTGTGGGAGCGAGCCTGCTCGCGAAGGGGCCAGCCCGATCAATAGAGGAACATCGGTCAATCCCGATAACCCGGCGCCACCCGATCAAGCAATCGCAGCATCGCAGCCCAAGCCAATTGCATGGCATCCGGGTCACTCAACTCGCCTTCTTCCAGCGGCCGGCCAGGGTCATTGAACTGGCGCTCGGTGTGTTCGCAAACCTCCGCCGACGGCAACACCAACTCACCCGCTGCCTGCGCGGCAAGCTGAATTTCGCAAGCTTTCTCCAGATAATACATGCGTAAAAACGCCTGGCTGACGGTCTCCCCCACAGTCAACAAACCATGGTTGCGCAGCATCAACACCGGCTTATCACCAAGGTCCCGCACCAGACGTTCCTGCTCACCCATGTCCAGCGCCACCCCTTCATAATCGTGGTACGCAACCCGGCCATAGAACTCCATCGAGATCTGGTTCACCGGCAACAACCCGCACTTCAACGCCGCGACCGCACATCCGGATTTGGTATGGGTGTGCAGCACGCACTGCGCGTCTTCACGAGCCCCGTGAATCGCGCTGTGAATCACAAACCCCGCCGGATTCACCGGGTACGGCGACGCCTCCACGGCATGGCCATCCAGGCCAATCTTCACCAGGTTGGACGCGGTGATTTCATCGAACATCAACCCATACGGATTGATCAGGAAGTGATGCTCAGGCCCCGGTATCCGCACCGAGATGTGGGTAAAGATCAGATCGGTCATGCGAAAGTGCGCGATCAATCGGTAGCAGGCGGCCAACTCCTCACGCAGGTGTTGCTCGGTGGCGCTGCGCTGAGAAAACGTGGCGATCTCGTTCATTGTTGTTAAGTCTCCAGGCTGATCGACTGCGCGAAACAGTAAGGCTGGACGCGCTGCCACGTCCAGCCGCTTGCGATTACTTGCTGGCCCAGGCGTTGAAGCGCTCTTCAAGTTCTTCACCGTGATCCACCCAGAACGCCACGTCCATCGACAGCGCACCCTTCAGGTTTTGCGGCGCGGTGGGCACCCATTGCGCGAGTTTGCTGTCCAGCTTGGCGGCGGCTTCGGTATTGGTCGGGCCGTACGGAATCTGCTCGACGTACTTGACCTGAGCATCCGGCTGATTGGCGAAGGCGATAAAGCGCTTGGCCTGATCGACATGTTTCGAGCCTTTGATGATCGCCCAGTAATCCATGCCATACAGACTGCCCGGCCAAACCAGCCCGAGGTGACTGCCGTTTTGCGCGGCAGCGGCCACACGTCCGCTGTAGGTCGAGGTCATCACCACATCCCCGGCCGTCAGCCATTGCGCCGGTTGCGCGCCGGCCTCCCACCATTGGATGTAAGGCTTGAGCTGGGTGAGCTTGGCGAAAGCGCGGTCGACACCTTGCGGGGTGTTCAACACGGAATACACGTCCTCGACTTTCACCCCGTCGGCCAGCAAGGCGAATTCCAGGTTGTACACCGCGCGTTTACGCAGGCCACGCTTGCCGGGGATTTTCTGCACGTCCCAGAAATCTGCCCACGACGTCGGGGCCTGCGCCAGTTTCTGCGTGTCGTAGGCAATCGCCACGCTCCATACCAGCGCCGCCGAACCGCACGCCTGTGCCGCATCGGGTATCAGTTGATCGACGCGGCCGAGTTTGCTCCAGTCGAGTTTCTCGTACATGCCTTCATCGCAGCCGCGCATCAAGTCCGGGCCTTCGATCTGCACCACGTCCCAATCAGCATTGCCGGTATCGACCATCACTTTGATCCGGGCCATCTCGCCGTTGTATTCACTCTGGATCAGCTTGCTGTGATCCGCGACGCTAAACGGCTGGAAAAACGCCACATCCTGGGCTTTCTGGCCGGCACCGCCGTAACCTACCACCACCATGTCCGGTGCTGCCTGAGCGCTGCCCAGGCCCATGGCCAGGGACAGCATCAAGGGATAAAAACCGTGCTTGAGCGTGTTCGATTTCATCAGTGGTTCCTCTTGCAGGTGCCACGCGACTCAACGCCGCCGTGACCCTTTTTTATTGTTGTGAGGTTCGCCCCAGGTGCGGGCGCCAAATGAATCTACTGCGAGCGACAGTAAAAAAACAAGTTGATTTTTTACTGAAGGTAAATTTCTATAGGCAAATAATAACAACGCCGAAAACCCGGCCTTTCGGCTTCAGCCTGCCCGGAGTACCCGCACCATGCCGTCCTCTTCCGCCGCTTTTGCACACCTGTTCGAACCCTTGCAGCTGCGGGGCAAACGCCTGAAAAATCGCATCATGTCCAGCGGTCACGACACGTCGATGCCTACCGACAACCTGGTCAACGAGCAACTGATCGCCTATCACACCGCGCGAGCCGAAGGCGGTGTCGGGCTGATCGTGCTGCAAGTGGCCGGGGTGCATGACAGCGCGCGGTACACCTCGCACGTGCTGATGGCGACCGATGACGCGTGCATCGAGGGTTATCGAAAGATTGCCGAGAGCTGCCACGCACACGGCACCGTGGTGCTGTCGCAGATCTTCCACCCGGGGCGCGAAATCATGGAGTCCAGCGATGGCCTGCTGGCCGTCGCGTACTCGCCATCGGCGGTGCCCAACGAACGCTTCCGGGTGATGCCGCGGGCGCTGGATCAGACGATGATCGACGAGATCGTTGCCGGTTACGGGGCGGCGGCCCGACGCTTGTATCAGGCCGGAATCGACGGCGTCGAAGTGGTCGCCAGCCACGGTTACCTGCCGGCGCAATTCATCAATCCACGGGTCAACCGTCGCACCGATGGCTACAACGGTGAGCTCGACCAGCGCCTGCGTTTTCTGCGCGAAGTAATCGCCGCCGTGCGCGCCAACACCGACGAGCATTTCATCATCGGCCTTCGCATCTCCGCCGACGAACGTGATCCCGAAGGGCTGACCGAAGACGAATCCTTATCGGCCGTGCAATCGCTGCAACCGCTGCTGGATTACGTGCACATCGTTGCCGGCACCTCGGCGTCCTTGGGCGGAGCGGTGCACATCGTGCCGCCGATGGCGATCGAAGCGGCTTATCTGGCCAAGGAGGCCGGAACGTTCAAGGCCGGCCTGTCGATTCCGCTGTTCGTCACCGGGCGCATCAACCAGCCGCAGGAAGCCGAGTTGATTCTGTCGCGCGGTCAGGCCGATGTCTGCGGCATGACCCGCGCGCTGATCTGCGACCCGCAAATGCCCAACAAGACCGACACCGGCCACGTCGAAGATGTGCGCGCCTGCATCGCCTGCAATCAGGCCTGTATCGGTCACTTCCACAAAGGCTTGCCGATTTCCTGCATCCAGCACCCGGAAACCGGGCGCGAATTGATCTTCGGCCAACGGCAACCGGCGAAGCAACGTAAACGCATCATGATCGCGGGCGGTGGTCCCGCCGGCATGAAGGCTGCTGCCGTCGCCGCCCAGCGCGGACACGACGTAACTCTGTACGAAGCCAACTCGCAACTCGGCGGCCAGGTTTTGCTCGCGCAACTGTTACCAAAACGCGCTGAATTCGGCGGCGCCAGCACCAACCTGCAACGGGAAATGGAACTGGCCGGCGTGCGCGTGGTGCGCAACACCCGCGTCGACCGGGCGCTGGTTGAGCGCGAACGGCCGGACATGGTAATCGTCGCCACCGGTGCCGAACCGTATTGGCCGGCGTTCGAGCGCGGCGGTGACTTACAGGTGGTCGACGCCTGGCAAGTGCTGCGCGACGAGGTACAAATCGGTCGTTCGGTGATGGTGGTCGACTGGCGCTGCGACTGGATCGGCCCCGGCATCGCCGAACGCCTGGTCCGCGCCGGGCATCAAGTGCAACTGGCGGTCAACGGCACCCATTGCGGGGAAAACCTGCCGCTGTACGTGCGTGATCAACTGGCCGGCGAACTGCACAAGCTCGGCATCCCGATCACCCCCTACGCCCGCCTCTATGGCTGCGACGACAACACCGTCTACCTGCAACACACCGCCAGCGGCGAGCCGATGATCTTCGAAAACATCGACACCCTGGTGCTCTGCCAGGGCCATCAACCCGTCGATACCCTCGGCGCAGAACTGCAAGGCCTGGTGGAGTTTCGCCGCATCGGCGACTGCCTCGCCCCGCGCACCGCCGAAGAAGCCATCTACGAGGGTTTGAAAGTCGCCTGGGAGCTTTAAGGCTGTTTATACTCCGGGGTTTTGCGAACCCCGGTTTGGAGCACGCCATGAGCAACAGCAGCAAGATGCAGCCTGCCACTGGCGCGCCCATACAGGACGCCGCCACGCCTTCGGCGGAACCGCATTTTCTCGGCACTCGAATTCGAGGCTTGCGCAAACGCCGGGGCATGACCCTGGCCGAACTGGCGCAGATGAGCGAATTGACAGCGGGCTACATCAGCCAGCTCGAACGCAACCTCGCCTACCCTTCCATCCCGGCCCTGTTCAACATCGCCCGGAGCCTGGGCGTGACCATTCAATGGTTCTTCGCCAGCGAAACGCAAACGGCGCCGGAAGATGACGGCATTGTCGTGCGCAAAAACACCCGGATGAGCGTGCATTACGAAGACGGCATCGTTGATCACCTACTGACGCCGCAGCCGAATCGGCAACTGGAGATGCTGCACTCACGGTTTCCGCCGGGGGCTTACAGTCAGCAAAGTTACAGCCATGAAGGTGAAGAGGCGGGGTATGTGCTGTCGGGCAGTTTTGAGTTGTGGGTCGGGGAACGGCACTTTTCGCTGGGTGAAGGGGATAGCTTTAGTTTTTCCAGCCAGGAACCGCATCGGTATGGGAACCCCGGGGAGGTGGATGCGGTGGTGATTTGGGTGGTGACGCCACCTACGTTTTGAGGGTTTGGCATTGGCCGCCGAATGTCAGCTCACAGGCTCTTCTGTTGAGTTGAATCATCAGCAGACAGGATGAGCGGCGGCTGCGCTACCAGCTCTGAATCGGTATCAGCGTTCGCTTGAGGTTGGGGTTTGGCGGTGAACAATGGGGCTAATAGTCGCCGTATACCTTCTTCAATGAATGAAAGAAGTCCGAAGGTGATGAAGCCGAAAATCAGCCCGGCGACCAGAATACTCAGCGGGTGTATTCGGGAGGCGTCAGTGCTGTCCATCATGTAAAAGAAAGCCTGAACACCGGCGGCTACGCAGGCCGCTACGGCTGTTATCAGCTTCACAGACAACCAAAGCCGTTGCCATTTGTTCATGCGTCCTCCGTCATCCGGATATTTGTTGTGTATTGCATGATAGCTAATGACGTGGATTTGCCTTGTTTCCTGAATTTGGAATGGTGCTTCGCGGTTATCGCTTGGCGGTAGTGATACCGGATTGGTGGGCTATCACGGTCGTCATTCGGTACCGCGTGCTAGGCGGGTCGAGAGATTGGCACGCGTATCCAGATAATCAGTGACGGCCACTTCAAATGCTTCTCGAAGCTCCCGTACTGACTCGCCATGAAAGCCAACGATATCCTTGATGCACGTGATGTGGCCGACAAACAGGCTGTCTTCTTCGCTGTATTCAATGCGGGCGGTATAGCCTTGGTAGTTCATTTCGTTCATGGGGTGACTCCTGCTTGTCCAAGAAAAGCCCTCACATCACGAACTACGTTGGGTCTTGCTTCTTTGAACGTCTGGTGCCCGGCGTTTCGAGCAGTCGCTGAATGTTTGGCGTTCAGGTTTTGTGTTTCACGGTTACCAGAATATCTGGGTGACTCTCGACGAGGTTGTAGGCAAAATCCGAGAGTTGCGTAAGGGGGTATGCTTGCTGTGCTTTTGAGCAGGTTGCCGCCTTGTGGCCATATATTCGACGGGATACTCTCCAGACGTCGCTGAACATTCAGCGATCGGGCTTGGAAACCCGTTGAGTCACGCAACAGCAACCCCATGACTATTGCAGCCGTTTTTTGCCTGCAATGCTGTGTTATGGCGGCTGTGCGTGGGACGCCCTCGGGCGTGCCGGTCTCCTTGACTCCCGGTTTCCAACCTGCGCGCAGCTGCCACCCATTCGCTTGGAAACGAAGTGGCAGCTCTTTATGTCAAGGAGTTGGACAAATGCACATTGTAAATCCGTACAAATTTGGTCTTTTCTCTCTGCGCGACTCCATGTTGCGTAAAGCTCCTTCGCTCGATCTCCTCCAAAACCGCCCCTTCACTGGAGGTGGAAAATGACCGAACCTGCAGAAACAAAAACGATCGGCTTCACCCCTATCTATTGCTCAGACAATGCAATGTTCCACGTCAGCGCGGGTGTGCCCATCAGTGTTGCATTGGCACAGGCCTCGGACTTCCTGTTCCTGGCCAAGGCACTCACAGAGGACGCAGCTTATGCAAAAGACACCGACCGTCATGCTTGGGCTGCGCACTATTTGACTTCGATGGGAAAAGCGCTAATCGATGATGTGGTGAAGGCTGTTTCGCCACGGCCTGTTCGGAAGAGTGAAAAGACAGCAAGTTAGTGCCCCGCCACTCTGAGTATTCGCCCGAGATATCAGGGGCTTCCAACTCTGGTTGAAAGCGAAGCTAAAAATTCCCTGAGCGAAACATCAGAAACGAAAAAGCCCCGTAACTTTTCAGCTACGGGGCTTTTTCTATGTAATGGCGGAGAGATAGGGATTCGAACCCTAGGTACCGGTGAAGGTACAACGGATTTCGAATCCGTCCCATTCGGCCACTCTGGCATCTCTCCAACGGCGCGCATCATAACAACACTTTTGCCGGAAGCGAACCCCCTAACGCAAAATAATTCTGTGCTATCAGATGCTTGCGTCGATTAAAGCGGTACGCCCAGACGATTGGCGACTTCTTCGTAGGCTTCGATGACGTCACCGAGGCCCTGACGGAAGCGGTCCTTGTCCATTTTCTTGCCGGTGGCCTTGTCCCACAGGCGGCAGCCGTCCGGGCTGAATTCGTCGCCCAGGACGATGGAGCCGTCGTGGAATACGCCGAATTCGAGTTTGAAGTCGACCAGCAGCAGGCCGGCGTCGTCGAACAGTTTGCTCAGGACTTCGTTGACCTTGAGCGACAGTTCTTTCATGCGAACCAGTTGCTCGGCGGTGCCCCAACCGAAGGCCACGACGTGGGATTCGTTGATGAACGGGTCGCCCTTGGCGTCGTCCTTCAGGAACAGTTCGAAGGTGTAAGGGTTGAGCTTCATGCCCTCTTCGACGCCCAGGCGCTTGACCAGGCTGCCAGCGGCGTAGTTACGCACGACGCACTCGACCGGGATCATGTCGAGCTTCTTCACCAGGCATTCGTTATCGCCCAGCAGTTTGTCGAATTGGGTCGGCACGCCGGCGGCTTCGAGTTTCTGCATGATGAAGGCGTTGAACTTGTTGTTCACCATGCCTTTGCGGTCGAGCTGCTCGATGCGCTTGCCGTCGAACGCCGAGGTGTCGTTGCGAAACAGCAGGATCAAGCGGTTAGCGTCATCGGTCTTGTAAACCGATTTGGCTTTGCCGCGGTAGAGTTCTTCACGTTTTTCCATGATGGGCTCCGCTTGCTAAGTAGGTGGGCTAGGCGATGTGTCGCCAGTCGAGCCCTGAATCTTGATCGGCCAGTTGCAGCCAGTCGGGGTCGCACCCGAGGGTGTCGACAAAACATTGCCGGGCCAGCTGCGGCAGGTTGTTCTTGCTGCTCAGATGGGCCAGGACCAGGTGTTGCAGGCCTTGCCAGCCCAACTCAGACACCAGGAATGCCGCCTGGTGGTTGTTCAAATGTCCCAGTTCACCGCCCACCCGCTGCTTGAGAAAGTAGGGGTAGTGACCGCGAGCCAGCATGTCACGGCAATGGTTGGACTCGATCATCAACGCATCGAGGTCCCGATAGCCGTCCAGCACCGTGTTGCAATACGAGCCCAGGTCGGTCAGCAGGCCGAAGCGCCGCTCACCGTCGCTGAAGACGTATTGCGTCGGCTCCTGTGCATCGTGGGCCACGGCAATGACGCCGATGCTCAGAGCGCCGATCTGCAGTTGCTCGCCGCCGGCCAGAAGGCCAGCCGGTTCAATCGGTTTGCGCATCCCGCGCAGGGTCCCGCGACTGAGGTAGACAGGCAGATTGTAGCGCCGAGACAGCAAACCCACGCCATGCACGTGGTCGGCATGTTCGTGGGTCACGAGTATCGCGCTCAACTGCGCAGGGTTCACACCCAGGCGCAGCAGGCGTTTTTCGGTTTCTCGCAGGGAGAAACCACAATCCACCAGCACATACGTGTCATCGCTGGCTACCAGCGTGCCGTTCCCTTGGCTACCGCTGCCGAGAACGGCAAAACGCATGTGATCAGCCCAGTTTGTCCTGAATCTCACTCAACACTTTACGCGCCACGTCTGCCGGCGCCACGGTGTTGATGTTTTTCTCGACGGTTACCTGGACGTTTTCACCGACCTTGCTCAGGCGAACCTGATAACGCTCGGCACGGGCTTCAACTTCTTCCTTGCTCGGCGCGCTGCCGAACAGGTTGCTGAAGAAGCCAGGCTTCTCGTCTTTCTTCTCGGCTTTTTCGGACAGGTTGATGTAGTACAGGCCCAGGCTGCGGTTGATGTCTTCAACGCGCCATTCGCCCTGTTCCAGCGCACGACCGACGCTCGACCAGGCACGGTCGAGGTCGTTGCCGACGTTCAGAACCAGGTTGCCGCTGCCGTCTTCGCTCATGCTGATACGACTTGGCGTATCGAAATCACGCGAAGCCAGCATGGAGACCGAACCGCCCTTCTCCGAAATGCGGCTCATGCTCGCGAGCATGTCGTCGACCAGTGCTGCATCCAGGCCGGTGTTGACCGAACGGTTGGTGAAGTCCACATCGGCGGTGCTGCCGGCAGGACGCTCGGCGCTGACCACATAGACTTCACTGGTGTTGCGCTGCACGCCCGGCTCGATCCGCACTCGCACGCGGGTCTGGCTGTCGGTGCTGACGCCGGCTGCGCTCAGGCGTTTAGCCATCGCTGCGGACAGTTCGTCGGAATGCTGCCAGGTCGTGGTGAATTCGCCGGTTTGCGGCTTTTGTTCATCCAGACGGAAACCGTTGTCCTGGAAGAACTGCACAGCCACTGGCCAGACTTCGGCCGGAGGGTTCTGCGCCAGGATCGAACGCGAATCGCCGACTTTCTGCAGGGAGTAGGCACTGGCATCGGCCGACGCCGACAACGGCTGCGGACGAGGAACGATGTATTCGCCCTTGGCGGTGTCATCGGCCACGTTACGCGGGATCGGCAGCAGCGGATCCAGACGTTTGGCGGTGGTGACATCCGGTGGCAATTGCATGGGTGCTGTCTGTTGCGCTTCCAGGTAGTCGCTACCACGGTCACGGAAATAACCTTCCGGGCCCCAGACCCATCCACAGCCACTGGTGCTGGAGATAATCAAGGCAAGTGCGGAAAGTCCGGCCATTCGCTTCATGCGTTGTACTTCCTCAATTAAACCAGGACGCCGCACTGGCGCAGGGCCGAGCGAAGCGTTTCATGACAAGGTGTGCTCAGCCAGGTCAGCGGCAGGCGAATGCCTTCATGCATCAGGCCCATTTCGACCAAAGCCCACTTCACCGGAATCGGGTTGGCTTCGATGAACAGGTCCTTGTGCAGCGGCATCAATTTTTCGTTGATGGCCCGTGCAGTCTCGGCGTCGCCCTTGAGCGCGGCCTCGCACAGGTCGGCCATTTCGCGCGGGGCAACGTTAGCGGTGACGGAGATATTACCCTTGCCGCCCATCAGGATCAGCTCGACAGCGGTCGGATCATCGCCGGACAGCACGATGAAGTCCTTGCTCACGCCATCAAGGATTGCCTTGGCACGTTTCAGGTCGCCAGTGGCTTCCTTGATACCGATGATGTTCGGCACGGTGGACAGGCGAATCACGGTCTCGGCCTGCATGTCGCAGGAGGTGCGGCCAGGAACGTTGTAGAGGATCTGTGGAATGTCGACCGATTCAGCGATGTGCTTGAAATGCTGGTACAAGCCTTCCTGAGTCGGCTTGTTGTAGTACGGAACGACCAGCAGGCAGGCATCGGCGCCGGCCGCTTTGGCGTTGCGGGTCAGTTCGACGGCTTCACGGGTCGAATTGGCGCCGGTGCCGGCGATCACCGGAATACGGCCATTGACCTGCTTGACCACGGCCTTGATGACCGCGATGTGCTCGTCTACGTCGAGGGTTGCCGACTCGCCGGTAGTACCGACCGCGACAATGGCATGGGTGCCGTTTTCAAGGTGGAAGTCCACGAGTTTGCTGAGGCTGTCCCAGTCAAGACGCCCTTGTGCATCCATGGGTGTGACCAGTGCCACCATACTGCCCGCAATCATGAAACCGCTCCTGCCGGAAAAAGAGAGCGGTAATGGTACTGGCGCCAAGATGCTTGCACAAGCAAAGTACTGCGCTGCCGCCATTCCCCTTGGCGTTGCTTTTCGCTACCCTTCAGACTTTGATCGGTACTGATAAGCTCGTACGCCAGGTTCAAGCCTCCATTTACGGCATCACAAGCCCCGATCCAGCGTTGCCACCCCTCGCTCCGGCCTCACTGGAGCACGTTGCAACTTGTGACTCGGGTTTTCTGAATTCGCATCCGCAGGCTTGTCCCCGAAAAAAGCCCTTAGTCGTACCGACCGCTCATCGCTTTAGGAATGCTGCATGTCCACCCCCACAGTTCGCGAACAATTCCTTGTCATCAGTGCCCTCGGCGCCAACCCCATGGAGCTGACTAACGTCCTGTGCCGCGCCAGCCATGAAAATCGCTGCGCCGTGGTCACTTCCCGCCTGACCCGTCATGGCGAGTGCAGTGCGTTGATCCTCGAGATTTCCGGTAGCTGGGACGCCCTGGCGCGTCTGGAAGGCAGCTTGCCGAGCCTCTCCAAAAAGCATGCGTTCACCGTCAATGTGGTGCGCAGCGCGGCCCTGGAGAACCGTCCTCAGGCGCTGCCTTACGTGGCTTATGTCAGTTCGGCCTACCGGTCTGACATCATCAATGAGCTGTGCCAGTTCTTCATGGACCACAACGTCGAGTTGGAAAACCTGACCTGTGACACCTATCAGGCGCCACAAACCGGCGGCACCATGCTCAACGCCACGTTTACCGTGACCTTGCCGGCTGGCGTGCAGATCAGCTGGCTGCGCGATCAGTTCCTGGATTTCGCCGACGCGCTGAACCTGGACGCGCTGATCGAACCGTGGCGCCCACAAAACCCAATGTAAGGAAGCTTTCATGGCCGTTGCCATCGACCAACCGGTTGCCGACTTCGAAGCACCCGCCACCAATGGACAGACCGTCAGCCTCGCGGGCCTTAAAGGCAAGCAAGTGGTGATCTACTTCTATCCCAAGGACAGCACGCCGGGTTGCACCACTCAAGGTCAGGGCTTTCGCGATCAGCTTGAGGCGTTTAAAGCGGCCAACACCGAAGTGTTCGGCGTGTCGCGTGACAGCCTCAAGTCCCACGAAAACTTCAAGGCCAAGCAGGCGTTCACCTTCGAGCTGATCAGCGACAAGGAAGAAGCGCTTTGCCAGCTGTTTGATGTGATCAAGCTGAAGAAGCTGTATGGCAAGGAATACATGGGCGTCGATCGCAGCACGTTCCTGATCGACAAGAACGGTGTACTGCGTCAGGAATGGCGCGGTGTGAAGGTGCCGGGGCATGTGGATGCGGTGTTGGCGGCGGCTCAGGCTTTGAATAAGGCCTGATTTTTTTGGCGCCTGTTACGACGCTATCGCGAGCAAGCTCGGCCCCACAGGTATCGTGATATTCCTGTGGGACCGAGCTTGCTCGGGATGGAGGCCATCAGCCTCACTGTAGTACTAAAGCAGCGGCGCGACTTCTGGCTCCTTGCGCGGCCACGCATCCAGCACGGCCTTGAACAGCGTCGCCAGCGGAATCGCAAAAAACACCCCCCAGAATCCCCACAACCCGCCAAACAACAGCACCGCGCAAATGATCGCGACCGGGTGCAGGTTGACCGCCTCCGAGAACAGCAACGGCACCAGCACGTTGCCGTCCAGCGTCTGAATGATCCCGTAGACCGCCATCAAATAGATGAACTGATCGCTCCAGCCCCACTGGAACAGAGCAATCAGCATGACCGGCACGGTCACTACCACAGCGCCGACGTAAGGCACCACCACCGACACGCCCACCAGCAAGGCCAGCAGCGCGGCGTAGTTAAGCCCCAGCACGACAAAACCGATGTAGGTCACACCGCCGCAGATGAAGATCTCGATGACCTTGCCGCGAATGTAATTGGCAATCTGCCGGTTCATTTCATGAGCGACGCGGGTGATCAACGCCCGTTCACGGGGCAGGTAACCGCGCACCCACTGGCCGATCATCTCCCGGTCCTTGAGGAAGAAGAACACCAGGATCGGCACCAGAACGAGGTAGATCATGATGTTCACCAGCAACGGCAGACTCGACAACGAGAACGTCAGCGCCCACTGGCCGAATTTGCCGATCTCGCCCCGTGCCACTTCGATGGCCTGCAATACCTGCTCATCGGACACCAGATGCGGATAGCGCTCGGGCAGCAGCAATAACAGCGACTGCCACTTGGCGAGCATGCCGGGCAACTCGTTGAACAGCGTAATCAGCTGATGCCACAGCAGCGGCACCAGGACAATCATGAAGACCAGCAGCGCCCCCATGAACAGTGTGAACACTAGCCCCACCGCCACGCCACCAGGCATGCGCAAACGTTCGAGGGTGGCCACCAGGCCATGCATGAGGTACGCCAGCACCATCCCGGCCAGTACCGGCGCGAGCATGCCGCCCAAGGTGAGCACGGCGGTGAATGCCAGCACCAGCAGCACCGCCAGCACCACGGCTTCTTCATCGGAAAAGTAGCGCTGAATCCAGTCGCGTAACACCTTGAACATCAATATTCCTTAAAAACGAACACAGCAGATTTCAGGCTTTTTTTAACCAGTAGCGGTAAACACCCGCCTCATCTTCTTCGCGAAGCAGCGTATGACCGGCCAATCGGGCAAAGGTGCGGAAGTCACGCTGCGAACCCGCATCCGTGGCGATTACCTTGAGCACCGCGCCGCTGGCCAGGCGATTGAGCTCCAGCTTGGCCTTGAGCAAGGGCAACGGACAATTCAGGCCGCTGGCGTCCAGTTCGACGTCATGCTCTACAGCGTCGGTCATTGTTTCACTCCGAGTCAGGTGGTTGAGTTGCCTAGAATATCTGGTCCCAAGCCCAGTGTCCGGCTACAGTAAGGTCTTTGTCGACTAAGGCTTTGTGCATGACTTTTTTGCGCCCTACCCTGCTGACGCTCGCTTGCCTGCTTGCCTCACCGGGCTTTGCCGACGACCTGCCGTCACTCGGCGACGCCAGTTCTGCCATCGTCTCGCCACAACAGGAACACCAGTTGGGCCGTGCGTGGCTGGCGCTGTTGCGCAGCCAGGTGGCGCAGCTCAACGATCCGCAGCTCAAGGATTACGTCGAATCCAGCGTTTACCGACTGGTGGAGACCAGCCAGGTCAATGACCGGCGCCTGGAGTTCATCCTGATCAACAGCCCGCAGCTCAACGCCTTCGCGGCGCCGGGCGGGATTGTCGGGGTCAACGGCGGCTTGTTCCTCAATGCGCAGACCGAGGGTGAATACGCCTCGGTACTGGCTCACGAATTGGCTCACTTGTCGCAACGCCACTTTGCCCGTGGCATTGAAGCGCAGCAACGCATGCAAGTGCCGATGATGGCCGCCCTGCTGGCCGGGATCGTGATTGCGGCGGCCGGTGCCGGCGATGCCGGGATCGCGGCCATTGCGAGTACGCAAGCGGCGGCGATCCAGGAACAGCGACGCTTCTCGCGTCAGAACGAACAGGAAGCCGACCGCATCGGCATCGTCAATCTGGAAAAAGCCGGTTACGACCCGCGCTCGATGCCGACCATGTTCGAGCGCTTGGGGCGCCAGTACCGCTTCGACGCCAAGCCACCGGAATTCCTGCTGACTCACCCGGTCACCGAATCGCGGATCGCCGACACCCGCAACCGCGCCGAACAGGCTCCGCAGGGCGGCATCGAGGACACCCTGCGTTATCAGCTGATTCGCGCGCGCGTCCAGTTGTTCTACGAAGAAACCCCTGGCCTGGGCGCCAAGCGCTTCCGTGCCCTGCTTGAAGAAAACCCGAAAAACGATGTCGCGCGCTATGGCCTGGCCATCGCCCAGATCAAGGGGGGTCAGTTGAATGAAGCTCGGGAGAACCTCAAGCCTCTGCTGGCCAAGGCGCCGAACGAGATCATCTATAACCTGGCGGAAGTCGATCTGGACATCACCAACAATCGCCTGCCGGATGCTCAATCACGCGTCGACCGGTTGCTCACGCAATACCCCGGCAACTATCCGCTGAATCAGGTGCGTGTCGATCTGCTGCTGAAACAGAACCGCACCGCCGATGCTGAAAAGGCATTGGAAGGCCTGCTCAAGTCACGCCCGGACGATCCTGACGTGTGGTATCAGGTGGCCGAGACTCGCGGCCTTTCCGGCAACATCATCGGCCTGCATCAAGCTCGCGCGGAGTACTTTGCATTGGTCGGCGACTATCGTCAGGCCATTCAGCAACTGGACTTCGCCAAGCGTAAGGCTGGCAGCAACTTCCCGTTGTCTTCGCGTATCGATGCACGTCAGCGTGAGTTGATGGAGCAGGAGCGCATGATCAAGGACATGATGGGCTGACGGCCTGGCTGCAAATTCCGGGCACAAAAAAACGCCTCTTTCGAGGCGTTTTTTTATTCAGCCAACAACCGGCTTATTCAGCCAGTTTGAAGGTGATGAAGCTGGCACGACCTTGACGCAGAACCCGCATCGATACCGATCGGTTCTTCGGCAGCGCCTTGGCAATCTCGGTGAACTCCTTGCTGGAGCTGATGGCCTGGTTGTTCAGGTGAGTGATGATGTCACCTGGTTGCAAGCCAATCAGCGAGGCAGGACCGTCCTGAACTTCCTTGATCACCACACCACCTTTGAGGTCGTAGGTTTTCTTCTGCTCATCAGACAGTTCGGCGACGGCGACACCCAAACGATTGCTGCTGATTTCAACGCCCGACTTAGGCATCGAATCCAGTTCTTTGCCTTCGTCAGGAATCGCGCCGACCGTCAGTTCGACGTTCTTGCGTTTGCCTTCGCGAATCACTTCAAGATTGGCCTTGGCGCCCGCTTTCAGTGCGCCTACCAGATGTGGCAAATCGGCCGACATGACGATCGGCTGACCGTTCATGCTCAGGATCACGTCGCCCACTTGCAGGCCACCCTTGGCTGCCGGGCCATCGTCCTGGATCTGAGCGACCAGCGCACCGGCCGGTTTCTCAAGACCAAACGACTCGGCCAGGTCCTTGTTCACTTCCTGAATCACCACACCCAACCAGCCACGGCTGACTTTGCCACCGTCTTTGAGCTGATTGGAAACATCCATGGCGACATCGATAGGGATCGCGAACGATACGCCCATGAAGCCCCCGGAGCGGGTGTAGATCTGCGAGTTGATCCCGACCACTTCGCCATTAAGGTTGAACAGCGGGCCACCCGAGTTACCCGGGTTGATCGGCACGTCGGTCTGGATGAACGGCACATAGTTTTCGTTTGGCAGGCTACGCCCGATGGCGCTGACGATGCCTTGGGTCACGGTGTGGTCGAAACCGAACGGCGAACCGATGGCAACCACCCACTGACCGGCTTTCAGGTCCTGGGATTTGCCGAGTTTAAGCACTGGCAGGCCCTTGCCTTCAATCTTCAGCAGCGCCACGTCGGAACGTGGATCAGTGCCGACCAGCTTGGCTTTCAGCTCACTGCGATCAGCAAGACGCACGAGGATTTCATCCGCATCGGCAATCACATGGTTGTTGGTCAGGATGTAGCCATCAGGCGAAATGATGAAGCCCGAACCCAAGGACTGGGCTTCACGCTGGCGATCACCACGAGGCGAACGCGGTTGAGGCATGCCCCGCTCGAAGAACTCGCGCAGCTGTGGCGGCAGGCCTTCAAGGTCCGGCATTTGCCCGGACACTTTGCGGTCCGGCAGTTTCTGGGTGGTACTGATGTTCACCACGGCAGGCGAGGCCTGCTCGACCAACTGGGTGAAATCAGGCAGTTCGACCGCTTGCGCAGTGACCGCCTGACCGAGTACCAGCACGGTGGCAACAATGGAAAGGTAAGACTTCAAGCGTGGTATCGACATACGGCTCCCGTTACGACGAGCATGGTTAAGCGATATGGAGCAAGGAACACCGGGAACAATACGCCGGTATTTTTGTTCCGGGAACAACAAAACAAGGCCAGAGCCGTGAGGCTCTGACCTATAGAAAAATTCAGGTTTTTTTGCAAATTGAAATGCTCACCAAACATTTCGGTAATGACCCACTACTTGGTTGCGGTGGCATCGGTGCGCATGGACAGCGCAATCCGTTCTGCGGTGCCTATCGGGATCTCTCCGACCACGGTCACCATCACTTCGCCCTGAGGCGTGGTCAGACGGCGGGATACAGCAACGGTGGGGCCCAATTGTGTGCGAGTGTCCGTCACGGTTGCGCCATTCAACGGTTCAAGGAAAACCGAGAAACGCGCCAGGCCATCGTCATACATCAGACTGTTGACCTGTGTTTTGGTCTCCGGATCTTTGCGAGCACTGCTGCTGGTCAACTCAAAACCGGGTGGTAGCCAGTCCGAATGCCACACCTGAGCGACCTTAATGGCGGAAGCCTTGTCACTGTCGAGGGTGACAGCCTTGCAATCATCACCCGCCTGCAAGTCTTTGTCAGACGGCACGTCAGCGGTATCCAGTTGTGTGAACTGGAATCGCTCCAGCAACTGCCCTTTGTCATTGAGCAACAATGACTTGAGTGGCAGGCCGGTTTCTTTGTCCAGATGGAGCTCAAAACCGTATCGATGCTGATCACGTGGTGTCAGCGAAATAATCACTGCCGCACGCCCAGCCACACGCGACTTGCCGATGACGGCAAGGTCATACCAATTCTTTAACTTTTGTGGATCCAGTGCACGAGCAGCGGTATTGGGTGAATCCCCCAATCCTGCTATCAGGGTGCCGCTGACGCATTGAGTATGCCCATCAATGCGCACGACTTCCTGTGCGGAGCCGTCGAGCTGGAGTAAACGCTCTCGGACTTTGCCATCCTGGACGCGATGCCAGATGTTATGGGTAGAAAAACTACCGTTACGCTCGTAAACGAAAGTACCGTGAAAGCTTTGCTGTTGCTCGGCCTGGCCCAGACGGGTCAACCAGTCCTGGGCTTCATCAGCGTGGGCTGGTACGACAAACCAGCCTGCGAGCAGAAGCGAAAGTAGAGGTATGGCGCGCATGATCCTCCTTAGCGGTTTTCCAGGCTTGCTGCACGAGCATAAGGCAGAGCACTTTCAGTGCCTTTCAATGCAGCTTGTTGAGCATGTTGGCGCAAGTAGCTTGGCAGACGCTGATCGTGCCAGCCTGGCTGACCTTGCAATACACCGTTGGCCATAGGGCCAGTGGCATCCGAACTCTCATTGTAGCCTGCCAATACAGCTGGACCCTTGACCTGAGGAACGGCCAGACCCGGTTGATTGGATTGCTGAGCCAGTTCGACACCAGCGATCTCGTCCTGGTTGTACAAACGAACGCCGGCCAGTACAGCCAGTGTGACCGAAGCGGCTACTGCCAGGCGACCCAGGCTGCGCCATGGACCACGGGAGGCTTTTGCCGGTACGGCTTCGTCGGCCAACGCAGCAGACACTGCCGCAGCGATATCCAGACGTGGAAGCAGCAAGTCCTTGTGCATGACTGCCCGAGCGATTTGGTAACGAGCCCAGGTTTCACGGGTTTCAACATCGTCAAAGGCATTTAATACCCGACGCAATTCCAGTTCGTCCGCTTCGTTATCCATCACTGCGGACAGCGATTCCTGCAGGGCTTCACGACTCATGGCGTTCCTCTCTTGGCTGTCGCCGCTGTCTCAGTTTTCCTGCAACAACGGCTGCAGGGCTTTATCGATGGCCTCCCGAGCGCGGAAAATCCGGGAGCGCACGGTACCCACCGGACATTGCATGACGGCTGCAATGTCCTCGTAACTCAGACCATCGAATTCACGTAAAGTTAAAGCCGTACGTAAATCTTCTGGCAGTTGCTGGATGGTCCGATGGACGGTGCCTTCGATCTCATCCCGCAGCAACGCTCGTTCTGGCGACTCGAGATCCTTGAGGCCATGATCGCCATCGTAGAACTCTGCATCCTCGGAACTGACATCGCTATCCGGCGGCCGACGGCCGCGCGAAACCAGATAGTTTTTCGCCGTGTTAATGGCGATGCGGTAAAGCCACGTATAAAACGCGCTGTCTCCGCGAAAATTCCCTAGGGCTCGGTATGCCTTGATAAAGGCTTCCTGCGCCACATCCTGGGCTTCATGGGTGTCGTGCACGAAACGCACGATCAACCCGAGAATTTTGTGCTGGTATTTCAGCACTAGCAGATCGAAAGCTCGCTTGTCGCCACGTTGAACGCGCTCGACCAGCTGCTGATCCTCTTCCTGGGTTAGCATGAACACTCCTCGATAAGCTCGGAGGAAGCTTGCATAACTAAACGACCAGACTTGCAAACATAGACTCGGGCTTTCCGCAAAAGTTCTCCCCCTCCAAGCAAGTTTCCTGCGGGCTCTGATTTGGCACGCACGAAAAGCGCAGCGCGGGTTACCGGCTGCGCGAATAATCTTGTCGTCGGATTCGCCAGCAAGGATCAAACTGCAGATCCTGCCCTGAAGCCGACACTGTCCCTTGAATCAGGCAACCGTCTATTGATCTTTGGCCTTTGGCAAAAGTTCCATTATTTAAAACCGGACGGCACCGACATTGTGAGACCGTGGGTAGAAAAATACTGTTAAATCCACGATACAGTCGCCTTGTCGTCGAACCGGTCAAAAAACCATCCGACGAAGCGTCGAGTATTTCCCGTCACAGTAGTTTCACAATGCCATATGCGCTCGGGTATTGTGCCGCTCCCCCCCTCTATATACTAGTGGGCTGTGTGGCCGACTTGACTCGCCGTTCCAGCAGTCTTGCGCCAACCCCGACCCGGGTCGCTTTGAGCGGAATCCTGAAATGAGCCAACAGTTTCAACACGATGTTCTGGTGATTGGCAGCGGCGCTGCCGGTTTGAGTCTTGCGCTGACCCTGCCCGGTCACTTGCGCATCGCGGTGCTGAGCAAAGGCGACCTCGCCAACGGCTCGACATTCTGGGCCCAGGGTGGCGTCGCTGCCGTACTGGATGACTCCGACACCGTTGAGTCCCATGTCGACGACACCCTCAATGCCGGCGGTGGCCTGTGCCATGAAGACGCCGTGCGCTTTACCGTCGAGCACAGTAAAGAAGCGATTCAATGGCTGATCGACCAAGGCGTGCCGTTTACCCGCGATGAACAATCCGGAACCGAAGACGGCGGGTTCGAGTTTCACCTGACCCGCGAAGGCGGCCATAGCCATCGGCGCATCATTCATGCCGCCGATGCCACCGGCGCTGCGATATTCAAAACGTTGCTGGCCCAGGCCAGACAACGGCCCAACATCGAATTGCTGGAACAGCGCGTCGCGGTGGACCTGAT
Source organism: Pseudomonas sp. SIMBA_041 (assembly GCF_046535095.1). NCBI lineage: Bacteria > Pseudomonadati > Pseudomonadota > Gammaproteobacteria > Pseudomonadales > Pseudomonadaceae > Pseudomonas > Pseudomonas sp. SIMBA_041. The sequence continues at coordinate 350,834 of NZ_JAWRXJ010000002.1, forward strand.
CACCGAAAAACGCCTCGGACTGGAAGGCGACCGCTGCCTCGGCGCCTACGTACTCAACCGCGGGACCGGCGAAGTCGACACCTACGGCGCACGTTTCGTCATCCTCGCGTCCGGTGGCGCGGCCAAAGTCTACCTCTATACCAGCAACCCCGACGGCGCCTGCGGAGATGGCATCGCCATGGCCTGGCGTTCCGGTTGCCGGGTGGCGAACCTGGAGTTCAACCAGTTTCACCCCACCTGCCTTTACCACCCGCAGGCAAAAAGCTTCCTGATCACCGAAGCCCTGCGCGGCGAAGGTGCGCACCTCAAACTGCCTAACGGCGAGCGTTTCATGCAGCGCTTCGACCCGCGCGCAGAATTGGCGCCACGGGACATCGTTGCCCGGGCCATCGACCATGAAATGAAGCGCCTGGGTATCGACTGCGTCTATCTGGACATCAGCCACAAACCCGAAGCGTTCATCAAGACGCACTTTCCGACGGTGTACGAACGCTGCCTCGAGTTTTCCATCGACATCACCAAGCAGCCGATCCCGGTGGTTCCGGCGGCGCACTACACCTGCGGCGGCGTGATGGTCGATCAGAACGGCCGCACCGACGTGCCGGGGCTGTATGCCATTGGCGAAACCAGTTTCACCGGCCTGCACGGCGCCAACCGCATGGCCAGCAACTCGCTGCTGGAGTGTTTCGTTTACGCCCGTTCGGCGGCGGCGGACATTCTTGAACAGTTGCCGCACGTATCGATCCCCGCCGCCCTGCCTATCTGGGATGCGAGCCAGGTCACCGATTCCGACGAAGACGTGATCATTGCGCACAACTGGGATGAACTGCGCCGATTCATGTGGGACTACGTCGGCATCGTGCGCACCAACAAACGCCTGCAACGAGCGCAACACCGCGTGCGGCTGCTGCTGGACGAGATCGACGAGTTCTACAGCAACTATAAGGTCAGCCGCGATTTGATCGAATTGCGCAACCTGGCCCAGGTGGCAGAACTGATGATCCAGTCCGCCATGGAACGCAAGGAAAGCCGGGGCCTGCATTACACCCTCGACTATCCGAATATGCTACCGGTTGCCTTGGACACTATTCTGGTGCCGCCCACCTACGTCGACTGAACGTCAATCGAACCCGCAGGCGTCGGTGCACATCCGCCGCCTGCGAGTCGCGGGGTACGCAGATCGACCGGATACGTCGTTCGCCGCGCAGGCGAAACCGCAGCACCACGATCAACGGCAGCGCCAGGCTGTCCGGTCGCAACTGCACCGGCTGCCAACCCCGCGCCTGATTCCACAACTGCCAGCCTTCGGCATCGCGACGCAAGCCGCGATATGCCTGCGGATGTGTCAGCAGAATCTGACGGGGTAATACCCAAACGCCATGCGCCAGACAGCAGAAAGCGCCGAGCACACGGGCCCAGACCGGTATAGACAAAAGAAACAACGAGCCCAGCGCGAACAGCTGGGCCAGAAGATACGCCGCCAGCAACTGCCGTGAGGCATGCCAGCGGCATTCGAACGCATTACTTGGGCTGGACACGGTCCAGGATCATGCGAACCATGCGCTGAAGCTCCGGATCTTCCGATTCGGCGCGTTCCATGAACCAGCCGAACATGTCCTGATCTTCGCACTCGAGCAGCTTGCGGTAGCAATCGCGGTCGACATCGTTGAGGTGCGGGTAGACTTCTTTGACAAACGGCACCAGCAATACGTCCAGCTCAAGCATGCCGCGGCGGCTGTGCCAGTAGAGGCGATTCAGTTCAACATCTTCGACCATGGAGCGCTCCTCAAATAGGCGGCAAGTATACAGCCCCGCGCCTCGTCGAACAGTCGGCTTTGGTCGGGCACTGCCGACCTTTTGTGAACTACCCATTTCACGGGCGCCCCCTTATGATGTCCCCCAGACTCTTTACCCTGCGATGACCCATGGCCGATTCTGCTTTTTTCTGCACCCTGTCTCACGAAGGCGTTCTCGCGGTCCGCGGCGCGGATGCCGGCAAATTCCTGCAAGGCCAATTGACCTGCAACCTCAATTACCTCAGTGAAACCCAGGCCAGCCTGGGCGCGCGCTGTACGCAAAAAGGCCGGATGCAGTCGAGTTTCCGCATCCTGCTGGAAGGTGACGGCGTAGTGATGGCCATGGCCACCGAACTGCTGGAACCGCAACTGGCGGACCTGAAGAAGTACGCCGTGTTCTCCAAATCCAAATTGACCGACGAAAGCGCCGCCTGGGTCCGCTTCGGCCTTGATCATGGCGATGCCGCGCTGAGCAGCCTTGGCCTGGCGTTGCCGGCAGACACCGACAGTGTCGTGCGTCTCGAAGGCCTGATCGCCATCCGCGTCTCGCCGGATCGCGCGGAACTGTGGGTCGCCGCCGATCAGGCCGTCGCCATCAAGGGCAAGCTGTCCGCCCTGCTGGCCGAAGGCACTTTGAATCAATGGCTGCTGGGCCAGATCCGCGCAGGGATCGGTCAGGTCATGCCGCAAACACGAGAATTATTCATTCCGCAGATGCTCAACCTGCAAGCCGTCGGTGGTGTGAGCTTCAAGAAAGGCTGCTACACCGGTCAGGAAATCGTCGCGCGCATGCAGTACCTGGGCAAACTCAAGCGCCGCTTGTACCGTCTGACCCTGGACGCCAGCGAATTGCCCGCCCCCGGCACGCCGCTGTTTTCCCCGAGCCATGGCAGTTCCATCGGCGAAGTGGTGCTGGCGGCCAACGCGGAACAAAACATTGAACTCCTTGCCGTGCTGCAAGCCGAAGCTGCCGAGGGTGGCGACATTCATCTCGGCACCCTGGAAGGACCCGCCCTGAACTTGCTCGACCTGCCTTACTCACTGGACCGCGATCGCGAGATCCAGCGTTAACCGCAGCATTTGTGGCAACACCTAGAGAAACGAAATGAGCGATCTGGCGGAAAAGGTCCAACAGGATTTGGTTGAGGCCATCGATAACGATGACCTGGTTCTGCCAACGTTACCGGAAGTGGCCATGCAGATTCGCAAGGCCGCCGAAGACCCGGAAATCAGTGTCAGCACCCTGAGCAAAGTGATCGGCCGTGATACGGCGTTGTCGGCGCGCCTGATCAAAGTGGTCAACAGCCCACTGCTGCGCGCGACTCAAGAAGTTAACGACCTGCACACGGCGATCACGCGACTGGGCGTCAACTACAGCAGCAATCTGGCGATCGGTCTGGTGATGGAACAGATTTTCCACGCCCGCTCCGAGGTGGTGCAGCAGAAGATGCACGATGTCTGGCGCAAAAGCCTGGAGATCGCCGGGGTCAGCTATGCGCTGTGCCGCAGCTACACGCAACTCAAGCCCGACCAGGCCGCCCTCGGCGGTCTGGTGCATCAGATTGGCGTGTTGCCGATTCTGACCTACGCCGAAGATCACTATGAGCTGCTGTCCGACCCGGTCAGCCTCAACCATGTGATCGACCACATTCACCCCCTGATCGGCGACAAACTGCTCAGGGTTTGGGAGTTTCCGGAGAAACTGGTGATGGTTCCGGGACAATACCTGGACTTCAAGCGTGAATCCGAGCGGATTGATTATGTGGATCTGGTGCAAGTGGCCAGCCTGTATTGCCACAAGGACAGCGACCACCCGTTGGCCCGTTTCGACCTGACCAGCGTGCCTTCATTCAAGAAGCTTGGGATTGATCTGGAAAACGACGCGGTGATCAAGGATCTGGAAGAATCGCGGTCGATGTTTTACTAGTCGAGACCGCGTCGCCCCCCATCGCGAGCAGGCTCACTCCTACGCTGGATCTGCGCTGAACTGAAAATCCCCTGTAGAAGTGAGCCTGCTCGCGATGAGGCCATACCAAGCACCCTCACTCCCCGGCAATAAAACTCACTCGAACCTTCAACCCCTTCGTCTCGCCATCATGCAGACTGATCTGCGCCAGATGCGCGCGGCAGATCTCCCCCACAATCGCAAGCCCCAACCCAGACCCGGCGACCTGTTGATTACGCCGATAAAAGCGCTCAAACACCCGATCCCGCTCATCCACCGGAATCCCCGGCCCGTCATCCTCGACCTCCAGCACCGCCGGTGCCGTGACCCGCAGAATCACATTGCCGCCCGACGGCGTGTGGGCCAGCGCGTTATCCACCAGGTTACTCAGCAGTTCGTTCAGCAACGTCGGCTCACCGCGCAGCCACACCGGCTCGTCCGCTTCGAGTGCCAGGGCCACGCCGCGCGCATGGGCCAACGGCGCCATGGCCATGCCCAACTCCCGGGCCAACTGACTCAAATCCAGCAACTGCGCGCCGCCCTCGGCAATGGCCCGTGCACCGTTTTCGACCCGTGCCAACGACAGCAATTGATTGGCCAGGTGGGTCAATCTGTCCGTGCCCTGGGCCGCCGTTTCCAGGGTACTGCGCCAGGTTTCCGGTTCACTCGCCCGCAGGCCAAGTTCCAGCCGCGCCTTGAGCGCTGCCAGCGGCGTACGCAGTTCATGGGCAGCATCGGCGATGAACTGCGCCTGGCGCTCGAACTGTCCGCGCAACCGCTCGGTAAAGTGATTGAGCGCGCGTACCAGCGGCCACAATTCGTGCTGCACTTCCACCAACGGCAATGGCCGAAGATCATCCGACTGGCGTTCTTCCACCGCCGTGCGCAAGCGCTCCAGCGGACGCAACGCCGCACTCACCGCGAACCACACCAGCAACAGCGCGCCAATTGCCAGCATGCCTAGCCGTAGCAGCGTATCCGCCGCCAGACTGCGCGCCATGCTGACCCGCGCTTCATCGGTTTCGGCCACGCGAATTTCCGCCATGCCATTCATGTTCGGCTCACTGACCGGCTTGAGCAGGCTGACCACCCGCACGTTCTGCCCGCGATAGGTGGCGTTGTAAAACCGTGCCAGCGCCGGGTAGTCATCGGTGCGCGGCGTTCCGGGCGGTGGCGCAGGAAGGTTTTCGTAACCGGAAATCAAGTTTTGATGGATGTCATTGACCAGGTAAAAAATTCGCCCCTCACTGTCGTAGGCAAACGTATCCAGCGCCACGTAGGGCACGTCAGCACTGAGCGTGCCGTCACGCTGGGTGACACCCGCCGCAATGGTTCGCGCCGACGCCAGCAACGTGCGGTCATACGCCGTGTCGGCCGCTTCGCGACCATTCCAATACGCGCTCAAACCGCTGGCCAGCATTAACACCACCAGCAACAGCGCGAGGTTCCACAGCAACCGCCAGCGCAGGCTGCTGGGCTTATGCATCGCGGCTTTCCAGCAAGTAGCCAAGGCCACGGAACGTCACGATCGCGACCGGTTGGCCGTCGAGTTTTTTGCGCAAGCGATGCACGTAGATTTCGATGGCGTCAGGGCTGGCTTCTTCGTCCAGGCCGAACACCTGGGAGGCCAGTTGCTCTTTGCTCATCACCCGACCGGGCCGGGCGATCAACGCCTCGAGAACCGCCTGTTCGCGCGAAGTCAGGGTCAGCAATTCTTCACCGAGGGTGAAGCGCCGGGTGTCCAGATCATAGGCCAGCACGCCACAGCGCTGTTGACGCTCACCGCCCAGCACACTGCGGCGCAACAAGGCTTTGACCCGGGCTTCGAGTTCGGTCAGTTCAAAGGGTTTGGCGAGGTAATCGTCAGCGCCAAGGTTCAGGCCATGCACCCGATCCTTGACGTCGCTGCGCGCGGTCAGCATCAGCACCGGCAGGTTCTTCCCCCGAGAGCGCAAGCGCGCGAGCACTTCAAAACCGTCCATGCGCGGCAGGCCGACATCGAGAATGGCCATGGCGTATTCCTCGCTGCTCAAGGCCAGGTCTGCGGCGACGCCATCGTGCAGCACATCCACGGTCAGCCCGGTGCTCTTGAGCGCCTGGGCGACACTTTCGGCCAACTGCAAATGGTCTTCGACGAGCAGAACGCGCATGGATCTTTACCTCATTCAGGGGATGGTCGACGCCATTCTTTGGCGCGGAGTTTACAGCCGCATCCGCTGCTGTGAAGCCCGAAAACCGTGAAAGCCTGCTGAAAGGTTAGTGAAAGGTTGGGCCGTTAGAGTCGCACCACGGAGGGTTTCGACTGCCGGCCTTCCAGTCGTGCTTTGAAATGTAGCTCCCGAAAAACGCCATGACGCGTTTTCGCCAATAAGAACAATAAAACGAGGTACTGCACCATGCTGTCCACACAGCTTCAGGCTTGCCCGCCCCACCTTTTCTTCAGAATCCCGTCGTTGATGCTTGCCAGCGCCGTTGTCGGCTGCACGACGCGAAACCGCCGCACCTGAAACATCCCCAAAAACAAAAACTCCCGTGGAGACAATAATGAATCGATCACTGCGCCGTTTCGCCCTCGCCGCCAGCTGCATGCTGTTTGCTGGCCAATTGATGGCCGAACCCAAACGTCCGGAATGCATCGCCCCGGCCTCCCCGGGCGGCGGTTTCGACCTCACCTGCAAACTGGCGCAGAGCGCGCTGGTCAACGAAAAACTGCTGACCAAACCGATGCGCGTGACCTACATGCCCGGCGGTGTCGGCGCTGTGGCCTACAACGCGGTGGTCGCTCAGCGCCCCGCCGATGCCGGCACGCTGGTGGCGTGGTCCAGCGGCTCTTTGCTGAACCTGGCCCAAGGCAAGTTCGGGCGTTTCGATGAAACCAACGTGCGTTGGCTGGCTGCCGTCGGTACCAGTTATGGCGCCATCGCGGTGAAAAGCGACTCGCCTTATAAAACCCTCGACGATCTGGTCAAGGCACTGAAAGAAGACCCGAGCAAAGTGGTGATCGGTTCCGGCGGCACCGTCGGCAGCCAGGACTGGATGCAAACCGCATTGATCGCCAAGGCCGCCGGGATCAACCCGCGTGACCTGCGTTACGTCGCCCTCGAAGGCGGCGGTGAAATCGCCACCGCCCTGCTCGGCGGCCACATTCAGGTCGGCAGCACCGACATCTCCGACTCCATGCCACACATCCTGAGCGGCGACATGCGCTTGCTGGCCGTGTTCGCCGAGAAGCGCCTGGACGAGCCGGAAATGAAAGACATCCCGACCGCCAAAGAGCAAGGCTACGACATCGTCTGGCCGGTGGTTCGCGGCTTCTACCTCGGGCCAAAGGTCAGCGACGAAGACTACGCCTGGTGGAAAGACGCTTTCGACAAGCTGCTGGCGTCCGAAGACTTCGCCAAGCTGCGCGATCAGCGTGAACTGTTCCCGTTCGCCATGACCGGCCCGGAGCTGGACACCTACGTGAAGAAGCAGGTTGCGGACTACAAAGTGCTGGCCAAAGAGTTCGGCCTGATCCAGTGATCGCCTCTGTCTAGCGGCCGCGGCCCCGTTTCGCGGGGCTGCGGCACAGGAGTTTCCCATGCTCTTACAACGCATTTTTGCTTCGGTGCTGTTGCTGGCCTGTGTTGGCCTGGCGCTGATGGCGTGGCCGTATCAAGCGGCTTTTTCCTACGAACCAGTGGGGCCGCGAGCCTTTCCGCTGCTGATGCTCGGGCTGATGGGCCTTGCGCTGCTGTACATGGTATTTCGTCCCGCACCGATCAAGCACGACGCTGACGAACCCCCGATGGACCGCGAGACCCTGAACAAAATCGGCATTTGCGTGGCGCTGTTGCTGGTGTTTGCCGGCACCTTCGAACCCCTTGGTTTCATCGTCGCCAGCATCCTGATCGGCATTCCGATGGCGCGCCTGTACGGCGGTCGCTGGGTGCCCAGCATTGTGATCATCACGCTAATGGCCGTCGGCCTTTACCTGCTGTTCGACAAGTTGATGGATGTCCCGCTGCCCTTGGGCGTGCTCGACGTTCTGGAGAACTGATATGGATACGCTTGGCTATTTGGGTCAGGGTTTCGGCGTCGCGCTGAGCCCGTACAACCTGGTGACCGCTTTGTGCGGCACCCTGATTGGCACTGTGGTCGGCCTGTTGCCGGGTCTGGGCCCGATCAACGGCGTGGCGCTGTTGATTCCGATCGCGTTTGCCCTGGGCCTGCCGCCGGAATCGGCATTGATCCTGCTGGCGGCGGTGTACCTGGGGTGCGAATACGGCGGGCGAATCAGCTCGATCCTGCTGAACATTCCCGGTGAAGCGTCCACCGTCATGACCACCCTCGACGGTTACCCGATGGCCCGCAAAGGCCTGGCCGGTGTCGCGCTGTCGTTGTCGGCATGGAGTTCGTTCATCGGTGCGTTCATCGCCACCTGTGGCATGGTGCTGTTCGCCCCGCTACTGGCGAAATGGGCGATTGCCTTTGGCCCGGCGGAGTATTTCGTGCTGATGGTATTCGCCATTGTCTGCCTTGGCGGCATGGCCGGTGACCGACCGCTGAAGACGTTTATTGCCGCGTTGATCGGCCTGTTTTTGTCGACCGTCGGCATCGATGCCAACAGCGGTGTGTACCGTTTCACCGGGGACAACATCCACCTGACCGACGGTATTCAATTTGTCGTGCTGGTGCTGGGGCTGTTCTCCATCAGTGAAATTCTCCTGCTGCTGGAAAAAACCCACCACGGTCAGGAAGCGGTGAAAGCCACCGGCCGCATGATGTTCAACTTCAAGGAAGCCTCGGCGGTGTTCGTGGTGAACATTCGTTGCGGTGTGCTGGGCTTCATCATGGGCGTGTTGCCGGGTGCCGGTGCGACCCTCGCCAGCGCCGTGGCCTACATGACCGAAAAACGTATTGCCGGCGCCAAAGGCACCTTCGGCCAGGGCGACATGCGTGGCCTGGCGGCACCGGAAACCGCCATCGGTGGCGCAGCATGCGGCGCACTGGTGCCGATGCTGACCCTCGGTGTTCCGGGTTCGGGCACCACGGCGGTGATGATCGGCGCCCTGTCGCTGTACAACATCACACCGGGGCCCCTGCTGTTCCAACAGCAACCCGACATCGTCTGGGGCCTGATCGCTTCGTTGTTCGTCGCCAACATCATGCTGGTGATCCTCAACATCCCGATGATCCGCATCTTCACCCGCATCCTCGCCGTGCCGAACTGGGCACTGGTGCCGGTGATCGCGATCATCACCGGGATCGGCGTCTACGCGGTACACGCCACCACGTTCGACCTGTTCCTGATGATCGGCATCGGCATCTTCGGCTACCTCCTGCGCAAGCTGGACTTCCCGTTGTCGCCCGTCCTGCTGGGTTTCATCCTTGGCGGATTGATGGAGCAGAACCTGCGTCGGGCGCTGTCGATCTCCAACGGTGCGCTGGAAATCCTCTGGTCGAGCCCGATCACGTTCGGTGTCTGGGTACTGACCGCGATCATGCTGTTGATGCCGATCGTGCGTATCTGGCGTAAACGTTCGGCTGCCCAACGCACGATCGCCGATGTCTGATCGAACACCGTTCAACGCCTGGTGGGGTACGCCGCTGGTCGGCGCGCTGGGCGGTTTCCTTGCCAGTCAGGTCGGCTGGCCGCTGCCGTGGATGGTCGGCTCGTTGCTGGCGATCATCCTCGTGCGCTGCCTGACGCCGTGGCAATTGGCGGAAATCCCTGGCGGCCGCAAGTGCGGCCAGTGGATTGTAGGAATCGGCATCGGTTTGCACTTCACCCCGGTGGTGATGGAGCAGGTGCTGAGTCATTTCGGTTTGATCTTCTTCGGTGCGCTGGTCACCAGCCTGTCGGCCGTGGTCGGCGTCTGGTTGATGCGCCGTACCGGCGAGGATCGCGCCACTGCCTTCTTTTCCAGCATGCCCGGCGGTTCCGGGGAAATGGTCAACCTCGGCGCGCGCAATGGCGCAGTACTCAGCCGTGTCGCGGCCGGACAAAGTCTGCGCGTGCTGGTGGTGGTGCTGTGTGTGCCGGCGGCGTTCAAGTATCTGTTGGGGGACGGTGCGCCGGTTGCTCATCCGACAGCCGTCAATGGGTGGTGGCTGGCCCTTTTGTTCCCGGCAGGCGCCTTGGCGGCGTGGCTCTGGGAGCGTCTTCGTCAACCCAATCCGTGGCTGTTCGGGCCGTTGCTGGTGAGTGCAGCGGTGAGCATCGGTTGGGATTTGCACATCGGTTTGCCCCACGGCGGCAGTCAGATTGGCCAATGGCTGATCGGCAGCGGCCTGGGCTGTCACTTCAACCGACAGTTTTTCCGGCGGGCGCCTTCGTTCATGGGACGTACCTTGATCGGCACGGTGTTGACCATGTTGATCGCCACGGCGGCGGCGCTGGGGTTGAGTGCGTTGACCCATCTGGATCTGCGTTCGCTGACTTTGGGCATGATGCCCGGCGGGATTGCGGAGATGAGCCTGACGGCAGAGACGCTGCAATTGTCGGTGCCGCTGGTGACGGCGATGCAGGTGATGCGGTTGTTGTTTGTGCTGTTTCTGGCGGAGCCGTTGTTCAAGTATTGGAACCGGATGCCCGAGTCCTCTTGAGACCGAGGTGCCGCCATCGCGAGCAAGCTCGCTCCCACACTGGATCTTCAGCGTTCACAAAAACCCTGTGGGAGCGAGCTTGCTCGCGATGCTTTTAGAGTGGCGGCAACCGCCACTCAATCGGCGTCTCGCCATTCTGCTCAAGAAACTTGTTGGTCCGGCTGAAGTGCCCACAGCCCAGGAATCCGCGATACGCGGACAACGGCGACGGATGCACCGACGTCAGCACCAGGTGCTTGGTCGCGTCGATCAGCTTCTGCTTGCTCTGGGCATGCGCGCCCCACAGCATGAACACCAGATGCGGCTGCTGCTCGCTGACAACCTCGATGATCCGGTCGGTGAAAAACTGCCAGCCCTTATCCTTGTGCGCATTGGCATTGGCGCGCTCGACCGTCATGGTGGTGTTAAGCATCAGCACGCCCTGGTCGGCCCAGCTCTGCAAGTAGCCATGGCTGGGAATATCGATGTTCAGGTCGCGCTTCAACTCTTTATAGATGTTCACCAACGACGGCGGTGCCGGGACGCCCGGTTGCACCGAGAAGCAAAGACCATGGGCCTGGCCCGGGCCGTGGTAGGGATCCTGACCGAGGATGACGACCTTGACCTTGTCCAGCGGCGTGGAGTTGAGTGCGTTGAAGATCATCGGGCCCGGAGGATAGATCTCCTTGCCTGCCGCACGCTCCTGTTGCAGGAATTCACGCAACTGCGCCATATAGGGCTGGTCGAATTCGGCACGCAGTGCCTCCTTCCAGCTCGGTTCGAGTTTGATACGGTCGTCAGCAGTCATGGTTACATCCGGCAAAAACAATGGGGCGAACCCTAGGAAAGCCCATCACGCTTGTCAATTGATCTGACGCACATCCGGCACTTTCCTCAACAGCGATCATACTGAACGCTCAAATTCCCGATCGAGGTCACGATGAATCTGCACTTCGAAGAACTCACCGGCACCGACGGCGCGCGCATCGGCATCGCCAGCCTCGATGCCGAAAAGTCCCTCAACGCCCTGTCCTTGCCGATGATCAACGCCCTGAGCGATCGAATGGACACCTGGGCCAAGGACCCGCAAATCGTCTGCGTGTTACTGCGCGGCAACGGCGCCAAGGCCTTCTGTGCGGGCGGTGAAGTGCGCAGCCTGGTGGAAGCCTGTCGTGCGCATCCCGGAGAGGTGCCGCCCCTGGCCGCGCACTTCTTTGCGGCGGAATATCGCCTGGACTTCAAACTGCACACCTACCCGAAACCGTTGATCTGCTGGGGCCATGGTTATGTGCTCGGAGGCGGGATGGGGTTGTTGCAAGGCGCGAGCATCCGGATTGTCACGCCGAGCAGTCGGCTGGCGATGCCCGAGATCAGCATTGGCCTGTACCCGGACGTTGGCGCCAGTTGGTTCCTCTCGCGACTGCCCGGCAAACTCGGCCTGTTTCTGGGCCTGACCGGCGCCCATATGAACGGACGCGATGCCATCGACCTGGACCTCGCCGACCGCTTCCTGCTGGATGAACAGCAAGAGGAATTGATCCAAGGGTTGCTGCAGCTGAACTGGCAGGAGCAAACGCCGATGCAACTCAACAGTTTGCTCAAGGCCTTGCAGCAGGAAGCGGTTGCACAAATGCCCGAAGCCCAGTGGTTGCCACGGCGCCAGCACATCGATGAACTGCTGGATGTCAGTGATGTGAGTTGCGCCTGGAAAGCCATCAGCCTGCAACGCGACAGCGCCGATCCGTTACTCAGCCGTGCCGCAAAAACCCTGAGCGAAGGCTCGCCGCTGACCGCGCACTTGGTCTGGGAGCAAATCATCCGGGCCCGGCATATGTCTCTGGCTCAGGTTTTCCAGATGGAATACACCCTGAGCCTCAACTGCTGCCGTCATCCGGAATTCAGCGAGGGTGTGCGGGCACGGTTGATTGATAAGGACCAGAAACCGCATTGGCATTGGCCAGACATCAATAATGTGCCGGGTGCGGTGGTGGATGCGCACTTTCAGAAGGCTTGGGAAGGTCGGCATCCGCTGGCGGATTTATCCGAATACTAAAATGCTGGCGTTGTCCGCGATAGCCATATTAAAGGAGGCTATCGCGGGCGGCTTTAATTCAAGATCAAGTCGCTTGGTACGATCTAGCTAATAATCACTGCCTGTTTTTTTTCGGGGCTGTAGCTAAATTTTAAGCCCATAAAATTCAGCTATTTCCTTGGTCGCCTCCAAAACCCCCTCCTCACCACGTAGAAATATATCGTCCATATCCCTTAGCGGGGGTAGAGGATGTAGAAGCCCAACCAATTGATCAGCGGTGTAGTCCTGAGTGGTTCTATCCATTCCTTGAGTTCTTACAAAACTTATCGCGGAGTCACCGCCTAAAAAATGATTGGCCACTCGTATCTTCGGAGCCACACCATAATTCACCACTACGACGAGATCGTTATTATCGCGATGAAATTTCAACTGATGAATGGATGCACCAAAGTCTGTAAAATCGATTCCATCCATACCGCCAGACGCATTAACAATTAAATCTCTTCCAAGCCCCTCATACTTGTAAATATCATTACCCGCGCCGCCGTTTAAAGTGTCGTTACCAGGCCCTCCCCACAGGATATCGTCCTCTGCACCACCCGAGATCACGTCATCCCCCTGCATGCCCCGCATATCTCCATTACCGCTCAAAGTATCATTACCTTGACCGCCAACAAGGGGGAGTTTTTTATCATCCCTAAGGGAGACAAACTCCGGCGCATTATCGATAAAAACACCGTGGCGATAAGTATCAGGCGCGGGACCCAATTCACCATTACTTATAAGGCGTTCCAGACTGATGTCTGACCCATCTGCGAACTTCACAACTTCAATGCCAGAACCGCCGAGATCACTAGCATTCGGCAATACAATGCGAACTTGTTGATCTTTACTCCAAGAGATATCAAGTGTCGAATACAGCATCTGTCCACGGGGTGGATTGCGATAGGTGTCGGGTTTGGGGTTTGGCGCCAACTCAATATTAACCGCCTCAACTAACACAGCACCCCAGCTTAACTGCAACTGCTCAAGCGTTACCCCTTCAGGAAATCTAATGGTGTCCGTATCGTCTAATCCGAACTCAGCTTTCCACTCGGCAACGCCCACTTCTGGACGAAGAAAAACAGGGCTTAAAATATCCGCAACAATAGTAGTCGCTCCACTATGCGCGGCTATTATATAAGTATCTGGACCATTTCCTCCGTAAAGCCAATCATGCCCTGAGCCACTGATCAAATAATCTTGGCCCTCTGATCCGAGCAGCGTATCGTTTCCTGCCCCGCCTGACAAAAACGCACCGGACATCCTATCCTCATACTCTCGATAAAAAATATTGGGAGCCTCATAAGTAACCACCAAGTCGTCACCTGTTCCACCATGAAAAATATTACCGGCTTCGAGATTTACCCTGCCACCCTCATCATCGCCTTGAACAATTTGGTGAGTGATAGATTCAGTCGTCACATCCCAAATGAATTTCTTATAACTCAACTCACTACCTTCGAAGCTTCCAGGTGGATACACATACCAACCTTGAATGAAACCAGTCGCGCTTTTATGCTCGACAATAACTTCCCCAGCACTTAAAGAAAAACCACCATGGCTTGAGCCGGAGGGGTAATACTGTGGCTCTTGTTTTGGCTTGTATTTCATACCGCCTACTACAGGGAGTCTGGACTCAGCATGGGACGTTGCACTTGAAGTTCTTTCGCTAATTACCGCCCTCCCAGAAACCAGACTCATTCGCTCCGGGGTCTCTGACAATGATCCTGCCTGGAAGCTTTCAATAATCAGGTTGGTTTTTTCGTGGTAGCTGTAATCATCATCAGTGATATGACTTTTGCTCCAGGCACCTTGAGCATTCAGTACAAAACCCGATGCTAGTATGAATGCCGAGCGGCGTTTTTTCAGAGTCCCCAGAAACTCTTCACTCCACAGTTTACCGGTATCAGCTTCAACTCGTGGGATATCAACCACAGCATTATTGATAACCTCCGCCTCATTGGATTTTTCGTTACCTCCTGATTGCGCCTTAATATGAGCATTATTTGCAGTCCCAACATTGTCGTCTACGCCTTGCACCACAAACGTTTCCGCCAAGGACGAAACATCTGTCGGGCCATGGACTATTTTCATAACGTCCTGAAAACTTAAAACAGAACCGTCACTAAAACTGAACGATGAATATTGCCATTTATCGTAACCACGAATCAGGACAGCATCACCCAGCCCGTTAAAAATTCGTAATACCGGACCAACATCTACAACAATGATGTCAGCTTTTAAATTACCCACAGTAAATCCAGGGTCGAACTTTATGACGTTGTTTCCGCCTGCATCAGCAATAACATCGAGCCCATCACTAATGCCAAAATGATAGGTATCATCGCCGTCTTCCCCATCCAAATAGTCGTTGCCGCGGCCTCCTTTATATACGTTATTACCGGAACCACCGCGAAGGTAATCTGCACCTGCACCACCATACAAAGTGTCGTTTCCGCCACCGCCTATTAGGGTGTCATTTCCTGAACCGCCATCAAGATAGTCCGCTCCGTGCTCTGTTTCGGGTGTTTGCTCATAATCACCCAGCAAGAAGTCATCATCGGCACCACCGTGAAGCGTGTCGGCGCCTAAGCCTCCCCAGAGCGTATCGTTTCCAGCGTCACCTCGAATGTAGTCATTATTGGTTAGTCCGGCTGGCTGGCTGTGCTCGTCTCCATCCAAGGCGTCATTCCCTTCGCCCCCTATCAGCGTGTCGGAGCCCCCCATGCCTCGAAGCGTGTCATCACCAGTACCGCCATCTAGAAAATCATTACCTTGGTATCGAGCCGGGTGATCGGAGTAATCCCCGGATAAAACATCGTTGCCGGCGCCGCCATAAAGAGAATCATCAGCACCGCCACCTTGTAGAGTGTCGTCACCTGCACCACCATCCAGAAAATCATTACCGAAGTAATTTGCTGCGTTACCCTCAACACCCTGCAAAACAAAGTCATCGCCGGTCAGCTCATCGTTACCGAGACCGCCGTACAACACATCGCTACCACCATTACCGGCCAGGGAATCATTACCATCGCCCCCCTCCAACAAATCGTTGCCGTGGTGCCGACTTTGCAGACCGCCTCCCCAATCCAGGTTGTCACCCAACAAAATGTCGTTATCGTTGCCACCATGAAGAGTGTCATTCCCCCCATCGCCACTCAAAACATCATTTTCAGTTCCACCATCGAGTAAATCATCGCCCCAGCCGCCGTTGATAAAGTCACTGCCTCCCTGACCAAAAAGAACGTCATTGCCACCTCCCGCAGGAGCGCTGAGAGAGGCACGGGCAAAGACGTTACGCTTGCTAACGACACCTTCACCAATGGGGACATCAATCCTTTTGAAATTCCAGGTTTTTTCCAGCATCCCGGTCACATCATCACCGGATAAATTGTCATCGCCAGCTCCTCCCATGAGCGTATCTGGACCGTCGCCACCGAGCAGCACGTCTCGGGACTCAGTGCCCACGAGTAGATCCTCACCCTGCCCCCCATCAAGCCAATCGCCACGACTTGCCTTTCCGGGACCAGCTCCAGCAGCCATCGCTTGTTCGATTGTTAACGGCTGATCTGCAAACAACCGGTCATTTCCGGCTTTACCAAATAGCTGATCGGAGCCACCAAGCCCGATTAGGACGTCGTCGTTCGTCGATCCGTGAAGCACATCTGCCTTATTTCTCTGCTTCACCTTACGCACGATAACGTTGCCCAATTCATCATGAGCGAGCTGATCACCGGGAACAGTGGGGTCGGTGTCTTTTGCTTTCCAGTCGCCCACGACGGTTAGACCAGGCCCTGAAAAGTCCTGGCTTTGGTAATCCGGGAGAAGGATGCCCAACATGCCAGGCGTGAAGTGTTTAATAAAAACCAGATCATTCCGGCCGTATTTGATATGGAGCGTTTTTTCAGAAAGCTCTTCGATGACAGTTAAAGCGATAGCCCCATCTTCCGTAACCCAAGTATTGCTCAGAGGACCACTACGCTTAAGGGCAGGAATAGGTAAACCATTTATAAGTATCTGGCCATCAACGTCAAAGTCGGAAATCTGATCGACGCCATCACCACTCGAAAACTCGTATCGATCACTGCCAACGCCTCCAATCAGAATATCGTTACCTTGACCGCCGACTAATACATCATCCCCAGACATACCGCGTAGCACGTCTCTGCCATCTCCGCCTTTTAACCAATCACGCCCCTGACCACCTTCAATGTAATCATTTCCTTCGAGGCCGATGATCGTGTCATTACCCAAGCCACCATAGAGATGGTCGCTATTGGGGCCGCCGCTGAGCGAACGACTTCCATCATCACCAAACATCACCAGAGGATTTGAAACCCCGGTAGTCATAGACACTTGTTTACCTGATTGAAGATCCGAGTAGGAATGGGCCTGAATCGTGTTTTCTCCGAATGATCCGTTGGTCCTGGCTATCAAGCGACCTAACATATCCGCGCGATCAACCAGCCATCGTTCGGTGATAAAGCCTTCGCCGGTTTTAGAGTCGTAGAGTTCTAGTCCCCTCCCTGAAAAACCGTCAATTCTTTCAATGACTATTTCACTCAAGTATTTCAGGGAATTCCGTAGCGCCATCCCGGCAGGCGACTCCTGGGCCGCTAGTGTTCCCCAATCAGAAGCGCTGCCATATTCTCTAATTGCCCTGGCAACAATATTTTGAGATTGGCTCGGTGATAAAGACGAGAAAAACGCATGGGCGTTTGCGGCAAATGTTGCATCTGTAGTGAGTGACGCTGAAGAAACACCATCATAGGTTAGTTTGAACATATCAAGGAAGGCATTCACCCCATACCTTAATATCAAATCCACCGCGGATGAAATAGGTGTACCTTTGATAATAGACTGGATGAACGGATTATAACTTCGACTGCTGCGCGCAATATTTATCTGCTCAGGCACAACTGAAAACAGGCTCTCAAATGCATTCCAACCAAAATTTTTGGCCACTGCTTCAAGCGCTACATTGTAGGAATCGATGGCGAACAAGATATTCTTAAAATCATCCAGCCTATTAACTCTCGCCAGTTCGTGTCTTCCTTTTATTTCCGAGTCGGGATCACCTGCCGAAATCAATCGCCACGTTTCATAGGGATATTCCCCGCCCAACAGACTAAAGCCAATTGTGCCAGACCATCCAGCGTTGCGACTTGCAGCGGTGTCTTTTTCCGCTCCTTCCTGAGGAAACAGTATTTTACCGATGGCGCTTGCATCGATGGAAGCGATTTGGTCAATTGCAGGCACGGTCCACGGTGCCAAGTTGAATTCAATTGATCCGTACAGCAAAGTATTCATGAAGTTGACGGCCACCTGGTTCGATGACTCCTGCATCAATTCTTCACTAAACATTTTATTCAGTCGCAACTGTCCTTGCCGCACTGTGTAAGCACGGATCAACGCTGAATAAGCACCGTTCCCTCCGTTCGCATCGATCGCCACATCAAGCCACAACTTAGCACTCTTGAAAACCTTCTTGACACTCTCATCAAAAACCACAAAACCAGAAAGCTTTTCACCAATCATATCTGACAATGTTTGATAAAAGGGCTCACAGTTCGTACTCACCACCGCAACTGCCTTATACTCTTTATCATGCAGATCGAACTTCATTCCGGTGCATACACTGACAGCATCAATAATTTTTTCTTTCTCTTCAGCATTAAAAACATAACTCATCATTACTTCCCTGTAATTATGGCACTCGAAAGATATTCACTAATAAATTTAAGCGCTGCAGGAGCAACACGCAGCGACCGCGTCCCTAGATGAACACGAGCGTCTCCACCTGCAAAATCGAAATTATGCAACCCCACTGTGCAACGGGTATTTAACTGACCAAAATCCAGGTTTTCCAGTTGTGATTTATTAAACGTTAACAAAACCTCTCTGCTGAACCCACTTTCCAAAACTTCGCTAGATGGAGAACCCAAACCATCACATGCAATCACTCGTGGAGTTCCATCACTTCGGCGCCAATCGCGCATTATAAAACCGCTTACCGCGAATTCATTTTCAACACTAGGAGGGGGAGCATTGAGCCAGAGTTCCAGACCGGGATAATTCTTGAGCTTCACAATAAGCTCTTCTGGCCATTCCTTGGTCTGACGTCCCATGTTAATTGGCTCGGTGGACTCTGTCCTTGTGTACAACCTGGCAGCCAAACTAAAATACCTCCAATGGGATAACGGCTCGTTCCCGAGGTCCTGATAAGTGGGGCGAAGTTCAGTGCCAGTCCACCAGAAGTCTCCTTCCAGGAGCGTTGCAATGCACTGGCCATTCCTTGTGGCAGAACCGAAATGGAACCCCGGTATTTTAGCTATATCAAGAAGGCTTCCTCCCAATATTGGAACATGCTCCATACCCGCTAGTTTTTGATTGCATTTCTTTGATATCTCTCGGCTACGATCTTGCTCCTCCGCCATGCGCTCCGATTCAACATAACAACTCACCAACCAAGAACAAAGAACCACAACCAAACCGTACTTGATTATGGTTTTACACCACCAATATGCATCCTTGCGAATCACCTTATACATTTCAAACTCCATTTAAAATGATAAATCAGCCTATTGAATTACCCGATCAAAAATATCGAAATAGCCTTGCACTCCGTATTTCAGATCAAATCTGCTCGCTGTCGATTTCGCATTTTCTCTCATAAAACTGAAATCATCAGCGTTTTGCAAAACCCTGCATACTTCTCCAGCTATCGCCTCAGCGTCAAAAAAATCGACTAACATCCCATTGACGCCATCAACGACAACCTCTTCAACTGGAGCGGTATTTGAACCTATGACAACACACCCAGACGCCATCGCCTCCAACAATGACCAAGACAAAACAAAGGGATAAGTCAAATAAACATGCGCTTTTGAAACCTCCAAAATGGCCCTATAAGCTTTATAAGGTAACCGTCCCGTAAAATGTATTCTGGAAAGATCCAGATCCAACTCAGCGACCAATTTACTACGCCAACTCTCAAACCCTTTCGGCAAACGCCCATAGCTGACTTCATCACCTCCCACGATTACAATTTGGGCATCCGGGCACTCGGCCTGAATATAAGGAATAGATCTCATAAAACTATGAAAGCCACGATAAGGCTCAAGATTTCTGGCGACATAGGTAACGATTGGCTGCCCGGTCTCCAGCACATACCCGCTATTTAACTGCACAGAGGAAACCGGCACATACTCGGTTACTTGCAGAGGTACTCCCTCATGAATTACGTGAATTTTAGAATGGTACGCTCGAGGAAACAGACTCCGTTGCCAGTGGGTTGGCGCAATTCCAATATCACATTGCTCAAGATTCAACAAATGCATCGAATTAAGCGGACGAAGGCTTGAAGAAGTATCTGGGGTAGACGGAAATTCCGGATCAAAATCGACATCCGTACCTTTCGGATGATAATAATACTCACACAAATGAATAAGAGGGACGTCGGGATACACATCCTTGATGAACAGCGTTTCACCCCATCCCGGATGAGCAAGTATCACGCCAGGGCAATAACCGTCTTGTTTAAGACCAAGTAATATTCGACGTACTTGTTGCCCATCAACTATTGCGTCTTCATATTTATGTAAAAACGGGTGCGTACAACCTGATACTTTTCTTACCGGCCGATATCTGAATAATTTTATTCCTGGCAAGCCTGGAGAAGTAGTTCGTCCAATGGCAGTAACCCTAACGCCTGCTCGATTCAACGCCGCCGAGGCAACGTGTCGAAATTGACCTGGAAAGTTTTGATGAATAATCAGTAAATTCATGATTCAGGTTCTTTCATGTGCACCCCGATTTAATTGAATTTTTTCGAACATCAATACGAATGCACAAACGCTAACAAACGTTCAGAAATAAAAATGTAGGAGGGTTCCGAGAACGTCCGAGGAGATGGAGCAAAGCGAGTGAATTTCGAATTGATCAGGCAGTGCCCTCATTTTTTTCTCCCTACGAGCTTTTTCTGAGGAAAAAAAAACGGCGCTTGACGCGCCGCTTTCTCGAAAAAGTGTCTTGTGATGCCTACCGGTGGCCACCCCGGCCATCGTGATCGCCATGACCATTGTGGTCACCGCGTCCACCGTGGTTGTTGTTGCGTCCGCCACCCCCCCGGTAGTCATTATTCCAGCCGCCTCGGTTATGCCCGTCCCACCCTTGGTTCTGATGGCCCCGGTAATCGCCTCGGGACTGGTAATAACGCGGGGCCGGTTGATACACCCTTGGCTGATAGTAATAGCGCGGCGTTGGCTGGTAATACCGCGCGGGCGGTGAGTAGTACCGGGGCGGTGGTGAGTAATAACCCCCGCCACCGGAATAGTAGGAACTGCCACCGGCGTAATAGGTGGGCGCTGGCGAGGTATAGACCTCGGAACCGTAGTAGCTGTCTCCTCCATCGGAATAGGGCACGCAAGCACCCAGGGACAATCCGGACAGAGCAATCAGAAGAATTCGGCTGAGCTGTTTTCGACAGTTCATGGCGGCCTCCTGGACCGCGAGTGAGCCACACCAGCGACGCTGGCGAGCGACAGTCAATTATTCGGGGACTGTCGAAAGATCAGACATCGATTTCGAAATCTGGTGCGTTCTTGAAACACATTGAAACATCTGGCCGATGAAAGGTTTTTCATCTATTCACACGCTGATTAATGGTGCCAGCGGTGATATCCACCGCCGTAATAACGCGGCCCGTGACCACCGTAATAACGGTAGCGATAGCCCCCGTAATACCGTGGGCTGTAATAGCCACCGTAGTAATAGGGCGAGTAATAACCGGGGTAGTAATAAGGTGCGGTGTACACGTCGTCGTAGCCTGCGTAGTAGTAGCAGCCAGACAACCCCACACCCAGCAACGCACAGAACACCATTCGACGCAGCATGACGGCCTCCGAAAAGACCCGGGACAGCAGCCGGCAACGGTCGGCTGACATAGCGTTTGACTGGAAAACCAGCGTCGAGTGCTGCACCACGAACACCTTCAGATCAGCGGCCCACCCGTCCCATTGCGGTGCAGCCGCGCACCATCAAAAGGCAACGCGCCTGCCCTTCCGGCGCCCATCCGCGCGTCATCCCCCGCGTTAGAGCGCTCGCGTCGACTTGGCACGCCTCTCGCTTTAGCAACTGTGTGCAGGAGTTCATCACAGGTTCGCGGCACCACAATTTGCAATGGCTGACTAGGGTTCCGGCTCGCTTGTGCGAGTGGCTGGTCCGAGAGTTGGCGACCTCCAGTTGAGGTTACACGGCGGGACAAAAGCCCGGGAGACAAGCCACCGTTCGCGGTGCCGCGTTGACTCCTGCCCGCCCCTGATCAACTGGAGAACCACCATGTCCCAGCTTCGTTTACCCGCCCTGCTCGCCGCTGCGTTCGCAGTCTTCGTGAGTTTCTCGTCCCAGGCCGCCCAGAAAGACCACTTCAGCGTTTGCTGGACGATTTATGCCGGCTGGATGCCATGGGAATACGCCGGCAGCCAAGGCATCGTCGACAAATGGGCGAAGAAGTACGGCATCAAGATTGACGTGGTGCAGCTCAACGACTACGTCGAATCGATCAATCAATACACCGCCGGCCAGTTCGACGGTTGCACCATGACCAACATGGACGCGCTGACCATTCCGGCCGCTGGCGGCGTCGACAGCACCGCGCTGATCGTCAGCGACTTCTCCAACGGCAACGACGGTATTGTGCTCAAGGGTGACGGCAAGAAAATCACCGACCTCAAGGGCATGGACGTCAACCTCGTGGAGCTCTCGGTTTCCCACTACTTGCTGGCCCGCGCGCTGGATTCGGTCGACCTCACCGAGAAAGACCTGAAAGTGGTCAACACCTCCGACGCCGACATCTCGGCCGCCTTCAACACCGAGCAGGTCAACGCCGTCACCACCTGGAACCCGATGCTCTCGGACATCAAGGCCAAGCCTGACGTCACCGAAGTGTTCAACTCCAGCCAGATCCCCGGCGAGATCATGGACATGATGGTGGTCAACAGCGCCACCCTCAAAGACAACCCGGCCTTGGGCAAAGCGCTGACCGGCGCCTGGTTCGAAGTGGTCGAGTTGATGAACGCGAAAAACGCTGCCAGCAAAGCCGCGCTTGAACACATGGCCAAGGCCTCCGGCACCGACCTGCCGGGTTTCCAGGCGCAACTGGACACCACCAAATTGTTCGCCACGCCTAAAGAGGCGCTGGACTTCTCCACCAGCAAGCAACTGCCGGAAACCATGCGCAAAGTCGCCGAGTTCTCGTTCCAGCACGGCTTGCTCGGCGAAGGCGCCAAGGACACCAGCGCGGTCGGCATGGCATTCGCCAACGGTGTGACCAGCGGTGACAAGTCCAACCTCAAGCTGCGCTTCGACCCGACTTACGTGCAGATGGCTGCTGACGCCCAGCTGTAATCACGAGGAGCTGGCCATGCGCCTGATCAATCGCCACCCGGATCGCCCGAGTCGCCTGCTGTTGGTGATCCTGCCGTTCGCCCTGGTGCTGTTCGCCTACTTCATGGGCTCGGCCGAGCGGCTGATGGACAACCCCAACGACAAGCTGCTGCCGAGCGCCGTGCAGATGACCGACGCGGTAAAGCGCCTGGCCTTCGTCGCCGACTCCCGTACCGGCGAATACCTGCTCTGGCAGGACAGCGCCTCAAGCCTGCGCCGCTTGGCCATCGGCCTCGGTATCAGCGCATTGGCAGGGTTGTGCCTGGGCATGGCGGCCGGGACGTTGCCGCTGTTCGGCGCGCCGCTGTCACCGTTGTTGACAGTGCTGTCGATGGTGCCGCCGCTGGCGATCCTGCCGATTCTGTTCATCGTGTTCGGCCTTGGGGAATTGTCAAAAGTGATGCTGATCGTGATCGGCATCACCCCGGCCCTGGCCCGTGATCTGGAACAGCGCGCCCGGGAAATTCCGGTCGAGTTGCTGATCAAGGCCCAGACCCTCGGCGCCTCGACCTGGACCCTGATGCTGCGCGTGGTGCTGCCGCAGCTGTTGCCGCGTCTGCTGATCTCGTTGCGGCTGATGCTCGGCTCGGCATGGTTGTTCCTGATTGCCGCCGAAGCCATCGCCTCGACCGACGGCCTCGGCTACCGGATCTTCCTGGTGCGCCGTTACCTGGCGATGGACGTGATCCTGCCGTACGTGGTGTGGATCACCCTCCTCGCCTGGCTGATGGACTGGGGCCTGAAGCGCCTGACCCAACGTGCTTTCCCTTGGTATGAAGGAGCACGCGCATGAGCTTCATCACGGTAAAAAACGTCTGGCAGCAATACGGCGATCAGGTGGTGCTCGAAGGCCTGAACCTGAACGTCAACGAGGGTGAGTTCTGCACACTGGTCGGCGCTTCCGGTTGCGGCAAATCGACCTTCCTGCGCTTGCTGCTTGGCCAGGAACGCGCCAGTCGCGGCGAGATCCTGCTCGATGGCCAAACCCTGGCAGGCGAACCGGATTCGAGCCGTGGCGTGGTGTTCCAGCGCTACTCGGTGTTCCCGCATTTGACCGTGCTGGACAACGTCGCCCTCGGTCTCGAATTGCCGCGCTCGCCCTTGATCGGACGCCTGTTCGGCAGCGCCAAGCGTGATGCGCGCGAACAGGCTTCGGTGTTGCTGCACAAAGTCGGCCTCGGCCACTCGCTGGACAAATACCCGGCGCAGCTGTCCGGCGGCATGCAGCAACGGCTGGCCATCGCCCAAGCGCTGATCATGAAACCTCGGGTGTTGCTGCTCGACGAACCCTTCGGCGCGCTCGATCCAGGTATCCGCAAAGACATGCACGCCTTGCTGCTGGAGCTGTGGCGCGAGACCCAACTGACGGTGTTCATGGTCACTCACGACCTGTCCGAAGGTTTCAGCCTCGGCACGCGTCTGCTGGTGTTCGACAAGGTTCGCATCGACCCGCACGCCCCCGGTGCCTATGGCGCGCGCATCACCTACGACATCCCTTTGAACAGCGACCGCCGCACCACCCGTGCCGCCGTCGACGCCCTGCCGATGCCCATGGCAGGCACGCTTCGTATCGCTTAGAGGATTCTGCACATGACTGATTCGACCCAACTGTTCCCCCCCTTCGCCGAAGAATTACTGCCCGGTGGCGGCCATCGTTCGTTCGTGTTGAAGCGCGGCCAACTGCTGCGCCTGACCGACCTGCGCGGCGGTGCCAACGTCAGCCTGACGCTGCTCAATGCCAACGAAAAAACCGAACGCCTGAACCTGCCCGACAGCCTCAAATGCCAACACACCGCCAAGCTCACCCGTGGCCATTGCCTGTACTCGGACATGGGCCGCGTACTGGCCGCGATCACCGCCGACACCTGCGGCTGGAGCGACAGCCTCGGCGGTGTGCTCTGCGCTGAAGAAGTCGCGGAAAAATACGGCGCCGGCCGCTATCAGGAACTGCGCAACGGCTTCTTCCGCAACGGCACCGACAACCTGCTCGTCGAGCTCGGCAAGTGGGGGTTGGGCCTGTCCGATCTGCTGATGACCCTCAACCTGTTCAGCCGCGTCGACGTCGACGAAGCCGGGCGCTTCCACTTCGTCGAAGGCAATTCCCGGGCGGGCGATTACATCGAGTTGTACGCGCCGATGGACACACTGGTGGTGCTCACCGCACTGCAACACCCGATGGACCCCTCGCCCGACTACGCGCCAAAACCGCTGAAGCTCAGCTGGATGAACGCCGACGCCAGCGTCGCCGAACACTGCCGCACTTCGCGCCCGGAAAACGAGCGCGGCTTCATCAACACCGACCGTTTGTTCGCTTGAGGATCGCTGCCATGTCACTTGCAATCGCTACCGCTCACAAACAACCTGACACTGCGATCTACCGCGCAACCATCCCGGCCGGCGAACCGTGGCTGATGGAAGTCAAGGCCGGCCAGACCTTGCGCATCCTCGACCTGGAAGGCAATCAAGCCGTCGATACGCTGTTCTACAGCGTGGCCAATCCGAAAGAACGCTACGACGTGCAACGCACGCTGCGTCGGCAAAACAGCGTCTACCTGAGCACCGGCAGCGTCCTGTATTCGAACCTCGGCAAACCGATGCTGACCATCGTCGCCGACACCTGCGGCCGTCACGACACCCTCGGCGGCGCCTGCGCACAAGAGAGCAACACCGTGCGCTACGCCCTGGAAAAACGCTACATGCACAGCTGTCGCGACAACTACCTGCGCGCCTGCGTCCACGACGGGCGACTGGGCAAGGGAGACATCGGGGCGAACATCAACTTCTTCATGAACGTGCCAGTCACGGCGGACGGCGGCTTGACCTTTGCAGACGGCATTTCGGCGCCGGGCAAATACGTCGATCTGCGGGCCGAGATGGACGTGATCGTGCTGATCTCCAATTGCCCGCAATTGAATAACCCGTGCAACGCCTACAACCCGACACCTGCGGAGTTACTGGTATGGAACTGAAAATCGCGCGGTTGCGTAAATGGTTGTTCACCCTGTGCCAGGCCCGCTCCGGCCAGTGCCTCAAAAAGTAAAACCACCACTAAACCCTGTGGGAGCGGGCTTGCCCGCGACGACGGTACGTCTGCCACATCAATGTTGAATGTGCCGGCCCAATCGCGGGCAAGCCCGCTCCCACAGGTTCGGCGTTGTTCGCAAGAGAAGTGATTCTGCCGTCGGGGACGACCCTGGCGCCTATCGAAAAACTGCGGGACGGCCCGCATCCCAGGTCGAGGCTGATGCGCAATCGCCTCCGGGGGTTATGCCATGTTCGAAAAAGTCCTGATTGCCAACCGTGGCGCCATTGCCTGCCGCATCCTGCGCACCCTGCGTGATTTGCAGGTCAAAGGCGTCGCCGTGTACTCCGAAGCCGATGCCGCCAGCCTGCACATCCTGCAAGCCAATGAAGCCCACAGCCTCGGTGAAGGCGCGGCGGCCGGCACCTATCTGGCGGTCGACAAAATCCTCGCCATCGCCAAAGCCACCGGCGCCACGGCGATTCATCCCGGCTACGGTTTCCTTTCGGAAAACGCCGCGTTCGCCGAAGCCTGCGAAGCTGCCAACATCGCCTTCATCGGCCCGACGCCTGAACAGCTGCGCGTGTTCGGCCTCAAGCACACCGCACGCGCCCTGGCCAAGCAACACGGCGTACCAATGCTCGAAGGCACCGAACTGCTCGACAGCCTCGACGCCGCCCTGATCGCCGGCGAACAGGTCGGCTACCCGGTGATGCTCAAGAGCACTGCCGGCGGTGGCGGTATCGGCATGCGTGTGTGCCGCAGCGCGGCTGAACTGAGCGAATCCTTCGAAGCGGTGAAACGCCTCGGCCAGAACAACTTCAGCGATGCTGGCGTGTTCATCGAGAAGTACATCCAGCGCGCGCGGCACCTGGAAGTCCAGGTGTTCGGCGATGGTCGCGGCGAGGTGATTGCCCTCGGCGTGCGCGACTGCTCGGTACAACGGCGCAACCAGAAAGTCCTCGAAGAAACCCCGGCGCCTAACCTTCCGGAAGGCATGGCCGACGACCTGTGCGCAGCGGCCATCAAACTGGCGAAAGCGGTGAACTACCGCAGCGCCGGCACCGTGGAATTTGTCTTCGACAGCGAAGACCAGCGCTTCTACTTCCTTGAAGTGAACACCCGTTTGCAGGTGGAACACGGCGTTACCGAACAAGTCTGGGGCGTCGATCTGGTGCGCTGGATGGTCGAACTCGCGGCGGGTGATTTGCCGCCGCTGCGTGAGTTGAGCCAAGGGTTGAAAGCCGAAGGGCATGCGATTCAGGCACGACTGTATGCCGAAGATCCGGGGCGTGATTTCCAGCCAAGCCCGGGCTTGCTCACCGCCGTGAATTTCCCGGCCGCCAACGGCATCCAACTGCGCATCGACACCTGGGTCGAGGCCGGTTGCGAGATTCCGCCATACTTCGACCCGATGATCGCCAAGGTCATCAGTTGGGCGCCGACCCGCGAAGAAGCACGCACCGATCTGCATCAGGCGTTGGGCGACAGCCTGCTCTATGGCGTGGAAACCAACCGCGATTATCTGCGGCAGATTTTGCTGGATGTGCCTTTCGCCAGCGGCCAGCCGTGGACGCGTTGCCTGGAAGGCCTGGTGTATCAGGCCAACACCTTTGAAGTGCTCAGCGCCGGCACGCAAACCAGCGTTCAGGACTATCCGGGGCGCCTCGGTTATTGGGCGGTGGGTGTACCACCGTCGGGTCCGATGGACAGTCGCGCGTTGCGTCTGGGCAATCTTTTGCTGGGCAACGAAGTAGGTGCCGCCGCGCTGGAAATCACCATGAGCGGACCGTTGCTGCGCTTCAATTGTGATGCGGTGGTGGCGGTGACTGGCGCGGTGATTCCACTGACGCTGAACGGTGAATCCGTCGCGATGAATACGACGCTGTTGATTCCGGCCGGCGCCACGTTGGGCCTCGGCACGATGGCCGGTGCGGGCGCGCGCAGCTATCTGTGCGTACGCGGTGGCTTGCAGGTGCCGGATTATCTGGGGAGCAAAAGCACCTTCACCCTCGGTCAGTTTGGCGGGCATGGCGGTCGTGCGTTGCGGGCGGGGGATGTGTTGCATGTGCCTGCTTTGCTCGACCGCAGCGCGGGTGCCGAACTGGCTGAAGTCGCTGAGATGTCTGCCGTACGACAAATTCGCGTGATCTACGGCCCGCATGGCGCGCCGGAATACTTCACTGAAAACTATATCGGCACATTCTTCTCGACCCAGTGGGAAGTGCATTTCAACTCCAGCCGGACCGGCGTGCGCCTGATCGGGCCGAAGCCGGAATGGGTGCGGGCCGACGGCGGTGAAGCGGGGCTGCATCCGTCGAACATTCATGACAATCCGTATGCCATCGGGGCGGTGGATTTTACCGGGGATATGCCGGTCATTCTGGGGCCGGACGGCCCGAGTCTGGGTGGATTTGTGTGCCCGGTGACGGTGATCGAGGCGGACCTTTGGCAGCTGGGTCAATTGAAGGCCGGGGACAAAGTGCAATTCATCCCGGTCGATATCCAGACCGCCCGCACCCTCGCATTGAAATGGAACTCCCCCTGTGGGAGCTGGCTTGCCTGCGATGGGGCCAGGCCAGACACCGCATCGACTTCATCGCAGGCAAGCCAGCGCCCACAGGGAATTATGTCGCCTGTTGTATTGGATATCGGTCAGGGGGATACGCGGCTGGTTGCACGCCTTTCCGGGGACACTCACCTGCTGCTCGAAATCGGCGCGCCGGAGCTTGATCTTGTTTTGCGCTTCCGCGCCCACGCCCTCATGCAAGCCCTGGAAAGCAAACACCTGCATGGCGTGATCGACCTCACCCCAGGCATCCGTTCGCTGCAAGTGCACTACCAACCCGAGCAACTGCCGCTGGCCGACCTGCTCGGCATCGTCGCCGGTGAATGGGACGCCGTGTGCGCCGCCAAGGACCTGCAAGTGCCCTCGCGCATCGTGCATTTGCCGCTGTCCTGGGACGACCCGGCCTGCCAGTTGGCCATCGAGAAATACATGACCACCGTGCGCAAGGACGCGCCGTGGTGCCCGAGCAATCTGGAGTTCATCCGTCGCATCAACGACCTGCCCAACCTCGACGAAGTGCAGCGCACGGTGTTCGACGCCAGCTACCTGGTGATGGGCCTGGGCGACGTCTACCTCGGCGCACCCGTCGCCACACCACTGGACCCGCGTCATCGTCTGGTGACCACCAAATACAACCCGGCCCGCACCTGGACCGCGGAAAACTCGGTGGGCATCGGTGGCGCCTACATGTGCGTCTACGGCATGGAAGGTCCCGGCGGTTATCAGTTTGTCGGGCGCACCTTGCAGATGTGGAACCGCTATCGCGAAGTCGCCGCGTTCGATGGCAAACCGTGGCTGCTGCGCTTCTTCGACCAGATCCGTTTCTACCCGGTGAGCGCCGATGAACTGCTGCGCATCCGCAAGGACTTCCCGCTCGGGCGTTTCGAGCTGAACATTGAGCACAGCCAGTTGAACCTGGCGGACTATCAGGCATTCCTGGCGAAAGAAGCCGAGACCATCGCTGCGTTTCGCGATCAGCAACAAGGCGCTTTTAACGCTGAACGCGAACGCTGGATCGCCAGCGGCCAAGCGCATTTCGACAGCGAAGAACTGGTCCCGGAGGCGACCGAAGAGGCCGCGCTCGCCAACGGTGAAATGAGCGTCGACAGCCACATCGCCGGCAACCTCTGGCAGGTTCAGGTGGAGACCGGCAGCCGCGTGGAAGCCGGCGATGTGCTGGTGATTCTGGAGTCGATGAAGATGGAAATTCCGCTGCTCGCGCCGACGGCTGGTGTGGTGCGTGAGATTCGTGTGCAGCCCGGTTCCGCCGTGCGCGCCGGACAGCGCGTCGTGGTGCTGGAACTCGACTGAACCCATTTCTAAAAGGATTAACGCCATGAACATCAATCTGCAACTCGACGCCCTGCGCAGCACTTATCGCCTCGGCAACATCACGCCCCGTCAATTGCTGTCGGGTCTGCGCGACAAAGCCGCCGCGCTGAACCCGGACTATCACCTGTTCATCCACTTGCTCAGTGTCGAAGAACTGGAACCGTACCTCGCCGCCCTCGACGGCCGCGACATCGACAGCCTGCCGTTGTACGGCGTGCCGTTCGCGATCAAGGACAACATCGACCTGGCCGGTATTCCGACCACCGCCGCGTGTCCTGACTTTGCCTACGTGCCAGAGCAATCGGCGACCATCGTCGAGCAGTTGCTGGCGCTGGGAGCGATCCCGTTGGGGAAGACCAACCTTGATCAATTCGCCACCGGCCTCAACGGCAGCCGCTCACCGTATGGGGCATGCCCGAACAGCGTGTTGCCGGAGTATCCGTCAGGCGGCTCCAGCGCCGGGTCTTCGTTGGCGGTAGCGCTCGGCGTGGCGAGCTTTTCGTTGGGCACCGACACGGCGGGATCGGGGCGTGTGCCGGCGGGGTTGAACAATCTGGTGGGATTGAAAGCCACCAAAGGCTTGATCTCCACGGCGGGTGTGGTGCCGGCCTGTCGCACGCTCGATTGCGTGACGACCTTCACCGCGACCGCTCGCGAGGCCAGCCAGTTACTCGCGCTCACCGCCCACCTCGACCCGCGTGATGAATACAGCCGCCGCAATCCGCAGTGGAATGACGGCGCAGCATTCGGTACACCGCGCCCGTTCCGCTTCGGCGTGCCGCGCGCGCAGGACCTGGAATTTTTCGGTTGCCCCGAAGGCCCGCTGTTGTTTGGGGATGCCATCGACCGGCTCAAGGCGTTGGGCGGTGAAGCCGTCGAACTGGATATGTCGCCGTTTCTCGAAGCGGCCCGTTTGCTCTACGAAGGGCCGTGGGTGGCTGAACGCTACAGCGTCGCCGGGGAGTTGATGGAGCACAATCCGCAAGCGGTGCTGCCAGTGATTCGTGCGGTGCTGGCCAAGGCGCCAGCGGTGACCGGCGTACAAACTTTCCGCGCGCAGTATCGGCTGCAAGCGTTGAAAGCGTTGTGCGACAAGGCGCTGGAAGAACTCGACTGCGTGCTCACGCCGACCATCGGCCGCCCGGTGACACGGGCACAGCTGGACGCCGAACCGGTGCTGCGCAATTCGGAACTGGGTTACTACACCAACTTCATGAACCTGCTCGACTACGCCGCCGTCGCGGTGCCTAGCAGCTTTATGGGCAATGGCCTGCCGTGGGGCGTGACACTGTTTGGCCGGGCGTTTACCGATCAGTATTTGCTGAGCGTGGCGGATGCTTTCCAGCGCCAGCAAGGTCTGACCACGGCGGCGCCAACGGCGGCGGCGCGTAACGATCGGGCGCGGTTGGTGGTGTGTGGCGCGCACCTGGACGGCTTGGCGCTGAATTGGCAATTGAAGCGCCGTGGGGCGCGGTTGGTCGAGACGACGTTCAGTTCGCCGGACTATCAACTGTATGCCTTGGCCGGCGGCCCACCGTTTCGTCCGGGGATGGTGCGGGTGAAGGATGGCGGTGTGGCGATTGCGGTGGAGGTTTGGGAATTGCCGAGCAGCGAGTTGGGCTCGTTCCTGACCGGGATTCCGGCGCCGCTGGGGCTGGGCAAAGTGCAACTGGCGGATGGGCGTTGGGAGAGCGGGTTTATCTGCGAGGCGTATGGATTGGAAGGCGCAGTGGATATCAGCCACCTCGGTGGATGGCGCGCTTACCTGCAATCCCTGACCTAAACACCGTCCCCTTGTGGGAGTGAGCCTGCTCGCGATAGCGTCATAACATCCGACATAGATGTCGACTGACACACCGCCATCGCGAGCAGGCTCACTCCAACAAGGACCGTGTTCTGCGCACATAGAGCAGTTATTTCCCGGCAGTGCCATTAGAATGCCTGCCATCGGGTCTCTGCCAACGGAATCGTCATGCCGCTTCGCTCGCCGCTGTATTCGCAACGTTCGTTGGTCCTCACACTGATTGCGCTGCTGGGCGCAGGCTTCCTCGCCACGTCCTTCCTCAGTTACTACGCCTCGCGAGCGTCGATTCGCGACAACATCGTCAACACCGAACTGCCACTGACATCGGACACGGTCTACTCGGAAATCCAGAAAGACCTGGTCAGGCCCATCCTGATTTCCTCGATGATGTCCCGCGACACCTTCATGCGCGACTGGGTGGTCAACGGCGAGCACGAGCCGGAAAAAATGACCCGCTACCTCAACGAGGT
This sequence comes from Pseudomonas sp. SIMBA_041, assembly GCF_046535095.1. Classification (NCBI taxonomy): domain Bacteria; kingdom Pseudomonadati; phylum Pseudomonadota; class Gammaproteobacteria; order Pseudomonadales; family Pseudomonadaceae; genus Pseudomonas; species Pseudomonas sp. SIMBA_041. The sequence continues at coordinate 382,859 of NZ_JAWRXJ010000002.1, forward strand.
CATGACCCATTACGGCGCCTACACCGCGTTTTTCGTCTCCAACAGCACCCTGACCTACTACCACGCCAAAGGCGTGCTCAAACAGATCAAGGCCAGCGAGCCCCGGGACACCTGGTATTTCCGTGTACGCGACATGGCCGAGCCTTACGAAATCAATGTCGACCCGGACATGGCCAACAAGGACAACCTGACCTTCTTCATCAACTACAAGGTCTACGACTACGACGACCGTTTCATCGGCGCGGCGGGTGTCGGCCTGACCGTCGATGCAGTGATCAAGCTGATCGACAAGTATCAGCAGCGCTATCAGCGCAGCGTGTATTTCGTCGACAACTTCGGGCGCCTGGTGCTCACCGGCGCCGAGGGCGGCCCGCAAGGCGCAAAAATCGGGCAGAGTCTCGCTGAGCTCGACAGCATGAAAACCCTGGTCAGCCAACTGCCCAAACCCCACAGCGGCAGCTACGAATATTCCGTGCAGGGCCAGGGACATTTCCTCAACGTGCGATTCATTCCGGAGCTGAACTGGTATCTGTTTGTCGACAAGCGCGAAGACGGTGCCCTCAGTGAAATCCGTCAGTCGCTGTACCTCAACCTGCTGATTTGCCTGCTCGTCACGCTGATTGTGCTGGCCCTGCTGAACCGGGTGATCAAGCGTTATCAGGAAAAGATCCAGGCCCAGGCGACGCTCGACAGCCTGACCGAATTACCGAACCGTCGCGGCTTCGACCTGCTGGCCGCGCAAGCCATGCACGAAGCCCAGCGCGAGCCGAAACCGCTGACCGCATTGCTGCTGGACCTGGACCACTTCAAGGCATTAAACGACACCTACGGCCATCTGGCCGGCGATCAGGTGCTGATCGGCTTCGCCCGGGATCTGCAGAGTTGCCTGCGGCACGCTGACATCGTCTGCCGCTGGGGCGGTGAAGAATTCATCGTCTTGCTCAAGGACACCGACGGTGAGACCGGTCTGAAAGTCGCCGAGAAAATTCGCCAGCATGTGGAAACACAGCGTTATGCCTACAACGATCGGGCCTTGCAGCTGACCGTCAGTATCGGCTTGACCACCTTGCAGCCGGATGACACCTTGCACACCCTGCTCTCTCGCGCCGATCATGCGATGTACCGGGCCAAGCAATCCGGCCGTAATCGCACCTGCGTGGAAAAGTCTCACTCCAGCTATGAATAATCCATGAACAAGCCTGACTTCTGCCCGGCCTGCGGTGCGTCCAACGACTGCACCCTGGCCGATCCGAAAACCGCTGATCGCGCCTGTTGGTGCTATGGCGTCAGCATCGACCCGGCCGTGCTCGAAGCGCTGCCGCCGGAACTGCGCGATAAATCCTGCCTGTGCCCACGCTGCGCGCAGGTCGAGGCGCAGCTGTAAGCAAGCGCCCGGCCGATCACGTAAGATACGCGGCCCTTTTCCCACCGAACCCTTGCCATGCGCGTTGACCGTTTCCTCAGTAACCTGCCGCGCTTCAACCGTAAGCAGGTGCGTCTGTTGCTGGTGGAAAAGCGCGTGCGGATCGACGGCAGTATCGTCAGCGACCCACATGCCGAGGTGCTCGAGTTCAGCCGCGTCGAAGTCGATGACGAGGTCCTGCAAGCCGGCAAACCTGCGCGCTACTTCATGCTGCACAAGCCACCCGGCTGCGTCAGCGCCACCCGCGACCCCGAGCACGCGACGGTCCTGGACCTGATCCACGAACCGGACAAGGACGATTTGCACATCGCCGGCCGCCTCGACTTCAACACCACCGGTCTGATGCTGATCACCAATGACGGCAGCTGGTCGCGACGCCTGACCCAACCGCAGACCAAACTGCCCAAGGTCTACTACGTCGAGACCGAGCAGGACATCGGCCCGGAATATGCGTTGAAGTTCACTGAAGGGCTGTACTTCGCCTTCGAAGACCTGACCACCCAGCCCGCCGGGCTGGAACTGCTGGGGCCGAAATCGGCGCGGCTGAGCATTGTCGAAGGCCGGTACCACCAGGTGAAGCGCATGTTCGGTCATTTCGACAACAAGGTCCTGCGCCTGCACCGCGAGCGCATGGGCCCGCTGGCGCTCGATAACGCGCTAAAACCGGGCGAGTACCGCGCATTGCGCACCGAAGAGATTCAATTGATCTAAGCAGGCGACCGCTCAGCAGAAGTTGTCGAACAATTTACCAATGACACTTGCGCGAAGACGTCACCCCTGCTTGAATCAGGTCGTCAGCCGAAATGTGACTGACGAGTCACAACATACTTCTAAGAAACTTTTTGTCGGTTAGAGAACCCTCAGGTTCCGCCTCAGACCGGCAGACTGCCCGCCAATAATAATACCCGTCGACCTGCTGTACGGATCGACATGGGCCTCCAAATTCCAGGCGTATGCCTACCTGTCACAAAGCTCGTGCAATCTCATTTGCGCGCATACCCGCTTGCCAGGAGTCTTATGACATGAGGCCAGAAATCGCTGTGCTGGATATACAGGGTCAGTATCGGGTTTACACGGAGTTCTATCGCGCAGACGCCGCAGAGAAGACCATTATCTTGGTCAACGGCTCGATGGCCACGACTGCGTCGTTTGCACAAACCGTGAAAAACCTTCATCCGCAGTTCAACGTGGTCTGCTACGACCAGCCCTACGCGGGCAAGTCCAAGGTCCACAACCTGCATGAGAAATTGCTGACCAAGGAAGTCGAAGGGCAGATCCTTCTGGAACTGATCGACCATTTCGGCGCCGAACACGTGCTGTCGTTTTCCTGGGGCGGCGCCGCGACCCTGGTCGCCCTTGCCCACCAGCCACGCCGGATCGAAAAAGCCGTGATCAGCTCGTTCTCCCCGGAGATCAACGCGCACATGCTCGACTACCTCGAGCGCGGCGTCGACTACCTCGGCAGCCGCGACGGCGACCGGGTCGGTAACCTGGTGAACAGCACCATCGGTAAACACTTGCCGACTCTGTTCAAGCGCTTCAACTACCGGCACGTCAGCAGCCTGGCCGATCACGAATACGGGCAGATGCACTTCCACATCAGCGACCTGCTGCACAGTGATCGCCAGTGCTTCCTGAAGGCTGCGGAGAAAATCAACGTACCGGTGCTGTTCATGAACGGCGAATGGGACGAATACACCGCCGCCGATGGCGCGCGCTTGTTCGCCAACCATGTGCAACACGCCACCTTCACGACCCTGGAAGCCACCGGCCACTTTCTCGACATGGAACACAAAGCCGCCTGCCGAGACAGCCGCAATGCACTGCTGGGATTCCTGAAACCTGAACCACACGCCAGCCGAACGCGTTACCACTACGTCCAGGATCACCATGCACTGGCAATCTGAAACAGCGTCCTCGCGAGCAAGCATCGCCCTACAGTCGTTGAACGCATTCCTGTAGGCGCGAGGCTTGCCCGCGATAGACCGTTTTGTGGTGTGTGCCGTGTTGCCTCTGCGCTAAAGCAGTCCAGCGCAAAGAAAAACTTCATTTCCACGCGCACATCTGGTACAAAGTCAGCCGCTCTGAGCGGGTGTCGTATAATGGCATTACTCCAGCTTCCCAAGCTGATAACGAGGGTTCGATTCCCTTCACCCGCTCCACTATTTTCAAGGCCTCCAGCCTACTCCGCTTCAATTTGGTGTCTGTTAAGGTGTCTGTTTCTAGTTTTCTCAGACACCTAACGAACTTAAACAGACACCTGCGCCCAGCCCCCCTGAATCTATTCCACCCTCACCGGCGTGCTATCTGCCGGCATCACATCACTATTTGCAAGCCATCACCTGCAGCTGATCAAGCTTAGTCGTTTAACTCTGCTCCTCATCTCCCGTCGCATACCCAGGGATGATCTTGCTGACATCTTCGCGAGCCATTTCTCAAAGCAAGTCTGATACAGTCGTCCCCGTTAAATTCGTTGACAGGGAGTCAAGCATGGCAAAGCCAGCTGCACGTATCACCGACCCAACCAGCTGCCCCATCCCTGGGCACGGCCCCAAAGCTATCGCCTCCGGTTCTCCTGATGTGTTCTTCGACGGACTTGCAGCCGCTCGCAAAGGTGACACGTGCACCTGTGGTAGTGCGCTAGCCTCGGAAGTGTCCGGCACAGTGTTTATCAACGGCAAAAATGCCGCACTGGTCGGATCTATTGGCACCCATGGCGATGTCGTGATCGGCGGTTCGGGTACGGTCATCATCGGAAGCACCCATACCGCTGCCCCCTTTATTGCGCCTACGCCCATGGTCATTCACGGGAACTGGATCGGATTCAAGATTCCCGCAGAAGAAAGCTACGAAGGATTTGCTTGCACGGCTCACTTTGACGATGGGTCCTCCATGCCCGGCGTCTTTGACGCAAACAATTCGGTCAAGTTTTCCAACCCCACCGGAAAGGCATGCCATACCTTGGCATTTGCTCAACACGAGAACACCTGCACAACCGCAGGTATCGACGGACTGCTGAACGACATTTTGGGATAAGGATATTCTCGTGACGGAACCGAACCTGGTAACCGGAAGTTATGTTGTAAAAAGTGAACATACCCTCGAGCGGTCTCCCCTTGAGATGGCGGTTGCTGGCATGGAGGGGGCGGCCAGTCGATTTTCCATCGATGCCATCAAGGACGAACGCGTCCGCGCAAGTTACGAGGGCAATATTCGACGAATGTCACAGCAGATTTTTGCCGAGGTGAGAGCCGGCAACATCAGCGTTGAGGACGCGACAAAGTTCAGCAACGAGATGCGCAACAAAATCATGTTCGAACACCGCAAGCTGACCTCTGCACAGGGCCTGGCCATCGTGCAAAAAAAGAAGAAGGCCGGCCGAACACACAGCGACATCCTGAACGAAAAATCTCAAACTCAGTTCAACAAGAACTACGAACAACTTTCTAAAGCTCAACAGAAAGAAGTCCTGTACAAAGCTCTGGAGCGGTCCGGCAGTGCCAATGCCAAGTTCACTTCTGGCACTAAAATCATGTCTGTCATGGGCAAGGTTGGCATCATCATGACAGCGGTGCTGGCCACTTACCAAATCCTGAACGCTGACGACAAGGCCAAGGAAACGGCGCGTCAAGCCACCATCCTGGGTGGTGGTGCGGCAGGTGGATTTTTGGCGGGCTTGGGCATATCCGCTCTTTGTGGTCCTGGAGCTCCGGCCTGCGCCATCGCCGTCGTTCTCATCGGTAGCGTTGTCGGCGGCATTGCCGGCGGGGTCGCAGCTGATACGTTCGACGCAGAGCTAGAGGAGCTGGCCCATTGGGATATATTCTGACTCCTGCGGAACGAGCGAGCATCCAGATCGCGCTGGCAGAGGCCTTTGTAGACAGCACTGTTGACTACGCGTCTATCGCAAAGCGAATTCGAGGCTATGACCCAAAGGTTGTTGAAGAAATCTTGTACTCAGAGGTCGCACCTGTGTGCTTCAGCAACCTTGAAACGCCCGTCCCTCCTGTGTGGACTGGTTTTAAGGATGAATGGTTACTCGATGAAATAGCCAAAGAACTCAAAGCGCGAGAACACAGTTGGTTTCGTCGTCGCTTCGACCTGTTCAAAGTGGCATGGCTACGCTACAGCTACGGTTACATCTGGAAGGAACTCATGAAATTTCATCATTTCCAGTAATTGCAAACCGCGCCCAAACCGGACTTGATGTCTGGTTTTTTGGGGCGGGTGTTTGACTGAATTGGCCGAGTGGGGAAATTAACGATTTCGCGTAAAGTCGATGCTTTGTAAGTGTTTTTCTTGCGCTCATAAAGGTTTCCTCGGCACTCACGCTCAGTATGATCAGATCAACGCGGAGACCGTGTCTCGCGATCTGGAGCCTTTCATCGGTACAAGCGTTGGTCCTGCCTGACGGACAGCCAAGACAAAAAACCGGTCCTTAGTGACCGGTTTTTTTCCGTGAAATTTGTGTAGAACGCTGATTCTTCATTCTGAACAAGCCAGTCAACGTCTGCCTAGCAGGTGTCGATCACCGATTCACTGGTGGCACGAAAGTGGCCAATCTTCGAAAAGGCAACGTCCTACACGACACTGGGAATTGTCCGTACACTTGCGCATTGCTGTGCCTTTGTCACGAGGCCTATAGTCCGAGCGCGTCCAAATGGCGTATCGGGTTTGGCGACTCGATGACAACGATTCAGGAATTTCCGAGATTTTCGGAGCAGTTTCTGACTGCACTTTGCTGCGCTTTTTATGGTGGCTGTGCGTGGGAGACCTTCGGGTCTGCCGGTTTTACCGTTGTCCGGTTCGCCAACCTGCGTACAGCTACCACCCTATTGTTTGGCGACGATTGAGTGGTAGGTCTTTCACCTACTAACGGTAATCACGCATGAAAGAATATATGGCTTTAACCAGCAACGCCGACGATCTACCTTCCCTGTTCGTCAACACTACCCAACCGCTGCACTCACTGCTCAGCACGGCCAGTTACAGAATTCGAGCCGTGACGCAGATGCTCGAAAACCTCGCCATGCGAGGTGACATCACCACCGACTCGGTCATCCTCAGCGATTTTGCATTGCTCTGCTGCGTGCCTTTGCGCGACGGTTGCGATGTGCTGGACGTGATCGCTCGACGCATGGATGCAGAGCCGTCCTGATGTGATAAGGGGCGCCTTTCGGGGCGCCCTCGATTTGTTGCAGCTGGCGAAGCCTGCGTCCGGCTGCGCAGCAGTCGTGGAATCAGGTGACGCGGTGTTTCAGGAAGACCTCGCGGCTACGCAAATGATGGAAGCCAAGATATGGCAGGCACACCCTACTTAGCGTAGCGACTTCACCTTCTGCGGCATTTCCAAAAGGCACGGTTGCAGGGAGAACAGGGTGGTGACTTCTGCGGTACACAACCGAGGCGACTCGGTTAATAACGGTGTTTGGTCAGATTGGCGTTCAGGACGAGGGACGATGGACGAGGGACGATGTGCCGACTAATCCGGACTGGATTATGCGGCAGGACCGGATGTGAGTTATACGACGCCGCTGATCAGTTGTGCACGGTAGATAGCCGACAAGCGCTAGTTGGTGGGAGGTTGCCAGGGAGGGCACAGCGATGAGGTTTGTTTCAGCGCCTCCGATAGTACGAAAAAAAGGCATCTGAGCCGACAGAGAATTAAAGATGTTTTGCGACAAAAGCGACGGCGACAAACAGGGTCAGTGCGAATGCAGCACCGATGCTGAACGGCAACAACGTAGTGCGGATTTTGGTCGGGGCCGGGCGTCTCATCTCTTCAGCTAAAGCCTCCATTTCACGATGCAATTGCTCGATGCTTGCTCGATTACTACGATGAGTGGACATGTTTCTTTCTCCTCTCGCAGACCGTGTTGAGTCCGTGAACTGTTCCTGACAATGTGAGCCGTGTGGTTGCAAAGCTCAAGTACCAGCGATGTATGTTGAGTATCGGCGACCAATAGCTTATCGAGTTCTAAATTTTCGCGGTCGTTCTGGAACATTGATCATCCTTCTCGGCTTTTAGCCGCCAACCTAAGCGTCGTTGTCTGCGAAGCCGGCAAAATCTGTCGGACGTCAATCACTCATCACCTATCGTGCAGTCCGTTCTGCGGAGCACTATTTCCTATCTACCCACCAGCGGATAGCGGGTGATTCCCGCTTAGGTTGTAGGCAACATCCGAGAGCTGCGCATGAAGGAGCGTTAACTGTTTTTCGGTCGGTTGATCGTCTTGCAGTTCGGCCTTAACCGAATCGCCGATTTTTTACATGGGCCTTGGTTACAAATCCGCAACGCTCAACCCGTTTCCCCTCCCCGCCCGACCCGCTAGCATTTCCACCATCTCCAACGCCCCTCCCCACCGCGCGGCCATCAACGAATACGCGCCACAACGCTTCGAGGGAAACCAATCGGCGCGGCCCAAATTCCGCCCACCAACGATCTCAATAGAGCAACCCGACATGACTCAAAACATCTACGACGATCCGGAGTTTTTCCACGGTTACAGCCAAATGGGCCGTTCCCTTGGAGGCCTCGACGCGGCACCGGAATGGCCAACACTCAAATCAATGCTGCCGCCGATGAAAGGCCTGAAGGTAGTGGACCTCGGTTGCGGTTACGGCTGGTTCAGCCGCTGGGCCAGTGAGCAAGGCGCTGATAGCGTGCTTAGTCTGGACGTCTCGGAAAAGATGCTGGAGCAGGCTCGCAAGACCACATCGGTGGGCAACATCCACTATTCACGGGCAGATCTGGAACAGCTTGATTTACCCATAGCTGGTTTCGACCTGGCTTACAGCTCACTGGCGCTGCACTACATCAAGAATCTGTCCGGGTTGTTCGCCACGATCCACGCGGCCCTTAAACCTGGTTCGCGCTTTGTGTTTTCCATCGAGCACCCGATCTTCATGGCCCCGCGCAATCCGGGTTGGCTGATCGACGGCGAGGGACGCAAGCGTTGGCCGGTAGACAGCTATCAACGGGAAGGTGAGCGGGTGACGAACTGGCTGGCGGAAGGCGTGATCAAGCAGCACCGAACCCTTGGCACGCTGTTCAATACGCTGATTGGCGCGGGTTTCAGTATTCAGCATGTCAACGAATGGGGGCCGAGTGATACAGAAGTGGCGGCTCAACCGGCGCTGGCCGAAGAGCGGGAACGGCCGATGATGTTGCTGGTTAGCGTTCATCGCTAAGAGCCGCGTCGGGTTCTCGTATATTTTACGTATAGGTCTTTGAAATCCGGTAAAGAAGCAGTAGCGCGATGTTGGGCCTGACTAAAGGTGCCTTATTCTGTCGGCTCAACTTTCACCTAGAGATCAACATGGACAATTCAGAGTTGGGGATCATGATCATTTCGATGATCGGGTTGTTCGGCTTTGCTTCGTTTGTTTTTGAATATTTGAGTGCCAAGTACAGGGACAGATAACGCTCAGCGAGATCCGTCCCTTTTTGCACTATCGGGTTGCGACAATAAACAACCGCGGAAACGGCAACAGCACCGAACCATCGCTCAACGCCGGATAAGCCTGCTCGATCGCGGCATGGTATTGCTTGAGGTATTGCGTCTTTTCCGTGTCATCCAGCGGTTCGAGAAACGGCCGCAAACCGCTGCCCTTGAACCACTCGACCACACCCGACGCGCCACCTGCCAGCGGATGATGGTAAGTGGTGCGCCACACATCGACGCGCGCACAGTGTGGCCGCAGCATCGAGTAGTAATCGCTGGCACTGGCCATCTCGGTGCGTTGCCCGGCGGCGTCCGCCAGTTTGCTGGCCCAAGGGCCTTCGGCGGCCACTTCGCGCATCAGGCGATGGGAAGGTTCGTTGAGGTTGTCGGGCATCTGGATGGCCAGGCTGCCGCCCTCGGTCAGTCGGGCGGCCAGCGACGGCAATAACGTCGCGTGATCGGGCAGCCATTGCAACACGGCATTGGCGAAGATCACGTCGAACGGGCCGTTATCGTCCCAGGTTCCGATATCAACAGTGTCGAACTGCACGTTTGGCAAGCGCTTGCGAGCGGCCTCGATCATGTCGCTCGAACTGTCGACCCCACGCACCGTGGCGCCGCAGAAGCGCTCGACCAGCAACTCGGTCGAATTGCCGGGACCGCACCCGATGTCGATGGCCGAGCGCGCATCCACCGGCGGGATGGCGGCGAGCAGGTCTCGCGCCGGGCGGGTGCGTTCATCTTCAAAAGCGACGTATTGTTTGGCGGACCAACTCATTGCGTTCTCCTGTCGGTGCGTTGTTGTGGGCCAGAGGCTGACAACCGGTCCGATACGATACCTCGACCAGTATATGCAGCCCTATCCCGATCTTTGAGAAATAACCCTGACTGTCCAAACGCAACTTGTAGGGAGACCGGGAACTCAGGTTTTACGACGGCTGTGCAGCCGGACGCAGGCTTCGCCAGCTGCTACAAAAAAGCGTCACTGCCGGATCCGAAAATGTAAGTAGAATTTTCAACACGCCGTCGCTGTCTGAAATTCAGGCGCATCCCAATAAGGAACACGGCAATGAAATTCGCAAAAATCTCGCAGAAACTCGCCCTGTGGGCCGGCAGTCCCAAGACATTCATGGGGGCGCTTATTCTTATTATTCTGTGGGCCGCGAGCGGTCCGATTTTTGGTTTCAACGACACCTGGCAACTGGTGATCAACACCTCAACCACGATCATCACGTTTCTGATGGTGTTTCTGATCCAGAACACGCAGAACCGCGACACCGACATTCTGCATCTGAAAATCGATGAGTTGCTGCGGGTGAACAAGGAGGCGCAGAACGCGATGTTGGGGCTGGAACTACTGGACCTCAAACAACTGGAGGCGCTGCGCCGCCACTATCGCGCCATGGGCGAAAAAGATGTGCATGACCTGGCGGGGCTGGCGACGACGAGCCCGCGCAAACAGGGTTTGAACAAGTGCTGAGCACAAACAAAACGGCGCGTGATGTGAATCACGCGCCGTTTGCTCTGAATGGCGTAAAGACTTGAACTAGCGACCGGCCTGCAACGCCCTGGCCATTTGCAGATGGTTTTGCAGTTTGGGCAGGGTTTCTTCAGCAAATGCTTTGATTTGCGGAATGTCCGTGGTTTGCGCTTCCTGTTGAAGTTGCTCGATGGCTTGCTGCGTGGTTTTCACCTGACTGGCGGCGTAGGCCTGGTCAAAGGTTGCGCCGTCCATCGCTTGCGGCATCAAGGCTTTGGCCTTATCGACCACTTCTTCGCGAGGGGCCACTGGCAGATCCAGTTGCTTGGCGATTTTCGCCAGGTGCTGGTTGGCGGTGGTGCGGTCGTTGATGACGACGATGGTGTAGTCCTTGACCTCTTTGGATTCGGTTTTCTGATGCGCCAGGCGACTGGCTTCGATGTCGGCCATGCCTTGGGCCGAGGCATCGTTGATGAATTCGGCGGGGGACTGGGCAAAGGCACTGCCTGCGAACAATCCCAGGAACGTGGCAAAACTTGCATGACGTATTCGGGTGGCCATCCGGCTCATGGTCGCGCCCTCCTTCTGAAAAAATTCAAGCGGGAGCTTGCGCCCCCGCCTCTCGATCAAAACCACCTTCAATCACTACTTGGACTTCTGAGGACCTTTGCGGCCCATTTCGGGTTTCGTAGAGTCTTTATCGACCGTCGTTGTGGTGGTTTTCCCACCTTTGCGACCGGCTTCAGACGCCTTCGTTCGATCGTTGGCGAAGTTTCCCGAGTTCGAGTTTCTTGAGTTAGGCATGATTCTCTACCTCTTGGTGATGATCCAGGCGAGCAACAGCCCGCATAAAATCAGAATGAACGAGCCCCAAAAGGTTTAGAAAACCTGAAAACGCCGCGACGAACGGCGGCGAACTATCAGACTTCGAGTCGTAGATGATGCTGGCGTTTGGCAGCGTACATGGCCTCGTCGGCATGCCTGAATAACTGCTTTTCCTCGGTGCCGTGCTCGGGGTAATGAGCGACGCCGATACTGGTGTGGATGTTCAGGTTGTGCCCGTCCAGACGCAGCGGCTGCGCCAGGACCTGAAGAATTTTTTCCGCCACGCCGTCGGCGTCTTCCAGGCCGTGGATGCTGTGCAACAACACCACAAACTCGTCCCCGCCGATGCGCGCCACGGTATCGGTTTCGCGTACGCACCCCTTGATCCGATTGGCCACCGCTTGCAACAGCATGTCGCCCACCGCGTGGCCATGGGTGTCGTTGATGTCCTTGAAACGGTCGAGGTCGACGTACAGCAACGCCATGCGCCCACCATCGGCCCGGGCCAGCGCCAGCGAAGCCTTGAGACGATCACGCAGCAGCTCGCGATTGGGCAATTGAGTCAACTGGTCGTACTGCGCCATTCGCTGCAACCGGGCATGCAACTGCTTGCGCTCGATGGCGGTCGCGACCTGGGCGCAGACGTATTGCAGCAGCTCCTTGTCCCGTTCGGTGTAGCGCTCGCCACCCGCAACGCTTTTGACGATGAGCGCGCCGATGGTGCCGTTTTGCGAATTCAGCGGCACGCCCAGCCAGCACGGTGAATTCGGGCCCTCGACCAACGTCTCAAAACCTGCGGGCGAATGGCCCTGGTCCGGGGTCAGCAAAATGGGCAAGCCGCTGCGGATCACTTCTGCACACAGGCGCCCGGTGATGGTGCCGGGCTGCTCGGGTTGCAGTTCGTGGTCGTTGACGTGATAGGGGAAATTCAGCTGCGCGCAGTGTTCGTCATACAGCGCCACGGAGAAATTCAGCGCAGGCAGCCATTCGCCGATGATCAGGTGAATGCGCTTGAACAGCGCCAGCAAGTCTTCCGCCGCGTGAGCCGCTTCGGAAATCGCGTACAACGCTGCTTGCCGGGACTCGGCCTGCTTGCGTTCGGTGATGTCCCGGGCCACGGCGATGCGCAATTGATCGACTTCCGACCAGCGCGCCGACCAGAGGATGTGCACCACCTGGCCGTCCTTGCGCAGGTAGCGGTTTTCGAAGTTGAGTTTGGGCTCACCGCCCATGATTTCCCGCGCGGCGTCGAGGGTGCGCTGGCGGTCGCCAGGATGCACCATGTCGATCATCACTTGGCCGATCAGCTCGTCGGGGGTATAGCCAAAAATGCGCTCGCACGCCGCACTGACAAAAACGAAGCGACCTTGCTTGTCGACCGCACAAACGGCGTCCAGCAACAGATCGATGTAGCTCGCCAACGGCGCGGAATTTCTGGATGCCATGGTGTCTTGCATATGGCCTCAAGTCTTGTTTGTGACCAGTCCCGGCAACGCGTGCGCCAGGGCATTAATGGCAAAACCGATAAACATGACCCCGCACAACCGGGTGATGGCCAGTTCGTGACGTTGATACAGGGTCCGGACCTGCCGCGCACCGACGATGCCGATGAGAATAGCGTAGGCGATCAGGCCACCGACGAAGCTCAGCACAATCAACCACGGCAGCATCGACCAGTGCAGCAGCTCCGCGCGGCTCGAGAGCAGTGCGGTAAACGTGGCCACCGCCACCGGGTAAGCCTTGGGATTGGTCAAACCGAACAGAATGCCGTGCCAGAACGGCTGGCGGGCCGGGCCTTGAGGCGCTTCGGCACTGCTGCGTTTCGCCCGCACGGCGCGCAAACCGAGCCAGAACAAATACAACCCGCTGAACACGCCCAACACATCGAATGCCGTGCTACCGATTTCCCGCGCCCCGACTATTGCAATCAACGCGGTACTGCACCAGACCACATCGCCCAGCAAATGCCCACACAAGAACCCCGCCCCCGCCCGCCGACCGCGCGCCGCGCCAATGCCGAACACCGCCAACACACCCGGCCCCGGAGTGATGCCGTAGATAAAGCCCGAGGCGAGAACAGCCATTAGCAGCGATGGGGTCATCAGGAAATCCTTTTGAACTGTCTGGTGAATGGGCGCCAGTCTATCTCAGGTCCTTGTGCGTGGACTTACTGATCGTCGAAGAACTTCATTCCTGCGTTGGGTCGTCGTTCCGCCCATTCAGCCAATTCAACACCTGATCCCCACCCCGCCACGTGTGCCACGCCAACACAAACGTAAACGACGCGCCGCCACATCGATATCACAAGGATGATCAGGTCGAGACGGCGGATCAGGCTTTTTGGCAGCATGGAGGGCTCGATGACTTCAGTTCGGCTGAGTCGGCAGATAGCTCGGTTTTTGCCCACAACCTCACACGCCATCGCCCTACATGTAAATCTCTTGTAACACTCAACCGAACAGGAAACGGCCGATTCAGCGCCCACACCCCACGCTGTAAAGTCTGGAAACACACGGACGGTTTCATCACTCAAGGACAGACACGTCACATGGACCAGACAACGCACGCGGCAAACACTTTCACCAACTATCGAAAACTGATCTCGCTGGCCGATCACGACTGGGAAACCGCGGAAGCGGGAAAAGTCGCGGGGCTGAACGTCGACATCAGAAGCAGCAACCGCATGGTTGACCAGCACGGACGCGCTTTTCATCACTTCTGTACTACCTCCTACCTGGGCCTGGATCACCATCCCGACTTACTCGATGGCGCCATGACCACCTTGTGGGAAACCGGCACCCTGCGCATCGCCAACTCGAAAAATCGCTGCAAACTGGCAATCCTCGATCAGTACGAAACGGAGCTGTCAGCGTTGTTCGGCGCCACATGCCTGAGCACCTTGTCGTGCAGCGCGGCGAGTGCCGGCGTCCTGCCGCTGCTGGCCAGCGGCGTGTTCACCGAGAACCGGTCGCCGGTGATGGTGTTTGACCGCTTGGCACACTATTCGATGAGTCACCTCAAAGCCGCCTGCGCCGACGAAACCAGGGTCGTGACCAGCCCGCACAACGACATGGATTTTCTGGAAACGCAGTGCCAGCAACATGCCAGGGTCGCGTATGTGGCCGACGGTGCGTACAGCATGGGCGGGGTCGCCGACCTGGACAGCCTGTTGTACCTGAAGGACCGTTACGGCCTGTTTCTTTACCTCGACGATTCTCACGCTTTGTCCGCTGTCGGCACGTTCGGTGCGGGCCTCGTGCGTCCCAGGTTGCAGGCGCTGGAGGATGACGCCTTGATTGTCGCCTCATTGGCCAAGTCATTTGGCGCCAGCGGCGGAATGGTGATGCTGGGCAACGAACGGCAGAAAAAACTGATTCAACGCTACGGCGGCCCCAGTAACTGGTCGCAAAGCCTGAACAGCGCGTCCATCGGTGCGGGCAGAGCGTCCATCCTGCTGCATCACACGCCTGCATTGACTGCGTTACAGGAAAAGCTTCAGGTTAATATCCGCCTCTTTGACAGCCTGATTCGAACCGCACAATACGCCAGCAACATGCCGATTCGCTTGATCCACTGCGGTGAAGCGAGGCTGGCCAACCGTATTGCCATCGAATTATCCAATCTGGGTTTCTTTACCTCGGCGGTGTTTTTCCCCGTGGTTGCACAAGGCAAGGCCGCCATCAGAATCACGCTACGCGCCGACATGGAGCCGACGCTGATTCGACATTTTTGTGAACTCGTCACCGAGCTTTTACGCACCTGCGCCGGGGACGCCCGCTAGACATCCAGGGATGATTCCATGAAGAGCAGCACCACCCTCCTCGTCACCTGCAGCACGGTTTTCCTCGCGCAACTGGGCATGAGCATTTACCTGCCGGCGCTGCCGGAGATGGCTCGGCACCTGTCCGCCGACGCTTCGCAGGTGTCCTGGGGACTGGCGGTGTATCTGATCGGCATGGCGCTGCCGATGTTGTTCTGGGGCAGCCTCGGCCAGCGCATCGGCCGCAAACCGGTGCTGCTCGCGGCACTTGGCATTTATGGCTTGGCCAACCTTGCGCTGCCGCTGGGCCAGACGCTTGAAGCGTTTCTGTTTTTTCGGCTGCTACAAGGCATTGGTGCCAGCGGGATTTCAGTCATGGCACGGGTGTTGATCCGCGACAGTTTCCGCGGTGAGCTGTTGGCCAAGGCGTTGTCGTGGATTTCGATTTCGTTCGTGATAGCGCTGGGCATCGGCCAATACCTGGGGTCGGTCATTCAGGTCGCACTGGGCTGGCCGGCGATTTTCTATCTGCTGGGTGGCACGAGCCTGTTGATGGCGATCGTCGTGGCGCGGGTTTCTTTTGCGGTGCTGGTCGAGGACAACGTTCAGACGTCTGCGTGGCCCAGTTACGGGCGCATTCTGCGTGATCGGGCGTTCTTGCTGCCGGCGCTTACCGGTGGCCTCGGCTACGGGGTGATCATTGCCTTCAACACGGCCGCGCCGCTGATTCTGCAAGGGCCGTTCAACTGGTCGGCCGTGGAATATGGCCTGCTGGGCTGGCCGATCAGCGCGGCGTACTTTCTGGGAGCACTGGGGGTCAATGCCTTGGTACTGCGCACCGGTCAGCGCCGGTTGATGACGGTGGGCGTCGCTCTGGTGCTGACCGGGAGCGCGGTGATGTTGCTGGGCAGCCTCGTCGGCACCTCCATTGCGCTGCTGTTCTGGTTGCCCTATTGCGTGGCAGTGTTCGGGCAGTCGTTGACGTACCCGATCAGCCTGTCACTGGCGAACGACGGTTCACCGGTCGGGGGTGCCTATGCGATGGCGTTGAGCGGCTTTATTCATCAACTGATGGCAGCGATCATTGGCGGTGTTGCCAGCCTGATCGCCAGTCAGCAGGCATGGCCGTTGTCGTTGCTCTGTACCTTGCTGGCGGTGGGCGCGATGCTGTGCGTCATGCTCGCGCCCGGTCGCAAAACGGCCTAAAAGGCGCTGCGAAAAATCTCCTCGATCTGGCGCTGATCCGCCGCCCGGGGATTGGTAAAACCGCAGGCGTCTTTCAGCGCATTGGTGGCAAGCATGGGGACGTCATTGAGTCTGGCGCCGAGCTCACGCAATCCGGCCGGGATGTCCACATCACTGGACAGGCGACGGATCGCGGCAATAGCCGCTTGAGCACCCTCTTCAGGGCTGAAACCACGGATGTCGGCGCCCATCGCATGAGCCACGTCGGTCAAGCGCGGGGCGCACACCTGAGCGTTGAAGCTTTGAACGTGGGGTAGCAGCACTGCGTTGCAGACGCCATGAGGCAAGTCGTAGAACCCACCCAATTGGTGAGCCATGGCGTGGACATAACCCAGGGACGCGTTATTGAACGCCATGCCCGCCAGGAATTGCGCGTAGGCCATGTTTTCCCGCGCCGCCATGTCATCGCCGTTGCGCACCGCCAGCCGCAGGTTGTTGCTGATCAACGTGATCGCCTTCAGTGCACAAGCATCGGTGATCGGGTTGGCGGCGGTGGAGACGTACGCTTCGATGGCGTGGGTCAGTGCGTCCATGCCGGTGGCGGCCGTCAGCCCCTGGGGCATGGCGACCATCAGCGCCGGGTCGTTGACCGACAGCAGCGGCGTGACGTTGCGGTCGACAATGGCCATTTTCACGTGGCGCGATTCGTCGGTGATGATGCAAAAACGCGTCATCTCGCTGGCGGTGCCGGCGGTGGTGTTGATCGCGATCAGCGGCAGCTGCGGTTTGCTTGATTGATCGACACCTTCATAGTCGCGGATCTGCCCGCCGTTGGTCGCACATAACGCGATGCCCTTGGCGCAGTCGTGGGGCGAACCACCCCCGAGAGACACCACAAAATCGCAGCAACTTTCCTTCAACAAGCCCAGGCCGAGCTCAACGTTGGCCATATTCGGGTTTGGTTTGGCGCCGTCAAAGATCACCGAATCGATGTCCTGCATCGCCAGTTTTTGCGCAATCATTTTCGCAACGCCGGCCTTGGCCAGCCCGACGTCGGTGACAATCAGCGCTTTGCGAAAGCCATACTTGCCAATGGTGTCCATGGCTTCGTCGAGGCAACCCGTGCCCATGATGTTCACGGCGGGAATGAAAAACGTGCTGCTCATGAGCGATTCTCCTGGCTGGGCCGAATCGGCGACGCCGATCCAGCGGGACGCCCACAGCTTCGACCCTTCGCTCACGCAGTAACTTGATCTGGCTCAAGTCATGGTCGTGATAAAGTCGCCGCCCATCAGACCTTTTGCTTTGAGACTTTGACCGCAATGACCGATTTCCAGGATGTTGATGCCCAACTTGAAGACTGGAACGCCTTGCGCGCCACCGCCTCGTTCAGCGGCCTGCTGGTGGGCAACGGCGCCAGCCGTGCGGTGTGGGACGACTTTGGTTACGACTCGCTGTTCGAGAATGCGCGCACCGTCGAAGAAAAACCGCTGAGCCAGTCCGAGCTGAGCGTGTTCGAGGCGATGCAGACACGCAGTTTCGAACAAGTGCTGAGCGCGCTGAAAACCACCAGTCGCGTGAACAAGGCGTTGGCCGTCAGCTCCGCCGCACCGCGCAATCGCTATTACGCGATCAAGGAAGCGCTGATCAACACCGTGCATGCAGTACATATTCCATGGCGACTGGTCGTGCCTTCGACGCTGGCGACCATCAGCTCGGAACTGGGCAACTATCGGACGGTGTTTACCACCAACTATGACTTGCTCAATTACTGGTCCATCCAGCATCAGCCGGACGCGATCACCGACCTGTTCCAGGGCGCCGAGCCGGGCTTTGACCTGAGCGTCACGGCGACCGATAAAACCCGTTTGCTGTACCTGCACGGTGGTTTGCACCTGGTGCGCAATCAGGACGGCACGGCGCGCAAGCTGATGTCGACCGAGGGCACGCTGCTCGGCAGTTTCGCGATCAACAATACGATCAAGACCCTGGATGACGTGCCGCTGTTCGTGAACGAAGGGCCGGCGCAGGACAAGCTCAAGACCATTCGCAGCTCGGATTATCTGTCGTTCTGTTATGACCAGTTATTGGGGCATGGCGACGGGTTGTGTGTCTTTGGACATGCGCTGGGCGAGCAGGATAGCCATATCGTTCATGCGTTGCGCCAGGCGAAACCGTCGGTGGTGGCGATCTCGATTTATCCGCGCAGCAAGGCGTTTATCCAGCATCAGAAGCGGCATTACGCGAAGGTGTTTGAGGGGACGGGATCAGCGCTGCGGTTTTTTGATTCGAAGACGCACGCGTTGGGGAATCCGAAGCTTACGGTTCCGGTTGAGGTTTAGCGGCGAGGCGGCTGCTCGCGATGGCGGTCTGACATTCAACCTCTTCGTCGAATGCTAAGCAGCGATCGCGAGCAGGCTCACTCCTACAGCGGGATGTGTGTGAGTTTGAAATGTGTGTTTAGAGCACCGGCAAGGTCTTGTCCTTGATCACCGTGGTCGGCCCATTGGCTTTCACACTGGCAATGCCCTTATCCATCGCGGCAGCGGAGGCGTACGACTCGCTGCTGCCGATAATCTCGTGGTTACCAGCCTTGAGGTTGAAATAAGGATGGCCATCCTTGGTGGTCTTTTTTTCGTAGCGCTCATCCAGCGGGCTGTTGGACTGAACCGATGCAATGCCTTTGTCGGCGGCGGCGCGGGTGGTGTACAGCTCGCTGGTCAGAATGGTTTCGGCATTGGCGGCCTTGAGAACAAACCTGAACTGGCCACTGCTGCTTTTGCTCACTTCGTACCATCCGGACATGCTCTTTCTCCTTGGCGATTGAGAGGTTTCGCGTTTCAGAGTAAAGACCACACCACGGTTTCTGTCGCCTGCACAGGCCCCATCGCGAGCTGGCTCACTCCTACGATGGAAATGTGATCCCCTGCAGGAGTGAGCCTGCTCGCGAATGGGTCTACGCGGTACTCGCTACTTCACCACCGCCCGAACCACCGACAATTCCGGCACAGCGACCCGCCGCTGACTCAGATACCGCATACAACTCACCCGCAAAAACGAGGCAAAATTCACCACTTCCCCCCGGTAATCCATCACCTCTTCATACAGCTTGGCGATCAGTTGGTTGGTGGTCATGCCATCGACTTCGGCAATTTCGCTGAGAATGTCCCAGAACTGGTTCTCCAGCCGCAGGGTGGTGACCACCCCGCAGATGCGCAGCGAGCGGGAGCGCGATTCGTAGAGGATCGGATCGGCCTTGACGTAAAGCTCGCACATGGACAGGTCCCTCGTTACAGCGTGATTTTGGTGCCCAGCAACCCGAGGAAACCGGCGAGCCAGCTCGGGTGCGCCGGCCAGGCCGGGGCAGTGGCCAGATTGCCTTGAACATGGCCTTGCGTCACCGGGATATCGATGAACGTGCCGCCCGCCAGACGGACTTCCGGGGCGCAGGCCGGGTAAGCACTGCACTCGCGGCCTTCGAGAATTCCGGCCGCTGCCAGCAATTGCGCGCCATGACACACGGCAGCAATCGGCTTGCCGGCCTTGTCGAAGGCGCGCACCAGGTCCAGGACTTTGTCGTTCAGGCGCAGGTATTCCGGCGCACGGCCGCCGGGGATCAGCAGCGCGTCATAGTCGGACTCAGCGACTTTGGCGAAATCGAAGTTCAGGGCAAACAGGTGGCCGGGTTTTTCGCTGTAGGTCTGGTCGCCTTCGAAGTCGTGGATCGCGGTGCGCACGGTCTGGCCGGCGGTTTTGTCCGGGCACACGGCGTGGACGGTGTGACCGACCATCAGCAGCGCCTGGAACGGCACCATCACTTCGTAGTCTTCGACGTAATCGCCGACCAGCATCAGGATTTTCTTGGCAGCCATGGGGAGGACTCCTCTGGGGGAACATTGGCAGGAGTATTCAAGGTAGTCCTTATCCAGTGGGTTGGGTAATAACCTGCTACTACCTGATGGACCGCATCATCGTTCATCGCGGGCAAGCCACGCGCCCAACAGTTGACCGAGTCGTCCATGGGAATGCGATCAACTGTGGGAGCGTGGCTTGCCCGCGATGGCGCCCTCAAACTGTACGGATAACTCTGCGCCTAGCTGTAACAGCGCAGCCAACGCGGTTTGTGGCTAGATGAAGGCACTTCCCCTCACCCTGAATTCTGGTCCCCAAATCATGTCCTCGCGCGAAAACACCGGCATGGCCCTCGGCCTGCTCGGCGTTGTGATTTTCAGCCTCACCCTGCCCTTCACGCGAATCGTCGTGCAGGAACTGCATCCCCTGCTCAATGGCCTCGGCCGGGCGCTGTTCGCGGCGGTGCCGGCGGCGTTGCTGTTGCTGTGGCGACGGGAGAAATGGCCGACCTGGAAACAGGTCAAAGGCCTGACCCTGGTGATCGCCGGGGTCATTCTCGGTTTTCCGGTGTTGTCGGCGTGGGCCATGCAAACCTTGCCGGCGTCCCACGGTGCCCTGGTCAACGGTCTGCAACCGCTGTGCGTGGCGCTGTACGCCGCGTGGTTATCCCACGAACGGCCGTCAAAAGCCTTCTGGGCCTGCGCCGCGTTGGGCAGTGCATTGGTGCTGGGTTATGCGTTGATCAGCGGTGCCGGCAGCATTCAGGCCGGTGACTTGTTGATGCTCGGGGCAATTGCGGTGGGTGGTCTGGGCTACGCCGAGGGCGGTCGATTGGCCAAGGAAATGGGCGGCTGGCAGGTGATCTGCTGGGCGCTGGTGTTGTCGACACCGCTGTTGATCGGACCGGTGGTGTATCTGGCGCTGCAACATCAAGGCGAAATTTCAGCGAAGACCTGGTGGGCGTTTGGTTATGTTTCGCTGTTTTCGCAGTTCATTGGTTTTTTTGCCTGGTACGCCGGGTTGGCGATGGGCGGGATTGCTCGGGTCAGTCAGATTCAGTTGTTGCAGATCTTCTTCACGATTGCATTTTCGGCGTTGTTCTTTGGTGAACACATCGAGCCGATCACCTGGCTGTTTGCCGCCGGGGTGATCGTGACCGTGATGCTGGGCCGCAAGACCGCGGTTAAACCCGCACGCATCGCCACCGCCTGAACGGTAGGAGCCCGGCTTGCTAACGATGGCGTATTCGAAATCGCCATCGCCGGCAAGCCGGGCTCCTACAGGGCTCAGAGGTAGCCGTCAGCCCGCAGCAGGGTTTCAAGACAGTGTTCGCTGATGTGGTAGAAATCCTTCAGCGCCTGAATCTTCACCAACAGCTGGGCCGGGTCCACCGGCTCGGCGCGTTTGACCGCCAGGATCATCTTGTTCTTGTTGGTGTGGTCCAGCGAGATGAACTCGAACACCTTGGTTTCATAACCGCAGGCTTCAAGGAACAACGCGCGCAAGCTGTCGGTGACCATTTCAGCTTGCTGGCCCAAATGCAGACCGTATTGCAGCATCGGCTTGAGCAGTGCCGGGCTCTGGATTTGCAGGCGGATCTGTTTGTGGCAGCACGGCGAGCACATGATGATTGAGGCGCCGGAACGAATGCCAGTGTGAATCGCGTAGTCGGTGGCGATATCGCAGGCATGCAGGGCGATCATCACGTCCAGCTCGCTCGGTGCCACGCTGCGCACGTCACCGCACTTGAACACCAGCCCCGGGTGCTCGAGTTTCGCCGCAGCGGCGTTGCACAAGTTGACCATTTCTTCACGCAGCTCGACACCCGTCACCACGCCTTCAGCGCTCAAGGTGTTGCGCAGGTAGTCGTGGATGGCGAACGTCAGGTAACCCTTGCCCGAACCGAAATCCGCCACCTGCACCGGCTTGTCCAGCGCCAGCGGTGAGGTAGTCAGCGCATGGCTGAAGACTTCGATGAACTTGTTGATCTGCTTCCACTTGCGCGACATCGCCGGGATCAGCTCGTGTTTGCTGTTGGTCACGCCAAGGTCGGCGAGGAACGGCCGGCTCAGGTCGAGGAAGCGGTTTTTTTCGCGGTTGTGCTCGGCGGATGGCACTTCACGCAATTGCTGAGGTTTGCTCTTGAACAGCGAAGACTTGCCCTTTTTGCTGTATTCGAGCTGGGCTTCATCGGTCAATGACAACAAATGCGCATTTTTGAACGAGGCCGGCAGCAGCGCGGCGATGGTCGCGACACCTTCGGCCAGCGGCAGGTTCTTGGTGATGTCGCGGGTTTTGTAGCGATAGACGAAGGACAGGCAAGGCTGATCCTTGACCGTCAGCTGCTTGATGATCAGGCGCTGTAAATCCGCTTCGGTACCGACGTACTTGGCCAGCACCAGCTTGATAAAGGCGTTGGCGTCGAGGCTGGTTTGCAGCAGGTCGATGAACTGGGCGTGGTGATCCGGCGCGAGGCTGGCGGGAGTGGCGGTGACGGACATGGGCAAAACGGCCTCGGGCGGAGCGAATCGGGGAATGGCGGGTATTTTAGGGGGGATGTCGATGCAGGGCACGGGTAATTTCCCGAACGGCACGATCTGTAGCAGCTGGCGCGTGGTCAAGCATCAGCCTAACACCACCAACCGGTTCGGCAATTCATTGCGCACCTGCGTTACCGGCACATGCACTTTAAGTAATTCACCACACGCCTCGATGCACGTCACGAACCCTTGCAACGTCTGCCCCTGTTTCACCTGCTGGGTGAACGCCGCCACAATCGAATCCCAGTTCTTGTTGTCCAGCCGCCTGGAAATCCCTTCATCCACCAGGATTTCCACATAGCGCTCAGCCTCGCAGACAAAAATCAGCATTCCGGTGCTACCGACCGTGTGGTGCAGGTTCTGCTCCAGGAATTGCCGGCGCGCCAGGTTCGAGGCGCGCCAGTGCCGCACTGAACGCGGGACCAGGTGCGTGGTGACTTTCGGCAGGCGGAACACCAGGCACAGCACCACAAAAGTGATCCATTGCACCAGCAGCAAGCTGTGCAGGGTCAGCCATCCGCTGAGGTAATGCACGATCCCCGGCACCATCAGCGCCAGCAGGCTGGCCCACAGCAGCGGAATGTATGCGTAGTCGTCGGCGCGGGCAGCGAGCACGGTCACCAGTTCGGCGTCAGTGTCGCGCTCGACCCGGGCAATCGCCTCGGCGACTTTGCGTTGTTCGTGTTCAGTCAGTAATGCCATGTTGAAAAGTGCCTGCTCATTATTGTTATCACCAGCCGCCCGACGAACCGCCGCCCCCGAAACTGCCCCCGCCGCCGCTGAAGCCCCCGCCTCCACCGCCGCCACCAAACCCACCGCCGCCGAAACCACCGCCCGAACCACCCGAACCCCCTCGGCCGGAGGGCAGAAGCCCGAGCATCTGCAAGACAAAAATCGTCAGGATGAACAGCATCACCAGAAACACGAAGACGCCGGGATGACGCGCCACGAAGTCGCTGTCCTCATCACCGCGCGGCTCATAGACCGTTGAGGGTTCATCCAGCGGGCTGCCGCCCAACACCACCAGCATCGCCGCGACCCCGTCGCTGATGCCTTTGCTGAAGTTACCCGCCTTGAACGCGGGGGTGATCACCTGATTGATAATCACCGAACTTTGCGCGTCGGTCAGTCGATCTTCGAGGCCATACCCGACTTCGATGCGCAATTTACGCTCATCGCGCGCAACGATCAGCAGCGCGCCGTTATTTTTATCTTTCTGGCCAATGCCCCAGGCTCGGCCCAATTGGTAGCCGAAGTCCGCGATGTCGGTGCCTTGCAAGTCCGGCAACGTGACCACCACCAACTGCTCGCCAGTGGCGCTTTCATGGGCCTGAAGTTGTTGTGTCAGTTGCTCGCGCACCGACGGCTCGATCATCTGGGCGTTATCGACCACCCGCCCGGTCAGCGCCGGAAACTTCAACTCGGCCTGCGCCGTCAGGGCACACACCCAGAACAACAGCATCAGCCCCACTTTCAACACGCGCATTGGCAACCTCATCCGTGGTAATGCTTTTAGCCGGTCAGAACTTTACCTGAGGTGCCTTATCGGCATCCGGCGTGGTCGCCTCGAAGGTTTCGCGGATCGGCAAATCGCTGTACAAAACGGTGTGCCACAAGCGACCGGGAAAAGTACGAATCTCAGTGTTGTACTTTTGCACCGCGAGGATGAAATCACGACGGGCCACGGCGATGCGGTTTTCGGTGCCTTCAAGTTGCGACTGCAAGGCGAGGAAGTTCTGGTTGGCCTTCAGGTCCGGATAACGCTCGGACACCACCATCAAACGGCTCAAAGCCCCCGTCAGTTGATCCTGGGCCTGCTGGAACTGTTTGAGTTTTTCCGGGTTATCCAGGGTCTTGGCGTCCACCTGAATAGACGTTGCCTTGGCCCGTGCTTCAATCACCGCGGTCAGGGTTTCTTCTTCGTGCTTGGCATAGCCTTTGACAGTTTCCACCAGGTTGGGGATCAAGTCGGCGCGACGCTGATACTGGTTCTGCACCTGGCCCCACGCGGCCTTGGCCTGCTCGTCGAGGGTCGGAATCGTATTGATGCCGCAGCCCGCGAGCACAGTGGTCAACAGCATCAGGGCTGCCACCTGCAAGCTCGAGCGATAGTGGTGTCTTGCATTCATCTGGGTCACTCCCTGGCACATTCCGTTGAAAAACCAATCACACTCTTCTGACCGGGCACTTGGGGCATAATCTGCCGCCGCCACTGGATTGCAACGAGCCAATGGGCTAAAAGATGCCCCTGCACAAAAAACACGCAGAAGTGTGCTGCATTTACTTGAACAACAATAGTCGCTCCCTAACTTTTGGCTGATCGGCGCGTATTCACTGCCGTTTAGGCTTTTGAGAAAACAATTCATGAAGAAGCTGTATTTGCTGGGCCTGTTCGTCAGCCTGGCCAGTCATAACGTATTGGCCGCCACGACCCCCGCACCTCTGGAGAACAAGGACGCCTTCATCAGTAACCTGATGAAGCAGATGACCCTCGATGAAAAGATCGGCCAATTGCGCCTGATCAGCATCGGCCCGGAAATGCCACGCGAACTGATCCGCAAGGAAATCGCGGCCGGCAACATCGGCGGCACGTTCAACTCGATCACCCGCCCGGAAAACCGTCCGATGCAGGACGCGGCCATGCGCAGCCGGTTGAAGATCCCGATGTTCTTCGCCTATGACGTGATCCACGGCCACCGCACCATTTTCCCGATCCCGATTGCCCTGGCTTCGAGCTGGGACATGGACGCGATCGGCCGCTCCGGGCGCATCGCCGCCAAGGAAGCCGCGGCGGACAGCCTCGACATCACCTTCGCGCCGATGGTCGACATCTCCCGCGACCCGCGCTGGGGCCGGACTTCCGAAGGCTTCGGTGAAGACACCTACCTCGTGTCGCGCATTGCCGGCGTGATGGTCCGAGCCTTCCAGGGTTCAGGCGCCAACGCGGCTGACAGCATCATGGCCAGCGTCAAACACTTTGCCTTGTACGGCGCGGTCGAGGGCGGTCGCGACTACAACGTGGTCGACATGAGCCCGGTCAAGATGTACCAGGACTACTTGCCACCTTACCGCGCGGCGATTGACGCCGGTGCCGGCGGGGTGATGGTTGCCCTGAACTCGATCAACGGCGTGCCGGCCACCGCCAACACCTGGCTGATGAATGACCTGTTGCGCAAGGAATGGGGCTTCAAAGGCCTGGCGGTCAGCGATCACGGGGCGATTTTCGAGTTGATCAAGCACGGCGTCGCCGCTGACGGTCGCGAAGCCGCGAAGCTGGCGATCAAGGCCGGCATCGACATGAGCATGAACGACACGCTGTACGGCAAAGAACTGCCGGGGCTGTTGAAATCGGGCGAGATCGCGCAAAGCGACATCGACAACGCCGTGCGTGAAGTGCTCGGCGCCAAGTACGACATGGGCCTGTTCAAGGACCCGTACCTGCGCATCGGCAAGGCTGAAGATGATCCGGCCGACACCTACGCCGACAGCCGCCTGCATCGCCCCGAGGCCCGTGACGTCGCGCGTCGCAGCCTGGTGTTGCTGAAGAACCAGAACGAAACCCTGCCGCTGAAGAAAACCGCGAAAATCGCGTTGGTCGGCCCGCTCGCCAAGGCGCCCATCGACATGATGGGCAGCTGGGCAGCGGCGGGTAAACCGGCGCAATCGGTGACCCTGTTCGACGGCATGAACGCCGCCGTCGCCGACAAGGCCACGCTGATCTACGCCCGTGGCGCCAACATCACCAGTGACAAGAAGGTCCTGGATTACCTGAACTTCCTCAACTTCGACGCCCCGGAAGTGGTGGATGATCCGCGTCCGGCGCAAGTGCTGATCGATGAAGCGGTGAAAGCCGCCAAGGATGCCGACGTGGTGGTGGCAGCGGTGGGCGAGTCCCGTGGCATGTCCCACGAATCGTCGAGCCGCACCGACATCAACATCCCGGCCAACCAGCGCGATCTGATCAAGGCCCTGAAAGCCACCGGCAAGCCACTGGTGCTGGTGTTGATGAACGGCCGCCCGCTGTCGATTCTCGAAGAGAAGGAACAGGCTGACGCGATTCTGGAGACCTGGTTCAGCGGCACCGAAGGCGGCAACGCCATCGCTGACGTGCTGTTCGGCGACTACAACCCGTCGGGCAAACTGCCAATCACCTTCCCGCGCTCGGTGGGTCAGATTCCGACCTACTACAACCACCTGAGCATTGGCCGGCCATTCACGCCGGGCAAACCGGGCAACTACACCTCGCAGTATTTCGATGACACCACCGGCCCACTGTTCCCGTTTGGTTTCGGCCTGAGCTACACCGATTTCAGCCTGAGCGACATGGCCCTGTCGTCGACCACACTGAACAAGACCGGCAAGCTCGACGCCAGCGTCACGTTGAAAAACACCGGCAAACGCGACGGCGAAACCGTGGTGCAGTTGTACATCCAGGACGTGACTGGCTCGATGATCCGACCGATCAAGGAGCTGAAGAACTTCCAGAAAGTCATGCTCAAGGCCGGCGAACAGAAAGTCGTGCACTTCACCATCACCG
This sequence comes from Pseudomonas sp. SIMBA_041, assembly GCF_046535095.1. Taxonomy (NCBI): domain Bacteria; kingdom Pseudomonadati; phylum Pseudomonadota; class Gammaproteobacteria; order Pseudomonadales; family Pseudomonadaceae; genus Pseudomonas; species Pseudomonas sp. SIMBA_041. The sequence goes on from NZ_JAWRXJ010000002.1 coordinate 409,906, forward strand.
AGGACGACTTGAAGTTCTACAACACCCAGCTCAAGTTCGCTGCCGAGCCGGGCAAGTTCAACGTGCAGATCGGCCTGGACTCCCAGGACGTGACACAGCAGAGCTTTGAGTTGCTGTAATTATTCAAACACCGCAAAAACCTGTGGGAGCCGAGCTTGCTCGCGATGAGGCCATAACATCCAACACCTATGTTGACTGTTACGCCGCCATCGCGAGCAAGCTCGGCTCCCACAGTGGTTTTCCTCCAATGGTTTTTTGGGTACGGCGGCTATCCGCGGCGATCCAGCAGGTTCACCACCAGCCGATCCACCCAGCCCCAGATCCGTTGCTTGACCCGCTTCCACAATGGCCGGCGTTGCCATTCTTCGAGGCTGACTTCCTGGCTCTGCGCAAAGTCCCGTTCGAAACTCCCCGCCACTGCCAGCGTCAGCCCTGGGTCCAGCGCTTCAAGGTTGGCTTCCAGGTTGAAGCGCAAGTTCCAGTGATCGAAATTGCATGAGCCGATGCTCACCCAATCATCGATCAGGACCATTTTCAGGTGCAGGAAACACGGCTGGTACTCGAAAATTTTCACCCCGGCCTTGAGCAATCGCGGATAGTAGCGATGCCCGGCGTAACGCACCGACGGGTGATCGGTGCGCGGCCCGGTCAACAACAGGCGCACGTCAACACCCCGACCGGCGGCCCGGCGCAGTGAGCGGCGGACTTTCCAGGTCGGCAGGAAGTACGGCGTCGCCAGCCAGATGCGTTGCTGGCCGCTGTTCAGCGCGCGAACCAGCGATTGCAGAATGTCGCGGTGCTGGCGGGCGTCGGCATAGGCCACCCGGCCCATGCCTTCACCCATCGACGGCACTCGTGGCAGGCGCGGCAAGCCAAAATGCGAGGCCGGTTTCCAGGCCCGTCGATGGCGGTTGGCGATCCATTGGCGGTCGAACAACAATTGCCAGTCAATGACCAAAGGCCCGGTGATTTCCACCATGACTTCGTGCCATTCGCTGGTGTCTTCACCCGGCGTCCAGAACTCATCGGTGACGCCCGTGCCACCGACCACCGCCAGACTTTGATCGACCAGCAACAGCTTGCGGTGATCGCGGTAGAAGTTGCCGACCCAACGCCGCCAGCTCAGGCGATTGTAGAAACGCAATTCGACCCCGGCCGCCGTCAGGCGCTGACGCAAGGTCAGGGTAAACGCCAGGCTGCCATAGTCATCGAACAGGCAGCGCACGCGCACACCGCGTTCGGCTGCCGACACCAGGGCTTGCACCATGGCCTCGGCGCAGGCGCCCGCCTCCACCAGATACAGCTCCAGCTCGACCTGTTCTTCGGCGCGGGCAATCGCGACCAGCATGCGTGGGAAAAACTGCGGACCGTCGATCAGCAGCTCGAAGTGGTTGCCTTCACGCCAGGGAAAGATTGCGCCGGCCATGTCAGCGCGCCGTGAAAATCAGTACCGCACCCACCGGTACCGACAGACTGATGGCCGACAGATCGGCAACCTTGCGCAACGTTTCCAGCCCGGGAGCCAGATCAAAATCTTCGGCATTGATTACCAGCGGCTCCAGGGTTACCACTTGAAAGCGTCGGTCATCGAGGCGCGTCGCCAGCAATTCGGCGTTGTATTGATGTTGCTTGCCATGCAGGTTGACGGTCAGCGGCAAGCGCAACTCCAACTGCGCGCCGGGCGCGAGGTCGTTGATTGGACGCAGATCAATCTGCGCAGTAATCAACGCTTCAGGATAGGTCTGGATCTCGAACAGCTCTTTGCGCATCCGTTCATCACGCAAGGGGATGCCGCTGTTCACCGACTCCAGTTCGACTTCCACCTCGGCCAGGCCTTTGGCGTCGACCTTGCCGTGCAACACCAGAAAGCGCTGCACTTCGGAGAGGTTGGCGTTTTTGGTGCTGATGAACGACAGCCGCGAGGACTCCCCGTCCAGATACCAATCGGCGCGGGCCGACAGCGTGGCACCGGCCAACAGCAGGAGCGCGAGGGTTTTAGAGAGGGAGCGGTTGAACATAGAGACTCGTGTGCAGATAAACCTGCACGAACCTTAACCGCCCGGCAGCAAGATGCAAACCTGTAGTCGTTGGCGAAGCCTGCGTTCGGCGGCGAAGCCGTCGTGAAATCCTGCGAAGCGGGCCAACCTGAAGTACTGCGGTGCTTGGTTTTACGACGGCTTCGCCGCCGAACACAGCCTTCGGCAGCGGCTACAAAGGTTCGTGGGCGTCAGGGTTGCAGACGGCAACCTTGGCGTTCGCCGATCCACACAGCGCTGTTGCTACGGCCCATGCCACTGACCGTGACCCGTTTGCTGGCGGCATCATCGACAAAACTGCTGGTCGGCAGCCACTGCTTTACATAGCGGTGGCAATACCCGATCTCGTTGTTCATCACATACCGGCACGAGCAATATTCCTTGGCGGTGTAGGCGCTGATGATGTCAGGGAACGCCCACAGCGCCACTCGCTCCTGCCAGATCCAGCTGAGCAACGCGACCAGCAATACCAGGAACAACGCGCTGAACGGTCTGTGTCGAAGAAAACTCATGGCTGCACCTTTTGAGCAAACGCCTTGAGCGCGAGTTTGAGCAATTCGTTGTGCTGGTAGCTCCCGTCGCGATCATCGCCATAGCGCACGATCACCAGGTTTTCGCTGGGAATAACGTACATCGCCTGCCCCCAATGACCCAGTGCGGCGAAGGTATCGGCCGGCGCATCGGGCCAGGGTTGTGCCGCCCCGTCCACTGCGCGATTGAGCCACCATTGACCGCCAGGTACGGCGTCATCCTGATGAGCGTGATAGCGGGCGAACGGTTCGCGATTGAAGGCGACCCAGTCTTTGGGCAGCAACTGACGACCCTGCCAGCGCCCGTCGCGCGCCATCAATAACCCGATGCGTGCCAGATCGCGAGCCGTGAGATAGGCGTAGGACGAAGCGACGAAAGTGCCCGTGGCATCGGTTTCCCAAACGGCATGGTGGATGCCCAAGGGCTCGAACAGCGCAGTCCACGGATAGTCTGGATAACGTGCCGGGCCGACGATATTTTTCAGCGCGGCGGCGAGCAAACCGCTGTCGCCACTGGAGTAACGAAAGGCCTGACCGGGCTCGGCGTATTCGGGATGCTCGGCGGTGAACGCAGCCATGTCCTGATGACCACGGGTGTAGAGCATCGCCACCACCGAGGACTTCAACGGGGCGTATTCATAGTCTTCCTGCCAGTCCAGCCCCGAAGCCCAATGCAGCAGGTCGGCCATGGTCACGCCGGGGTGTTTTTTCATCGGCGGATAAAACGTCTGCACCGGGTCCTGGAGTTTGAACAGGCCTTCACCATAGGCCACACCCAGCACCGTGGCCATGAGGCTTTTGCTGATCGACCATGTCAGGTGTGGCGTGTCGGCGGTGGTCGGGCCGGCGTAGCGTTCGTAGATCAATTGACCGTCGCGGATCACCAGCAAGGCGTCGGTGCGCACGCCTTTTCGGGTGCTGTCGTCACGGGGTGGGAAGGCGTAGGTTTCCAGGGCTTGAAGCGCTGCCCCGGTGATGACCGGGGCGGTTGACCATTGCTCGGCCGGCCAGTTTTCGGCGTGGGTCGGGAGGCTGAGCAGCAGCATGACAATGAGGGACAAGCCTTTGAACATGGCGTGGGCTCGGGAGGATTAACTTGCTGAGCCTAGTTGAGGTTGATGACAGTTTTGGGATCTGTGTTGCCCATACTGGCCCCATCGCGAGCAGGCTCACGCCTACAGGGGAATGCATTTCAAACTGTAGGAGTGAGCCTGCTCACGATGGGGCCCTTTAATTCACGGCTAATGCCTTGGCCAACCGCTTACCTCTGGCACCCGCCGCCAAATCCATCACCGCCTGATCCCGCTGCCACATCGCCGCCCAATGCCCCGGCCCATCGGCCAACGCCAGATCAATTTCAACCTTGAGCCCCTCGAACTGCGCAAACAACCCACCCAGCAACACATGCCCGGCCGCATTGTTCGGTGCCTGACGGCTGACTTCCGCGCACCCGGCCAGCAGCGCCAGTAACCGCAACTGCAACGCTTGCGGCCAGTCGCTGTCCTGGCCAATGCCATACAGCCACGCCGTCATGGCGCTCAATACGTACACATCTTCAAGGGTGCGGAACGGTTTGACGTAGGCATCCCAACCATCCCCCGCCAACAACTCGCACTGGGCATTGTCGAGAAACAAGCGGCCATGACTGATGTCCGGCATCAGCGGGATCGCCGGCAGCTTTTCCAGGCGCACGCCGGGTTCATCGGGATAGACCACCGCCAGGCTCAGGCTTACAGGGTCGCCGGGCGCTTCACTGCGGGCAGCGATCAGCAGCCATTCGGCGGCATCACCGGCGGTGACGAAATCCTTGCGCCCGCTCAGGCGCAAATCCGTGAGACGGGTTTGCATGTCCGCCGGTCGCAGGCTGCGCTGTTCGGTCGCACACAGCGCGCCGAGGCTCAGCGGCGCGCTCGGCCAGAGCATGCGCAACGCCGCCTGATACCCCACCAGAAACGCCAGCCCCGGCGTGGCCATCAAACGCCCGCCAGCCACGGCCAGTTCAAACGGCGTCACCGTGCCCAACTGGTGCAACAAGGTCACGAAACCTTCCGCCAGATCCGGGTTGGCGGGCAGGCGTTCTTGGCGGATCAACAGGTTTTGCCAGGGCATAAGAGGCTCCTCGTGGGCTGTCATATAAGCATCACCAAAGCTTAATGGCGATGACACCGGGGCTACATAGCCTGACCTTGCACAAAACGGCTGCATAAAGAAAGTCGATCCGCTGTAACCCAAGACGGGTGAGCAGCCCGCACGGAGAATCGCCATGACTCAGATCGCCCGCATCCGCGACACCGGCAACGACCGCCGCCTGCAAGCCGAACGCCTGATCGGCAGCGAGGCCTTGCAGGAAGCCCAGGCCTTGCGCTTCAACGTGTTCAGCGGCGAGTTCAACGCCAAGCTGAAGGGCGCTGAGCTGGGTCTGGACATGGATGACTATGATGTTCATTGCGCCCACATCGGCGTGCGTGACTTGAATACCGGGCGCCTGGTGGCGACCACCCGTTTGCTCGATCACACGGCGGCCAGCAGCCTGGGCAAGTTTTACAGCGAAGAAGAATTCAGCCTGCACGGCCTGGTGCATCTCAAAGGCCCGATCCTGGAAATCGGCCGCACCTGCGTCGACCCGGCCTACCGCAACGGCGGCACCATCGCTGTGCTCTGGGGTGAACTGGCCGAAGTATTGAATCAGGGCGGCTACAGCTATTTGATGGGCTGCGCGAGCATCCCGATGCAGGACGGCGGCATCCAGGCCCACGCGATCATGCAGCGCCTGCGCGAACGCTACCTGTGCACCGAACACCTGCGCGCCGAGCCGAAAAAGCCGCTGCCGACGCTGGATATTCCTTCTAACGTGATCGCCGAAATGCCGCCGCTGCTCAAGGCCTACATGCGCCTCGGCGCGAAGATCTGCGGCGAGCCTTGCTGGGACGAAGATTTCCAGGTGGCCGACGTGTTCATCCTGCTCAAGCGCGACGAGCTCTGCCCGCGTTACGCCAAGCACTTCAAGGCGGCCATGTGATGAATCGGTTGCGGGTGTACGCGCGGATTGCGCGAGTGCTGGTGGTGGTCGCGCTGGGATTGAGCATGGCCTGCGTGTTCGGTCTGTTCGAGCGCATGGGCATCGCCCACTCGATGGTCCGCCGCCAACGCTGGTCGCGATTTTTCATGACGCGGTTGAGCAATGCCCTGCCCTTCCACGTGACTGTTCAGGGTGAATTGCCCAAGCAACCGATGCTCTGGGTCAGTAATCATGTGTCCTGGACTGACATCCCGCTGCTGGGCATGCTCACGCCGATGTCGTTCCTGTCCAAGGCCGAAGTGCGCACCTGGCCGGTGGCGGGTTGGTTGGCGGCCAAGGCTGGCAGTCTGTTTATTCGTCGTGGGTCGGGCGATAGTCAACTGATCCGCAAACAAATGACCCGCCACCTGGAACAGGAGCATCCGCTACTGATGTTCCCGGAAGGCACCACCACCGATGGCCGGTCGTTGCGTACCTTTCATGGTCGCTTGCTGTCGGCGGCAATTGATTCAGAGGTGCAGCTGCAACCGGTGGCGATTCGTTATTTGCGTGACGGTCAGCTCGACACCTTGGCACCGTTCATTGGCGACGATGATCTGCTGTCGCATTTGATGCGCTTGTTTGCCAATGACCGGGGGGATGTGGAGATTCACCTGCTCAAGCCGATTGCTTGCGAAGGTCGCGAACGTGCAGCGCTGGCGTTCGAAGCGCAGCAAGCGGTGCAGAAAGCGTTGTTTGGGGCGATTGCGGAGAAGCAGCCAATCCCGATGCGCCCGGCCATCGCTGCTTAAACACACATCCCCTGTAGGAGTGAGCCAGCTCGCGATAGCGGTCTTTCATTCACATCATTGTTGAATGTTATGCCGCCATCGCGAGCAGGCTCACGCCTACATTGGGTTCAAGGTGTTGGGTAGTGTTGGGCAAAGGTTTGGAGCTGTGGGTAGAACAGCCTGAAATCGTCACTCAACGGTTCATACAACACCCGCAATTCCTGCATCGCCCCCGCCAGTTCCTCCGGCCGGGTCAACCGCCGAGAAATCCCCCGCAGCACCTGTTCCAGCACCTCGAATTCCTGATACGACCCCAACCAGTCATTCGCCACCATGTGCGGCGCGATGCTCGCCAACCGTTCCGGCAACTGCGGCTCGGCCGCCAGCACCCGGTACACATCCGACGTGAACAACTCCAGCGGCCGGTCGGCGTACAGCGTCCAGTCCCGTGCCAGGCAGTGGTCGAAAAACACGTCGAGCACGATCCCGGCGTAACGCCGGCGTGTCGTGGAAAACCGCGACAACGCAACATCCACCAGCGGATGGCGGTCGGTAAACACGTCGATGCTGCGGTGCAGCTGAATGGCCGCCTCGATCTCCGGCGCGTATTGCCCTTGCAGCCGTCCTTTGACGAAATCGCCATAGAGACTGCCGAGCCATTGACCGGGACGCTGGCCACCGAGGTGAAGATGTGCGAGATAGTTCATAGGCGCAGCTTAGCACTGCGCCTTTGGATCTTTACATCCCACGTATCGTTATAACTCGATATACCGAATTGTTAGCGGCTCAGAGCCAAATCATATTTGTATATCGCGAAATACCGATTTAAAGTTCGCCTCATCGCGATATAGCGTTTTAACCATCACGAGCTCACCCCCATGACCATTAATCTCGACGAAATAATAAAAGCCCTGGCACACCCAGTACGGCGAGAAATCCTGCACTGGCTCAAAGACCCTACCGTCGAATTTCCTGACCAGTCCCACAGCAACGAGCACGGCGTTTGTGCCGGGCAGATCGATCAACGTTGCGGCTTGTCGCAGTCCACGGTGTCCGCGCACCTGGCGACGCTGCAACGCGCCGGCCTGATCAGCAGCCGCAAAGTCGGCCAGTGGCATTTTTTCAAACGTAATGAGGAAACCATCCAGGAATTCCTCAAGACCTTCAGTAAAGAGCTCTGACCCTTAGCGTCAGTCAGCCGACAAGGAATCAACAATGCCCCTCTCGCTTCTCATATTGGCCTTGAGTGCCTTCGCCATCGGCACCACCGAGTTCGTCATCATGGGCCTGTTGCCCGATGTGGCGGCTGACCTCGGTGTGTCGATCCCCGGCGCAGGCTGGTTGGTGACCGGTTACGCCCTGGGCGTGGCCATCGGGGCGCCGTTCATGGCGCTGGCCACCGCCCGACTCCCGCGCAAGGCTGCACTGGTGGCGTTGATGGGGATCTTCATCATCGGCAACTTGCTCTGCGCCCTCGCCAGTGACTACAACGTGTTGATGTTTGCACGCGTTGTCACGGCGCTCTGCCACGGTGCCTTCTTCGGTATCGGCTCGGTGGTGGCGGCAGGCCTGGTGCCGGCCAACAAACGCGCTTCGGCCGTGGCCTTGATGTTCACCGGCCTGACCCTGGCCAACGTGCTCGGCGTGCCACTGGGCACCGCGCTCGGCCAACAGGCCGGCTGGCGCTCGACCTTCTGGGCCGTGACGGTAATTGGTGTGATCGCCCTGATTGGCCTGATCCGCTTCCTGCCGGCCAAGCGTGATGAAGAAAAACTCGACATGCGTGCCGAACTGGCTGCGCTCAAGGGTGCCGGGATCTGGTTGTCCCTGAGCATGACTGCGCTGTTCGCGGCCTCGGTATTCACCCTCTTCACTTACGTCGCGCCGTTGCTGGGCGAAGTTACCGGCGTCTCGCCACGTGGCGTGACCTGGACCCTGATGCTCATCGGCCTGGGCCTGACCGTCGGCAACATCATCGGCGGCAAACTGGCGGACAAAGGCATGGCTGCGACGCTGATTGGTGTGTTCATCAGCATGGCCGTGGTCTCCACCGTGCTGACGTGGACCAGTGTTGCGCTGATCCCGACCGAAATCACCCTGTTCCTCTGGGCCACCGCGTGTTTTGCCGCCGTGCCGGCCCTGCAAGTGAACGTGGTGACCTTTGGCAAAGCGGCACCGAACCTGGTGTCGACCCTGAACATCGGCGCTTTCAACATTGGCAACGCCCTCGGTGCCTGGGTCGGCGGCAGTGTCATCGCCCACGGCTTCGGCCTGACCAGCGTACCGCTCGCGGCTGCCGCACTGGCGGTACTCGCCCTGCTGGTGACCCTGATTACTTTCCGCCAGAGCGGCAATCCCGAACTGGCTCCAGCGACTCACTAATCCACTTGAACCTCACGAGGGTGTTTTCATGACGACTATTTTCGATCCGATCAAACTGGGCGACATCGAGTTGGCCAACCGCATCATCATGGCGCCGCTGACCCGTTGCCGCGCCGACGAAGGCCGCGTGCCAAACGCGCTGATGGCCGAATACTACGTCCAGCGCGCTTCCGCCGGCCTGATTCTCAGCGAGGCCACCTCAGTCACGCCAATGGGTGTCGGCTACCCGGACACCCCGGGCATCTGGTCCAACGACCAGGTCCGTGGCTGGGCTAACGTGACCAAAGCGATCCATGGCGCGGGCGGCAAGATTTTCCTGCAACTGTGGCACGTCGGCCGGGTGTCCCACACCTCGTACCTGAACGGCGAAGCGCCGGTCGCACCGAGCGCCATCCAGCCAAAAGGTCACGTCAGCCTGGTTCGCCCATTGGCCGACTATCCAACGCCGCGTGCCCTGGAAACCGCTGAAATCGCCGACATCATCGACGCTTACCGCACCGGTGCCGAGAACGCCAAGGCTGCCGGTTTTGACGGCGTGGAAATCCACGGCGCCAACGGTTACCTGCTCGACCAGTTCCTGCAAAGCAGCACTAACCAGCGCACCGACAACTATGGCGGTTCCCTGGAAAACCGTGCACGCCTGCTGCTGGAAGTGACCGACGCAGCCATCGAAGTCTGGGGCGCCGGCCGCGTGGGTGTGCACCTGGCACCGCGTGCTGACTCCCATGACATGGGCGACGACAACCTGGCCGAAACCTTCACCTACGTCGCTCGCGAACTGGGCAAGCGTGGCATCGCCTTCATCTGCTCCCGCGAGAAAGAAGCCGGCGACAGCCTCGGCCCACAACTGAAAGAAGCCTTCGGCGGCCCGTACATCGCGAACGAACGCTTCACCAAGGACAGCGCCAACGCCTGGTTGGCCAGCGGCAAGGCCGATGCGGTCGCCTTTGGTGTGCCGTTCATCGCCAACCCGGACTTGCCGGCCCGTTTGAAGGCCGATGCGCCGCTGAACGAAGCACGTCCAGAACTGTTCTACGCAAAAGGCCCGGTCGGTTACATCGACTACCCTGCGCTGTAAGCATCCGTCACTGAAATGCAAAAAGCCCCGACTCGTGAGAGCCGGGGCTTTTTGGTTTTTAACGTGGCGTGATCACACACGTTCACATCCAAGACACAAAATTCCTACAAAATACGTAGCTCGCTACCTGTCATCCTGGCGAGCGTCCGTATATAAAAGCACCCTATGGCATCGGCACCCGCCTGGAAAGTTGACAGTGGCGACGCCGATTACGCATTTTGTTTCATTTGCGCAGGCTTGGGCTCAAGCGCAGCATGTCCAGCCCGGTCTCGACCCAACGCTCGGCTTCGGCGTGCAATTGAAAGCTGTCGGGGGCCAGCAACCACTTGTACAGGATGCCATCGATGTACGCGTGCAGGCTGATGGCCGCGCGCGCCGTGTCGAGGTCTGCGGGCATTTGCCCCCGATTCACGGCATTACGCAGGGCCAGGCCGATGCGCACATTGCAATCAAGGCTGGCCGTCAGGCGCTGTTGGCGCAGATCGCACATTTCATCGGTGAATTCGCACTTATGAAACAGAATCTCATTAATGCGTCGGGTTTTCGGGTCCAATGCAACTTGATGAAACAAATGAATCAGCAGCTTGCGCATGCAGCCGAGCGGGTCGAGTTCTTCTTCGCTTTCGCTGGCCCGGGCCATCTCATCCAGTGGCTCATGCAAGGTATCCAGCATGGCCTGCACCAGATCGGCCTTGTTGCTGAAATGCCAGTAGATGGCACCGCGAGTCACGCCGGCCAGGGTCGCGATGTCCGCCAGTGTCGTGCGTGCCACGCCCCTTTCATAAAAGGCTTTCTCTGCCGCTTCGAGTATCTGGGCGCGGGTTTCTTGAGCTTCCTCTTTGGTGCGACGGACCATGGCAGTAAAACCTCAATCAGGATGCTTCAGTGATGTCTGAACATCAGCTGAATAAAAGTGGAGCGTTCGCTCTTGGGCGCCGTCCCCGTCTTAGAATTCAAACCTTCGAACGGCTTTTGTAGCGAAGTGGGTACACAGCCAAGGTGTTTACAAACAACCATGAACGTAAGTATATTCCTTAGCAAGCTACTTATCCACTCAGCACCCTATTTTTACCCTTCCACCTTTCTAGTGCGCACTTTGCGCGCCTGACCCGAGGATTTTCATGCAATTCAAGCCAGCTGTTACCGCTCTGGTCACTGCCGTCGCCTTGGCATCGCTGCTCAGCGGATGCAAAAAGGAAGAAGCGGCACCAGCCGCACCGCCTCCTCAGGTCGGCGTCGTTACCCTGCAACCGCAAACGTTTACGCTGACGTCCGACCTGCCGGGCCGTACCAGCGCGTACCGCATCGCCGAAGTGCGTCCTCAGGTGAACGGCATCATTCTCAAGCGCATGTTCAAGGAAGGCGGCGACGTCAAGATTGGCCAACAGCTCTATCAGATCGATTCGTCGGTGTATGACGCCACCCTGAAAAGTGCCGAAGCCAACCTGCAACAGACCAAGTCGATCTCCGACCGCTACAAGCAACTGGTCAACGAGCAAGCCGTCAGCCGTCAGGAATACGACACGGCCGTGGCCAACCGCCTGCAATCGGAAGCCGCCTTGCAAACCGCCCAGATCAACGTGCGCTACACCAAGGTCTACGCGCCGCTGACCGGTCGTATCGGTCGCTCGAACGTGACCGAAGGCGCGCTGGTCACCAGCGGCCAGGCCGATCCGATGGCAGTGATCCAGCAAATCGACCCGATCTACGTCGACGTAACGCAGTCCTCGGTGGAATTGCTGCAACTGCGCCGTGAACTGGAAAGCGGTCGCCTGCAAAAGGCTGGCGACAACGCGGCAACGGTCAAGCTGACCCTCGAAGACGGCAGCCAGTACAAGCTGGACGGCAAGCTCGAATTCTCCGAAGTCTCGGTTGATCAGACCACCGGTTCCGTGACCTTGCGCGCCGTGTTCCCGAACCCGGAACACACCCTGCTGCCGGGTATGTTCGTGCACGCCCAGTTGCAGTCCGGTGTGAACGCAGCAGCCATTCTGGCGCCGCAACAAGGCGTGACCCGTGACCTGAAAGGCACCCCGACTGCACTGGTCGTCGGTCCTGACAACAAGGTCGAGTTGCGTCAGCTCAAGGCCAGCCGCACCGTCGGCAGCCAATGGCTGATCGAGGACGGCCTGAAGGCAGGCGATCGCCTGATCACCGAAGGGCTGCAATTCGTCAAACCTGGTATCGAAGTCAAAGCCAGTGAAGCGACCAACGTTGGCGTAAAGAACCCGGCCCCCGCACAGGCAGCTGATAAGGCTTCCAGCGGCAAAGGGGAGTAAACCATGTCGAAATTTTTTATCGACCGTCCGATTTTCGCCTGGGTAATTGCCCTGGTGATCATGCTGGTCGGGGCACTATCGATCCTCAAGCTGCCGATCAACCAATACCCGAGCATCGCGCCTCCGGCGATCGCCATCTCTGTGACCTACCCGGGTGCTTCGGCACAAACGGTACAGGACACCGTGGTGCAGGTGATCGAGCAACAGCTCAACGGCATCGACCACTTGCGTTATGTGTCCTCGGAAAGTAACTCCGACGGCACCATGACCATCACCGCGACCTTCGAGCAAGGCACCAACTCCGATACCGCGCAGGTTCAGGTCCAGAACAAGCTGAACCTGGCCACCCCGCTGCTGCCGCAAGAAGTGCAGCAGCAAGGTATCCGCGTGACCAAGGCCGTGAAGAACTTCCTGTTGGTCATCGGCGTGGTCTCGCGTGACGGCAGCATGACCAAGGACGACTTGTCCAACTACATCGTGTCGAACATGCAGGACCCGATCTCGCGGACCGCCGGCGTCGGCGACTTCCAGGTGTTCGGTTCCCAGTACGCCATGCGTATCTGGCTCGACCCGGCCAAGTTGAACAACTTCAACCTGACCCCGGTTGACGTCAAAACCGCCATTGCCGCGCAAAACGTGCAGATCTCGTCCGGTCAACTCGGCGGTTTGCCGGCCCTGCCCGACACGCAGCTGAACGCCACGATCATCGGCAAGACCCGTCTGCAGACCGCTGAGCAATTCAATAAAATCCTGCTCAAGGTCAACAAGGACGGCTCTCAGGTTCGCTTGAAAGATGTCGCCGACGTGGGTCTGGGCGGTGAAAACTACAGCATCAACGCCCAGTTCAACGGCGCTCCGGCGTCCGGCCTGGCCGTGAAGCTGGCCACCGGCGCCAACGCCCTGGATACCGCCACAGCCCTGCGCAAGACCATCGACGACCTCAAGCCGTTCTTCCCGCAAGGGATGGAAGTGGTGTTTCCGTATGACACCACTCCAGTGGTGACCGAGTCGATCAAAGGTGTGGTTCACACGTTGGTCGAAGCCGTCGTGCTGGTGTTCCTGGTGATGTTCCTGTTCCTGCAAAACTTCCGCGCCACCATCATCACCACGATGACCGTGCCGGTGGTACTGCTCGGTACATTCGGCATCCTCGCGGCCGCCGGTTTCAGCATCAACACCCTGACCATGTTCGGTATGGTCCTGGCCATCGGCTTGCTGGTGGACGACGCCATCGTCGTGGTGGAAAACGTCGAACGGGTCATGAGTGAAGAAGGCCTGTCACCCAAGGAGGCCACCAAGAAATCCATGGGGCAGATCCAGGGCGCACTGGTCGGTATCGCCATGGTGCTGTCGGCGGTTCTGCTGCCAATGGCGTTCTTCAGCGGCTCCACCGGCGTGATCTACAAGCAGTTCTCGATCACCATCGTCTCGGCCATGGCCTTGTCGGTACTGGTTGCACTGATCTTCACACCGGCGCTCTGCGCCACCATGCTCAAGGCCATTCCGAAGGGTGAGCACGGCACACCCAAGCGCGGCTTCTTCGGCTGGTTCAACCGTAATTTCGACCGTGGCGTAAAACGCTACGAGCGCGGCGTGGGCAGCATGCTCGCGCACAAAGCGCCATACCTGTTGGCCTACCTCATCATCATTGTCGGCATGATCTGGTTGTTCACCCGTATTCCAACAGCGTTTCTGCCGGAAGAAGACCAGGGTGTACTGTTCGCCCAGGTGCAGACGCCGGCCGGTTCAACGGCCCAGCGAACCCAGGTGGTCGTGGACGAGATGCGTGAATTCCTGCTGCGTCCGGGCAAGGATGGCGGTGAAGGCGATGCAGTGAACTCGGTGTTTACCGTGACCGGCTTCAACTTCGCCGGTCGCGGCCAGAGCTCGGGTATGGCGTTCATCATGCTTCGCCCATGGGACGAACGTAACGCCGACAACAACGTGTTCAAGGTAGCGGCCCGTGCACAGCAGCACTTCTTCACCTTCCGCGATGCCATGGTGTTTGCCTTTGCGCCACCGGCGGTACTGGAACTGGGTAACGCCACCGGTTTCGACGTGTTCCTGCAAGACCGTGCCGGCATTGGTCACGAAAAGCTGATGGCTGCCCGTAACCAGTTCCTCGGCATGGCCGCGCAAAGCAAGATTCTGACGCAAGTGCGCCCGAACGGCCTGAACGACGAACCGCAATACCAACTGGAAATCGACGACGAGAAGGCCAGCGCCCTGGGCGTGACCATCGCCGACATCAACAACACCCTGTCGATTGCGTTGGGCAGTAGCTACGTCAACGACTTCATCGACCGTGGTCGAGTTAAGAAGGTGTACGTGCAAGGCCAGCCTGGCTCGCGTATGAGCCCGGAAGACCTGAAGAAATGGTATGTGCGCAACAGCGTCGGCACCATGGTTCCGTTCTCGGCGTTTGCCAAGGGTGAATGGATTTACGGCTCGCCGAAGCTGGCCCGTTACAACGGCGTGGAAGCGATGGAAATCCTCGGTTCCCCGGCGCCGGGCTACTCCACCGGTGAAGCCATGGCCGAAGTCGAAGCCATTGCCGCGAAACTGCCGGCGGGTGTCGGTATTTCCTGGACCGGCCTGTCGTACGAGGAACGCTTGTCCGGTTCGCAAGCGCCAGCGCTGTACGCCCTGTCGTTGCTGATGGTGTTCCTGTGTCTGGCGGCGCTGTACGAAAGCTGGTCGATCCCGATTGCGGTGATGCTGGTGGTGCCGCTGGGGATCATCGGTGCACTGATGGCGACCAGCCTGCGTGGCCTGTCCAACGACGTGTACTTCCAGGTGGGCCTGTTGACGACCATCGGCCTGGCGGCGAAAAACGCCATTCTGATTGTCGAATTTGCAAAGGAACTGCATGAACAAGGGCGTAGCTTGCGCGATGCGGCGATTGAAGCCTGCCGGATGCGTCTGCGACCGATCATCATGACCTCGCTGGCCTTCGTTCTGGGCGTGGTACCCCTGGCGATTTCCACCGGTGCAGGTTCGGGCAGCCAGCATGCCATCGGCACCGGGGTGATTGGCGGTATGATCACCGCCACCGTTCTGGCGATCTTCTGGGTCCCACTGTTCTTCGTCACTGTGTCGTCCATCGGTCAGCGCAAAAAAGTCGACCAGGATGACGCCACTGAAACTCCTAAAGAGGCTGGCCAATGAGCAAGTCGCTACTCTCCCTAGCCGTTGCCGCGTTTGTGCTCGGTGGTTGCTCGCTGATACCTGATTATCAGCAACCTGCGGCACCGGTGGCAGCCCAATACCCGCAAGGCCCGGCGTATTCGCCGGCCCAGGCGCCTGGCCAGGCGGCAGCGGAGCAAGGCTGGAAGCAGTTTTTCCATGACCCGGCCCTGCAACAGTTGATCCAGGTCGCACTGGAAAACAACCGTGACCTGCGTGTCGCTGCCTTGAACATTGACGCCTTTGCAGCGCAGTACCGCATTCAGCGCGCCGACCTGTACCCGGCCGTGTCGGCCAACGGCACCGGCAGCCGTCAGCGCGTTCCGGCTGACGCTTCGCAGTCCGGCCAGGCGGGCATCACCAGTTCCTACTCGGCGACGGTCGGCATCAGTGCCTATGAACTCGACCTGTTCGGTCGGGTTCGCAGCCTGAGCGAAGAAGCGCTGCAGAAGTACTTCGCTACTGAAGAAGGTCGACGCAGCACGCAGCTCAGCCTGGTGGCCAGCGTGGCCAACGCCTACCTGGCCTGGCAAGCCGACAAGGAACTGCTGAAAGTGACCCAGGACACCCTCGGTGCGTTCGAGGAGAGTTATAAGCTCACCGCGCGCAGTGCCGAAGTCGGTGTTGCGTCTGCGCTGGACCTCGCCCAGTCGCGCACCTCGGTGGAAACCGCCCGGGTTCAACTGGCGAAGTACACCCGCCAGGTCGCTCAGGATGAAAACAGCCTGGTGCTCCTGCTTGGCACCGGCATCCCGGCCAACCTGCAAGCGGCCAAGCCACTGTCCGACGATTTGCTGAGCGACGTACCCGCCGGCCTGCCATCGGACTTGCTGCAACGTCGTCCGGACATCCTCCAGGCCGAATACAACCTCAAAGCTGCCAACGCCAACATCGGCGCGGCACGGGCTGCGTTCTTTCCGAGCATCAGCCTGACGGCCAACGCCGGCACCCTGAGCCCGGACTTGTCCGGTCTGTTCAAGGGCGGTTCGGGCACCTGGCTGTTCTCGCCGCAGATCAACCTGCCGATCTTCAACGCCGGCAGCCTGAGCGCCAGCCTGGATTACTCGAAAATCCAGAAAGACATCGGCGTGGCGAACTACGAGAAGTCCATTCAAACGGCCTTCCAGGAAGTCGCCGACGGCCTGGCTGCCCGCGAGACCTACACCCACCAGTTGCAGGCGCAGCGTGACAACGTCACCGCCAACCAGGAGTACTACCGCCTGGCCGAGCGTCGTTACCGCATTGGTGTCGACAGCAACCTGACCTTCCTCGACGCCCAGCGTCAGCTGTTCAACGCGCAACAAGTGCTGATCACTGATCGCCTGGCGCAGTTGGTCAGTGCGGTCAATCTGTACAAGGCCTTGGGCGGTGGCTGGAATGAGCAGACGGCGAAAGTCGAACCGCTCAAAGAAGACGCGCCGAAGATGAAGTTGTTCTGATCGCGTTATGAAAAACATCAAGCCCACCTTTTGGTGGGCTTTTTGTTGTCTGCCGAACACTGTGTTGTCAGCACTGGCCTCATCGCGGGCAAGCCCGCTCCCACAGTGGATTTCTGTGTGTATGTGATTTGCGGCAAACATAGAAACCTGTGGGAGCGGGCTTGCCCGCGAAGAGGCCCGCGCAAACGACACAAAATCTAATCCAATCTTACGTTCGATTATCGCCCAAAACCCGCTTTTGCCAATTGAACCAGCTGGTTCATTCCCCTCACCATCTGCCCCCACAAGACCAATAACATCAGGTTCGACACCATGTCCCCGCGCCCTGCCCTGTCCGGCTGATCCGTTCCGATTTTCACAACTTCGAATCCTTTGTCCGCAATTCCGACGTTGCGGCAGCGCCCTGTTTCATCCCTAACAATTAGAGAGACCGCCCCATGACGCCTTCCACCGCGCAGTATTATCTTCCCAGCCTAATCGCCATCGCCCTGGCCAGCGCTGCCCTGCCTGTCATGGCCGAGGAAGCGGGTTTTGTCGACGGCGCCAAGGTCAACCTGAACCTGCGCAACTTCTACATCAACCGCAATTTCACCAACCCGACCAAGGCTCAAGGCAAGGCTGAAGAGTGGACGCAAAGCTTCATCCTCGACGCCAAATCCGGCTTCACCCAGGGCACTGTCGGTTTCGGTATGGATGTGTTGGGTTTGTATTCAGTGAAGCTCGACGGCGGCAAAGGCACCGGCGGTACGCAGTTGCTGCCACTGGACCATGACGGACGCCCGGCGGACAACTTCGGTCGCACCAACGTCGCGTTCAAGGCCAAGCTGTCCCAGACTGAAGTCAAGGTCGGTGAATGGATGCCGGTGCTGCCCATCCTGCGTTCAGACGATGGTCGCTCCCTGCCACAAACCTTCCGTGGCGGCCAGATCACCTCGAAGGAAATCGCCGGCCTGACGCTTTACGGCGGCCAGTTCCGCGCCAACAGCCCACGCGACGACAGCAGCATGAGCGACATGTCGATGAACGGGAAACCGGCCTTCACCTCCGACCGCTTCAACTTCCAGGGCGGTGAATACGCCTTCAACGACAAGCGCACCCAGATTGGCCTGTGGAACGCCGAACTCAAGGACATCTACAGCCAGCAATTCGTCAATCTGATCCACAGCCAACCACTGGGCGACTGGACCCTGGGCGCCAACCTCGGCTTTTTCTACGGCAAGGATGACGGCAGCGCCCGCGCCGGCGATCTCGACAACAAGACCTGGTCTGGCCTGTTCTCGGCCAAATACGGCGGCAACACCTTCTACGTCGGCCTGCAAAAACTCACTGGCGACAGCGCCTGGATGCGCGTCAACGGCACCAGCGGCGGCACCCTGGCCAACGACAGCTACAACGCCAGTTATGACAACGCACAGGAAAAATCCTGGCAGGTGCGCCACGACTACAACTTCGTCGCCCTCGGCATTCCGGGCCTGACCCTGATGAACCGCTACATCAGCGGCGACAACGTCCACACCGGCACCGTCACCGACGGCAAGGAATGGGGCCGCGAGTCGGAACTGGGCTACACCGTGCAAAGCGGCGCGCTGAAGGACTTCAACGTCAAATGGCGCAACTCGACCATCCGCCGCGACTTCAGCAACAACGAATTCGACGAGAACCGGTTGATCGTCAGCTATCCGATCAGTTTGTTATAAAACTCAGCGCCGGCATGCGCGCTCAGGTAATGCCGGCGCTAACCACTGGTCACTTGGTACTGGCGGTTTGCACAAGCGCAGATACAGTCAGGCTGTGCGTTTAAATTCTCCAGCCTGAAGTAGGAGCCCCATTTTTTCTTCCGTTATCTCCGGATGCTGTACGCGAAGCTGCCATGACCACGGAGGTCAGGTATGAGCAAGCGAATAGTTATCGTCGGTGGCGGCGTAGGTGGAACCATGCTGGCCAATCAACTGGCCAGCAAGTTGTATCCAGAAATCCTGCGTGGCGAAGTCTCGATTGCATTACTGTCCAATTCCCCCGATCACTTCTACAAACCTGCGTTCATGTATGTGGCGTTCAATCAGTTCTTTGAAGAAGAACTCAAGCGCCCGGAACGTTCATTGTTGCGCCCGGAAATCAGCTTTCACATCGAGGAAGTCATACACTTCGATTTTCCCGGCCAAAGCCTGAAAACCCGCAGCGGCAAATGTTATGGCTATGACTTTATGGTCATCGCCACCGGTTGCGTACCCGCACCGGAGCGTATCGAAGGCTTGAAAGAAGCCGGCGACCACTTCTACCAATATCAACCCGCCCGGCAACTGGCAGAACGCCTGAGCACGATCAAGAAGGGCCGGATTTTCATCACAGTGTCCTTTCCGCACACACCCAACGTGCCGCATCAATGCGGCATTGCCCCGGTGGAAACCACGCTGATGCTCGATGATTTTCTGCGGCTTCGGGGTGTACGCGACCAGGTGGAAATCGTCTACACCTACCCGACCACCGCTCAGCTGCTGCGCAACTGCCTGTTTCTGCAAAGGCCTACGGGAGAAATACTGCCCGGCATTTTCGAGCAGAAAAACATTCACTTCCAACGCGGCTTCACCCTCGACCGGGTCGATCCGGATCAGAAGATCGCCTACTCGGCAGAAGGCGACGCGCAACCGTTCGACATCCTGATGGCAACGCCACCGATCCGCGCCGTGGATGCAGTGCTGGAGTGCGGCGTTTCGCAAGCCCCGAATAACGAAGGCTGGCTGCCGACTAACCACGAAACCCTGCAGGTTTATGGCCTCGAAAACGTCTACGTGATTGGCGACACCGTCGACCTGCCGGTGAGCAAGGCCGGAGGCGCCTGCCACAACCAGGCGCCGGTGATCGCCAACAATATTACCGCGCAGATTCGCCTTGGCGCGCCCAACAGCGTCTATGACGGGCGTGTTCAGGCCGTCGCGCAAATGGGCCTCAATGCCGGCATGCCACTGGTGTACAACTACGCCCGTGACGTGTCGCCGACTCCGCCGACCAAACTTGGCGGCCTGCTCAGGCATGGCTTCAATCGTGGCCTGTATTGGGCGGTTGCCCGCGGAATGCTTTGACCCTGCACAGGGAGGAGTGAACGGTGATGAACTCATTGGATGAAACACTGGCGGTCGGTGCGACCGGAACGCCGGGGCTGAACGCCTTGATGGCCAAACTTCAGCCGTTGCTCGACGGCGGGCGGCTGGACAATATTGTCGATGCGCTGTCGCTGGTCTCGGACATGATCGACCTGCTGGACCCTGCAATGGTCGAAAAACTGGCGCAGCTGTTCGAAAACGCCACGGCGTCCACCTGGATGATTGGCAATGCCGTGCGCCTGGCCAAAGCCGAGGTCAGCGCCGCCGC
Organism: Pseudomonas sp. SIMBA_041; assembly: GCF_046535095.1. Taxonomy (NCBI): domain Bacteria; kingdom Pseudomonadati; phylum Pseudomonadota; class Gammaproteobacteria; order Pseudomonadales; family Pseudomonadaceae; genus Pseudomonas; species Pseudomonas sp. SIMBA_041. Next base: position 429,994 of record NZ_JAWRXJ010000002.1, read on the forward strand.
CCCACCAGGCGCCTATGCGCTGATCAAAATGCTGAACGATCCGGACACACGCAAAGGCGTGGCGGTTGTCCTGAAATCCCTGAATGTCATCGGAAGGCAACTGTCATCGCCAGAGAGGATCACCTCATGAGCGTCAAACTCGAAACGGCAGGGAACGCCTGTACTCACTGGGACGCCAAGGCGTACCAGCAGTTTTCCCGCCTCAGGCAACGACCGGTCAACGAACTGCTCGACCGTGTCGACATCAAGAACCCCCGTCGCATCTACGACCTGGGCTGCGGCACGGGCATTGCGACACAGCTGCTGGCCAAGCGTTGGCCCCGCGCGCACTTGATGGGTATCGACAGTTCTGAGCAAATGCTTCAGGAGGCCAGAGCCTTGCCGATCAGGGCCCACTGGAAGCAGTGCGACCTGCAAAACTGGCAGCCCGAACAACCCGCCGATCTGCTATTTGCCGCCGCCGTGCTGCATTTCATCGACGATCATCAACGGCTGTTGCCCCGATTGCTCACACACCTCGACCCGGGCGGTTGTCTGGCGGCGCACATGCCTGACTGGCGGGATGCGCCGTGGTATCAGCTGATGCTCGAAACCCTCGACGATGGCGGCCACAACGGTCAGCCGTTGGGCACACCGCAGTTGCGTGAAACCATGGCCCGGCGGCCACTGTTGTCGTTGGAGGACTACTACCGATTGCTGGCGCCGCTCTGTGCCACGCTGGATATCTGGGAAACCGAGCAGCTACAGGTGGTTGACGGCAAGTCGCCGATTTATGACTGGATCAAGGTGTCGGCGTTAAGGGAGGTCATGCAGGGATTGAAGGATGACGAACAGGCGAGGTTCATCTATCACTTCATGATGCGGGTGCATGCGCAATATCCGCGGGAGGGGGATGGGCACACGTTGTTTCCGTTCAAGCGGGTTTTCATTGTGGCTACTGTGTAAGCCATGGCATCGCTATCGCGAGCAGGCTCACTCCTACAGTTGACCGAGTTCCTCCCGGAAGAATGCGGTCTAATGTAGGAGCGAGCCTGCTCGCGAAGGCCTCAGCTCAGGCACCATCAAAACCCGAGGTCACTCCCGCGATTCAACCCCCAACTCATCCCAAACCGACTCCGCCAAATGGAACGTCGCATTCGCCGCCGGGATGCCGCAGTAGATTGCGCTCTGCATGATCACTTCCTTGATCTCGCCACGGGATACGCCATTATTGGCGGCGGCGCGCAGGTGCAATTTCAGTTCTTCATTGCGGTTCATGCCGATCAGCATGGCAAGGGTGATCAGGCTGCGAGTGTGGCGCGGCAGGCCCGGGCGGGTCCAGATATCACCCCAGGCGTGGCGGGTGATCATCTCCTGGAACTCCGAGTTGAACTCGGTCAGGGCGGTCAGGCTGCGGTCGACGTGAGCGTCGCCGAGTACTGCGCGACGGACTTTCATGCCCTCGTCGTAACGTTGTTTTTCGTCCACAACCATCCCCTTACTAAGCTGACAAAAACGCCAACACCCGCGCGCTGAACGCGGCGCCGGCCTGGACGTTGGACAAGTGTGCGGCGTAGAACTCGGCGTATTCGGCGCCCGCCACGTGCTCTTGAATGAAGTGCCCACCGGACGGCGGCGTCACGGCGTCTTCGGTGCCGGCGATCACCAGCAGCGGCGCCTTGATCGACGACAACTGATCACGGAAATCGGCATCCCGCACGGCTGCGCAATTGGCGGCGTACCCCTCAGGCGACGTGGCGGCCAGCATGTCGGTGATTCGCTTCGCGGCAGACGGATTGGCGGCAGCAAAGTCCGGAGTAAACCAGCGCGCAATCGAGGCATCGCGCAGCGCGACCATCGCGGCCGGACCGTCACGCAGCACGGTTTCAATGCGCGGGTTCCAGATCGACGGATCGCCGATTTTCGCCGCGGTGTTGCACACCACCAGTTTGCTCAGTCGATCAGCGGCGTTGATCCCCAGCCATTGGCCGATCAAGCCACCCATGGACAACCCGCAGAAATGCGCACGCTCAATGTGCAAGGCATCCAGCAGCGCCAGCACGTCATGGCCCAGTTGCTTGATGCTGTACGGGCCGGGGGTCACCAGAGACAGGCCGTGGCCACGGGTGTCGAAACGCAACACCCGGAAGTGTTCGGTGAACGCTGCAATCTGTGCGTCCCACATGTGCAGATCGGTGCCCAGCGAGTTGGACAGCACCAGGACCGGTGCATCTTCAGGCCCCTCTATTTGGTAGTGCAGTTCGCCCTCGGCGAGTTGTACAAAAGCCACAGCAATCTCCTTCAGGCAGTCAACGCAGAATGTTCAGCCACCGCCCGCTCGACCCAGGTATGGGCCTGGCCGAGGTAATGGGCGGGGTCCAGCAAATGATCGAGTTCAGCCGCCGAAAGCTCGGCGGTCACTTGCGGCTCGTCAGCGAGGACGGCGCGCAGATGCCGCTGTTCAGCCACCGCACGTTTGCAGCAGAGTTCCAGCAAATGATGCGCGGTGTCGCGGCCGACCCGCTGGGCAAGGACGATGCTCACCGCTTCGGCCAGCACCAGGCCCTGGGTCAAATCAAGGTTGTGCGCCATGCGAGCCGCATCCACTTCCAGCCCCTGCGCCACCAGCAAGGCTTGCTTGAGGCTGCCGGACACCAGGCAGCAAATCTCCGGCAGGGTTTCCCATTCGGCATGCCACAGACCGAGGCTGCGTTCGTGTTCCTGGGGCATAGCGCTGAAGAGCGTCGAGAGCAAACCGGGAACCCGAGTCGCCGCACCGATCAGCACCGCAGCACCCACCGGGTTGCGCTTGTGCGGCATGGTCGAGGATCCACCCTTGCCCGGCGCCGAGGGTTCGAATACTTCGCCCGCCTCGGTCTGCATCAACAGACTGATGTCGCGACCGAGTTTGCCGAGGCTGCCGGCGATCAGTCCCAGCACCGAGCCAAACTCCACCAGACGATCACGTTGAGTGTGCCAAGGCTGATCCGGCAAGGTCAGTTGCAACTCGCCGGCCAGCGCTTCGGCAATCGGCATCGCTTGCGCGCCGAGGGCGGCCAGGGTTCCGGAGGCGCCACCAAATTGCAGCACCAGCAAACGTGGCTTGAGTTCTTGCAAGCGCTGACGGCTGCGGGTGACCGCCCCCAGCCACCCGGCGATTTTCATACCGAGGGTGACCGGTGTGGCGTGCTGCAACCAGGTGCGTCCGGCCAGCGGCGTGGCGGCATAACGCTGGGCTTGAGTGGCGAGGGTGTCGCCCAGTTGCGCGAGATCGCTTTCGATCAAGGCCAGTGCCTGGCGCAGTTGCAACACCAGACCGGTGTCCATCACATCCTGGCTGGTGGCGCCCAAATGCACATAGCGCTCGGCTTCAGCATCATTGGCCGCGATCTGCTTGCCCAACGCCTTGACCAACGGAATGGCGGAATTGCCTGCGGTGGCAATCGCCTCGCCGAGGGCGGCGAAGTCGTAATGCCCGGCCTGACACGCGCCTTCAATCGAAGCGACAGCCGTTTGCGGAATCAGCCCGACACGCGCCTCGGCCCGGGCCAGTGCCGCTTCGAAATCGAGCATGGCCTGCACGCGGCCCTGATCGCAGAACACTTCACGCATATCGCGGGCAGTGAAATAGGCATCGAACAATTGATTGCCCGGTCGATCGTTCATAAACAGTCCTTGATGGCGCGGGCCCATCAGGCCCGCGCGGAAAGATCAGAGGTCGTGGTGCAAATACTTTGCCTGCTTGGGCAGGCGCAAACTGAACAGGAACGCCACCACCATCATCACCGTGACATACCAGTAGAAGGAGTTTTCCATGCCCACGGCTTTGAGGCTCAGGGCCACGTATTCCGCCGAACCACCGAAGATCGCATTCGCCACCGCGTACGCCAGGCCAACGCCGAGGGCGCGCACTTCCGGCGGGAACATCTCGGCTTTCACCAGGCCACTGATCGAGGTGTAGAAACTCACGATCGCCAGCGCCACGGTAATCAGTACAAAGGCCAGGAACGGACTGCTGATACTTTTCAGGCTCAACAGAATCGGCACGGTGCACAAGGTCCCGAGGGCGCCGAACCAGAGCATCGAATTACGCCGGCCGATCTTGTCGGCGAGCATGCCGAAGAACGGCTGCATGCACATATAAAGGAACAGTGCACCGGTCATGATGTAGCTGGCGGTCTTGGCCTGCATGCCGGCGGTGTTCACCAGATATTTCTGCATGTACGTGGTGAAGGTGTAGAAAATCAGCGAGCCACCGGCGGTGTAACCGAGCACGGTGATGAACGCGGCTTTATGGTCGCGGAACAGTGCTGCGATACTGCCGGCGTCCTTGTTTTCACGCATTTCCTTGCTGCTGGTTTCCTTCAGCGAACGGCGCAGGAACAGTGAAATCAGCGCGGCTGCCGCACCGACCACAAACGGAATCCGCCAGCCGTAGGCACGCAGGTCATCCTCGGTGAGGAACTGTTGCAGGATCACCACCAGCGACACCGCCAGCAATTGCCCGCCAATCAGCGTCACGTACTGGAACGAGGCGAAAAATCCTCGCTGTCCCTTGAGCGCGACTTCGCTCATGTAGGTGGCGGTGGTGCCGTACTCGCCGCCCACCGACAACCCTTGAATCAAACGCGCGAGCAGCAACAGCACCGGCGCCCAGACGCCGATGTCCTTGTAGGTCGGCAGGAAAGCGATCAGCAACGAACCGAAGCACATCATCAGAATCGAGATCATCATCGAGTTCTTGCGCCCGTGCTTGTCCGCTACCCGGCCGAAAATCCAGCCGCCGATGGGGCGCATCAGGAACCCGGCGGCGAACACGCCAGCGGTGTTGACCAACTGCACCGTGGGGTTGTCGGAGGGGAAAAAGGCCGGGGCGAAATAAATCGCGCAAAAGGCGTAGACGTAGAAGTCGAACCATTCCACGAGGTTGCCGGACGAGGCGCCGACAATGGCGAAGATGCGCTTGCTGCGCTCTTCGCCGGTGTAGTGTTCTGTTGAAGCAGCGGTCGTTGTCATTGTTTTTCACTCAATGGGGACAGTGAGAGTCTAGACACACTTCGCAACAGTCCTGTTCCCCAGATAGATCAGGCACACAAATCCCCTTGTGGGAGCGAGCTTGCTCGCGATTGCGGTGTAACTGTGTCGTCAACGTTGACTGACAGGCCGCCATCGCGAGCAAGCTCGCTCCCACAGGGATTTGCGGTGTACGTTTAATAGTCGAAGAACACCGTCTCGGCTTCAGTCCCTTGCAGGATCACATTCCACTGATAGACGCCGGACGCATCCTGCTTCGCCAGCAACGTGCTGCGACGCTCGGCCGGTACACACTCCAGCAACGGATCCGACACATTCGCCGCGTCACCCTCAAAGTAAATCCGCGTCAGCAAATGCTTCACCAACCCGCGCGCAAACACCAGCACCACCAGGTGCGGCGCCTGGGTCGAGCCTTTCAGGCCTTCGACCGTGCCCGGCTTGATGGTGGTGAAACGAAAGCGCCCTTCTGCATCCACCGGCACCCGGCCAAAGCCTTCGAAGTTCGGGTCCAGCGGTTTGTCCTGGTCGTCTTCCGGATGGTCATATTTGCCGGCGGCGTTGGCCTGCCAGACTTCCAGCATCGCGTCGTTGACGACATCACCGTTGCCATCGATGACTTGCCCGGTGATCGCCACGCGTTGGCCCAGGGTTTGTTCGACGGTCAGGTCTTCGCGGTTCAGCCAGGTCAGGCCGATGTGGTAATACGGCCCGACGGTGTGGGACGTGGTCGCGTTCAGCGTCATCTTATTTCTCCATCGGCGTGGCGTCGCGGCCGCGCAAGACGATGTCCCAGCGATAACCGAGGGCGTAGGAAGGGACGGTTTTTTCCAGATCGAACGTGGCGATCAAACGCTCTTTGGCGCGGGTGTCCGGCACGCAGTTGTAGATCGGGTCGTAAGCCAGCAACGGGTCACCCGGGAAATACATCTGCGTGACCAGCCGCGTGAGAATGCTCGGCCCGAACAACGAGAAATGGATATGCGCCGGACGCCATGCGTTGTGGTGGTTGCCCCATGGATAGGCGCCGGGCTTGATGGTCTGGAATTGATACCAGCCATCGGCATCGGTCACGGTGCGGCCGGTGCCGGTGAAATTCGGGTCGAGCGGCGCGTCGTGCAGGTCGCGGGCATGGTTGTAGCGACCGGCGGCGTTGGCCTGCCAGATCTCTACCAGAATACCCGGCACCGGCAGACCGTTTTCATCGAGCACACGGCCGTGAATGATGATCCGCTCACCCAGCGGCTCGCCCTTGTGCTGAACGGTCAGGTCGTTGTCCTTCTCGTTGACGCGTTCGGCGCCGATGGTCGGGCCGGTGATTTCCGACAGCGAATGGGGCAGAAACACCAACGGTTTGGACGGCGAGCGAAGGTTGGTGGATTGATACGTCGGGTGCAGGTATTCCGGCTGAGTGCCTTCCTGCGGACGACGGTAACCAGGCTTGTCAGTCATTGCGCTTTCCTCTGTTCTTATTTGTCGACGCGACGTGTCAGACGCGTTCGATCGCCAGGGCCAGACCTTGGCCGACACCGACACACATGGTCGCCAGGCCTTTCTTGCCACCGGTTTTTTCCAGCTGATGCAACGCGGTCAGGACCAGGCGCGCACCGCTCATGCCCAGCGGATGGCCCAAAGCAATGGCGCCACCGTTCGGGTTGACCTGGGCCGCGTCGTCGGCAATGCCCAGTTCACGCAGCACCGCCAAGCCTTGGCTGGCGAAGGCCTCGTTGAGTTCGATGACATCGAAATCGCTGACCGCCACGCCCAGACGCTCGGTCAGTTTGCGCACCGCCGGGACCGGGCCAATGCCCATCACCCGTGGGGCGACACCGGCACTCGCCATGCCCAGCACTTTGGCGCGGGCGGTGAGGCCGTGTTTTTTCACGGCTTCGGCCGAGGCCAGAATCAGCGCTGCTGCACCGTCGTTGACGCCCGAAGCGTTGCCTGCAGTGACGGTTTTGTCGGGGCCATTGATCGGTTTGAGTTTGGCCAACATCTCTAGTGTGGTATCGCCACGAGGATGCTCGTCCTGCGTCACGACCGTTTCACCCTTCTTGTGCGCAATCCGCACTTCGACGATTTCTTCAGCAAAAAATCCTGCGGCCTGCGCGGCGGCTGTGCGCTGCTGGCTGCGTAGCGCGAAAGCGTCCTGATCCTCGCGGGACACTTCGTAATCGTCGGCCACGTTGTCGGCGGTCTGCGGCATCGCATCCACACCGTATTGCGCTTTCATCAACGGGTTGATGAAACGCCAGCCGATGGTGGTGTCTTCCAGCTTCATGTTGCGCGAGAACGCCGCGTCGGCCTTGCCCATCACGAACGGTGCGCGGGACATCGACTCGACGCCGCCGGCAATCGCCAGTTCCATTTCACCGCTGGCGATGGCGCGGAACGCCGTGCCGATGGCGTCCATGCCCGATGCGCACAGGCGATTGAGCGTGACGCCGGGAATGCTTTCCGGCAGCCCGGCCAGCAGCAATGCCATGCGGGCGACGTTCCGGTTGTCTTCGCCGGCCTGGTTGGCGCAGCCGAGGAACACCTCGTCCACCGCCGTCCAGTCCACCGACGGGTTGCGTTCCATCAGCGCCTTGATCGGCACAGCGGCCAGATCATCAGCGCGAACGGTCGACAGACCGCCGCCAAAACGGCCGATAGGGGTGCGAATGGCGTCGCAGATATAAACGTCACGCATCAGGCTTCTCCGGGTGCTTGGCCGTGGGCGGCGGCGGTGCGGGCTTCAAGATCACGCAGCGCCGTCAGTTCGACGTCGGTGGGCTCAGCGGTGTTTTCAACCGTGTCGGCAAAACGAATCGGCCAACCGGTGGCGGCGACCACTTGCTCACGGGTCACGCCGGGGTGCAGCGCGGTGACCACAAATTCATGGGTGCCGGCTTCCGGTTCCATGACACACAGGTCGGTAATGATGCCGACCGGACCAGCGCCCGGCAGACCGAGACGCTTGCGTGAATCACCGCCCTCGCCATGGCCGACCGAGGTAATGAAGTCCAGTTTATCGACGAAGGAACGCGCCGACTGCTTGAGGATGATCAGCACACTTTTAGCCGAACCGGCGATCTCCGGCGCGCCACCGGCACCCGGCAGGCGAACCTTCGGCGCATGGTAATCGCCGACCACGGTGGTGTTGATGTTGCCGAAACGGTCGACCTGCGCAGCGCCGAGGAAACCGACGTCGATGCGCCCGCCCTGCAACCAATAGCGAAAAATCTCACCGGTCGGGACCACGGTGTCGGCGGTTTCCGCCAGCTCACCGTCACCAATCGACAGCGGCAATACGCTCGGCTTGGCACCGATCGGACCCGATTCGTAGATCAGGACCACATCCGGCGACGACGTCAGGCGCGCCAGGTTGGCCGCTTTCGACGGCAGGCCGATGCCGACGAAGCACACCGAACCGTTCTTCAAACGGCGCGCGGCGGCGACGGTCATCATTTCATTGGTGGTGTAAGTCATTACTTGGCCTCCGAAGCAGCGGCCAGCTTGGCCTGGAACTCGCTGAAGTCAGCGCAGCCGTGGATGTATTCGTTGATCCACGCGGTGAAGGTTTCACGGTCGCGGGCAATCGGGTCCCAGGCCTGGTAGAAGCGGTTGTCGCGCTCGTTGTAACCGTGGGCGTAGGACGGATGTGCGCCGCCAGGGACGAGGCAAACCGCGCTCAAGGCCCAGGTTGGCAGGACGCAGGCGTTCATCGGGGCATTGAGGTCGTCGACGATTTCTTCGACGGTGACAATGCAACGCTTGGCGGCCAGTGCGGCTTCTTTCTGCACACCAAGAATGCCCCACAGCAGCACGTTGCCTTTGCGGTCAGCCTTCTGCGCGTGAATCACGGTGATGTCCGGACGCACCGACGGCACGGCCGCCAACACTTCACCGGTGAATGGGCAGGTCACGGTCTTGATCAGTGGATTGACCTTCGGCAGGTCGGAGCCGGCGTAGGCCCGCAGCACCGCGAACGGTAGGCCGGATGCGCCGGCGACGTAGGCATTGGCCAGGTCGGCGTGGCTGTGCTCTTCGATCTCCAGTGGATGCGGCCACTGCTTTTCGACGGCATCACGCAGACGGTGCAGCGAACCCACACCCGGGTTGCCGCCCCAGGAGAAAATCAATTTGCGAGCACAACCGGCGCCGATCAACTGGTCGTAAATCAAGTCCGGGGTCATGCGCACCAGCGTCAGGTCTTTCTTGCCCTGACGAATGATTTCATGACCCGCCGCCGTAGGGATCAGATGGGTGAAGCCTTCGAGCGCGACCGTATCGCCGTCGTTTACGAATTGCTTCACCGCGTCGTGCAGCGAAAGGATTTCAGCCATGGGGCAGGCTCCCGTTTTGTGATCAACCGACAGTGGAAGAAAAAGGCGCGATGCGCAGCGCCGGAATGACTGAAGGTTAAGCCTGTGCAAAACACCAAACAATCCGATAATCGACTAAGCGTTCGTTTATCGAACAGATTGTTGTCTGCCTATCGAAGATCAAAAGCATCGCGACCAAGCTCACTCCCACAGGGGGAACGCGGTCACCTGCAGGAGTGAGCCCGCTCGCGAAGAGGCCATCAGAGCCGCTGAAGATTCCAGATCAGGCGATCAAGTCGCATCCGCATGACTGACCATGCCCTTGATCACCACCGCCGTAGTCGCCAACGCTGCCGGAATCACCAGCGCCGTCAGCACTTGCTCAAAATTCCAGCCCAGCCCGAGCAACGTCGCGCCCATCCAAGCCCCGAGAATCGCGCCAAACCGGCCAATCCCGAGCATCCATGACACCCCGGTCGCCCGCCCTTGTGTCGGATAAAACCGCGCCGCCAGGGAAGGCATCGCCGATTGCGCACCGTTGACGCACATGCCCGCCACCAGCACTAACGTCGCCAACAGCGTGATGTTGCCCAGGCTCTGGCCTACCGCGTAGGCAAACACCCCGGCCAGCAGGTAGAAAATGCCGATGACCTTGTGCGGATTGAACCGGTCCATCGCCCAGCCCACGCCCACCGCGCTCAGCACCCCGCCAAACTGGAACAGGGCGCCAATGAACGCGGCCTGCTCCATGCTCGCGCCGCTGTCACGCATCAGTGTCGGCAGCCAACTGGTCAGCAGGTACACGATCACCAGGCCCATGAAATAGGTCAGCCACAGCAGCAAGGTGCCGGTGCTGTAGGTGCCGGAGAAGATCACCGCGAACACGTTGCGCGCCTTCACGGTTTTCTGTTCCGGCACGCTGAAGCTTGAAGCCTGGGCGACGATGGTCGGGTCGATGGGCGCCAGGGTCTTGCGCACTTTGTCGGTGCCACGGTTACGGACCACGAGGTAGCGCGCCGACTCCGGCAGCCACAACAGCAGGACGACCGAGAGGATCAGCGGCAGAATCCCGCCGATCAGCAGCAAACTGTGCCAACCAAACGCCGGGATCAGCTTGGCCGAGATAAACCCGCCACCGGCCATGCCGAGGTTGAAGCCGCAGAACATGCTGGTCACCAGCAGGGACTTCTTGCGCTCCGGGGTGTATTCCGACAGCAGGGTGGTGGCGTTCGGCATGCCGGCACCAAGACCCAGGCCGGTGAGGAAACGCAGCACCAGCAATTGATCGACATTGGTGCTGTAGGCCGACGCCAGGCTGAACGCGCCAAACAACAACACCGCCCCTACCAGCACGACTTTGCGCCCGAAGCGGTCAGCCAACGGGCCGGAACCCAGCGCGCCGAAGACCATGCCGATCAACGCGGCACTCATCACAGGGCCGAGACTGGCGCGGTCAATCCCCCAATCCTGCGACAACGCAGGCGCGATAAAGCCCATGGCCGCGGTGTCGAGGCCATCAAGGAAAACAATCAGGAAACACAGGATCACCACTCGCCACTGATAGCGCGAAATGGGTTGAGCATTGATGAAGGACTGCACATCGAGGCAGTGACCTACAGCAGACTGGGGCTGGTTCATTATTTTTATTCCACGCAAGAACGCAGTCGGACAGGTGCCAGCCTGAGCTGGCGCTGCCGCGACAGTAATGATCCAAGGGAAAGAGCGTCAATTCGATAAACGCGAGTCTGTGCGTTTATCGAACAGCTTAGATAGAAGAGGCTTAGGCGAAGAGCTGTGCGCTGAGGTCGCGACTGGCGCTGAGCAGTCCGGGCAGGAAGCGTTGTTCCAGTTCGTTGCGACTGACACGGCCAGCGTGGGTGCTGACGTTCAAGGCGGCCACCACCTGACCGGATGCGTCATACACCGGCACAGCAATCGAACGCAGCCCCTGTTCCAGCTCCTGATCGACGATGCACCAACCTTGTTGCCGCACCTCTTGCAGGCATTCGAGCAACGCCTCGGGTGTATGCAGGGTACGGCTGGTCTTGGCTTGCAACTCTGCGTGATCGAGATATTCGCGCAGCGAGGTATCGTCCAGTGCGGCGAGCAGAATCCGGCCCATTGACGTGCAATAGGCCGGAAGGCGACCGCCGACTGAAAGGTCGACCGAAATCAGCCGCTGTGTGGTCGCCGAGCGCGCGATGTACAAAATGTCATCGCCTTCCAGCGTGGCCATGTTGCAGGCTTCGTGCAGTTGCTCGCTCATGCGGTCCAGGTACGGCTGGGCTGATACCGCCAGTGGCGTCGAAGACAAATAAGCATGACCCAGGGTCAACACCTTGGGCAGCAGCGAATAGGTACGACCGTCGGTGGTGGCGTAACCAAGTTTGATCAGGGTGTGCAGGCAACGGCGCACGGCGGCGCGGGGAATTTCCGTGCGGTGACTGATCTGGGCAATGGTCAGGTGGCGCTTGCGCTCTTGAAACGCTTGCACCACCGCCAGGCCACGCGCCAGGGACGTCATGAAATCAGGGTCGCCGGTCAGGGCCTGGATTCGCTTCGCGGGTGAGGCGACGATCGGCGGCGCCACTGAAGTGAAAGAGTTGCGCATTTGATCATTCATGACAGGTCCTTTCCGAGGCGGATCAGCGGCTATTACACGCGGCCCCTGCTTCTGCACACAAGTCCGGGACCGCCAAGATTGGGCGATTATCGGACGGCAGGCCGATAATCGCAATCGATGCCACGCAAGGCCTGATGCGACTCACGTCATTAACTGCCCGTTTTATTTTTTGTCTGGTCCACTTCTTAAAGGTCGATGTAAGCGGTTTAAGTTGTTCGCCTTAATGGCGCCAGAAAGACATCGCTGCACAATGACATCATCGGCCTCCTAGTTGCCGTTAACACTTGTCAGTAACAAAACAATCACACATGACGAACTACTTTTAACGCCTCGGTGATAGTGTTCTTCGAATCGACCGCTATAATGCAATCCAGTGGCGAAGCGGTTTTTTATCCACCGACTCTGTCACCCGGCAGCGCGATGTCCCATTGTCGTTGCCCGCAGCAAGCGCCTGACGCTCATTTCATATGCTCCGCCAATGCGCTCGCTGAAACAGGAACCTGATGCTACGTCAGCTGTTTTTCTCTGGTGTCGTGGCCGCCTGCAACATGGAAGTATTGTTCACATGCCGTCAAAAGGTTGCCTTCCCGGGCATTACCCTTTTATGAGCGTGGTCAATCGACTCGATGCAGCGCGTTTCACCGGAAATTATCCCAACTCATACAGGTAGCACTGTGACGAAAGACGAACTGCGCGCGGAACTTGAGCGCCAGGAACAACGTTACAAGGAAGTTTACGGCGGGGAAGTCACCACCTACGCCGCCCAGCCCGAACCGGAACGTAAACCCTGGCGTAAACGCGCCACCGTTCAGGACCAGGCGTTCACCCAAGAACTGCAGAAGATGGAAAAGGAACTCAAAGCCGAAGAGCCTTGACCGACTCGGCCCGAATTCTTTCAGGGGTCTGCGTCTGCTCCCGCTAAAAGCGGGTGGCATCGATCAAGCCTTTCGTGCCCGCTACAAGCGGGCAGCGGCCTCCTCACCCCTCGGATGAGGCAAATGGCTCGTTTCTGACCCTCTTCTCAGATATTTCACACAAGCGTTCAAGCCTCTCGACTCCACGAGCGAAACCCTTGTTCCTGTTGATTTCTCCTTTTAATTCAATAGCTTGTAAAACCCGGTAAAACGCTGGGAGATTGGCGTCCCTCGCCAATTATTTCGTTGAAGAATGTTACCGATGAGCAGCAAGTGCATTGATTAGCAGTCTTTTCTGGCATAATCGCGCCCCCTTACGACCGGGTCAGAAAACCTTCATGATCGATTTATTCAGCGGACTGGATGCTTGGGTGCTTGTGAGCCTCTTGCTCGCCCTGGCCTTTGTCCTCGCCTTCGAGTTCATCAACGGCTTTCATGACACCGCAAACGCGGTGGCCACTGTTATCTACACCAAAGCCATGCCGCCCCATCTGGCGGTGTTCTTTTCCGGGGTGTTCAACTTCCTCGGCGTGCTGCTGGGCGGTGTTGGCGTGGCGTATGCCATCGTCCACCTGCTGCCGGTAGAACTGCTGATCAATGTGAACACCGGTCACGGACTGGCCATGGTGTTCTCGCTGCTTGCTGCCGCCATCACCTGGAACCTGGGCACCTGGTACTTCGGTATCCCGGCCTCCAGCTCCCACACCCTGATCGGTTCGATCCTCGGTGTCGGCCTGGCCAACGCGTTGATCAACGATATTCCGTTGGCCGATGGCGTGAACTGGCAGAAGGCGATCGACATCGGTGCCTCCCTGGTGTTCTCGCCAATGGCCGGCTTCCTCGTCGCGGCACTGGTGTTGATCGGCCTTAAATGGTGGCGTCCACTGTCGAAGATGCACAAGACACCGGACCAGCGCCGCAAGCTCGATGACAAGAAGCACCCACCGTTCTGGAACCGTCTGGTCCTGGTGATCTCGGCCATGGCCGTGAGCTTCGTGCACGGCTCCAACGATGGTCAGAAAGGTATCGGCCTGATCATGCTCGTGCTGATCGGTATCGTGCCGGCGCAGTTCGTACTCGACCTGGGCAGCACGACGTACCAGATCGAACGGACCCGCGATGCGACCCTGCACCTGAGCCAGTTCTATAAGCGCAATGCCGACACCCTGGGTGAATACCTGGCGCTGGGCAAAAGCATAGAAGGTGATCTGCCGGAGAAATTCCGTTGCAACCCGCAACAGACCGAACCGACCATTACCGCCCTGCTCGGCACCCTTAAAGGTGTGTCGGACTACCACTCGTTGTCGTCGGACAGCCGCATCGAAGTGCGTCGCTACCTGCTCTGCCTGGATGACACGGCGAAGAAAGTCGGCAAGTTGCCTGGCCTCAATGCCCGTGAAAAGGCCGACCTGGACAAACTGCGCAAAGACCTGACCACCACCACCGAATACGCGCCGTTCTGGGTGATTCTGGCGGTGGCCCTGGCACTGGGCCTGGGCACCATGGTGGGCTGGAAACGCGTGGTACTGACCATCGGCGAGAAGATCGGCAAGCAAGGCATGACCTACGCCCAAGGCATGTCGGCGCAGATCACCACCGCGTGCATGATCGGCCTGGCGAACATCTTCAGCCTGCCGGTCTCCACCACCCACGTGCTGTCCTCGGGCGTGGCCGGCACCATGGTCGCGAACAAAAGCGGCCTGCAAGGTGGCACGGTGAAAACCATCCTGCTGGCCTGGGTCCTGACCCTGCCTGCGACGGTGGGCCTGTCGGCCGGCCTGTTCTGGCTGGCGTCGAAGGCACTGGGTAGCTGATACATCGCCGAGCAATGAAAAAGCCCGACCATTGAGTCGGGCTTTTTGTGGGCGCAATTTCTAATTCAGGGGGAGATCACTCCTACAAGGGTTTTGTATTGCCAGGTCTAAATTGCAGGCAAAAAAAAGGGCAACCGAAGTTGCCCAAAATGCCTTGCGTGCTCATTACATCCGGAAAGAACTACGGTTTACGCTTGTGCGAATCCTTCCAGATAAAAAATCCAAACCCTGCGAAAAACATGACCATGAGGCTGACAGTCAGCACTCCGGCGATCACCACGTTGTCGAAAAACATGACTGGCCTCCTGGGCTTGCCCTGTTGCGATAGGGCTAAGTTAACCAAACAGGCAGAAGAAAAAATTGACCTGGATCAATGTCGCCCGAGACCGGGCGTAAAGGCGGGGTAATAACTGACCTGCATCAACAGATGCAGGGGGTTTCAACGCTTTTTCGGTTTGTTCTTCGGTTTTTTCTTGGCTTTGCCCAAAGGCATTGCCTGCTCAAACGCCTGTCGAACTTCATTCAGACGTTTTTCATTAAGGTCGTGAACCCGCTTGGCGCGTTCAGAGTTGAGATCAATCAGCTTATCGTCTTGGCTCATGGTGCTCAGTGCATCGTTTGACGGGTATATCGCAATAATGCGGTCTGACCCGCCACAACTCAAATCTGAATATCGACCCACAAGCCCTGACGCGGCTGATCCTCCATCAACGGGGCCACCGGCACGGTGTTGTCGGCATTCAGTTCGTCACCGGGAATGGCCAGGTGCTCCTCGGGGTCTTCATCGGCCTCGCGGCGGCGACGCTCGCGCTCCAGCTTGCGGCGTTGTTCCTCGCGCAGTTGAAAAGCCGCTTCCTCGGGATCGCGCTGCTGCAGGTCGATCGTGCTTTCGTTCGAGCTTTCCTGCACCGGCACCACTGGCGGAATATCCGGGCGCTGACGGATCGGGTCGTGCTGTGAGGTGATTGGCACGGCACTCAAGGGGAGCATCGGTAGCAGCATAATTTTTAGTCTCCTGTCAGCAGGCTGTCGGCTGCGGGGATGGCGACTTGAGCCATCGGTCGCAAACTGTGACCCGTTTGGCACTCATCAGTGCCCTGACCGGCAAGCACGACTTCATTGGGCTAACGTAAGACTGCGAGTTTTTATGAGAGTCCTTTGGCCCTGAGGGCCTCCTTCCGTTAAGATAGCCCGCTTTTTCAAGGTGGGAGTCAGGCAGCATGGCGCAGCAGTATCAACCGGGGCAACGCTGGATCAGTGACAGCGAAGCCGAGCTGGGTTTAGGCACCGTTCTGGCACAGGACGGCCGCTTGTTGACCGTGCTCTACCCGGCCACTGGCGAGACTCGCCAGTACGCGCTACGGAATGCGCCCCTCACCCGCGTGCGGTTTTCGCCCGGTGACTCGATCACTCACTTCGAAGGCTGGAAGCTGACGGTCCAGGAAGTCGACGACGTCGATGGCCTGCTGGTCTACCACGGTCTCAACGCGCAGAACGAAAGCGTCACGCTGCCAGAAACCCAGCTGTCGAACTTCATTCAGTTCCGTCTGGCCAGCGACCGTCTGTTCGCCGGGCAGATCGACCCGCTGGCCTGGTTTTCCCTGCGTTACAACACCCTGGAACATACCAGCCGCCAATTGCAGTCCGCGCTGTGGGGCCTCGGTGGCGTGCGCGCACAACCGATCGCGCACCAGTTGCACATCGCCCGCGAAGTCGCCGACCGCATTGCGCCGCGCGTTCTGCTGGCGGACGAAGTAGGCCTGGGTAAAACCATCGAAGCCGGTCTGGTAATCCATCGCCAACTGCTCTCGGGCCGCGCCAACCGTGTGCTGATCCTGGTTCCCGAGAACCTGCAGCACCAGTGGCTGGTCGAGATGCGCCGCCGCTTCAACCTGCAAGTCGCATTGTTCGACGAAGAACGCTTCATCGAAAGCGATGCCACCAACCCCTTCGAAGACACCCAGCTCGCACTGGTTGCACTGGAGTGGCTGGTCGAAGACGAAAAGGCCCAGGACGCGCTGTTTGCCGCCGGTTGGGACCTGATGGTCGTCGACGAAGCCCACCACCTGGTGTGGCATGAAGACAAGGCCAGCGCGGAATACACCTTGGTCGAACAACTCGCCGAGACCATTCCCGGCGTGCTGCTGCTGACCGCGACCCCGGAACAACTGGGCCAGGACAGCCACTTCGCCCGTCTGCGCCTGCTCGACCCGAACCGTTTCCATGACCTGGCCGCCTTCCGCGCCGAGAGCGAAAACTATCGCCCGGTGGCCGAAGCCGTTCAGGAGCTGCTGGACAAAGGGCGCCTGTCGCCTGAAGCGCACAAGACCATTCACGGTTTCCTCGGCAACGAAGGCGAAGCCCTGCTGACCGCCGTGAACGATGGCGACACCGAAGCCAGCGCGCGCCTCGTGCGTGAACTGCTGGATCGCCATGGCACCGGCCGCGTGCTGTTCCGAAACACCCGCGCCGCCGTGCAGGGTTTCCCGGAGCGTAAACTGCACCCGTACCCGCTGCCGTGCCCGGATGAATACCTCGAACTGCCGCTGGGCGATCACGCCGAGCTGTACCCGGAAGTCAGCTTCCAGGCCCAGCCAGACGCCAACGAAGAAGAACGCTGGTGGAAATTCGACCCGCGCGTCGAGTGGCTGATCGACACCCTGAAGATGCTCAAGCGCACCAAAGTGCTGGTGATCTGCGCCCACGCCGAAACCGCCATGGACCTGGAAGACGCCCTGCGCGTGCGTTCCGGCATCCCGGCCACGGTGTTCCACGAAGGCATGAACATTCTCGAGCGTGACCGCGCCGCCGCCTACTTCGCCGACGAAGAGTTCGGTGCACAAGTGCTGATTTGCTCGGAAATCGGCAGTGAAGGTCGCAACTTCCAGTTCTCGCACCACCTGGTGCTGTTCGATCTGCCGGCACACCCGGACCTGCTGGAGCAGCGTATCGGGCGTCTGGACCGGATCGGCCAGAAGCACATCATCGAGCTGCACGTGCCGTACCTGGAAACCAGCCCGCAAGAGCGTCTGTTCCAGTGGTACCACGAAGCGCTGAACGCATTCCTCAATACGTGCCCGACCGGCAACGCCTTGCAGCATCAGTTCGGCCCGCGCCTACTGCCGCTGCTGGAAGAGGCCGACGACGGCGAGTGGCAAGCGCTGATCGACGAAGCCCGCACCGAGCGTGAGCGTCTGGAAGCCGACTTGCACACCGGCCGTGACCGCTTGCTGGAGCTCAACTCCGGCGGCGCGGGCGAAGGCGATGCGCTGGTCGAAGACATTCTTGAGCAGGACGATCAGTTCACCCTGCCGATCTACATGGAAACCCTGTTCGACGCCTTCGGCATCGACAGCGAAGACCATTCGGAAAACGCCCTGATCCTCAAGCCGAGCGAAAAAATGCTCGACGCCAGCTTCCCGCTGGGCGACGACGAAGGCGTGACCATCACTTACGACCGCAACCAGGCGCTGTCTCGCGAAGACATGCAGTTCATCACCTGGGAACACCCGATGGTGCAGGGCGGCATGGACCTGGTCCTGTCCGGCTCGATGGGCAATACCGCCGTCGCGCTGATCAAGAACAAGGCGCTCAAGCCTGGCACCGTGTTGCTGGAACTGCTCTACGTCAGCGAAGTGGTTGCCCCGCGCTCGCTGCAACTGGGCCGTTACCTGCCGCCGGCCGCGCTGCGCTGCCTGCTCGATGCCAACGGCAACGACCTGTCGGCCCGTGTGTCGTTCGAGACCTTGAACGATCAGCTGGAAAGCGTACCGCGTGCCAGCGCCAACAAATTCATCCAGGCCCAGCGCGATCAGCTGACGCCACGGATCAATGCTGGCGAAGAGAAGATTCTGCCGCGTCACGCCGAGCGTGTGGCCGAGGCGCAGCGTCGCCTGGCGGCGGATACCGATGAAGAACTGGCGCGCCTGACCGCGTTGCAAGCCGTGAACCCGACCGTGCGCGACAGCGAACTGATTGCCCTGCGCAAACAGCGCGAGCAAGGGTTGGCCATGCTTGAAAAGGCTGCGTTGCGACTGGAAGCGATTCGGGTGTTGGTGGCGGGTTAAGTCCCCTGCTCTACCCGGCTAAATAAAAAAGGCCCGCAGTGATGCGGGCCTTTTTTTGTCTGCTGATCGTTCCCACGCGTGGGAACGATCATTTATGCAGTCGCCACAGAAACCCCAGGCTCAACCACCGCCCCCAACCCTGCCTTCATCCGTTTCGCATCCCGCACAAAACACCGCGAAGCCATAAACAAAAAGACCATGGTGAAGAACAACGCCACCGGAATCAGGTACATCGCGTCATGCAAACCGACGGCCTTGAACGCCTCGGTCATCTGCTCGGCACCGGCCGCCAGCATCGCCGTGTGCGCAAAGTGATCGGACAAACCGCCCACTACCACCGGCCCCAATCCACCGCCCAGCAAATACAACCCGGCAAAGAACAGTGCCATCGCCGTGGCCCGCAATCGTGGCTCGACCACGTCCTGAATCGCGGTGTAGACGCAGGTGTAGAAGTTGTAGGCAAACAACCAGCCCACACTGAAGACCGCGACAAACACGCCGATCTCGATGCGCCCGGCGTGCAGTGCCCACCCCGTACACACGGTCGAAATAATCAAACTGAACGCGGCAAACAACAGCCGCCCGTTGGCCACTCGCTGGTGAATCTTGTCAGCGACCCAGCCGCCGAGCGTCAGGCCGAACAAACCGGTCACGCCGACGATCACCCCCGTGGCCACTGCGGCTTCCTGCAACGGCATCAGGAAATAGCGCTGCAGCATCGGCACCAGGAATGAATTGCAGGCGTAGGTCGCGAAGTTGAAGCACAGTCCCGCCATCACCAGCCACAGGAACGTCGGCACCGCCAGCACCCGGCGGATCGGCCGGTCGACGCGCTCCTGCGACACCTGCACGGTTTCTGCTGCGCCGCGCTTTGGCTCTTTAATGAAGAACATGAAAATCGCCAGGATCAGCCCCGGCACGGCCGCGATAAAGAACGGCGCGCGCCAACTGTCGAACGCCTTGACCATCGCGCCGATGGTAAAGAACGCCAGCAACAACCCCAGCGGCAGACCCAGCATGAAAATGCCCATCGCCCGCGCCCGGCGGTGCGCCGGGAACAGGTCACCGATCAATGAGTTGGCAGCCGGTGCGTAACTGGCTTCACCGATGCCGATGCCCATGCGCACGATCAGGAAACTCCAGAAGCTGCCCACCAGTCCGTTGACCGCGGTCAGCCCGCTCCAGACCGCCAGGCCCCAACCCATCAGCTTGCGGCGTGACCCGGTATCGGCCATCCGCCCCAACGGCAGGCCGGCAATCGCGTAAACCAGGGTGAAAGCGGTGCCGACGATCCCCAACTGAAAGTCGCTGAGGTGCCACTCCATGCGGATCGGTTCGATGATGATGGCGGGAATGGTGCGATCGAAGAAGTTGAACAGGTTGGCCAGGAACAACAGGAACAGAATGCGCCAGGCATTCGCCGCTTGGGTCGAGTTCTGCATGGTCCGTCTCTTTTATTGTTATTGGGGCCTCACTGTCCCCGGAACCGCCAATCTAGACAGGCCCACCCACGCTGTCTGTCATTATTGACAAGGCTGATATCAGGCCATGGATTCACGCAGGCGCGCTGACCGCCAGGCCCAGGATTCACGGGGATCCGGCCGCTATTTTCACGGTACCGTCCGTCGCTGAAAAATACCTTTCATACCCCCTTCCAAAGCCCGTTGCGAAGCCTAGAATAGCGCCCCTGTCCGCTCCCCTGCGTACCCCCTCCTGCGTAGATCATCGACCATGTCCGAAGTCAGTCCGTGTCTGAATTGCGGTGCCTGCTGTTCCCATTTCCGTGTGTCTTTTTTCTGGGGCGAATGCGCCTCGTCCGGGGGAACGGTGCCGGATGAGCTGGTCGCGTCGATCAGTCCCAGTCGCGTGGCGATGCTCGGCACCGACTGCAAACCCACCCGCTGCATCAGCCTGGAGGGGACCGTCGGCAGCGAGGTCAAATGCTCGATTTACAACGAGCGTTCCAGCACCTGCCGGGAATTTGAGGCGTCTTGGGAAAATGGCGAGGCGAACGTGGATTGCGACGCGGCCCGGGCAGCATTCGGCCTTCCAGCCCTGCAACCGGCGTACGAAATCCCCTTTGAACAAAGCGCCTGAGGCTTAGCACCAAACGCGATTAGGTTGATGCCAAAATCATATGGAACCATTTTGACATCATCCCTTGCACTCCAGACACGGCCTCTATACTCGATGACATTCGCTGGCGTTCATTGCGCCGGCCGGGATGACAACGACGGGGCGTGCTATGGAGTGGCTTGGTCTGCATTTCATTACCGAGCTGACAGCGAGCGGGCAATTCATACTCAATTGCACGCATGACCCTTTTCTGGTGCTGCTGGCTTATGTCGTGGCGTGTGCTGGCTGCTTTGCCACGCTGGATATGGCAGAGCGTGTGGCGCATGCGGAAAGTCCGGCTTCGCAAAGGCTTTGGCGCTGGGTCGGCAGTGGGTGCCTGGCAGGCGGAATCTGGGCCATGCACTTTATCGGCATGCTCGCGTTCCAGGCACCTGTCGACATTCACTACCAACTCCCCGTCACCCTGATTTCACTGGCAATCGCCCTGTGCGCGGCCTGGCTGGTGATGCACACCCTCAGCTTCCCCGACCTGAATGTCCGGCATTGCCTCAAGGCCTCGGTGTGGGTCGGTCTGGGGATTACCGCCATGCATTACGTGGGCATGGCGTCGATGCAATCGAGTGCCACGGTCTACTACCAGCCGGCATTGTTTGCCTTGTCCATCGCCATCGCGATTGGCGCCAGCCTCGCGGCACTGCTGCTGTCGCGCTATTTGCGTGACGGCACCGGGATGTTTCACCAACTGCTCAAGTACAGCGCCAGCCTCCTCCTCGGGGCCGGCATCCTGAGCATGTATTTCACCGGGATGGCCGCCTTCAATCTGGTGATACCCAGCAGTAGCGTCCTGGCGCCGGTCAGCGAACACAGCCACCTGCAACTGGCGCTGACGGTGGCGGTCATTACGCTGCTGATCATCGGCAGCAGCATCAGCGCGGCACTGGCGGACAAAAAACTGCAACACAAGGAGCGTGATCTGCAGCGGGTCAACTCGCTGCTCAGCCAACTGGATCAGGCGCGCCTGTCGCTGCAGCAAGTGGCGCATTACGACGCCTTGACCAACCTGATCAACCGTCGTGGCTTCAATCAGATATTCGCCGAGAAACTGATCGAGAAGACCAACGAAGGGGGCATGCTGGCGGTGATGTTCCTCGACATCGACCACTTCAAGCGCATCAACGACAGCCTTGGCCATGACGCTGGCGATGAATTGCTCAAAGTGCTGGCCGGCCATATCAAAAGCTCGGTGCGCAGCCACAAAGATGTCGTGGCCCGATTTGGCGGGGACGAGTTCTGCATCCTCATCGGCCTCAATGATCCCGAAGAAGCGCAGCACATGGCCCAGCGTATCATGCTGAAAATGAAGGAGCCCATCGAGCTCTCCGGGCGCAACATGGTCATGACCACCAGCATCGGCATCAGCCTGTTCCCGCAAGACGGCAAGACCTGTGAAGAACTGTTGAAAAACGCCGACCTGGCGCTGTACCAGTCCAAGGACGCAGGTCGCAACGGCCTGAATTTTTTCAGCTCCAACCTCAAGACCCGCGCCACGATGGAGCTGCAACTCGAAGAAGAACTGCGGCACGCCCTGCGTAAAGACAATGAATTGATGCTGTATTACCAGCCGATCTTCGACCTGAAAACCGGCCAGGTCAGTAAGCTCGAAGCACTGGTTCGCTGGCAACACCCGGTTCATGGCTTGCTGGCGCCTGATCGGTTTATTGCCATTGCCGAGGCCAATGGCCTGATCCATGAGCTCGACAACTGGGTGCTGCGCAAAGCCTGCGAAGACCTGGGTGAATTGTCCCGGCACGGTTGCGAGGAACTGAAGATCGCGGTCAATTGCTCACCGCTGAACCTTGCGCGTGAAGAGCTGGCCGACGAAATCGAACTCGCGCTGCACGCCTCCGGGGTCGCGCCGCAACGGCTGGAGCTGGAAGTCACCGAAAATGCGCTGATGGGCAACCTCGCCAACACGCTGGTGCTGCTACGGCAGATTCGTGCCCTCGGGGTCTCCTTGTCGATCGATGACTTCGGCACCGGTTATTCGTCCCTGGCCTACCTCAAGCGCCTTCCGCTGAACACGCTGAAGATCGACCGCTCGTTTATCCAGGACATTCCCAAAGCCACACAGGACATGGAAATCGTCCAGGCCATCATCGTCATGGCCCACAGCCTGCATTTGCAGGTGGTCACCGAAGGAGTCGAAACCTTCGAGCAGTACGATTTTCTCGAACGCCTGGGCTGCGATTTCGTTCAGGGCTACCTGCTCAGTCGCCCAGTGCCACTGGCTGAGTTGCGTCCGGTGTTGAACGAAATCAACCAGCGCAAGCATTCGTTCAACGTCACACCTCTGAGCCAGGCTCGCGGTACATCTGCACTAACGTCGATGGATCTTTTTCCAGGAATCCCTGGCTCCCATGCAGGCGCATCAGTTGCGCAGCCAATCCGCTGAGGGGGGTCGCCGAACCCTGTTCGCGGGAAAACTTCACGGCGGTGTCGAGATCTTTGAGCAGCGTGCGCACATGCCATTTCACCGGTTCAAATTGGCTCTCGGCCATTTGCGGGGCGAGGATCTGCAACGGTTTTGAATCGGCAAAACCACCGGCCAGTGCCTCGGCGATCAACCGGGCGTCAACCCCGGAAGACTCGGCCAACGCCACCACTTCGGCGATCACCAGCGCATTGCACGCCACGATCATCTGATTGCACGCCTTGGTCACCTGCCCGGCCCCGACGCCGCCCATGTGGGTGACACGCTGGCCCAGAGTCAGCAATAGCGGACGTACTCGCTGCAGATCCACCGCTTCGCCACCCACCATGATCGCCAGGCTGCCGGCCTCGGCGCCGACCACACCACCGGACACCGGCGCATCCAGCCAACTCATTCCGGTGCTGTCGAGCAGCTGTTTGGCCATTTCTCGTGTAGCGCTGGGTTCCAGGCTGGAAAAATCCACCAGCAACTGAGCGCTTTTTGCCCCCGAGGCCACCCCGACCGGACCAAACACCACCTCACGCACCACCGCGGTGTCCGCCAGGCACAGCAGGATGATGTCGGCGTGCTGGCACAGTTCGGCGGGGGTTGCCACTTGTCGGGCACCGGCCTCCACCAACGGCGCGCACTTGCCCGGGTTACGGTTCCACACGGTCAACGGATAGCCCGCAGCCAGCAGGCGCCGGCACATGGGCAGCCCCATCAGACCAATACCGGCGAACCCCAACGAAGGTAGCGTTGACATCATTTAGCCTCCTTTTGATTAAAGATCGCCGAATATTGGCCGATCCATCATGACTAAGGAAAGGATTCCACCCACTGATGCTCAGGCGAGTCCCTGAGACTTTGGCCAAATACGCGCATAAAAAAGACGCGAGATCCCATTCCGTGAAGGTTTGACGACAGATGTCGCTCAGCCAACCAGTCCAGGTAGATGGCGCCCAATGACTTCTAAAAATAACCCGGCCACTACGGTCTCCGATCTGACTCTGAGCCCTGCGGCGAACAGCCCCTCATCGTCGAAGCCATTGACCCCGGCGCGCCCGCTGGCCACTCAGCAATACCTGTATTTCACTGAAACCAATACCGACCGCATCCTCGATAACCTCGACGGCCTGCGCGACATGGTGTTCCCGCGCCCGCCCCACCTGGAAGGCGTGAGCGAACAGCATAACGACCAGGAATTCCCGTCGGTGTGCCTGATCGGTCTTGGTCGTTGCGGCTCGAACATTGCTCTGGACGTCGCGGAGCTGGTGTACAACGCCCGCAAGTTCTACCTCAATGAATTCAACAACGAAGACCGTCTGTCGCCGGACAAACGCTTTGCGGAAAAGGGCTACAGCCCGGCCCAATGGATTCGTAACAACCTGCGCCTGGGCACCAACAAGGGCGCCAAACCGGTGTTCCTGGTAGAACCGCTGGTGATGCTTGGCGACCTCGACAAAGACATCGCCGGCCGCATCCGTTTCTCGCGCAAGGGCGAAAAAAGCGGGTTCCTGCGCGACTACAGCAAAATGAAAATCATGGACTTGTCGGAAGTCCACGCCGGTGGTGCCGGTAACGCGCCGATCCTCGGTCAGTACCTGGCCAAGATCATCCTGAACAAGGACACCCAGCGTTTCTCCAGCCCTGACTGGAAGATGATTCACTCGTACCTGATCGACAGCTGCGGGATCAAGGCCAACCAGTCGCGCCTGTATTTCTCGATCTTCAGTGCCGGCGGCGGTACCGGTTCGGGCATGGCCTCGGAGTTCGGCCTGGCCCAGCAGCACTCGTACATGAACAAGACGTTCGACACCAAACCGATGGACGAACATGACGGCAAGAGCGGTCATTCCTTCGTCTTCGAGCCGATCTTCACCAGCGGCATTTGCGTGCTGCCGAACATTTCCGATCACCGCAGCGAAATGTCCGAGGCGCTGCACATCAACGCCGGTCGCCTGCTGTGTAAATACCTGTCAGAAGAGTGGGATTTCTCCTACAACTTCGCCAACGAAGACAGCAGCGAAGCCAGCGTCATGGGCCGTATCCGCCCATGGAACGCCATGATGCTGATCTCCAACGACATCATGCGTTATGCCGAAGAAAGCGATGATGGCAACATCCAGAACATTGACGTCAATGCGATGGAAAAACACGCCAACCAGTACATCTCGCAGCAGATCTTCAACATCCTGACGGCGCAGGCGGTGACGACCGACTACGACCAGAACTATTTCCGTCGCGCCGGCATCGACATCGGCGAAACCATTCGCCTCGACGCCAACGACCTGTTCATGAGCCTGGCCGGCCCGGTGGCGATTGCCTACGCCGAATCCGTGGTGCCGGAAACCCCGCCGCCAAGCAGCGACAAGTTCAAGGTGTTCGAGAAAGAACCGCAGCGCCTGAACATCGATGATTTGTTCTTCCGCTCCATCGACCTGCCGCATTTCAACAAAGTGACCCAGGCGATCGAAGGCATCAGCCTGCTGCCGATCGAATCCAAGCGCTATCGCGCCTCGCTTGAGCAGTACAAGAATTCCGGTTACGACGCGGCCGCGCTGCACGACCTGCACTTCTTCAAGAACTGCTCGTCGGTGGTGTCGATCGTTTCCTTGCCGAAAGACTACAAGCTGTCCTACATGGACTTGAACCGGTTGAAGACCCACCTCAACAGCCTGTTCCCGAACACGACGCTCAAGCGCTACGCGCTGGTGATCGGCGCCTCGGCCAACTTGTCGCTGACCACCCTGATCGCCAAGAGCCCGTGCCTGTCGGACGACTTCCTGACGTTGATCGTCGCGTTCATCAAGCGCTGCTTCGCGAAGAACCCGTACCGCTTCGACGAGACGCTGGACAACTCGATCCTCGACTTCATTATTAATGAAGAATTCGACGAAGACCGGATCGACGACTTGCTCAACGAATTCGAGAACCCGGCGAAGATCCTCGATACCAACTGGTACGCGATCAAACCGATGTACGAGAAGAAGTACCGCGAGCTGATCAACGACAAGGACAAGTTTGTCTCGATCAACGACATTCGCCTGTCGCGTGATTGCGTGAAGAAGGCGATCAAGTACCTGCGTGAGATCTACCGTCACCGCATTGGCAAAACCAAGGTTATTTCGCTGAATAACCATACTGGCAAGACTTTCTCGGTCTGACGCCAGACCAGGTTGCCGCCATCGCGAGCAGGCTCACTCCTACATGTGGAATGCGTTCCCCTCTAGGAGTGAGCCTGCTCGCGATGAGCCCCTCAAATCCGCTGAAAATGTCAGTCTTTCCAACATCCAGAAACAATTAAGCAGCCCTCAGGCTGCCCGACAAACTGTTCCCGTTACGTTTACGTCACCGTGATGCTGGCCATGCCTGTGGCCTTTCTCTACGGCAACGTGCCATCACGCTACTCACCTACACACTTTTGCTCGCCCGCACGACGCACCAATAAGGCGCAGCGATTCAGCTCGTCGCCCTTTCCTGGATCAGAATCCACGGCGAAACCACCACTGCCCACAACGCCGGGTCGCGCTCAAAAAGATCCAGCGCCCGCGTTTCAGACAGCTTGGCGACCTGGTCGGCAGCCAGCCAGGCAGCCACTTTCTCCCCTTCGTCAGTCGCCACGGCTTCGGCGGCCGCGATCAAATCCAGCCCGGGATCGACCCACAATAGGGCACCCCTGGCAAAGAACGGCTCCAACTCTTTCCAGGTAATAGATGCGGTTTCACCAAGCAGCTTGGCATAGAGGGTGCTAGGTTCTTGAGTCATGGGTCCTGTCCGGAAAAGAAATCGACGCGAATGATAACGTCGGTGGTCCGCCAGAAAAACCCGGATGCAATTGAGTCACCGATCGAAAAGAGCAGGAAAGCCAGGGAATGCCGCTGAATCAAGCAATTAGCCAGCTAACATCCCGCCGTGATTCTGTCTTTTTCTTTCAAAAAAGCGACACCCTCAGGTTTTGTCCCCCGGCGCCAGCTTCCCAGGCTAACAATTGGCGCTCTACACTGTACCGGTACAGTTGTCGGGGGCATTTTCCGGAGGGTATCGAAGATATCTGACCCGGTTCTGCTGCTACGGCGCCAGGACTATAAAAACTACAACAGTAAGAGTGGAGCACTATGACTAAGGCTACTAAGCAGATTTCCAAACTGTTTGCCGCTATGGTTCTGGCCGGGGTTGCCAGCCATTCGTTCGCAGCTGACACCATCAAGATCGGCATTGCCGGCCCTAAGACCGGTCCTGTAGCCCAATACGGCGACATGCAGTTCAGTGGCGCCAAAATGGCCATCGAACAGATCAACGCCAAAGGCGGCGTAGACGGCAAGAAACTCGAAGCCGTTGAATACGATGACGCCTGTGATCCAAAACAAGCGGTAGCGGTCGCGAACAAGGTCGTCAACGACGGCGTCAAGTTCGTGGTCGGTCACCTGTGCTCCAGCTCCACTCAACCGGCTTCGGACATCTACGAAGACGAAGGCGTGATCATGATCACCCCGGCTGCCACCAGCCCGGACATCACCGCTCGTGGTTACAAAATGGTATTCCGTACCATCGGTCTGGACAGCGCCCAAGGCCCTGCCGCCGGTAACTACATTGCCGATCACGTCAAACCGAAAATCGTTGCTGTTCTGCATGACAAACAGCAATACGGTGAAGGCATCGCCACCGCCGTGAAGAAAACCCTGGAAGGCAAAAACGTCAAGGTTGCCGTGTTCGAAGGCATCAACGCCGGCGACAAGGACTTCTCCTCGATCATCGCCAAGCTCAAGCAAGCCAACGTCGACTTCGTCTACTACGGCGGCTACCACCCGGAGCTGGGTCTGATCCTGCGTCAATCCCAGGAAAAAGGCCTGAAAGCCAAGTTCATGGGTCCGGAAGGCGTGGGTAACGACTCCATTTCGCAGATCGCCAAAGACGCTTCCGAAGGTCTGCTGGTGACCCTGCCGAAATCCTTCGACCAGGATCCGGCCAACGTTGCCCTGGCTGACGCGTTCAAGGCGAAGAAAGAAGACCCGAGCGGTCCGTTCGTGTTCCCGGCCTACTCGGCTGTTGAAGTGATTGCCGGTGGTATCGAAGCCGCCAAGAGCGAAGACACTGCCAAAGTGGCTGCTGCTATCCACGCTGGCACCTTCAAGACCCCGACTGGCGATCTGCAGTTCGACGCCAAGGGCGACTTGAAAGACTTCAAATTTGTGGTTTACGAGTGGCACTTCGGCAAACCAAAAACTGAAGCTTCGCCTCAGTAAGGCCTTGCCTGACTGACTGCCAACAAAGCCCACGGCGTGCCGTGGGCTTTGTTTTACGAACGTTTTGGGCCGCGCTGGCGTGATCCGCCAGTCTCCCCACCTGAAAATCTCAAAACCGTCATCAGCGGTTCGCTGGCAAACCTCGCGTTCGAAGTGGGTGCAGATCCACGGGGCTCGAGCGGGAAAATGACTCCACCAGTGAAATGCGTATCAGGTTTTTAGGAGCGCTGTAATGCCTGACATCTATCACTTTTTCCAACAGCTGGTTAATGGCCTGACCATTGGCAGCACGTATGCCCTGATCGCCATCGGCTATACGATGGTTTACGGCATCATTGGAATGATCAACTTCGCCCACGGCGAGGTGTACATGATTGGTTCCTACGTGGCGTTCATCGCCATCGCGGGCCTGTCCATGATGGGACTCGACAGCGTTCCGCTGTTGATGACTGCCGCTTTCCTCGCGACCATCGTCGTGACCAGTGCCTACGGCTACAGCATCGAACGGATCGCCTACCGCCCCTTGCGCGGCAGCAACCGTCTGATTCCGCTGATTTCCGCCATCGGCATGTCGATCTTCCTGCAGAACACGGTTCTGCTGGCGCAAGACTCCAAGGACAAATCCATCCCCAACCTGATCCCTGGTAACTTCACCATCGGGCCAGGTGGCGCACATGAAGTGCTGATTTCCTACATGCAAATCGTGGTGTTCGTGGTGACGTTCGTCGCCATGCTCGGCTTGACGCTGTTCATCTCCCGCTCTCGCCTGGGTCGCGCCTGCCGTGCCTGTGCCGAAGACATCAAGATGGCCAACCTGCTGGGTATCAACACCAACAACATCATCGCCCTGACCTTCGTCATCGGTGCTGCACTGGCGGCCATCGCGGCCGTGCTCCTGAGCATGCAGTATGGCGTGATCAACCCGAACGCCGGTTTCCTCGTCGGCCTCAAGGCCTTCACCGCAGCGGTATTGGGCGGTATCGGCAGCATTCCCGGCGCCATGCTCGGCGGGATCGTGTTGGGGGTAGCGGAAGCCTTTGGTGCCGACATCTTCGGCGACCAGTACAAGGACGTCGTGGCTTTCGGTCTATTGGTTCTGGTGTTGTTGTTCCGGCCTACCGGCCTGTTGGGCCGTCCGGAGGTTGAAAAAGTATGACTAGGAATCTTAGACAGGCGCTGTTCAGCGCCTTGCTGGTGTGGGCCGTCGCCTACCCGGTACTGGGTTTGAAACTGACCATCGTCGGCATCAACCTCGAAGTCCATGGCACCAGCAACACCACGCTGCTCATCATCGCCGTTTGCTCGGTGCTGATGTTCCTGCGAGTGTTGTTCGACAAGTCGATCAGCGCGGCCTGGAAATCTTCGCCGAGCATGCCGGGCATGCCGGCCAAGGCCAGTAACTTCCTGACCCTGCCGACCACCCAGCGCTGGATCATCATTGCGCTGATCATCGGTGCACTGGTGTGGCCGTTCTTCGGCTCCCGCGGCGCGGTGGACATCGCCACTCTGGTGCTGATCTACGTGATGCTGGGCCTGGGCCTGAACATCGTGGTCGGCCTGGCGGGCCTGCTCGACCTCGGCTACGTCGGTTTCTATGCCGTCGGCGCCTACAGTTATGCGCTGCTGTCGCATTACTACGGCCTGAGCTTCTGGATCTGCCTGCCGATTGCCGGCCTGATGGCGGCCACGTTCGGCTTCCTGCTGGGCTTCCCGGTGCTGCGTTTGCGGGGTGACTACCTGGCGATCGTGACCCTGGGCTTCGGTGAAATCATCCGTCTGTTCCTGCGTAACCTGACCGATATCACCGGTGGCCCGAACGGCATCAGCAACATTCCCAAGCCAACGCTGTTCGGACTGACGTTCGATAAAACGGCCGCGGAGGGAATGCAGACCTTCCACGAGTACTTCGGCCTGGTCTACAACCCGGTGAACAAGGTGATCTTCCTTTACCTGATCGCGGTGTTGTTGTCGCTGTTCGCCCTGTTCGTCATCAACCGCTTGCTGCGCATGCCTCTGGGCCGTGCCTGGGAAGCACTGCGTGAAGACGAAATCGCCTGCCGGGCGCTGGGGCTGAACCCGACCGCAATCAAGCTGTCAGCGTTCACCCTGGGCGCGTGCTTCGCCGGTTTCGCCGGCAGCTTCTTTGCCGCGCGTCAGGGCCTGGTGACACCGGAGTCCTTCACCTTCATCGAGTCGGCAACCATCCTCGCCATCGTGGTGCTGGGCGGCATGGGCTCGCAACTGGGCGTCGTACTGGCGGCCACGGTGATGATTCTGTTGCCGGAAATGATGCGTGAGTTCAGTGAATACCGCATGTTGATGTTCGGCGCCTTGATGGTGCTGATGATGATCTGGCGCCCTCAAGGCCTGCTGCCCATGCAACGTCCTCACATGGAGCTGCGCAAATGAGCCGCGAGATCCTGAAAGTAGACAATTTGAGCATGCGCTTCGGCGGCTTGCTGGCGGTCAACGGCGTCGCCCTGACCGTGAAGGAAAAACAGGTCGTGGCATTGATCGGCCCCAACGGCGCCGGCAAGACCACCGTGTTCAACTGCCTGACCGGTTTCTACAAGCCGAGCGGCGGCAGCATCCTGCTGGACGGCGAGCCGATCGAAGGCCTGCCAGGCCACAAGATCGCCCTCAAAGGCGTGGTGCGCACCTTCCAGAACGTGCGGTTGTTCAAGGACATGACCGCGGTCGAGAACCTCTTGATCGCCCAGCACCGTCACTTGAACACCAACTTCCTGGCCGGCCTGTTCAAGACCCCGGGCTTTCGCAAAAGCGAACGCGAGGCCATGGAGTTCGCCGAGTACTGGCTGGAGAAGGTCAACCTCAAGGCCTTCGCCAACCGGCCTGCCGGCACCCTGGCTTACGGTCAGCAACGTCGCCTGGAAATCGCTCGCTGCATGATGACCCGCCCGCGGATCCTCATGCTCGACGAGCCGGCGGCCGGTCTGAACCCGAAGGAAACCGAAGACCTCAAGGCGCTGATCAGTGTGCTGCGTGAAGAGCACAACGTGACCGTGCTGCTGATCGAACACGACATGAAACTGGTCATGAGCATTTCCGACCACATCGTCGTGATCAACCAGGGCACGCCCCTGGCCAACGGCACGCCGGAACAGATCCGCGACAATCCCGAAGTGATCAAAGCCTACCTGGGGGAAGCGTAAATGCTGCAATTCGAAAACGTTTCCACCTTCTACGGCAAGATCCAGGCCCTGCACAGCGTCAACGTGGAAATCCGCCAGGGCGAAATCGTCACCCTGATCGGCGCCAACGGCGCGGGCAAATCCACCCTGCTGATGACGCTTTGCGGTTCGCCGCAGGCCCACAGTGGCAGCATCAAGTACATGGGCGAAGAGCTCGTGGGGCAGACCTCGGCGCAGATCATGCGCAAGAGCATTGCCGTGGTGCCGGAAGGTCGTCGGGTGTTCTCCCGCCTGACCGTGGAAGAAAACCTCGCCATGGGTGGCTTCTTCACCGACAAGGGCGACTATCAGGAACAGATGGACAAGGTTCTCGGACTTTTTCCACGCCTGAAAGAGCGTTTCGCCCAGCGCGGCGGCACCATGTCCGGCGGCGAACAGCAAATGCTCGCCATCGGCCGTGCGCTGATGAGCAAGCCCAAGCTGCTGCTGCTCGACGAACCTTCGTTGGGCCTGGCACCGATCATCATCCAGCAGATCTTCGACATCATCGAACAACTGCGCAAGGATGGCGTGACCGTGTTCCTGGTCGAGCAGAACGCCAACCAGGCGCTGAAGATTGCCGACCGCGCGTACGTTCTGGAGAACGGCCGTGTGGTGATGCAAGGCACCGGTGAAGCCCTGCTGACTGACCCGAAAGTGCGTGAAGCGTATCTGGGTGGTTGAGTCTTTGCGGTAAACAGAAAACGGCCTTCGGGCCGTTTTTTTTGTGCCTGCCACACACCTTCCGGACAAAGGAAATCTCCTGTAGGAGTGAGCCTGCTCGCGATAGCTATTTCACATTCAACACCTGTGTTGACTCCTCCACCGAGATCGCGAGCAGGCTCACTCCTACAGGGATGTGGTGTGTATTGAAGTTTTTTAAAAAAGTTTTGGAGACCGCTGTAACGCATCGCCACGACGTTTCTCTAGAGGGGTAAGCCAGCACAAACGTTGCTGACCGACACCTCAAAAACCGGAGAAACATCATGACTGCTTCCACCCGCACCCTGTCCGCCACAGCCCTGGTTCTGGCCCTTGGTTCTGCCTTGAGCATGGCCGCCGTGTCCACCGCCCACGCGGCCGACGACATGGAAAAATGCTTCGGCGTGGCCATGAAAGGTCATAACGATTGTGCAGCAGGCGCCGGCACCACCTGCGCTGGCACTTCGAAAACCGATTTCCAGCCTAACGCCTGGAAACTCGTCCCTAAAGGCACCTGCGCCACCACCGAAAGCAAGACCTCGCCGACCGGTTTCGGGCAAATGGAAGCGTTCAAAGCCAAAGCCTGATCCCAACCCAGCCCGAGTGTCGACCATGAACAATCTACCGTTCGGGCTCCCGCCCCGCGCCGGGCTGGGGCTCAAGACCGAGCACTTTCGTGAAGTGCTCGGTTCACAACCGGACATCGGCTTTTTCGAAGTCCACGCCGAAAACTACATGGTGGCCGGCGGCCCGTTTCATCACTACCTGGGTTTGATTCGCGAGCAGTACCCGCTGTCGCTGCATGGCGTGGGCTTGTCGATTGGTGCTGAAGGTCCACTGGACATTCAGCACCTCAAGCGTCTCGGCGTACTGATCGAGCGCTATCAACCCCAGTCCTTTTCCGAACACCTGGCCTGGTCCAGCCATGGCCCGGTGTTTCTGAATGACCTGCTGCCCCTGGCCTATGACACGCCGACGCTGAGCCGCGTCTGTGAACACATTGATCACGTCCAAAGCACCCTCAAACGCCCGATGCTGCTGGAGAACCCGGCAACGTATCTGGCGTTTGAACCCTCGACGTACGATGAAGCTGACTTCATCAACGAAGTCATCCGTCGCACGGGCTGCGGGTTGTTGCTGGACGTGAACAACGTCTATGTATCGAGCATCAATCATCAGCGCGATCCGTTGGCTTACATCGACGCCCTGCCCCTCCATGCCGTCGGCGAGATTCATCTGGCCGGCTTCGCCGAAGACACCGACAGCCTCGGTGACCGTCTGCTGATCGATGATCACGGCGCCCCCATCGATAACGCCGTCTGGACCTTGTACCAGCACGTACTGGAGCGAACAGGCCCGATAGCGACCCTGATCGAACGCGACAATCAGTTGCCGGCCTTCAGCGTCTTGCACGCCGAGGCGTCTCAGGCCGATGAACGGTTGCGGTGCGCGGGAGGCCGGTCATGAACACGCACGCCGCGTTTGCTGCTGCCCTGCTTGATCCCCGACTGAACTGCCCCGAAGGTGTGTTCAGTGCCAACGGCGCCGATCCCGCCAGCCGGTTCGCGGTGTATCGCAATAACGTACAGAGTTCGCTGATCAACGCCTTGGCGCACAGCTACCCCGTGGTTGCGCAATTGGTCGGCAATGAATTTTTCCGTGCCATGGCCGCGATCTATTTGCTCGGCAATG
The DNA here is from genome assembly GCF_046535095.1 of Pseudomonas sp. SIMBA_041. Classification (NCBI taxonomy): domain Bacteria; kingdom Pseudomonadati; phylum Pseudomonadota; class Gammaproteobacteria; order Pseudomonadales; family Pseudomonadaceae; genus Pseudomonas; species Pseudomonas sp. SIMBA_041. The sequence continues at coordinate 464,106 of NZ_JAWRXJ010000002.1, forward strand.
CGCCTCAGAGCCCGTTGATCAAGGATTACGGCCACGACTTGGCGGACTTTATCGAAGGCTTCGAACCGGCGGTCAGCGTGCCGTACCTGGCCGATGTCGCGCGACTGGAACGCCTGCGCACCCTCGCCTATCACGCGGCCGACGCCCAGCCGTTGAACCCTGAACAGATCGGCGCAGCGCTCGCTGACCCGCACACCCTGAGCGAGCTGAGCGTCGAACTTCACCCCTCGCTCAACCTGCTGACGTCAGCCTTCGCCGTGGTCTCGATCTGGGCTGCCCATCAGCAAGACGCAACGCTGGCCGGGATTGATCTGGACCACGGGCAACACGCGTTGATCCTGCGCAATGGCCTGGACGTTGAAGTCTTCGTCATCGAACCCGGCGCCAGCGCCTTCATTCAGAACCTGCAAAACGGTCAGCCGCTGCTCCGGGCAGCAGCGTCCGCCCCCGCGTTCGACCTCAGCCAAACCCTGGCCTTGCTGATCAGCCACAACGCCCTTACTCACCTCCACCAAAACAAGGTATCGCCATGAACACTCAGAACCCGATCAGCCGCGCTATCGCGCTGCTGGAGATGATTCCACAGAGCCTGATCGCCTTCATTGCGCGGTTCTCCATCGCGGCGGTGTTCTGGAAGTCCGGACAAACCAAGGTCGAAGGCCTCGCCATTGATTTGATCGACGGCACCTTCCAGCTCGGCTGGCCTCGCCTCGCCGATTCGACCATTGCATTGTTCAAGAGCGAGTACCACGTGCCGTTGCTGTCGCCAGAGATCGCAGCGCACTTGGCGGCGTTTGCCGAGCACTTTTTCCCGGTACTGATTTTGATTGGCTTTGCCACGCGTTTTTCGGCGTTGGCCTTGCTCGGCATGACCCTGACGATTCAACTGTTCGTGTACCCGGATGCGTACCCGACTCACGGTACCTGGGCGGCGGTGTTGCTGTATTTGATGGCGACGGGGCCGGGGAAATTGTCGATTGATCACCTGATCGCCCGACGCTTCGCCCGCTAACCCAGCCCCCCTGTAGCAGCTGCCGAAGGCTGCGTTCGAACGCGAAGCGGTCGCAAAACCTGCAAACGCGGTTTACCTGTCAGACCACAGTGACTGATTTTACGACTGCTGCGCAGCCGGACGCAGCCTCGCGAGCTCGACAGCGGCTACACGGACCGTGCGAGGCTAAGGCGATCCAGCGCCTCACCGCTGCGCTTGAACCAGCCGATCAGGTAATCCGCCAGCACCTGCGTGCGTTTCGGCAAACCGCCCTGATACGGGTGAACCAGGTACATCGGCATGCGCCGCGTCTGATAATCACGCAGGAGCCAGCGCAATCGCCCGTCAGCCAATTCCGTTTGCAGTAAATAGGACGGCAGGCGCGCAATGCCGGCCCCCGCCAATGCGGCTTTTTTCAGCAAGCTGTAGTGATTGCTGGCAAACGGCCCCGACACCCGTACGCGCAGCAACTCATGTTGCTGGTGATAGAGCCATTCTTCGCGACCGCTGTAATGACTGTTGAGCAGGCAACGGTGTTCGGCCAGGGCCTGCGGTGTTTGCGGTTCGCCATACTGTTCAAGATACGCCGGACTGGCGCAGGTCATCTCGTGCCAGGCCAGCAGTGGCCGAGCCACCAATCGCTCGTCCTTGCCCACCTCGGAACGAATCGCCAGATCGAAACCATCCCGAGACAGGTCGTGAAAGTTGTTGTTCAGATCGAGCTCGATCTGCACCTCTGGGTACTTGCCGGAAAACTCCAGCAACAAACCATCGAAGAAGGTTTCCCCCAGCGATACCGGAACGGTCATACGCACCGGCCCGGCCATGTCGTCCTTCAACCGCGCCAATGCCTGACGCGCCCTTTCGACCTGGACGACAAGCGCCTGAGCTTGCGGCAACAGCGCCGCGCCTGCCGCCGTCAGGCTTAAACGACGCGTCGTGCGTTGCAGCAGCACCACCGAAAACCGTGTTTCCAGCAAGCTGATGCGCTTGGACAATTGGCCTTTGCTGCAACCCAGTTGCTGCGCTGCCAAGGTAAAACTGCCGGCTTCGATCAATACCGCGAACGCCGCCAGGTCATCCATTTCGCTCATGGATTGTTTCCATTTGAAAACCAAAGGTTGCCTATTAGTGCGCTTATCAACAGAAAAAACCACTCTAGACTGAGATCACTTTCAACCAATCGAGAATCAGCACGATGAAAATTCTATTGATAGGCGCAAGCGGCACCATCGGCTCGGCCGTCGACAAGGAACTGTCCCAGCGCCACGAAATCATCCGCATCGGCCGCAACAGTGGCGACTTTCAAGTGGATATCAGCGACAGCGCCTCGATCCGCAAGCTGTTCGAACAGACCGGCAAGTTCGATGCCCTGATCTGCGCGGCGGGTAACGTGACCTTCGCGCCGCTGGATGAAATGACCGGAGACAGCTTCGCCCTGGGCCTCAAAGACAAACTGATGGGCCAGGTCAATTTGTTGCTGATCGGTCGCGAGTTCGCCAATGACGGCGCCTCGTTCACCTTCACCACCGGTGTGCTCAGCCATGACCCGATTCGCAGCGGTGCCTCGGCCGCGTTGGTCAACGGAGCGCTGGACAGCTTCGTCCGCGCCGCCGCCATCGAACTGCCTCGCGGCCTGCGCGTGAACTCGATCAGCCCGAACGTGCTGCTGGAAGCCATGGGCAAATACGCGCCTTACTTCCGCGGGTTCAAACCGGTTCCCGCAGCCGATGTGGCATTGGCCTACGCCAAAAGCGTGGAAGGCTTGCAGACAGGTCAGACGTTTCACGTCGGCTGACCGTCCTTTCTGACAGGCATTACTGGCGAGCGATCACTTCGCTCGCCAGGCGCTCGCGCCCGAACTGGCGCAGCCACTGTTGCATTGGCCGTTCGAACCAGCGGTGGCAAATCAGGCTGGCACCGATCAGGACCGCAAAGAACAGCAGCAACGTCCACGGCTGATAAAAGACGCTTCGCCCCGCAAAGAATTTATCCGCCAACAGCGCGGCGATAATTTGCAGCGGGAAATGCAGCAAATAGGAGGCGTAGCTGATATCCCCCAGCCACGCCAAGCGCCGGGCAACCGGTTCCAGTACCTGATGACAGGCTGCAATGGCCATGATCGTCAGCGGGAACAACAGCACACATTTGATCAGCGGCTGATCAGCGCCGAACAACCACCACCCCGCCGCACACCCGATCGTCAACCCCATGCCCACCCAGCGCGGTGGCATTCGTTGCAGCAGCCACGTCACCCACACATAGCCAACACCACCGCAGAAAAAGCTGAACACGCCCAAGGTGATTTTGTACTGCGCAGGAAACACATAAGCGGCCACGGCGATCAAGAAAATGCTGATCAGCATGGGCAGGGGCGAATAACGCCACAGCAGGAAGAATGCCGCGTAGAGCAGCACTTCAACCGAAATCGACCAGGCCGGGGCGTTGAATGACCAGCCTTGTTCCAATCCCCAGGCAGGGGCGAGAAATACATTCAACACGCCGTGATAGAGATCGTTGAACGGATAAACAAAAGCGTTGCCCGTATGCCGTGTATAGATCATCTGTAATAGCGCAACAGCGGCGAAGGTCGCCAGATGCAGCGGATAGATGCGGCTGAAACGCTCGATGAAGAACTGTTTTCCGGTCAGCTCCCTACGCGCCACGGCATGACCGAACAACCAGAAAAAGATGAACCCGGACAAGCTGAAGAACAACGCGACCGCATCGCCACCGTGTCGATAAAACAAGGCGAACACGCTATAGAAAGGTTGCAGTTCGGTTTGCAGCGGGCCCGGCACTGCCCCTTGAAAAAAGAAGTGCTGCCAATGCCAGAACACCACCGCCAACGCCGCGATACCTCGCAGTGCATCCAGTGCGTACAACCGTTTGGGGAAAATAGAGAGACGTTGGTTCATGCCGAAAAGAGCCCGATCCTGGACAAGGGCGCCACTATGCTGGGACGCACCCGGCAACTCAATCCCTGGCACACAAGCCTTGTGATCACGAGCGTGCCTGAGTAACGTGGCGGCACTTGTCTGGAGAGCCAAAGATGCGTGTTGCCCGTTCCTTAGTCGTCGTTGCCCTGCTGCCGCTGTTTGCTGCCTGTCAGTTGTTTGATGGCCCGCGTGAAAGTGCCTCCCACGCGGGCCAGACCCGTATGCAAGGCCAGTTGACGGCGGCGGACGGCAAGTTGCTGTTCCAGCCCTGCAATGAAACCAGCAGCTATGTGGTCAACGACACCGGCGGCACCAGTGTGCTGCAACAGGCGGCGTCTCTGGCCGATACCAAGGGCAAGTTGTTTGCCGATGTGCGCGGGCGCATCGTCGACAGCCGCCTTGATCTGGAGCAGCTGTACCGCGTCGAGCGCTCGGGCACGGCGTGCGACGATCCCAATTTCAAACTGCAGATCCTGCGCGCGGCCGGTCACTCGCCTGAGTGGAACGTCAAGGTCAGTGGCAAAGGCATGGTGATCGATCGCGCCGGTCAACCGCCCCTGGCCGTCCCTTATGTGGAAGAACAGCTGGGCGACGGCCGTTTCAACCTCAGTACCGAAGCCAATAACCAGCACATCGAACTGTGGGTCGCGCCGCAACGCTGCACCGACAGCAGCACCGGCAGCGTCCAGCACATGAGCGCCGAACTGCGCATCAATGGCCAGGTACAGCGTGGTTGCGCGTATTTCGGCGGTGCGCGCAACGACTGATCGTTTAAGCCTCACGGAATCCGCCTTTGGGGCTTATAATCACCGGTTTCCAACGCCTTGGCGCAGTTGTGCGCCCCGCGAACCGGGTCTTGCCATGTTACGAATCACTGAACTGAAGTTGCCGATCGACCATCCCGAAGAAGACCTGCGCCCTGCCATCGTGCAGCGCCTGGGCATCGCCAGCGATGATCTGCTCGATTTCACCTTGTTCAAGCGCAGCTACGATGCGCGCAAAAAGTCCTCCGAACTGTGCTTCATCTACACCATCGACCTCACCGCCAAGGATGAGGCCGCGATACTGCACAAGTTCGCCGATGACCGTAACGTCAACGTGGCGCCGGATGTCAGTTACAAAGTGGTCGGCCACGCACCGGCCGATCTGCAGCAACGCCCTGTAGTCGTAGGCTTCGGGCCGTGCGGGATTTTCGCCGGTCTGCTGCTCGCACAAATGGGCTTCAAGCCGATCATCCTCGAGCGCGGTACCGAAGTGCGTCAGCGCACCAAGGACACCTGGGGCCTGTGGCGTAAAAGCGTGCTGAACCCCGAATCCAACGTTCAGTTCGGTGAAGGCGGCGCGGGGACGTTCTCCGACGGCAAGCTGTACAGCCAGATCAAGGACCCGAAATTCATCGGTCGCAAAGTCCTGCACGAGTTCGTCAAGGCCGGTGCGCCGGACGAAATCCTCTACGTCAGCAAACCGCACATCGGTACGTTCCGTCTGACCGGTGTCGTGGAAAACATGCGTGAGCAAATTCGCGCGCTGGGCGGCGAAGTCCGCTTCCAGCAACGCGTCACCGATGTGTTGATCGAGGACGGCCAACTGGTCGGCGTCGAACTCAACGGCGGCGAGCAGATCCATTCGAAACACGTGATTCTTGCCCTTGGCCACAGTGCCCGGGACACGTTCCGCATGCTCCACGGCCGTGGCGTGTTCATGGAAGCCAAGCCGTTTTCGGTGGGTTTCCGCATTGAACACCCGCAGTCACTGATCGACCGCGCACGGTTGGGCAAGTACGCCGGCCACCCGAAACTCGGGGCGGCCGACTACAAACTGGTGCACCACGCCAAGAACGGCCGTTCGGTCTACAGCTTCTGCATGTGCCCAGGCGGCACCGTGGTCGCGGCGACGTCTGAGCCGAACCGCGTCGTCACCAACGGCATGAGCCAATACTCGCGTAACGAACGCAACGCCAACTCCGGAATCGTCGTTGGCATCACCCCGGAAGTCGATTACCCGGGCGGCCCGCTGGCCGGCATCGAATTGCAGGAACGCCTGGAATCCCATGCGTTTGTGCTCGGTGGCAGCAACTATGAAGCGCCGGCGCAACTGGTCGGTGACTTCATTGCCGGCAAGCCGTCGACTGAGTTGGGCAGTGTTGAGCCGTCCTACAAGCCTGGCGTTGCATTGGGTGATTTGGCGTTGGCCTTGCCCGCGTTTGCCATCGAGGCGATTCGTGAAGCGCTGCCAGCGTTCGAGAAGCAGATTCGCGGTTACTCGCTGCATGACGCGGTGTTGACCGGGATCGAGACACGCACCTCGTCACCGCTGCGCATTACCCGTAATGAATCGATGCAGAGCTTGAATGTGAAGGGCTTGTTCCCGGCGGGTGAAGGCGCGGGTTATGCGGGCGGGATTCTGTCGGCGGGTGTGGATGGTATTCGCATTGCGGAAGCCGTGGCTCGCGATATCCTCGGCCTGGAAGCCTGATGCACATCCCCCTGTAGGAGTGAGCCGGCTCGCGATGCGGATTAACAGTCAACAGAGATGTTGACTGATCTTTTGCTATCGCGAGCCGGCTCACTCCTACAAGGGATCTTCAGTGTGTCAGATGTTGGCGCGCAGTACCGTCGATGGTAGCGCCTCACCGCGCTCGACACTCGCCGCCACCCTCTCCATCAAACCACTCAATTCATAGCCCTGGCCCTTGAGCCAATCCTGGTCGTAGTACGTGGTGGCATAACGTTCGCCGCCATCACACAGAATCGCCACGATCGACCCCGACTCCCCCGCCGCTGCCATCTGCTGAGCCGCCATCAAGGCGCCGATCAGGTTGGTCCCGCTCGAACCGCCCACTCGCCGCCCCAACCGCTGCGCCAGATAGTGCATCGCCGCCAGGGACAACGCGTCCGGCACTTTGACCATGGCATCAATCACCTTGGGCAGGAACGACGCTTCCACCCGCGGCCGGCCGATCCCTTCGATCCGCGAACCGCACTCCAGGCGCAGGCTGGCATCGCCGGTCTGGTAGTAATCGAAAAACACCGAACGCTCGGCATCGGCGCACAGCACGCGGGTGCAATGCTGGCGATAACGCACGTAACGCCCCAGCGTCGCGGTGGTGCCGCCGGTGCCGGGGCTGGAGATCAGCCAGCTCGGCTCAGGGTGCTTTTCGAAACGCATCTGATGGAAGATCGATTCGGCGATGTTGTTGTTCGCCCGCCAGTCGGTGGCGCGTTCGGCGTAGGTGAACTGGTCGATGAAATGACCGTCATGCTCGCGCGCCAACCGTTCGGATTCGGCGTAGATCTGGGTCGGGTCGTCGACCAGATGACTCTTGCCGCCATAGAAAGCAATTTGCGCGATTTTCTCTTTCGAGGTGGTCGCCGGCATCACCGCAATAAAGGGCAAACCCAGCAAGTTGGCGAAGTACGCCTCGGAAATCGCTGTCGAACCGCTGGACGCCTCGATGACTGGCGCACCGGGCTTGAGCCAACCGTTACACAGCGCATACAGGAACAACGAACGCGCCAGGCGGTGCTTGAGGCTGCCGGTGGGATGGCTGGATTCATCCTTGAAATACAATTCAATGCCCGGAAAACCCGGCAGCGGCAAGGGGATCAGGTGGGTATCGGCGCTGCGCTGGAAGTCTGCTTCGATGATCCGGATGGCTTCGCGGGCCCACTGTCGGTTGTCGCTCATGATGGTTTTCTCGTTGAGTCGGCCTTCTTGTAAGGCTCAGCCTTCAAGCTTAGGAAAAAACCTACATCCCGCACAGGTACAGCTGACGTTCAATACGGCCGGCAACTGCTAGGCTCAAGCCCGGTCCCAACCTTCACGTTGTTACTGCATATAACAAAAAAGAATATAACTTTTGTTTTAACAACTAACGGTACGGGTTAGGGTGTGCCACCTTTTGAATTCATCGATGGAGAGCGACCTTGCCTCTGCGTAGCACTTTCACGCGTTTCTTTCAGTTGGAAGCTGCCAGCGGTCTGTTACTGATCGCCGCGGCAGCCCTGGCTTTAATCATCAACAACTCGTCGTTGTCGTGGCTCTACAGCGGGCTGCTGGACACCCCTGTCGTCGCTCAGATCGGCGCGCTGAAAATCGCCAAGCCGTTACTGCTGTGGATCAACGACGGCCTGATGGCGATGTTCTTCCTGCTGATCGGCCTGGAAGTGAAGCGCGAAGTCCTCGACGGCCAGTTGTCGAACCCTTCGCAAATCGTCCTGCCCGGCGCCGCGGCGATTGGCGGTATGGTCGTGCCGGCGCTGCTCTACTGGTTCTTGAACCGTGACGATCCGGCAGCCTTGGGTGGCTGGGCCATCCCGATGGCCACCGACATTGCCTTTGCCCTCGGCGTACTCGCCTTGCTAGGCAAACGCGTGCCGGTGTCGCTGAAGCTGTTCCTGATGACCCTGGCGATCATTGACGACCTGGGCGCAATCATCGTCATCGCGATCTTCTATTCCGGCACCCTGTCGACGCTGTCGCTGGCATTGGCGGCTGCCTGCATCATCGCGCTGATCGCCATGAACCGGCTCGGCGTGGTGAAGCTTGGACCGTACATGATCATCGGCTTGATCCTCTGGGTCTGCGTGCTCAAGAGCGGTGTCCACGCCACGTTGGCCGGTGTGACCCTGGCGTTCTGCATCCCGCTGCGCACCAAAAACGCCGAGTCTTCGCCACTGCTGACCCTTGAACACGCCCTGCACCCGTGGGTGGCTTACGGCATCCTGCCGCTGTTCGCCTTCGCCAACGCCGGCCTGTCTCTGAGCGGTGTCACCGTTGAAAGCTTCACCCACCACGTACCGATGGGTATCGCCACCGGCCTGCTGCTGGGTAAAACCGTGGGTGTGTTCGGCCTGACCTGGCTGGCGGTGAAAATCGGCATCGCCGCCCTGCCCCAAGGCGCCAATTGGGGCCATGTGCTGGGGGTATCGATCCTTTGCGGGATCGGTTTCACCATGAGTCTGTTCGTCGGCTCGCTGGCGTTTGAGCCAGGCGTCAGCGACTACGCCGGGATGGACCGGATGGGGATTCTGACCGGGTCGATTCTCGCGGCATTGATTGGTTATGCGGTGACGGCGATGGCGAGTCGCAAGAGCGCCGTTTTGCAGTCCTGAGCGAAAGCGAACGCTCCTAGCAGCATCAAGGATTCATCCTACAGCCACGATCCGCCTCGTTCGTTAACGTCGCACAGCTCCTTTATTGGGGGCTGTCGACGGACGAACGCAAGGAAGATCAGTGGCTGGCAACAAGGAAGTCCCCAGGGCTAAAAGCCCACCCTCCGGTGACGGTCATCACGTTACCCACCGCTTCATGACAGCCACCGAACTGGCCGAGCGCGATGCGCGACAAAGCGCTTACGACGCCATGCTCGCCCGGCAGCAGGCTTTTGAAGATAGGCTTCAGGCCTCGACGAAAAAACCCGACATCCCTCGCGCGGGATGCGTCTTTGCCAAGTCCTGCAACCTGCCAGACGCCATTATCGATTACTCGAATCCTTCGGGTGTGGTTCCGACCGACAGCCTCAAGGATTACGGAGAAATTGCCTGGCTCGGTGCTCGTGATACAGACGATGCCGGGCTGCTGAATCTCGAAACCATCAGCGGCAGTACAGTCTCCCTCGGCGTAGGTCGACTGGCACTTAGAGCCCCGGCGCTCGCTGCACCTTTATTGGCACTTGAAGCCGCCACTGCCGCCACATTGGCCGGTGTCGTCGCGTTGTTCTGGACGCCGAGCCCGGGTGATAGCGCGCTCTACACCGACGAACAACTGCGTGCCCTGAAACAGGCCAGAACCCGCGTTCGATTGCAGGTCGAGCAGCAGGCTGACGGCAGCCTCAAGGGCTACGGGTTCTACACCGGCAAAAACCGCGATTGGGAAATGGTCGATGTCGTGCAGTTCACACTGCGCGGCAGCCAGCAGGTGGCGGATCTCGAGGGAGGTGCTGAACTGATCTGGACACCGGCCGTGGATGGCTCGGACACCCTCGGCATTCCAGCACTGGAGGCTGCACCGCAGGCGCCGCATATCTGGGTGTATCCGCCGACGCCGGCGGCGGCCAGCATTATTGTGAACCCGGTGTATCCGCCTGAGTACAAGGATTTCATTCTTGTGTTTCCGGCGGGGTCAGGGGTGAAGCCGGTTTACATTGTTCTGTCTTTGTTGAACTTGAGCTAACCGACAGTCAAATCCTTCAGATAGCGCGGCTACTAAACGTCGATGTCCCTGAAGGCTTGGAGTATTTCATCGGCACCCGTGCGGCACCGTGAACCGGAACCGGAACCGGAACCGGGAGCAATATGATAGCGAGTTTGACGGCTACGACTTGTCTCTAGAGAGACTGCAACTGATGTGCAACAGGTGAAAACCACAGACACAAAAAACCCCGACCAGTCACCTGATCGGGGTTTTTCTTTACCCATCCCGCTTAGTGCGACACGCGGCTCGTGCCATCTACAGTAGAAATCCGCACACGTTCGCCAACGCGGAACACTTCATTCTCCTGAACTTGCTGAACATAGGCGCGCATGCTGCCGTCGTCTTCGCGCACAGTGATTTCGACGCCTTGGGTGCGGGTCAGGCCTTCTTCGGCCGCCGAACCTACCAGGCCGCCGGCGACTGCGCCGATGACTGCGGCAACGATGCTGCCTTTGCCGCCGCCGATGGCGCTACCGCCAACGCCGCCGACCACTGCACCTGCAGCGCCGCCGATTGGGGTTTTGGTGCCTTCGATTTTCACTGGGCGCAGCGCTTCGATGGTGCCCATGCGAATCGTTTGCACACGACGCGCTTCATCACGGGAGTAGGAGTCACCGGTCAGGCTGGATTGGCAGCCGGTGAGCAACATCGCCATCGTGGAAAAGGAAGCAACCAACAAAACAGACTTACGCATAGCATCAACTCCAAAGGACAGGTGATCATTAAACCCCGCAGCTTGACGCCTGTCACGGCATGGTCGGGATAAAAATGTTTTGATTCAGGCCCGGTACAGGCGCCACTGCACATTCACGCCCCAAGGATTGTCATGGATTACTTCATCGTTTTCATCACTACCGTCGCCGGTCTGTACTTCCATTGGTGGCTGTACGTTCGGATAAAACGCTGGATGGACCGCGACCTGGCATTGGCTTTGGCTGGGAAGGACGAACAGAAAAAAGCTTTCATGCTCCAGCAACTGGCGAACGCTCACGCACAGAAGATCAAGCGTCGGGATCTGCCCCAGTGGCTTGAGGCCGCTGCAGCAAGGTATCCCGAACGGTAGACTGCTTAGGGTGCCAGACGTTCAAGAATCCAGTCAGCGCCCTGTAGGCGGTAGTTCAGGCGATCATGCAGGCGGCTCGCACGGCCCTGCCAGAACTCGATGCGTTCCGGCAGCAAGCGATAACCGCCCCAGTGATCCGGGCAGTGCGGCGCTGTATCGCTGAAACGTTGCTCGGTGTTCTTGAGCAGCGCTTCCAGTTCGGCACGATCGGCAATCACCCGGCTCTGCGGTGACGCCCAGGCACCGAGTCGACTGCCCAGCGGACGAACCTGGAAGTAGGCGTCGGATTCTTCGGGCGAAACCTTCACCACCCGACCTTCGATGCGCACCTGGCGCTCCAGGGCCGGCCAGAAAAAGGTCATGGCCGCGAACGGATTCGCCGCCAAGTGCTGCCCCTTGGCGCTTTCGTAGTTGGTGAAGAACGTGAAGCCCTGCTCGTCCAGACCTTTGAGCAACAGAATGCGGCAATGAGGCCGTCCGTCCTGATCGACCGTCGCCAAGGTCATGGCGTTCGCCTCCACCGGCGCTTGCTCGGTTTTCACCGCGTCGGCGAACCACTGGTGGAACAGCCCGAACGGCTCTGCCGGGGCTTGCGCCTCGGTCAGGCCATCACGGGTGTAGTCACGACGCATATCAGCCAGGCCTTGGGTCATGGCGCATTCCTTTTGGTTAACGAATCACTTTTTGGTGGCGTCAGCCGCGACGTCAACTTTCTTGGCGTCGGCAACTGCTTTGGCCGGCACCGTCTTCTTCGCTGGCGTTGCGGTTTTAGCCGGCGCTTTCTTGGCAGTGGCTTTCTTCGCCGGGGCCTTTTTCGTCGCCGGCACAGCCGCTTTCTTCGCCGCTGGCGCAGGGGTGACCGGTGTGGCCACTGGCTTGATGTCCTTCGCCGCGATCATAGTCACTGGCGCCGGAGCCGGCATGTTGTACTTGGCCAGCAACGCCACCATGGTGTTCTGCGGGGTCACCAGCAATTCCACGCGACGGTTCAAGGCACGGCCTTCAACACTGTCGTTGGCCGCACGCGGAGCGTCACCGCCCATGCCGCGGAGCATCAGGCGGTCACGCTGCAAACCGCTGAGACGGAAGATGGCGGCGACGGCTTGTGCACGTTCCTGGCTCAGTTTCACGTTGGCCGGTGCCGCACCCGACGTATCGCTGTGACCGAGTACCAGCACGGCCGTTTTCGGATCGACTTCAAGGATTTTCGCGACACGGGTGAACGGGCCGAGGGTGACAGGCAGCAGCATAGCTGGACGATCCGGGTTGAACGAGCCTTCTACCGGCGCGGTCACCACCAATACGTTTTCGCGGCGTTCAAGTTGCAGGTTGCTGTCCTTGATCGCTTCACGCAGACGCGGTTCGTAGTCGTCGAGCCAGGCCTGGGTGACTTTCGGGTCTATTGGCGCAACCTTGGTAGCGCTCTGATCCTTGCCGCCGAACGGCCACCACCACGAGTTACCCGCGTTGGTATCAGCCTTGGCGACCGGGACCGGTTTGGCTTCAGGTTTTATTTCCGGCTTGGCAGCGGTCTTGGCAGCGGCATCATCGGCACCGAACGGCCAGTACCAAGGGCTGGCGCTCTCACTTTTGGCAACAGGTGCGGTGGCAGCAGGTTTCAGTGGGGCCGGGGCCGGGGCAGGAACTGGGCTCGGCTCTTTAGCGGCGACTTTGTCGGACGAACCGAACGGCCACCAGCTGCCACCATCGGAATCACTTTTTGGGGTCTGTGCACAACCGGTGATAGCAAAGCACAGGGCCAGGGCGAGAGTTGGTTTGGATGACATCGGATATCCACGAAATATGAAGTAATGAAAAGTCAGACCGAAGCGGCCCGCACAAACTGACGCTTTGAAACCGAAAAGGCTGCCGGGTTCCGGTACTGGAACCCTTGAGCGGGTTTTACAGACAAGTGGCCAGTACTCGCGCAAGCTTCTGCGCGCGTGGATCCATCAAGACGTACGGCCCCAGGGTATTTGTCACAAAACCGAAGGCTACATCGTGTTCAGGGTCGGCAAAACCGATGGAGCCGCCAGCGCCCGGATGGCCGAACGCCCGTGGGCCGAGGCCGTAGGTCGCGTTGGGAACGTCCGGTTGATCAAGCATGCAACCCAGACCAAAGCGGGTCCGGGTCAATAAAGTCTTGTCGTCGCCGAGGCTGTGTTCTCGGGTCAGCTCATCGAGCATTTCGCCTTCCAGCAAACTGCCATCGAGCAGGCCGGCGTAGAACCCGGCCAGACTGCGCGCATTGCCATGACCGTTGGCGGCAGGTTGCTGCATACGCCGCCATTCGGGTTTGTTGGTGCTGGTCATGATCGACGGCGGATTGGTGAAGGCCCGGGTGGTCATGGCCGTCGGTTCACGCAGGGTCACTTGCAACAGGCGCTGGGCGGCGGCATCGCCGACATTACCCTTGCCACGCGCGATGTGCGCCACGCGATGGAATTCTTCATCAGCCAGGCCGACGTGGAAATCCAGGCCCAATGGCCTGGCAACGCGAGCGACGATGGATTCGCCCGGCCCACGACCGTCGGCACGGCGCAGTAACTCGCCCACCAGCCAGCCGTAAGTGATCGCGGCGTAGCCGTGGCCTTGGCCCGGCGTCCACCACGGCGTTTCGGCCGCGAGGGCGTCGACCATGGTTTGCCAGTCGTAAAGTGCCTCCGGGGCCAGCAATTCGCGCAATGCCGGCAAGCCTGCCTGATGGCAGAGCAATTGACGCAGGGTCACGGACTCTTTGCCGGCGGCGGCAAATTCGGGCCAATAGCGCGCTACCGGTGCATCCAGTTGCAGCTTGCCCTCAGCCACCAATTGCAGGGCCGTGACCGCGGTGAACGTCTTGGTGCAGGAGAACAGGTTGGCGATGGTGTCGCTGTGCCAGGCTTCGCTGCCATCCTTGTCGGCGGTGCCGGCCCAGAGGTCAAGGACGGTTTCACCGCCGACCTGGATGCACAAGGCTGCGCCACGTTCCTGAGGATCGTCGAACAGCGCCGCGAAAGCTTCGCGCACGGCTTCGAACTTAAGCTCGTAATGACCCTGAATCTGCACCCGCATTGCTCCCGGATATTCGCTATACAAAGTGGCCCGCATTGTTCCAGCCATTAGCCGTTTTGGGAACAGGGTTGGGCTGGGCGGTCGGTTGCCCATGGATTGGATGAGAAAATTTGTGGTGTCTTTTCGGACGCCATCGCGAGCAGGCTCACTCCTGCAGGGGATCTTCGCCACACCAAAGATCCCCTGTAGGAGTGAGCCTGCTCGCGATGCTTTTAGAACTTAATGACCATTACCGGAATGCCCACCCGCATTTCCAGTGCCCTTCCCCGGCCCTTTTCCGGCCTCGGCCTTTCTGCCGCCCTCCGCATCGTGGCTGGCCTTGTCGGCCTCGGCCGCTGCTTTCACGGCCTCTTTGCTCAACTGATCGACAGCCGCCAGGTTGCTCTTGCGCACGGCCTCCACAAACCCTTGGAACGGCAGATCAGTAATCCCTACCAGACCAAAGTGACCATTCTCACCGTCCAGCAAACGCCCGGTCACGGGTTGGTCCAGGTATTGGAACCAATGCACACCGACAATCGAAGGCTCGCTCAGCGCCTGCTTGAGGAAGTTCGCGTAGGCCGGCCCACGGTCTTCTTCCTTGGCCAATTGCGTCACGCCGCCCCAGAACGGACCGCGATCCGCCGAGCCGAAGTTGAATTCGGTGATCAGCACCGGTTTGTCGAGGCTGCGCAACCTAGCGAAGTCGTAACCGTCCTGCGGTTGCAAGGTGTACATGTTGAAGCTCAACACGTCGCAATACTGCGCGCAGGAGTCCACGGCTTCCGGGGTGCTGATGGCGAAACGACCGCCCAGCAACAGCTGGTTCGGCGCGTGCCACTTCAGCGAGTCGGAGAGGGTCTTGAAGTAGGTATCAGCGAAGACCTTCTGGAAGTATTTGAAGTCAGCCTCGATTTCCGGGTGGTCAGCGCTTGGCAGCGGCGGCACGAAGCCCGGGTCTTCCATCAATTCCCAGGCCGGCAAATCGATGCCCCACGCTTTGGACAGCCCCGCCTGATTGCGATATTTGTCGCGCAGCTGCTTGAGGAACGCACGTTTGGCCGGCACGTCGGTGGTCATTTTCAAGGTGCCATAAGCCAGCGCATAACGGGCTTTCGGGTCGTTACCGGGACCGGCCCAGGCCAATTCGTTGTCGGCGTAGTAGCCGATCAGCCACGGGTCGTCGCGATGATCGCGAGCGGCGATGGCCACGGCGCGTTCGGTGGCCATGGCGAAACGTGGATCGAACGGGTCGGGCATGCCGCCCCACCAGTCGGTGCCGGTGCTGATGCTGGCGTAATCGCCGACGATCGACAGCGGCAAGGTGTACGGCACGCGATCAGCGTCGCCGAGCGCCGGGGCGCTCCAGTTGCCGATGGTGTTGAAGCCCCAGGCTTGCAGGCGATCCAGGGTGTGGTTGGTCCAGCGTTGTTCATCCACCACCGCTTTGCAGGGTTCGGCGGGTTTCTGCTCAACTGCTTTCGCCTCGATCGCTTCGGCGGCGCCGGTCTTGGCCGCTTCGGCGACTCCGGCTTCGGCAATAGAAGGCGTAACGGGTTGCTCGGCAGCCTTCTCGACCGTCGCTTCGACCGCATCGGCCTTGGCCGCTTCGGCAACACCGGCCTTGGTGTCACTGCCCAGCGCACACGGTGCGCCATACAGGCGCTGCAAATTGGCACCGTAAAAATCGTACCAGCGACCGGCGTTATAGCCGCGGCCCTGATCGGCACCGTTACCGCCACGGTTGTCACCGTCGCCAAAGTGGTTGGCCAGCGGCTCGTCGGGTTTTGGCAGGGACTCGAACATCCACTCCCGGCCGGCAACGTAAGTCTGGTTGACGTCCGGGGCCACGGTGTTGACCCCAAGCGAATAGAACGGATGCCCTTGCGGGGTGACCAGGTACCAGCGACCGTCGCGCTTTTCAGTGCGGAAAAAGCCGCTGGCCTTGAATATCGGGCCTTTGGTCCAGCCACCATAGGTGTCCAGAGAGGACTTTTCGCGCTCGGCCAGCCAGGTTTTCAGTTGTTGCTGTTCCTTGGCGGCTGCGCTTTTCAATTGCTCATCGCTGCTGATCTTTTCTGGCCATTTGGCCCGGGTCGACTGACCGTATGCATCCACTAACCCGCCATAAACGGCCCGGGTCACGGCATCACCGTCCTGCACACCAAAACGTTCGAGCAAGATGTTCTGGGCCACTTTCGGTTGATCCATCGACAAGGTCACCGACACCACCTGGCTGCGATCCAGCTCACCGGCGCTGCTGGCCAGCAACATGCGCTGGCCGTCGACGGTCATCGGCATGGGCGGCCCGGCTTTCATGCCCTGGCTCAACGATGAGCTTGCCACCAACGGCACCAGCAAGGTCTGCGCAGGACCGGCCGGCAAATCGACGCGACTGACCAGCGTCTTGCCGTCATTGCTCTGGATTTTCACGTACAGGGTCACGGCCCAATCCATTGCACTCTGGATTCGCAGGCTCATGGCGCCCGATTGCGACCAGTCCCAGGCGCCGGTTTGCGGGGTCAAACGCAAACTCGGCTGGGCCACCGGGTTGAACGTCACCCGGCGCAACACTTCGCCTTCGGCTGTTTGTTCCGCATTGGATTGGGGCAGGCTGGCGTCCTGAGTCGCCACCTGGACCACGTCAGCGGGGCGTACAAAGTTGAACAGCGTCTGTTGGCCGGCGGGGGCTGCCAGCAAAGGGGCTGCGAACATCAGGGCAAATACAGCGGGCAACGAACGGCGAATCATAGGAACGTGGATCTCCCTAACGACCTTCAAGGGTCAGTGGAAAAGCGATGGTAGAGAGATAGACAACGCGGCGGGCAAATGTGCCCACCGGTGTATCAGGAAATTTCGCGGCGAAATGGCGGAAGCGCATTGAGGATGGCTTTGCCGTAACGCTGGGTGACCAGACGTCGATCGAGCAAGGTGATGGTGCCGCGATCCTCTTCGGTACGCAGCAAGCGACCGCAGGCCTGGACCAGTTTCAGCGAGGCATCCGGCACGGAGATTTCCATGAACGGATTGCCGCCACGGGCCTCGATCCATTCCGCCAGCGCGGCTTCGACGGGATCATCCGGCACCGAGAACGGGATCTTCGCGATCACCACGTGCTCGCAGTACGCGCCCGGCAAGTCGACCCCTTCGGCAAAACTTGCGAGGCCGAACAGCACACTGGAATCCCCGCCATCGACACGTGCCTTGTGCTTGTTCAAGGTTTCCTGCTTCGACAGGTTGCCTTGAATGAACACTTGCTTGCGCCAGTCGCGGTCGAGGCCGTCGAACACGTCCTGCATCTGTTTGCGGGAAGAAAACAGCACCAGCGTGCCCCGGGAGCCTTCAACCAGTTGCGGTAAGTCACGAATGATCGCCGCGGTGTGGGCCGGTGCATCCCGCGGATCGGCTTTCAGGTCCGGCACGCGCAGTACGCCGGCATCGGCGTGGTGAAACGGGCTTGGGACCACGGCGGTCACGGCTTTTTTCGGCAGGCCGGCGCGCATGCGAAAACGGTCGAACGTGCCGAGGGCCGTCAGGGTTGCCGAGGTCACTAATGCGCCGTAAGCGACGTTCCACAGGTTGCGCCGAAGCATTTCTGCGGCAAGGATCGGGCTGGCGTTGACCTCGATGTCGAACAGCGAACCGCTTTCGGCCAACGTCAGCCAACGGGCCATGGGCGGGTTGTCTTCCGGGTCTTCAGCGGTGAACGCCACCCACAACTCCCAATTGCCCGAGGAACGGGACAACAGGCTGCCGAACAGTGGGTACCACTCTTCGGCCTGATTGCTGGCGATGCCGATGTTGACCTCGCCGTCCATGCCTTCCTTGAGCAACTCGGTGAGTCGGGTGAACAGGTCGGTGAGCCGGGCAAAGCCCTTCTTCAGCTCGACACCCATCTCGCGCATGTGCTCGGGAATCACCCCGCCGACGAAGCGATGACGCGGCCGCTCGCGGCCTTCGACGTCTTCGCCGGGTTTGAAATCGGCGACCTGCTCGCAGGCGGTGAACATGAATTGTTGCTGGGTCTTGATCTCGCGGGCCAGTTCCGGCACTTGCTCGATCAACTTGCCCAAATCGCCGGGCAGCGGGTGCTGGGCCAGCAGTTTGGTGAGGTTTTTCGCGGTGGTTTCCAGCCAGTCGGCAGTGGAACGCAGGCGCGTGTAATGGGCGAAGTGGCCGATGGCCTTGTCTGGCAGGTGGTGACCTTCGTCGAACACGTAGATGGTGTCGCGCGGGTCTGGCAGCACGGCACCGCCGCCCAAGGCCAGGTCGGCCAGCACCATGTCGTGGTTGGTGACGATAACGTCAACCTTGCCCATGCCTTCGCGGGCCTTATAAAAGGCGCACTGGCCGAAGTTCGGGCAATGGCGGTTGGTGCACTGGCTGTGATCGGTGGTCAGACGCGCCCAGTCGGCATCTTCCAGCGCCGTCGACCAACTGTCGCGGTCGCCGTCCCATTTATTGCCGGCGAGTTTTTCGATCATGCTGGTGAACAGCTTCTGACTGGCCTCGTCGACCTCGATCTTGAAGCCTTCTTCTTCGAACAACTGCGCCGTGGCCGTTTGTGCGTGGCCTTCCTGCAGCAACATGTCGAGCTTGGACAGGCACATGTAGCGCCCACGGCCCTTGGCCAACGCGAAGCTGAAATTCAGCCCGCTGTTGCGCATCAAATCGGGCAAATCCTTGTAGACGATCTGCTCTTGCAGGGCGACGGTGGCCGTGGCGATGACCAGGCGTTTGCCGGCAGCCTTGGCGGTCGGGATCGCCGCCAGGCTGTAGGCCACGGTTTTGCCGGTACCGGTGCCGGCTTCCACCGCAACAATCGCGGGGTCGCCACTGCGCCGGCCTTCGTCGTCGGTGTCGATATCCCCGAGGACCTTGGCAATTTCGGCGATCATCAGGCGTTGGCCGTAGCGCGGCTTGAGGCTCTTGGCTTCGAGAAAACGCGAATAGGCGCCCTGGATCGTGGTTTTGAGTTCGGTGCTGATCATGGATTGTCGGGCGCTAAAAACGCTGGATAAATTTTCAGTGGTTCGGTTCGGCGGCTATCATACCCCGCTAATTAATCCCGCGCAGAACGGAGTACCCCAATGACACCTTTTGGCATCGTTTATACCCTGCATGTCCTGTCCGCCCTGGTGTGGGTGGGCGGCATGTTTTTCGCCTGGATGGTTTTGCGCCCAGCGGCCATGAAGGCGCTGGAAGGCCCCGCCCGGCTGAAGCTGTGGGTGGAAGTGTTTCAAGGTTTTTTCCGCTGGGTCTGGGTCGCGGTAGTGCTGCTGCCGATCAGCGGGGTCGGCATGATTCATCTGCAATACGCCGGGTTTGAGGCCGCGCCGCGTTATGTGCAGGTGATGATGGGGTTGTACGTGGTGATGACGGCGCTGTTTATCCGGATCCAGGCGCTGATGCTGCCGGAGTTGCGCATTGCAGTGAACGCGCAGGATTGGCCGACGGGTGCAGCCGTGCTCGGGAAGATTCGGCGGTTGGTGGGGATTAATTTGATGGTGAGTCTGTTGCTGGTGGCGATTGCTGCGGCCCGGCCGATGTTCTGATGATCGTTCCCACGCTCTGCGTGGGAACGATCAGGATTACAACCGTTGAACCGTTACCGAACCCGCCGCCCCGGCAGGACCAGGCTGGCCATCCGCTCCCGGACGGCCACTTTTGCCGCCATCGGCCTTGTACACCAGGCAGCCTTTGGCCTGGCCACCCGCCCCCGGTTTACCACCAGGACCTGCAAGACCGCCGGCACCGCCAGCGACCTGCACCTTGATTTTATCCGCCGGGAAATCGCGCGGCACTTCCAGCTTCACCAGTGCGCCCGCAGCCCCCGGCTGACCATCACTGCCATCGCTGCCATCGGCACCGCGACCGGCCTGACCATAGGTACAACCCGGATCCTGGCCATTGGCGCCGTCAAGACCGAAAAACCCCGGTGCGCCCGCGCCGCCGCGAGCATCGACCAACAATTGCGGAGCGTTCAACGCCTTGATCTGCAAGTTCAGATTGCGCCCCGAGCGTGCCGCCTTCTGGAAACTCCCCGGCGCGCCCCGCGCGGTGATCTGACTGCCTTCCGACAACTCGGCACGGTGCACTTTAAATTCCAGCGGTTGTTCACCCGGCACGATGGCAATTCGCGCTTCACGCCCCAGGTGCAATTCGCCCACCGTCACTTCGGTGACGTTCGAAGGAATCAGCAAAGTGCCGTAATCCGCGACTTCCAGCCGCTCCAGTTGCAAGGTGCTGGCCGTGTTGGGCAGGCGCATCAACGAGTTGGCTTCGACACTGACAACCTGAGCGCAGGCCAATGGACTGATAAATGCGGCGAGCAGACAGAGATTACGCATGGGAAGCCTTCGGTGCGGAGGGAGCCGGGATGGTTTGAAGATGGAAGACGCCGAAAATGGCAATCTGCAAGCGATCACGCCAAGGGTGGGCGCGGCCTTTGAGGCTGCGGTTGCAGAACACCAGCTCCAGCAGATGGAACAGTGCCAGCAGGCCCCCGGCCAGATTGACCAATGGGTGCAACGGATAAACAAACGACGTGAGCAGATTGACCAGCACCACCAGCCAGAACAGCAGGGTCAATAACTTCCCCAGCCCCCAAAACACCTTCATACGCTCCCCCGCTGATCATTATTCTTTGGGCGCACAGTAACGGCTTCCACGCGGGATGCGCCAGAGGGCAACGGAAAATTCTTCATGAAGACCGCCGAATGGCCATCGCCCCCCCTTATTGGCGGGCCGATGGCTCTATATCGCGGCTTAGCGATTGATATGCAATTCCACGCGACGGTTTTTCGCGCGGCCTTCGTCAGTCGCGTTATCGGCGATGGGCTCACTTTCGCCCTTGCCTTCACTGGTGAGTTTGTTCGGGTCCAGCCCCTGGTTCATCAGATAGGCTGCCACGCTGGTGGCGCGACGTTCCGACAACATTTGGTTGTAGGCATCGGAACCGACACTGTCGGTATGGCCGACCACCTTGATACTCACCACATCGGCGCTTTGCAATTTCGGCATCAGCGCAGTCAGCTGATTCTGCGCAGACGGGGTCAGGTCAGATTGATTGAACGCAAACAGCACATCGCCCGCATCGCTGAGGATGATGACTTCTTCGGGTACAGGTTCGACAGGTTTCACGCTGGCCGGGTATTGCGGCAGCGGGCAACCATGATGTTCGACCGGCGTATTGGCGGGAGTATCGGGGCAACGATCACGTCGATCAAAAACGCCGTCGCCATCTTCGTCGCCATCCTGGGCGTAACAGATCAAGCCGCCAGTCAGGATTCCGAGCGCTGCTCCTCCGGCCGCCCAGCCGCCACTTTCGATGGCGCCCAAACCGCCACCCACCAGCCCGCCTATGACGCTGCAGATTGGCCAGGTGCGTTGATTGAGGGGGGCAGTGCCATCACTGTGAGTTGCGCAACCGGTCAACAGGCTGCCAAGCAGCAGAACCGGTAGGACGGTCCTTGTGAGAACGCTCATATTGAAAGCTCCTGTGTTACCGGCCCATACCGGTTACACAGGAGTAAAGACCCGCATCCGCGACTATACAAGCCACGGAGCGGAAGGGACTTTAACGGTTGATTTTGATTTCCGTGCGACGGTTCATCGCGCGGCCGTCAGCCGTTTTGTTATCGGCGACCGGCTGGCTTTCACCGGCACCTACTACAGACACGAAGCTGCTGCGTGGCACGCCTTGCTCGATGAGGTACTCAACCACCGAGTGAGCGCGTTTATCCGACAGTTTCTGGTTGTAGGCATCGCTGCCCACGCTGTCGGTATGGCCGGTAACGGTCAGTTGAGCGGTAGGCGCTTCCGCCTTCAAGCGAGTGGCGATCTTGTCGAGGACCTGCTTGTCGGATGGTGTGAGGGTGGCTTTGTCAAACTGGAAGTGAACATCGCGGATGACGATGGTTTCTTCCTTGACCACAACAGCCTCTTCAACCACCGGTGCAGGTGGAGGGCAACCGTTGGCATCGACTGTCACGCCGTGCGGTGTGCCCGGGCACTTGTCGCGGCTATCCGGTACACCATCACCGTCTTCGTCGCCATCACCGTGAACCCAGCAATAGGCCGCTGCCGTGCCGCCGACGAGCAGCGCGCCATAGCCTGCCCACGCGGAGCTCTCGGTCGCGCCGAGACCCGCACCCACGACACCACCGACAGCCGCACAGGTCGGCCAGTCGGTTTTCTGCAAACCTGCGCAACCAGTCAACACACTGGTGAGCAGAACCAAGGGTAATGCTGTCCGAACTATGCTCATCTAGTTTTCTCCTGAGGGATCGGCTTAGAACCGATTCAGGTAGTAAAGACCCGACTATTAAACTCCGCCAGCAATAGGCCATTGCTGTTTTATCCCGTGTACACGACGGATTGGCGCATTTGCGCTAAACCCGCTCTAGGCCCGGACGTTTGGGCAGGCTAGTCTTGGTGCTCTGATTGAGGATCTTTGATGATTGCAGCTATTTCTTCGCGCACACCGCAACAGGCGTTGGCCGCTTTGCTGGACCTTTACGCTCCCGCGCAGCTGTTGCTGATCGGGGCCAGTGAGTTTCCCGCCCTGGAAGCCTTCAAGCTTGCGCACCCGGATACGTGTGTCGCCCACACGGCACCGGGACCGTTGCCGGCGGAACTGGCGGCACGCCGGTTTGATCTGGCGCTGGCGGTCGATTGCCTCGAACACTTGCCAAAGCGCGACGGCTTGAACCTGCTCGGCGGGATCCGCAACCTCAACGCCAGCCGCATTGCGGTGCTGGCGGACTTGTCGGCCAGCGGCTGGCAGGAGACGGATTTTTTCTCCCTGGCCCTGCAAGCCAGCGAGCGCTTCCAGCGCGATGAACAAGTGTTGACCCTGTTCACCTATGATCTGCTTGACTACAAACAAGTACCCGACTGGCTCAACTCACGCTTTTGGGCCAATCCGGAGAACTTCGGGAAATATTGGTGGTAATGCAATGAGTACATCCATTTGCCCTTGCGGCAGCGGCACCTTGCTCGATGCCTGCTGCGGTCATTACCACGCCGGGCATCCGGCGCCGTGTGCCGAAGCCTTGATGCGCTCGCGCTACAGCGCCTACGTGCTGGGGCTGATCGACTATCTGGTGGCGACTACCCTGCCCGCGCAACAGGCCGGCCTGAATCGTCAGTCCATCAGCGACTGGAGCGCTCAAAGCACCTGGCTGGGCCTGGAGGTGGAAAGCTCCGAAGTCTTCGGCGGCCAGCCGGAACACGCCTTCGTGACCTTCACCGCGCGCTGGCACGATGGCAGCGGCGAACACAGCCACCGCGAGCGCTCGTCCTTCGTGCAGAACGCCGGCCACTGGTACTTCATCGATCCGACCGTGCAACTCAAGGCCGGACGCAATGACGCCTGTCCATGCGCCAGCGGGCAGAAATTCAAGAAATGTTGCGCGGGGTATTTCAACAGTTGAGGTGAGCGACCTGTAGCAGCTGCCGGAGGCTGCGTTCGGCTGCGGAGCGGTCGTGAAATCAGGCAGCGCGTTGTTTCAGTGGGATAGAGGTGACAGGAATACGACTGCTTCGCAGTCGGACGCAGCCTTCGGCAGCTGCTACAGGTTCAAGGGAGATACACGACCATGATCACCCGGCGACACGCACTTTATCTGCTCAGCCTGCTCCTGTTTCTGGGGCTCGCTGGCTGTGCGTCGTGGTTCGAGGATGACGAGCCGGACCCCGAAGTGCATCTGGTCAAGGTCGAAGTCGTGCGGGCAAAACTGCTGGAGCAGAAATTTTTGCTGCACTTTCGCATCGACAACCCCAACGACAGTGACTTGACCGTGCGCAGCCTCGAGTACCGAATTCACTTGGGTGACATCTTGCTGACCGAAGGTGAGTACGATCACTGGTTTACGGTCGGCCCCAAACACAGCGCTTACTTCAAGGTTCCGATCCGGACCAACCTGTGGCCCAAGGTGCGCGATCTGGTGAAAATGCTGAAAAAACCCGACCAACCCATTCCCTATCGTCTGGAAGGTGTACTGCAAACCGGTTTATTCATCGCGCATGACGTGCACCTTGCGCGCAATGGCGTGATAATCCCCGCCGATTTAATTCCGGAGCACACCCGATGACCCAGCAACCCCACGTCCATGGCCCTGACTGTAACCACGATCATGACCATCACGACCACCATGATCACCATGATCACGACCATGACCATGTTCACGGTCCGAACTGCGGCCACGCTCACCAGGAACCGGTGCGCAACGCCCTGAAAGACGTCGGCCGCAACGACCCTTGCCCGTGCGGCAATGGCAAGAAATTCAAGAAGTGCCACGGCGCTTGATGCGTCGGGCGAAGAATTTCTTCGCCGGTTGAATCGCCTTCGCGAGCAAGCCCACCCCCACATTGGATTTGTGTCCAACATAAACCCCTGTGGGAGCGAGCTTGCTCGCGATGACTACATCACATTCACTATCAATTTATCAGCCAGACCGCTATCGGGAGCTCGCTCCCACAGGGTTTTCAGTCAACCTGCAGAATCTGCTCAGTGCTTAAAACCGTCGCATACTCCCCATGCAAATTCCCCAGCGACATCGCATGCACGTCCTCGGCTGAACGCGCCTTGCCAAAATAGTCCGCCTTATCGAAGGTAAAACACGCGTCCTCCGCCACCCACGCCTCAAATCCCAGATTCCCGGCCGTTCGCGCCGTGGACTCCACCGAGTTATTCGTTGCCACCCCCACAATCACCAATTGCTCAATCCCCGCCTCGCGCAAACTCGCCTCCAGCCCCGTCGCACAAAAGGCATCCGGCACCTGTTTCTGGATCAGTTGTTCGCCGGTCTTTGGCTGGAACCGCTCCTGAAATTCCACCCCCGACTGCTGTGGCCAGAACACTGAATCCGGTGAGCGAGACAGGTGCTGCACGTGAATCACCGGCCGCCCGGTTCGGCGCCAAAACGCCAACAGATCAAGAATTCGCTCCTCGGCTTGAGGATTATTCCGGCGACCGAGCCGGGGATGCAGAATGCCTTTTTGTTGATCGATGATGACGAGTGCTGCGCGGGTATTGAGCTCCATGCCGGTTTTTTCTCCTGCGGGGTCATTGAATTTCACGCACTTCAGCATCACCTCCTCTCACAGGCAAGCCATCGAACGCAAACAGGACGACCTGATGCCCGCGGTTGCTGTCCCCACCTGGGTTCAACCACATCCAGAACCGTCCGGCGACCGTCAAAGCCTATGCCCTGGCGGCCAAAATCAACCCACCAAAATCCCGACCCTTTCCCCAAGAGCATTCCCACGCTCTGCGTGGGAATGCAGCCCGGGACGCTCCGCGTCCATCCAAAGCCGAATGCGGAGCGCCCGTTGAGGCATTCCCACGCAGAGCGTGGGAACGATCTTCATCAGACAAATCTTGAAATAACCCCGCCCGCCGCTTGCGCGCCCTCCTCCTGCTCACTAACGTAGCGCCTTTATTGCGCCTTTACCCCCGCAGGAGCTTTGCCATGGCCTCGCCAGCCCTTACACATTTTCTTCCCCGGTTCGGCGTTGCCGCAGCAGTAGCCGGTGTCTTGAGCCTGTCCGGTTGTCAGACCTGGAACGCACAGGACACCCTCCCGCCGACTTCCGGTGTGCAGCCGCTCAAGGGCTTGGCGCAGAACGTTTCGGTACGTCGCAATGCCATGGGCATGCCGCTGATCGAAAGCAACAGTTTCCACGACGCGTTGTTCGCCCTGGGTTACGTCCACGCCAGCGACCGCATCACGCAAATGGTCACCCTGCGCCTGTTGGCCGAAGGTCGTCTGGCAGAAATGTCCGGCGCCGACCTGCTGGACGCTGACCGCTACATGCGCGCGGTCAATCTGAAGAAAAGCGCCGGCGAGCTGTATAAAGCCTCTTCGCCGCGCCTCAAACGCTTCTTCGAAGTCTATGCGCGCGGCGTCAACGCCTACCTGTTCCGCTACCGCGACAAGCTGCCAGCCGACCTCGCGGCCACCGGCTACAAGCCTGAATACTGGAAACCGGAAGATTCGGCGCTGATTTTCTGCCTGCTGAACTTCAGCCAGTCGGCCAACCTGCCGGAAGAAATTTCCTCGTTGATGCTGGCCCAGACCGTCACCACCGACAAACTCGCGTGGCTGACGCCGTCCGCGCCCGATGAAAAACTGCCGCTGGGCGAAGCCGACAAACTGCAGGGCATTAAGCTCAACGGCGCGATTCCCGGACTGGCCGAAATCAGTAAAGCCACGGGGCAACTGTCCGACCTGAATCTGTTGGGCGCCACCTCGTCGAACAACTGGGCGATCGGCCCGCAACGCAGCCGCACGGGCAAAAGCATTTTGGCCAGTGACAGCCATGGCCCATTGGGCGTGCCGTCGCTGTTCAGCTACGTGCAGATCCGCGCGCCGAAATATCAGGCGGCGGGCGTGACCATCGCCGGTTTGCCGATGGTGCTCGGTGGTTTCAACGGCAAAGTGGCCTGGAGCATGACCACGGTCATGGGCGACAACCAGGACCTGTTCCTGGAAAAAATCAAACGCCAGGGCAACGGCCTCACCTACGAAGTCGGCGGCAAATGGCAGCCCGCCATCGTGCGCAACGAAACCTACTTCGTCAAAGGCCAGCGGCCGATTCGTGAAGCGGTGTACGAAACCCGTCACGGTCCACTGCTCAACAGCGCCCAGGGCACCACGCTGGCCAACGGTTTCGGCCTGGCCTTGCAAATGCCGAGCTTCACCGATGACAAATCCCTGGACGCGTTTTTCGACCTGTCCCGGGCCCAAACCGTCGAGAAAGCCTCGGACGCCAGCCGCGAAATCCGCGCCATCGCCCTTAACCTGGTGTTTGCCGATGCGAGCAACATTGGCTGGCAAGTTACCGGCCGCTACCCGAACCGTCGCGAAGGCGAAGGCTTGCTGCCATCGCCGGGCTGGGAAGGTCGCTACGACTGGGACGGTTACGCCGACCCGATGCTGCACCCCTACGACCAGGACCCGGCCCAAGGCTGGCTCGGCACCGCCAACCAGCGCGTCATTCCCCATGGCTACGGCATGCAACTGTCCAATTCCTGGGCAGCGCCGGAACGTGGTGAACGTCTGGCCGAACTGGCGGGCGCTGGCAAACACGACACGCGCAGCGTGATCGCAATGCAATACGACCAGACCACCACCTTCGCCGCCAAGCTGAAGAAAATGTTTGAAGCACCGGGCATGTCCCAACCGCTCAAGCAGGCGATTGAAGCGCTGCCGGCTGCCGATCGCGGCAAGGCTCACGAGGCCTATACCCGCCTGATGGCGTTCGACGGCAAGCTCAGCACGACCTCCGCCGATGCAGCGATTTACGAATTGTTCCTCCAGGAAAGCATGAAGCAAATCTTCCTCGACGAGCTGGGTCCGGAAAGCAGCCCGACGTGGAAAGCCTTCGTGGCCAATGGCAAGTTGTCCTACGCGGCGCAGGCCGATCATCTGCTGGGGCGCGAAGACAGTCCGTTCTGGGATGACGCCCGCACACCGCAGAAAGAAGACAAACCGGCGATCCTCGCCCGCAGTCTGGCGGCAGCGATCAGCGCTGGCGACAGCCAGTTGGGTGGCGATCACAAGGCCTGGCAGTGGGGCAAACTGCACCGCTACGAATGGAAAAACGCCAATGGCCAGACTGTTCGCGGCCCGGTTGCGGCAGGCGGGGACCACACCACGCTGAACACCGCGGCGTTCGCCTGGGGTCAGGATTTCAACACCACCCTGGCACCGGCCATGCGCTTCATCGTCGACTTCGGCCAGGCCGAACCGCTGATGGGCCAGAACGGCACCGGTCAGTCGGGCAACCCTGCCAGCCCTAATTATCTGAACAGCATCGATCCTTGGCTCAAAGGGCAATACATGAGCCTGCCGATGCAGCCGCAGAACTTAGACAAGGTGTACGGCAAGACTCAGTTGACCCTGACACCCGGCAAATAACCCCGATCCTGTAGCGTGAGCCTGCTCGCGACAGCGGTGTGTCAGCCATCATTTTGAGTGACTGACACACCGCTATCGCGAGCAGGCTCACGCCTACAGGGGGAATGTTTCTCGTCATTGAAATCTCGATAGAACTTCTGGCTTCACGCCAACCTCATAGCTAACAAGTCCCTCCATTTTGGTAACGACATGGAACTTGTTATCGCGCGTCCTGAAGGTTTGTACTGCCCGGCCGGGGATTTCTACATCGACCCGTGGCGGCCGGTCGAACGCGCGATCATCACCCATGCTCACAGCGACCATGCTCGTAGCGGCAATCGTCATTACCTGGCCGCGTCAGCCGGCGAAGGCATCCTGCGCGCTCGCCTCGGTGCCGACATCAATTTGCAAACCCTGCCTTACGGTCAGCCCCTCAACCATCATGGCGTCACCCTCAGTTTTCACCCCGCCGGCCATGTCCTCGGATCGGCCCAGGTGCGTCTGGAGTACGGGGGCGAGGTCTGGGTTGCCTCGGGGGATTACAAGACGGAAGCCGACGGCACGTGCGCGCCCTTCGAACCGGTGCGGTGCCACACGTTCATCACCGAATCGACCTTCGGCCTGCCGATCTATCGCTGGCAACCTCAGGCACAGGTGTTTGCCGAGATCAATCAGTGGTGGCAGGCCAATGCCGCCGCCGACATTGCCAGCGTGCTGTTCTGCTACTCGTTTGGCAAAGCCCAGCGCATTCTCCACGGCATCGACGCCAGCCTCGGCCCCATTCTGGTGCACGGCGCCGTGGAGCCGCTCAACCAGGTGTATCGCCAGAGCGGCGTTTATCTGCCGCCCACGATCTATGCCGGCGAAGTCAAAAAGAGCGACCCGATGATGCGCAAAGCCCTGATCATCGCCCCGCCGTCGGCGGGCGCCAGCACCTGGATGCGGCGTTTCGGCGAGTACAGCGACGGCTTCGCCAGCGGCTGGATGCGTTTGCGTGGCACCCGCCGCCGGCGCGGAGTCGACCGCGGATTTGTTCTGTCCGACCATGCCGATTGGCCGGGCCTGTTGTGGGCGATTGAACAGACCGGCGCCGAGCGAGTCATGGTGACCCACGGTTCGGTCGGCGTGCTGGTACGCCATCTGCGCGAACAAGGTCTGGATGCACAAAGCTTCGACACCGAGTACGGCGACGACGAGGAAGAAAACGCCGGGATCGAACCCGAGAAAGACAAGGTGCTGGCATGAAGGCATTCGCCGAGCTGTACGCCGGACTCGACGCCACCACGTCGAGCAATGCCAAACTGGCCGCGATGCAACACTACTTTGCCCAGGCCTCACCGCAAGATGCCGCATGGGCAGTGTATTTTTTGTCCGGTGGGCGGCCCCGGCAATTGGTCCCCGTGCGCGTGCTGCGTGAATTGGCGCAAGCCGTTTCCGGGCTTGAACCCTGGCTGTTCGAAGAAAGTTATCAAGCGGTGGGTGATCTGGCGGAAACCATCTCGCTGGTGTTGCCCGAATCGCCGCACCGCTCCACCGACGGATTGGCGGTCTGGATTGAAGACAAGCTGCTGCCCTTGCGCGGCGAGTCGCCCGAAGTGCTTGCCGAGCGCCTGCCCGAACTCTGGGCGCAACTGGATCGCGCCAGCCTGATGTTGTGCATCAAACTGATCACCGGCAGCTTCCGCGTGGGCGTCTCCAAGCTGCTGGTGACCCGTGCATTGGCGGCCATGGCCGGGCTCGACAGCAAACGCGTGGCCCAGCGCATGGTCGCGTACACCGACCTGACAAATCGCCCGAATGCGGCGAGTTATCTGAAACTGATCGCCGCCGAATCCGCAGGTGACCACGCTGAACGGGGCGGTCAGCCGTATCCTTTTTTTCTGGCCCATGCGCTGTCGCAACCGGTCGAGCAATTCGATGGGTTGCTTGGCCCCGCCAGCCAATGGCTGGTGGAATGGAAATGGGATGGCATCCGCGCCCAAGTGGTCAAGCGCGACGGGCGTTTGTGGATCTGGTCCCGGGGTGAAGAGTTGGTGACAGAGCGCTTTCCCGAGTTCGATCACCTGGTGCACGGCTTACCCGACGGCACCGTGATCGACGGCGAAATCGTTGCTTGGAAAAGCGTCCGCCCCGACACCGAAGATGCCTTCGCTCCAGCCTCTCCCGCCGCCCCCTCCGTGCAACCGTTTGCCCTGTTGCAGCAGCGCATCGGACGCAAGATCCTCGGCAAGAAAATCCTCGATGAGGTGCCGGTGGTCCTGCTCGCTTACGACCTGCTGGAGTGGGCCGGTGAGGACTGGCGCACGCAGCCGCAGGCCCGGCGTCGCACGCAATTGGAGCAGTTGATCGCCACCTGCCATGACCCGGTGTTACTGCTCTCCCCGATGTTGACCGGCGATGACTGGTTCGACCTCGCCCGCCAAAGGGAAGCCTCCCGCCGTCTCGGCGTCGAAGGCATGATGCTCAAGGCGCGGGATGCGCTGTACGGCGTGGGTCGGACCAAGGACATGGGCGTGTGGTGGAAATGGAAAGTCGACCCGTTCAGCGTCGATGCGGTGCTGATCTATGCCCAACGAGGCCACGGACGGCGGGCCAGTCTCTACAGCGATTACACCTTCGCGGTCTGGGACGGCCCACCCGACGCCAGCGAACGTACACTGGTGCCGTTTGCCAAGGCTTATTCAGGACTCACTGACGAAGAAATGCGCCAGGTCGACAGCATCGTGCGCAAAACCACGGTGGAGAAATTCGGCCCGGTGAGCAGCGTGAAACCCAGCCTGGTGTTTGAGCTGGGGTTCGAAGGCATTGCCCTGTCAAAACGCCACAAAAGCGGGATCGCTGTGCGTTTCCCCAGGATGCTGCGCTGGCGTCAGGACAAATCAGTCGAAGACGCTGACAATCTGGGCACCCTGCAAAATCTGCTCAGCTAACCCGATACCCTGTAGGAGCCGAGCTTGCTTGCGATAGCGGTGTGTCAGGCACCCTTTGTTAACTGACACACCGCTATCGAGAGCAGGCTCACTCCTACATTAATTTGTGCCGACATGAACCATCTTGGTGCAGCACTTCCACGACGCCCGTTTTCGTGCACAATTCCCGCGCAGTCACTTCTTGTATGACCTTTTAAAACGCTTGTTCGGGACTCTGGTTCGGAAATTGCTACTTTCAATAGGTCTTACGCTTACCAGTAACAATAATTCTGCGCCACAAGCGCTCATATTGGTTCTTAGGGATTGAATAATGAAAAAAGCATTGCTGACCCTTTCTGCACTGGCGTTGTGCATGGCTGCTGGTTCTGCCATGGCAAAGGAATACAAGGAACTGCGTTTTGGCGTTGACCCTTCCTACGCACCGTTCGAGTCGAAAGCGGCCGACGGTAGCCTGGTAGGCTTCGATATCGATCTGGGGAACGCGATCTGCGCCGAGCTGAAGGTCAAGTGCAAATGGGTCGAAAGCGATTTCGACGGCATGATTCCGGGCCTCAAGGCCAATAAATTCGACGGTGTGATCTCGTCGATGACCGTCACCGAAGCCCGCGAAAAAGTCATCGACTTCTCCAGCGAGCTGTTCTCCGGCCCAACCGCTTACGTGTCGAAGAAAGGTTCTGGCGTCACCGCAGATGTCGCTTCGCTCAAGGGCAAAACCGTCGGCTACGAGCAAGGCACCATCCAGGAAGCCTATGCAAAAGCCGTTCTGGACAAGGCTGGCGTGAAAACCCAGGCCTACGCCAACCAGGATCAGGTCTACGCCGACTTGACCTCCGGTCGTCTCGACGCAGGGATTCAGGACATGCTGCAAGCCGAACTGGGCTTCCTGAAGTCGCCACAAGGCGCCGACTATGATGTCAGCAAGCCGGTCGACGACCATTTGCTGCCAGCCAAAACCGCCATCGGCATTAAGAAAGGTAACACCGAGCTGAAGGCACTTTTGGATAAAGGTATCAAAGCGTTACACGATGATGGCACTTACGCCACCATTCAGAAGAAACACTTTGGCGATCTGAATCTGTACAGCGGCAAATAATGCCCGGCGCCCATCTCGCGATGGGCGCTTTTTTCATCCGATCAGGTTGCTGATTTTATGTTCGAAAACCTATTACAAAATCTGGGGCTCTCTGCCTTCAGCCTCAAGGGCTTCGGTCCGTTGCTGATGCAAGGCACCTGGATGACGATCAAGTTGTCGGCGTTGTCGTTATTGGTGGCCGTGTTGCTCGGGCTACTCGGCGCCAGTGCCAAGCTGTCAAAAGTCAAACTGATGCGCGTGCCTGCCCAGCTTTACACCACCCTTATTCGCGGCGTTCCGGACCTGGTCCTGATGCTGCTGATTTTCTACAGCCTGCAAACCTGGCTGACGTCGCTGACCGATTACATGGAATGGGAATACATCGAGATCAACCCGTTCAGCGCCGGGGTCATCACCCTTGGCTTCATCTATGGCGCGTATTTCACCGAAACCTTCCGTGGCGCGATTCTCGCCGTCCCACGGGGTCAGGTCGAAGCAGCCACCGCTTATGGCCTCAAGCGCGGCCAGCGTTTCTGGATCGTCGTGTTCCCGCAAATGATGCGTTATGCCCTTCCGGGTATCGGTAACAACTGGATGGTGATGCTCAAGGCCACGGCCCTGGTGTCGATCATCGGCCTTGCCGATCTGGTCAAGGCTGCTCAAGACGCCGGTAAAAGCACCTATCAGCTGTTTTATTTCCTGGTCCTTGCCGCGCTGATCTACCTGGTGATCACCAGCGCGTCCAACTTCATTCTGCGCTGGCTTGAACGTCGTTACTCCGCCGGTACCCGGGAGGCCGTACGATGATCGAACTTCTGCAGGAATACTGGAAACCCTTCCTCTATAGCGACGGCAACAACATCACCGGCCTGGCCATGACGATGTGGCTGCTCAGCGCTTCGATCTTCTTCGGTTTTATCGTTTCGATCCCGCTGTCCATCGCCCGTGTGTCGCCGCGCTTCTACATCCGTTGGCCGGTGCAGTTCTATACCTATCTGTTTCGCGGGACGCCGCTCTATATCCAGCTATTGATCTGTTACACGGGGATCTACAGCCTGGCGGCCATTCGGGCTCAGCCGGTGCTGGATGCGTTCTTTCGCGACGCGATGAACTGCACCATCCTCGCCTTCGCCCTGAACACCTGCGCCTACACCACGGAGATTTTCGCCGGGGCGATTCGCAGCATGAACCACGGTGAAGTCGAAGCCGCCAAAGCCTACGGGCTGACCGGCTGGAAGCTGTACGCCTACGTGATCATGCCGTCGGCCCTGCGTCGCTCGTTGCCGTATTACAGCAACGAAGTGATCCTGATGCTGCACTCAACGACCGTGGCGTTCACCGCGACCATCCCGGACATTTTGAAAGTCGCTCGGGACGCCAACTCGGCGACCTTCCTGACCTTTCAGTCGTTCGGCATTGCCGCGCTGATCTACCTGACCGTGACCTTCGCGCTGGTCGGCCTGTTCCGTCTCGCCGAACGCCGCTGGCTGGCCTTCCTCGGGCCGACCCACTAGGACCCGCTTTAGGGATAAAGAGACATGCGCCACCAGATTCATGACCTGCTGGCCCCGCTGCCGGGGACTGCACGACAGATTCACAGTTTTCATTACGGCCCCACGTTGGCCCAAGGCAAGATCTACATCCAGTCGTCCCTGCACGCCGACGAAATGCCCGGCATGCTCGTGGCCTGGCACCTCAAGCAACGCCTGGCGGAGCTTGAAGCCAGTGGCCGCCTGCGCAGCGAAATCGTGCTGGTTCCCGTGGCCAACCCGGTGGGCCTGGAGCAAGTGTTGATGGATGTGCCGCTGGGCCGTTACGAGCTCGAAAGCGGGCAGAACTTCAACCGCTGGTTCGTCGATGTCAGCGAAGCGGTCGGCAACGAGATCGAAGCCCAACTCGGTGACGATCCGCAGCGCAACCTCGGGCTGATTCGCGACAGTTTGCGCAACGCCCTCGCCCGGCAAACCGCCAGCACCCAACTGCAATCCCAGCGCCTGACCCTGCAACGGCTGGCCTGCGACGCGGACATGGTGCTGGACCTGCATTGCGATTTCGAAGCCGTCGCGCACCTTTACACCACGCCCGAAGCCTGGCCGCAGGTCGAGCCGCTGGCGCGCTACATCGGTGCCGAGGCGAGTTTGCTGGCCACGGATTCCGGCGGCCAATCGTTCGATGAGTGTTTCACCCTGCTCTGGTGGCAGTTGAAGGAGCGCTTCGGCGAACGCTTCGACATTCCGCTGGGCAGTTTTTCGGTAACCGTCGAATTGCGCGGCCAGGGTGACGTCAATCATCCGCTGGCCAGCCTCGATTGCCAGGCCCTGATCGATTACCTGATTCACTTCGGTGCCATCGCCGGCGAACCGGCGCCACTGCCCGAACTGCCCTACCCGGCCACGCCGCTGGCCGGCGTCGAACCTGTGGAAACGCCGGTCGGTGGTTTGCTGGTGTTCACCGCACTGCCGGGGGAATACCTCGAAGCCGGGCAATTGATCGCCGAAATCATTGACCCGATCAACGATCGCGTCACCCCCGTTCATTGCACCGCCGCCGGGTTGATGTACGCCCGCTCGCTACGGCGCATGGCCACTGCTGGCATGGTGATCGCGCATGTCGCGGGCGCCGAAGCCTATCGCAGCGGCTACCTACTTTCGCCTTGAGGATGTCTGCCCCATGTACAAACTGACCATCGAAGGCCTGCATAAAAGCTACGGCGATCATCAAGTCCTCAAAGGCGTTTCGCTCAAGGCCAACACCGGCGACGTGATCAGCCTGATCGGCGCCAGCGGCTCGGGTAAAAGTACCTTTCTGCGTTGCATCAACTTTCTCGAACAGCCCAACGACGGCGCGATGAGCCTGGACGGCCAGAATATCCGCATGATCAAGGATCGCCACGGCATGCACGTGGCCGATGCCAATGAACTGCAACGAATCCGCACTCGCCTGGCCATGGTGTTCCAGCACTTCAACCTGTGGAGCCACATGACCGTACTGGAAAACATCACCATGGCCCCGCGCCGGGTGTTGGGTTGCAGCAAGGAAGAGGCCGAAGACCGCGCGCGGCGTTATCTGGACAAGGTTGGCCTGGCCGCGCGCGTCGCTGACCAGTACCCGGCGTTCCTGTCCGGTGGTCAGCAGCAACGAGTCGCGATTGCTCGCGCATTGGCCATGGAACCGGAAGTCATGCTATTTGACGAACCGACCTCGGCGCTCGACCCGGAACTGGTGGGTGAAGTACTGCGCGTGATCCAGGGCCTGGCCGAAGAAGGCCGGACCATGATAATGGTGACGCACGAAATGAGCTTCGCCCGCAAAGTCTCGAGCCAGGTGCTGTTCCTGCACCAGGGGCTGGTGGAAGAAGAAGGCGCGCCGGACGACGTGCTGGGCAATCCGAAGAGCGAACGGCTAAAGCAGTTTCTCAGCGGCAACCTCAAGTAATCCATACCTTCCTGCAGGAGCAAAGCTTGCTCGCGATGGCATCCTTGAGACCGCCATCGCCGGCAAGCCGTGCTCCTGCAGGATCGCGTTGTTTCATTAAACCTTTCCCCCCCCCGCACGGTCACTGAAAGAAGACTTTCAGAGCGCACACCGCCGGTATGGGAACCTCCCCCGACTACGCAAAACACTGGTTCACCGCCCGCGGATGGAAGCCGTTCGTCTTTCAGAAACAGGTGTGGGCCGCGGTTAAACGCGGCGAGTCCGGATTGCTGCATGCCAGCACCGGTGCCGGCAAAACCTATGCAGTCTGGTTTGCGGCGCTCAATCGCTTTGCCGCGTCTGTCACAGCCGTTGAAACCTCTCGTAAACGAAAACCGATCGCCCAACCTCTGACAGTCCTGTGGATAACCCCCATGCGCGCATTGGCGGCCGACACCGCTCGCGCCCTGGAAACGCCACTGGTCGACTTACAGATTTCATGGAGCGTCGGCCTGCGCACCGGCGATACCAACAGCAGCGAACGGGCACGACAGAGCCGGCGCCTGCCCACCACCCTGATCACCACGCCTGAAAGCCTGACCCTGATGCTCGCCCGCGCCGATGCGCAAACGGCGCTGGCAACCCTGCGCATGGTGGTGGTCGACGAATGGCACGAGTTGCTGGGCAACAAGCGCGGCGTGCAATTGCAACTGGCCCTGGCCCGACTGCGCCGATGGAATCCGGCACTGATCGTGTGGGGTGTTTCCGCGACGTTGGGTAATCAGGCTCACGCTGAAGAGGTACTTATCCCACAAGGGGGCGGCATCAGTGTTCAGGGCCAGACGTCCAAGGCGCTGCTCGTCGATACCTTGTTGCCGCCCGCCATCGAGCGATTTCCGTGGGCCGGGCATATCGGTTTGAAGATGTTGCCGCAGGTTGTCGCAGAGCTGGAATCCAGCCCCAGCAGCCTTGTGTTCACCAACACCCGCGCCCAATCCGAGATCTGGTATCAGGCCTTGCTGGAAGCACGCCCCGACTGGGCCGGGCTGATCGCCTTGCATCACAGTTCACTGTCGCGCGATACCCGTGACTGGATCGAGCGAGCATTGAAGGAAGGTCAACTTAAAGCGGTGGTTTGCACCTCGAGTCTGGACTTGGGTGTGGATTTCTTACCGGTGGAGCGGGTGCTGCAGATCGGCTCGGCCAAAGGCGTGGCGCGGCTGATGCAGCGGGCCGGCCGTTCCGGGCATGCGCCGGGACGGACTTCACGGGTGACGCTGGTGCCGACGCACAGCCTGGAACTGATCGAAGCGGCTGCGGCACAAGACGCCGTGGCACAACGACACATCGAGCCCCGCGAATCACCGCATAAACCGCTGGATGTGCTGGTTCAGCACTTGGTCAGCATGGCGCTGGGCGGTGGGTTTCTGCCCGATGAGCTGTATGAAGAAGTACGCGGGGCCTGGGCGTATCGCGACCTCACTGTCGCGAATTGGACCTGGGCGCTGGCGTTCGTACGCCACGGTGGGCTTTCTCTGACAGCCTATCCGGACTACCGCCGGGTGGAACCGGATGAGCACGGCGTGTGGCGCGTGCCCGATGCGCGACTGGCGCGGCGACATCGCATGAGCATCGGCACCATCGTCAGCGATGCGAGTATCCAACTGAGGTTCTGGAGCAAGGGCGGCGGCGGCAAACAATTGGGCAGTGTCGAGGAAGGGTTCATCGCGCGATTGAAACCGGGCGACGGTTTTCTGTTTGCCGGGCGCCTGCTCGAATTGGTCCGGGTGGAAAACATGACCGCTTATGTCAAACGCAGCACCGCGAAAAAAGCCGCGGTGCCGCGCTGGAATGGCGGACGGATGCCGCTTTCCAATGAGCTGGCGCAAGCGGTGGTCGAGCGTTTCAGTGCGGCGGCGCAGGGCGAATGTGTCGGCCCGGAAATGCGCGCATTGCGACCTCTCTTAGAGGTACAGCAACGCTGGTCTGGTTTGCCGACGTCGACAACATTGCTGGCCGAAGCCCTCAAGTCTCGCGAAGGCTGGCATCTGTTCCTGTATCCCTTTGCCGGGCGCCAGGTGCATCTGGGGCTGGCGAGTTTTTTGGCGTGGCGCGTGAGTCAGCAGCAGGCGGTAACGTTTTCCATCGCGGTGAATGATTATGGGCTGGAGTTGCTCAGTGCCACGCCTGTGGACTGGCCGCAAGTGTTGAGTCCCGGACTGTTGAGCCCCGAGCACCTGCTGGAAGACGTGCTCGCCAGTCTGAACGCTGGAGAACTGGCGCTTCGCCGTTTTCGGGAAATCGCGCGGATCGCCGGGCTGGTGTTTGCCGGCTATCCGGGCGCACCGAAAAGTACACGTCAGGTTCAGGCGTCGAGCGGGTTGTTCTTTGAAGTGTTTAAACAGTACGACGCCGGGAATCTGTTACTGGCGCAGGCCGGGGAAGAAGTCCTGCGGGAAGAACTGGATATCCAGCGCCTGGAACAGACGCTGGAGCGTATCAACCGTCTGCAACTGGACCTGCATCAGCTCAAACGCCCTACACCGCTGGGGTTTCCGCTGTTGGTTGAGCGCATGCGCGAAAGCATGAGCTCGGAAAAACTCGCAGACCGTATCCGACGCATGGTCACCGATCTTGAGAAAACCGCCGAAACCGGGAAAACCTGATGAGCACGCCCTACCCCGTTCGACTGGCCGGTGAAGACCTGTGGCTGCTGCCGGAAAAAGCCATTTACTGGCCAGCGCAACACGCCCTGCTCATTGCCGATGTGCATTTTGGTAAAGCAGCGGCGTATCGCAGCCTTGGCCAACCGGTGCCTCATGGCACGACCGCCAGTAATATCGCGGTGCTTGACAGCTTGCTGGCTGCCTTGCCCTGCCGCCAACTGATGTTTCTCGGGGACTTTCTTCACGGGCCCGGCTCTCATGCAGCGGCCACGTTGAGCGCGCTGGCCGAATGGCGGGCTCGGCATGCTGATTTGCCGATGACGCTGATTCGCGGCAACCACGACAAACGAGCGGGCGATCCACCTGCCTCGCTGAACATCCGGATAGTGCCTGAGCCGTTGCTACTGGGGCCGTTCGCCTTGCAGCATGAACCCGCCCCTCATCCTGATCGCCACGTGCTTGCCGGGCACGTCCATCCCGTTTATCGATTAAGAGGCAAAGGTCGGCAAAGTTTGCGGCTGGCGTGTTTCAGGCTGGGAGAAGCCGTCAGCCTGCTACCGGCCTTTGGGGCATTTACCGGTGGGTATCAGGTCGAGCGGGATGACCATTGCAGGATCTTTGTGCTCGGCGACAACGAAATATGGCCAGTCAGCTGAAGTCTTCAAGGACATCAGCTGACTGGCCATTCATTTTCAACAGCAGATCATGCGACAGGCGCGGGAGGTGGTTCATCCGGCAAGGTCGGTTCACCGGGTTCCGTAGGCTGCTCGTTTGGAGTATCGGGGTCGGGTTGACCGGGGATGCCCCCCGCCATGCTGACGGGTGGATGTGCCAACAAGGACCAGGCCAAAACGCCAATCTGATTGGGCTCAAGCCTTGCCAGTTCGGCACTTATTCGAGGATCGATCTTCATAAAGCACTCCTGAGCGAAGGCCCCGTCCGCTGTGCGCGAACCGGGCAGTACACCCAATAGAGTGTCTACCCGCTCAAGAATTCCCGCTGATTGGCCAGATGAACGGATCAGGTGCGCGGCAGAGTCACTCCACGTTGCCCCTGATACTTGCCGCCACGGTCCTTATAGGAGACTTCGCACTCTTCGTCAGACTCAAGGAACAGCATCTGCGCCACACCTTCGTTCGCGTAGATTTTTGCCGGCAGATTGGTGGTGTTGGAAAACTCCAGGGTCACGTGACCTTCCCACTCGGGCTCGAGCGGGGTGACGTTGACGATGATGCCGCAGCGCGCGTAGGTGCTTTTACCCAGGCAAATGGTCAATACATTGCGCGGAATGCGGAAGTATTCGACGGTGCTGGCCAGGGCGAAGGAGTTAGGCGGAATGATGCAGACGTCACTGTGGATATCGACGAAGCTGCCCGCATCGAAGTTTTTCGGGTCGACGATCGCCGAATTGATGTTGGTAAACACCTTGAAGTGATTGGTGCAACGCACATCGTAGCCGTAGCTGGACACGCCGTAGGAGATCACACGGCTATCGTCGCTGCCGCGCACCTGGCGCTCAACGAAAGGTTCGATCATCCCGTGCTCTTGCGCCATGCGGCGAATCCACTTGTCCGATTTGATGCTCATGGCGGGTGTCCTGAATAGCGAGGTGGAAAAAATTCTGTCCGGCATCTTACCGGGCGCGCGCTCCGGGTTCAAAGTGTGGGGCACAATTCTCGACGATGCCCCATGAATTCAGGGCCTTTGCGTCAAACCAATGGACCGTCAGTCCTGAAAACAGAGAAACCTTCGCAAGAAGCATTGGCACGTCCCGGAAAAAGGGTTAAGGTGGCGCCACTGTGCTGCTTGTGTCACTGAGAATCTCTACACGATATGTTGAATTTCGATCCAACCATCTACAAGAATTTTTCCTGCTCTTTGCACTCAGTCTCGGCCAGGGTTCTTCCTGAGTCGCAGTTATCTTTGTTCAAGGAGTTACACCATGTCTAATCGCCAAACCGGTACCGTTAAGTGGTTCAACGATGAAAAAGGCTTCGGCTTCATCACTCCACAATCCGGTGACGACCTGTTCGTTCACTTCAAAGCTATCCAATCCGACGGCTTCAAAAGCCTGAAAGAAGGCCAACAGGTTTCTTTCATCGCTACCCGCGGTCAGAAAGGCATGCAAGCTGAAGAAGTTCAAGTTATCTAACTTGTACTTGCTTTAGTAAAAAGCCCCGCCCTTAAAAGCGGGGCTTTTTTGTGCCTGTGTGTTTTTGCAGGCAAAAAAAATCGCAGCCCCCAGGCTGCGATTTTTCTTTGACGCCTTACCAGGCCACGCCAAACCCTGCGGTGTAGCGCGTCTTGTCCAGATCAGATTCATCGTACCGCTGATGATATCCCGCTCCGCCTTCAGGTTAAGCGAAGCCCATTCGGTTACCTTGTAGCGCAAGCCAATTTCTGAATCCAGCGCGTAATCGGCCACGCCCGACAACGGCTTGCCAATCTCCCCATTGGTGAAGAACTCCACCTTCTTGCCAATCAGGTAGCGGTTGTAATCCCACTTCATCGCCAGGGAATAGAAGTTTTCCTTGCTGCCGTCGGTGAACTCGTAGTCCGTACGGTTGACCAGCGAGCCCAGGGAGAATGCGCCCAATTCGTTGTCCCAGAACTGGTAGCCCGGACCGGTACCGACGGTGCGCTGACGGGACAGGTCTTCGACTTTGTCGCGCTTATAAACAGCCCGACCCTGCCAAAACCATTTTTCGGTGAGGAAGCGGTCGAGGGAGTATTCAGCCCGCCAGTTGTCTGTGGTCACCACGCCATCCTGGAATTCGCGGTTGTACTCGCCTTCTGCGATATGCCGCCATTTACCGTGGCGCGCCGTGGTCTTGAAGTCGATGTCGTAGTCGTCGGTGTCATTTTCCGCCCGCTGGTAATCCAGCGCGGCGTCGATATTGCCCTTCCACACCAGATCTTCCACGACCGGCTTGGGTTTGAGGATCTGCTGGATACTGGCCAACTCGACCGTCTTCGGTGCCTCGCCGTTTTGCAGCGTCACCTTGCCGTCATCGGCCGCATGCAGCGACTTGGTCTTCTCGCCGGTGTAGGCATCCTGCTTGACCAGCAACTCCTGATCACTCTCCAGGGTTTTGACCTGCTTCCAGTCGATCGGGACCGCACCGGCGTACTCGGTTTGAATCAGCAATTTGCCGCCATCGAACAGCGTGATCTTGCCGCTCAGCTTGTCACCGTTCTTCAACCAGACGGTATCAGCGAGCAAAGGTGAGGAGGCACTGGCAACAGCGAGGCACAGCAAGGTTCTGGACAACATAAGCAAGGACAGGCTCAAGATTGCGAAAAAAAGTCGGCATTATCCTCAGGAATAAGGCCCTAGCAAGGACTGACCCGACTATTTCTATTGAGTTCATTTCTCAATCAGTGATCCACGACTTACTCTACAGACGGCAAAGCGAACTTTTTCAGGAACCACCGGACGTGACCGACCCAACCGCTGATACCGAAAGCCCGGCGCAAATCCGACGCACGGCGCTGTACCTGACCCTGGCACAAGTGCCCGAGGGCAAAGTGGTGAGCTATGGTCAATTGGCAGAGCTGGCCGGACTCGGTCGCGCCGCTCGCTGGGTCGGACGCACACTGAGCCAATTGCCGGGTGACACGAAACTGCCTTGGCACCGGGTGCTGGGGGCCGGTGGTCGGATCAGCCTGCCGGTGGGCAGCCCTTCAGGGGATGAGCAGCGCGCGCGATTACGTGCTGAAGGCATCAGTGTCCTGAATAATCGTGTTGATATTCAGCGCCATGGCTGGCGTCCGGTAGAGCACAGCGGTTAGAGTGCGCCCTTTGTTTCCGTATTTCTTGAGGCAGACTCCAGCCCATGCCCCGTAAAACCTGGCGCGCCGCGCTCGCCGCCTATGCCA
Source organism: Pseudomonas sp. SIMBA_041 (assembly GCF_046535095.1). Taxonomy (NCBI): domain Bacteria; kingdom Pseudomonadati; phylum Pseudomonadota; class Gammaproteobacteria; order Pseudomonadales; family Pseudomonadaceae; genus Pseudomonas; species Pseudomonas sp. SIMBA_041. The sequence goes on from NZ_JAWRXJ010000002.1 coordinate 506,195, forward strand.
GCCCCTCGACGCTCGTGTTGTTGTTGCTTGGTTTCGCCGCCGGCCTGCCCTACATGCTGGTGTTTTCAACGCTTTCCGTCTGGCTTCGCGAGGCCGGTGTAGCCCGCGAAACCATTGGTTATGCAAGCCTGATCGGCTTGGCCTACGCCTTTAAATGGGTGTGGTCCCCGTTGCTGGACCAATGGCGCCTGCCATTTCTCGGCAAGCTGGGGCGTCGACGCTCGTGGCTGGTGCTATCGCAGTCGCTGGTGATCCTCGGTCTGATCGGCATGGGGTTTTGCGACCCACAAAAACATTTGTCCTGGTTGATCGCTATTGCCGTGGTCGTTGCCTTCGCTTCGGCGACGCAAGACATCGCTGTAGACGCCTATCGCCTGGAAATCGCCGAAGACAGTCGCCAGGCCGCCCTCGCCGCCAGCTATATGTCCGGCTATCGAATCGCCGCGTTGCTGGCGACCGCCGGCGCCCTGTTCTTCGCCGAGGGTTTCGGCTCCACCGGCTTCAACTATCAGCATTCGGCCTGGGCCGGCACCTACGTGCTGTTCGGCGCCCTGATGATCCCGGCGTTGCTCACCTCGATATTCATGCGCGAACCGCCCGTGCCACTGCGCACCCAGCTTCAGGCCGGCCGCTACAGCTTTGTGCATCAACTGGCGTCGGTGTTCGTGCTGATCGTGCTGTTGGTGTCCGTGCCCGCCATGTTCACCCAGCTCTATAACACCGACTTCGCCAGCGTGCTGTTCGGCGGCGTCAGCCTGCTCGATCTGGTCCTCGAAGACCGGGCGCTGCTACGGGCGATTCTCTACACCACGCTGACCGCCCTGTGCCTGTCGACCATAGGTCGCCGCGGTCTGGCGCCCGTGCTGACGCCGGTCAACGACTTCATTACGCGCTACCGCTGGCAAGCGTTCCTGCTGCTCGGCTTGATCGCCACCTACCGGATGTCCGACACGGTCATGGGCGTCATGGCTAACGTGTTCTATATCGATCAGGGCTTCACCAAAGATCAGATTGCCGGTGTCAGCAAGATCTTCGGTTTGATCATGACGCTGGTCGGCGCTGGCATGGGCGGCCTGTTGATCGTGCGCTTTGGCATTCTGCCGATTCTGCTGATCGGCGGCATTACATCGGCCGGCACCAACTTGTTGTTCCTGATGCTCGCCGACATGGGCGCCAACCTGAACATGCTGATCGTCACCATTTCCCTGGACAACTTCAGTTCCGGCCTGGCGACCTCGGCGTTCGTCGCCTACCTGTCGAGCCTGACCAACCTCAAGTTCTCCGCCACCCAGTACGCCCTGCTCAGTTCAATCATGCTGCTGTTGCCACGCCTGATCGGCGGGTACTCAGGGGTCATGGTCGAGAAGTTCGGCTACCACAATTTCTTCCTGATCACTGCCCTGCTCGGTGTTCCGACACTGCTGCTGATCGCCCTGCACTGGTACCAGGAAAGCCGTCGCGCAGGTCCGACACCGACACCGGAACCGGTGCCGACCCAGATCGTGGAAGAATCGTAGGAAGCATCACAAAGGGCGGCATGAATCCCGCCCTCGTGCCACACCACCGACCGCACGCCTGTACGCCAGCGGATCTCGCCCGTACAATGCTCCGTCATTTCTCGTCATCAGCAACCGACAACGGCCAACCATGCGCACCAGTCAATTTTTGCTCGCCACACAGAAAGAAACGCCTTCCGACGCGGTCGTGATCAGCCACCAGCTGATGCTGCGCGCCGGCATGATCCGCAAACTCGCCTCGGGCCTCTACACCTGGCTACCGATGGGCTTGCGAGTGATGCGCAAGGTCGAAGCCGTCGTTCGTGAAGAAATGAACGCCGCGGGCTCTCTCGAAGTGTTGATGCCGAGCACACAACCGGCTGAGCTGTGGCAGGAATCCGGTCGCTGGGAAGAATACGGCCCTGAATTGCTGCGCTTCAAGGATCGCCACGGTCGCGATTTCTGCGCCGGCCCGACCCACGAAGAAGTCATCACCGACCTGATGCGCAACGAGTTGAGCAGCTACAAACAGCTGCCGATCAACCTGTACCAGATCCAGACCAAATTCCGTGATGAGATCCGTCCACGCTTCGGTTTGATGCGCGGCCGTGAATTCATCATGAAGGACGCCTACTCGTTCCACGCGGACCAGCCTTCGCTGCAGGTCACTTACGACCGCATGCACCAGGCGTACTGCAACGTGTTCACCCGTCTGGGCCTGAAGTTCCGCCCTGTAGAAGCCGACAACGGCTCCATCGGCGGTGCCGGCTCCCACGAGTTCCACGTTCTGGCTGAATCCGGCGAAGACGACATCGTCTTCAGCAACGGTTCCGACTACGCGGCGAACATCGAGAAAGCCGAAGCCGTGCCGCGTGAAACTTCTCGTCCAGCACCGGCCGAAGAACTGCGCCTGGTCGATACACCTGACACCAAGACCATTGCCGCGCTGGTGGAAAAATTCAATCTGCCGATCGAAAAGACCATCAAGACCCTGGTCGTTCACGCAGAAGAGAAAGGCAAGCTGATTGCCCTGATCATCCGTGGCGACCATGAGCTGAACGAAATCAAGGCCGCCAACCAGCCAGGCGTTGCCAGCCCACTGGTGATGGCGTCCGAAAGCGAACTGCGCGACGCCATTGGCGCCGGCGCCGGTTCTCTCGGCCCGCTGAACCTGCCACTGCCAATCATCATCGACCGCTCCGTCGAGCTGATGAGCGACTTCGGCATCGGTGCCAACATCGACGACAAGCACTACTTCGGCGTGAACTGGGAGCGTGATCTGCCGGTTCCGACCGTTGCCGACCTGCGCAACGTAGTCGCCGGCGACCCAAGCCCGGATGGCAAGGGCACCCTGGAAATCAAGCGCGGCATCGAAGTCGGGCACATCTTCCAGCTGGGCAACAAGTACAGCAAAGCGATGAAGTGCGAAGTGCTGGGCGAGAACGGCAAGCCGGTTACCCTGGAAATGGGTTGCTACGGCATCGGCGTTTCCCGCGTGGTCGCGGCGGCCATTGAGCAGAATAACGACGCCAACGGCATCATCTGGAGCGACACGCTTGCGCCGTTCCAGGTTGCCTTGGTGCCATTGCGCTACGAAACCGAACAGGTTCGCGAAGCCACTGACAAGCTGTACGCAGAACTGACGGCTGCCGGCTTCGAAGTCCTGCTGGACGACCGCGACAAGAAAACCAGCCCGGGCATCAAGTTTGCGGACATGGAGCTGATCGGCATTCCTCACCGGATCGTGGTCAGTGACCGCGGCCTCGCCGAAGGCAATCTGGAATACAAAAGCCGCACCGAACCTGAAGCGCAAGCGCTGCCGGTCGCTGACGTGCTGTCTTTCCTCCAGGCCCGTATCCGCCGCTGACACCAGATAGAGAAGTCATGTTCAAGCGAAACACCTTAGGCCTCGGTGGTGCCGCCCTGTGCGGCACCCTGCTGGTCAGCGGCTGCGCCAATCACATGTCGCAACGCAGCGAGCACGAGGAACGTGTCGAGCGCAAACTGCTCGATCACAGCCTGCAGATCGATGTCGGCGAGCCCAAGGTGCTTGATCTGCCGCAACGTCGGGTGAAAATCCACGAGCAGAAGACCTTCGAAGTCACCGAATTTGAAGTCACGCGCCACTACGATCGCTACACGCCTTACCAACCCTGGCGGGAGGTCTACGAGGTCCCGCTGGGCGCAGTGGCCGTCGTGGCCGGTGTCGGTGCGAACGTGGTTAACGTTTTTGCCCTCGGCAATCTGCCCGACAGCGTGACCAAGGATTGGCTGAGCTACGGTTTCGCCGGGCTCAACCCGTTCATGAACGTGCAATCCCACGGTCGTGCGCAGCAAAACCTGGCCGGTATCGACGAGGTTCAGCGCGACAAACGCACCGAATACTCGAGCCTGCCCTGGAGTGAGCGTCCGGTGGAGGTCAAGGCCGGCAAGGAAACCTTCGAGCTGAGCACCGACAAAAACGGCGTTCTGCGCCTGAATCTGCTGGACAGCCCGTTCGCCGAACATGACATCAATCATCTGACCCGCCTGCTGATCAGCGTCGAAGATGGGCAGGACGATGTGCATACCGACTCATCCCTGGCGGTCAGCAGCTCTTTGCGCGGCAAGTTGCTCGAAGCCCACGGGCTGATTTATGACGACCTTGAAGACGACGAAGTGAGCCAGTGGGTACACCGGGTCAAGCGCCTTTCAGACCTGGGTCTTGAAGAAGAAGCCAGCGAACTGGAACAAAGCCTGATCGAACTGACGCGCAATGATCCTGAGTTGCAGACTGAATTTCTCAAGTCGTTGACCAAGGATGCAGGGCGTTTGGTAGCGGATCCGGGACCGAACTAAAAGCATCACGAGCAAACTCGCTCCCACACTGGATCTATGCAACACCGTAGATCCTTGCGGGAGCGAACTTGCTCGCGATGAGGCCCTCAATTCACCACCAAACTATCGCTCAAACAACTCCATCTGCTCAAACCCGCCCCGCAAATCCTCAAGCCTGACCCCAACCCCCAACAACCGCACCGGTTTCCCGCCGCGATTGAACGCCTGGGTCAGTAAAAGCTGATAACTCCCCAAATCCCGCCCTGCCCCGGCCTGCTCCAGCGTGGTCTGGGTAAAGTCGTGGAATTTCACTTTGACGAACGGCTTGCCCGGCCGATAGCTGCTATCGATTCGCGCCATGCGCCCCGCCAGGGTTTCCAGCAGTTCGGGCAATTTATCCAGGCAGCTCACCAGGTCCGGCAAGTCTACGTCGTAGGTGTTTTCAACACTGATCGACTGCCGCCGACTGTCGTTGTGGACCAAACGGTCATCTATCCCACGGGCCAGACTCCAGAGTCGCTCACCAAAGCTGCCGAATTCGCGCACCAACGCCAATTTGTCCCACTCGCGTAAATGCGAGCAATCGACGATGCCGAGCCTGCCCAGCTTATCGGCCGTGACTTTACCCACGCCGTGGAGTTTGCTGACTGGCAAGCCGCTGACAAAGTCTTCCACTTGATCCGGCGTGATGACGAACAGCCCGTTGGGTTTTTTCCAGTCACTGGCGATTTTGGCCAGAAACTTGTTCGGTGCCACACCGGCCGACACGGTGATATGCAATTGATTGGACACCCGCCGACGGATGTCCTGGGCGATACGTGTCGCGCTGCCACCGAAATACGCACTGTCCGACACGTCGAGGTAGGCCTCATCGAGGGACAGCGGTTCGATCATGTCGGTGTAGTCGCGAAAGATCGTGTGAATTTCCTTCGACGCTTCTCTATAGGCGTCCATGCGCGGCTTGACGATGGTCAGGTCCGGGCACAGCTTCAACGCATGCCCGGAAGACATGGCTGAACGCACGCCATAGGCGCGCGCCTCATAGTTACAGGTCGCAATCACTCCCCGCCGATCCGCCGAACCACCCACTGCCAACGGTTTGCCGGCCAGGCGCGGGTCGTCACGCATCTCGATGGCTGCGTAAAAGCAGTCACAATCGACGTGGATGATTTTTCGCTGGGTCATATAAAAGCGCAGTTCATGACGGAGAAAGGGCGTGTTGGCGTGTCGGATAAGCAGTATCTCACTCGCACCTGTATATAGCACCAGTAGTCTGAATGTTCTTTTTCACACGTAGGAAAGGACCCAGTGCATTTATTTTATCAATCGACTGAGAGCAGCCAATAGAGCTGCAAGCCTTGCCGGGCGTGCCTTTCAGCCGTTACCCAGGTCTTGAATGCAAGCTAAGCGGTTGAACAGGAACAGGTTTTTCCATAATTTGAGGTTGACACCCCGGCGATCCTCTGTAGAATGCCGACACACAGACGCGGGATGGAGCAGTCTGGTAGCTCGTCGGGCTCATAACCCGAAGGTCGTCGGTTCAAATCCGGCTCCCGCAACCAAACATCAAAAAAGGCTACTCGAAAGAGTGGCCTTTTTTGTGCGCGCCTGTTTTGTAGGTGTGAGCGAAGAAATGGCGCCTTTAGATGATCGTGGCCAGAAATGAGAAATCGTTCTGATTCCGAAACTTAGGTCTCCCCTGCAACCGTTCGCCCGCTCATTTGCGCTTATTTGACCTATATCTGGATTAACGGTTGACACCCCGCCGTTCGCCTGTAGAATGCCGCCACACAGACGCGGGATGGAGCAGTCTGGTAGCTCGTCGGGCTCATAACCCGAAGGTCGTCGGTTCAAATCCGGCTCCCGCAACCAAACATCAAAAAAGGCTACTCGAAAGAGTGGCCTTTTTTGTATCTGCAGAAAAAGTCCTTTCGCAACAATGATCTGTCACAGTGTCGTGAAGCGTCAGGGATCATCAGGCAGCCGAGTTCAGACTATGCTGCAACTCAGGCAGCCCCCTCTACGACTCATGACAGGCCATCGCCGCAAACCGGTGAGAGGCGTTAATATTCGTGATTATTTTTTTCTACAGGGATTGGTAACTTGGCTCGATACCTCCATCCTGTCGCGCACAATCCAAGAGGTGATTGATGCGCGCCAACTCGTCTGATCCACAAGACACCGTCACAGCGACACAACCGATCAAGGCCGGGCGTTTGCACCTGCTCGATCTGATCAGCAAATACCGTCAGCCCATTGGCCTGGCGGTCACGCTGCTGTTGTTCGCGATCGCGCTGATTGCCTGTCGTCATCTGTTGAGCGAACTCGACCTGTACGCTTTGCATGACTCGATCCTGGAAGTCCCGAAACCGGCCCTGCTCGGCGCACTGGGTGCGACCATCGTCGGCTTCATCATTCTGTTGGGTTACGAATGGTCGGCCAGCCGCTATGCGGGTGTAACGCTGCCGCCGCGAATCCTTGCACTTGGTGGCTTCACGGCCTTTGCCATCGGCAACGCCATTGGCCTTTCCATGCTCTCGGGGGGCTCGGTTCGCTACCGTTTATATGCGCGTCATGGCCTGGGGGCTGGAGACGTCGCTCACATGACGTTGTTTGCCAGCCTGTCGCTCGGTTGCGCCCTGCCACCGCTGGCCGCGCTGGCAACCCTTAGTGACCTGCCGGCCGCCTCTACCGCCCTGGGTCTGTCCGAGACCTTGCTCGGCGTGATTGCCGCAGCTGTCCTGCTGCTCTTTAGTGTGCTGGCCATCGGCATCTACCGCCGCCGCCTGCCGGAACAGCCTTCACCGGATAACCTGCTGGTCAAAGTCGGTCGCCGCACCTTGCGCCTGCCCGGCCGCCGCCTGACCTTCCTGCAACTGATCATCACTGCCCTGGACGTGGCCGCCGCCGCGACCGTGCTCTATCTGTTGCTGCCAGAAGCGCCCCCCTTCGGCGCCTTTTTGTTGGTGTACTTGCTGGCATTGGCCGCGGGTGTGCTCAGCCACGTGCCGGGCGGTGTCGGCGTATTCGAAGCGATCCTGCTGGCCGCCTTCGCCGATTCACTCGGCGCAGCACCACTGGCCGCCGCCCTGCTGCTGTATCGACTGATTTATGTGGTGTTGCCTTTGCTGGTGGCCTGCATCTTCCTGCTGATTAATGAAGGCCAGCGCCTGTTTCAGTCGCGTCAGTCCCTGCGCGCGGCGTCCGGTCTCGCTGCTCCGATTCTGGCGGTGCTGGTGTTCCTGTCCGGCGTGGTGCTGCTGTTTTCCGGCGTGACCCCGGAAATCGATACCCGCCTGGAACACATCGGTTTCCTGATCCCGCATCGTCTGGTCGACGCCTCGCACTTCGGCGCCAGCCTGATCGGCGTGCTGTGCCTGTTGCTGGCTCAAGGCCTGCGCCGACGTTTGTCGGCCGCCTGGATGCTGACCACTATTTTGCTGCTGGTCGGCGCCCTGCTCTCCCTGCTCAAGGGTTTTGACTGGGAAGAAGCCTGCCTGATGACCCTCATCGCCAGCTTGCTGGGGGTTTTCCGTCGCTCGTTCTATCGCCCGAGCCGCCTCACCGAACTGCCGTTCTCGCCGTTGTATCTGGTGTCGAGCCTGTGCGTGCTGGGTGCCTCGATCTGGTTGCTGCTGTTTGCGTATCAGGACGTTCCATACAGCCACCAACTCTGGTGGCAGTTCACCCTCGATGCCGATGCGCCGCGTGGCTTGCGCTCGCTGCTGGGCGCCGCCGTGCTGCTGGTCGTGGTGTCCCTGACCTGGCTGCTGCGCACCGCCCGCCCGGTCATCCATTTGCCGACGCCGGATGAACTGGAGCGCGCGTCCAAGATCCTCATGGCTTCAGCCCAACCGGATGGCGGCCTCGCCCTGACCGGTGACAAGGCGCTGCTGTTCCACCCTGACGACGAGGCGTTTCTGATGTACGCCCGCCGCGGGCGCAGCCTGGTGGCGTTGTACGACCCGATCGGCCCGACCCAGCAACGGGCGGAAATGATCTGGCAGTTCCGCGACCTTTGCGACGTCCACCACGCCCGTCCTGTGTTCTATCAGGTGCGCGCCGAGAACCTGCCGTACTACATGGACATCGGCCTGACCGCGATCAAATTGGGCGAAGAAGCCCGAGTCGATCTGCATCGATTTGATCTCGAAGCCAAGGGCAAAGAGATGAAAGACCTGCGCTACACCTGGAACCGCGGTACCCGCGACGGGTTATCGCTGGAGATCTTTGAGCCGGGTCATGCGCCAATGGATGAGCTCAAGGTGATTTCCGATGCCTGGCTGACCGGCAAGAACGTGCGCGAGAAAGGCTTCTCGCTGGGCCGTTTCAGCGATGATTACCTCAAGCATTTCCGCATTGCGGTGATCCGCTTCGAAGGTCGCCCGGTAGCGTTCGCCAATTTGCTCGAGACTTATGGCCATGACCTGGCCAGCCTCGACCTGATGCGTGCGCACCCGGACGCGCCAAAACTGACCATGGAGTTCATGATGGTCGGCCTGATTCAACATTATAAAAATCATGGATACGCGCGCTTCAGCCTGGGCATGGTGCCGTTGTCGGGGTTGCAACCCCGTCGTGGTGCACCACTGACCCAGCGCCTGGGCTCGATGGTTTTCCGCCGTGGTGAGCAGCTCTACAACTTCCAAGGCTTGCGCCGCTTCAAAGACAAGTTCCAGCCTGACTGGGAACCCCGTTATATGGCCGTGCCCGCCGGACTCGATCCGCTGGTAGCCCTGGCCGACACTGCTGCCCTGATTGCGGGCGGCTTGACCGGATTGGTGAAACGCTGATGATTCAACGCTCCTTGCGGTACGTACTGGCCACACTGGTAGTGCTGGCCCTGATTCTCGGTGGCGGTTACTGGTACCTGAAACGTCCGGCACCGGCTCCGACGCTCGAACTGCTGACACCGGCTGATGGCGCGGCGATGACCCGTGTGATTCCCGGGACCACACCGAAAGCCCAGGTACTGGTGGCGGTCAATGAAGACCAGAAGCTCAGCGATCAGCAGTTGATGACCCTGAGCCGCTCCAGCTCGGCGCAGATTGTCCAGGTGATCCTGCCCAAAGACTGCCTGCTGCAAAGCCGGGCCCTGCAATCGGGCCTGAGAGAACTCAAAGGCCCGGCGACCCTGGTCAGCGGCATCGGCCCTGGCGCCGTGCTGGCGTGGCGCTGGTTGTCCGAACAAAAGAACGACAAGGCTCAGGCCGTTTCCGTTGACCTGGCCCTGGAAAAACCGGGTTGCACCCACCTGCTGCCGAAAAGCGCCGCCCACGGCCACTGGCTGGTGGCATGGAACGACAACCCGGACGACACCAGCGCCGGTTTCGTGCGCGATCAACCCAACGCCGAAACCAGCATCAGCGACTACGACATCAACCTGCCGCAAGTGCTGAACAACGAACTGCGCAAGATCCTCGTCGGTGGCGACAAAGCCGCCGGCGGCCTGCAGATCCCGGTTGTTGAAGTACCGGCCGGCCAGGCCAAGGACACTGTGACCCTGTTCCTGTCCGGTGACGGCGGCTGGCGTGACCTTGACCGTGACGTAGCGGGCGAAATGGCCAAGATCGGTTACCCGGTGGTCGGCATCGACACCCTGCGCTACTACTGGCAGCACAAGAGCCCGGAGCAAAGCGCCCTGGACCTCGCCGAACTGATGCAGCACTACCGGCAGAAATGGGGCACCAAGCGCTTCATCCTGACCGGTTACTCGTTCGGCGCTGACGTACTGCCAGCGATCTACAACCGCCTGGCCGAATCGGAACAACAGCGCGTCGACGCGATCATCCTGCTGGCCTTCGCCCGCACCGGCAGCTTCGAAATCGAAGTCGAAGGCTGGCTCGGCAACGCCGGCAAAGAAGCCGCCACCGGCCCGGAAATGGCCAAGCTGCCACCGGAAAAAGTGGTGTGCATCTACGGCGAAGAAGAAGTCGACGAAAGCGGCTGCACCGACAAGACCGCCGTGGGCGAAGCGATCAAACTGCCTGGCGGCCACCACTTCGACGAGAACTACCCGGCACTGGCCCAGCGCCTTGTGGACATCATCGTCAAGCGACAGGCCAAGGAAGACGCGACGGCGCAAGAGTGATCTGAGCGTCGCCACGAAAAAGCCCCCGCAGCTGTTTGGTTGCGGGGGCTTTTTTGCATGTGCAGACATGAAGCGCTTCCAGATTAAAGCTGAACATCTATCCACGTTACGTCATCTTCAACAGCGATAAAGTCGCTATCCGGTGCTGCCAACAAGCTGCTTTGCTGCGACTCCGTTAACTCCGCCCAGAAGCCATCAGTTACAAACACCAGCCGCTCACCGCCGGCCAATGGGTGAAAAACAAAGTCAGGGTCCGGAGCACGATTAGCCTTCAGGCATCGGGTTACCCGGTTTCGAGCAGGATCTTGCGCCAGCTCACGGTGCGAACGGTCGCGCCTCCAATTGGCCTTGCAGTGGGGCGGCGTAATCCACTCGATTGTGCCTGCCGATGTCACTACTCCGCACGAACAGTCACCCTCATACGCAAGCGTGAGCTTCCCATGAGCAGCGAAACCGATCAGGTAACACGTGGTCCCTGTCTGATCCGCAAACAAAATGGGGTGAAGCACCGCCAGCACTGAACAAAGCAACTGTTCAACAGCTTCGTGCTCGGTGATTTCGCCCCCTCGATCCATGTGTTTGGGGTAGGCCGCTAAAACACCTTTTACGAAGCATTCAGCCAGTTGGCCACTGCCGGGCTTCGACGTACCGTCCGTAATGACGAACAGCCCTCTGCCACCGTCGCAGAGAGCGCCAGCGGCGTCATGATTGGCTTTCCTGGTCCGTCCTGTCACCGATCTGGTGATGTATCTCATGCGTTGCTCAGGTCTTTCATGCGCATGTAAATGATTCGACCTCTATCCGGATTGGCCTGCACCGAGCCCGAACTTTCAATCACGTAGTCAATACCGCTGAGCCCTATGAGCTCTCGAATTCCAGACGTGATGAATCCCTTGAGCTCAGGCTCAGCCTGGCGAACCTCCTCCAAAAGCTCTGTACGACCATCAATCAAGATGAGGATATCTTCGACGTCTTTGTGGTAAGGATTGCCCCCACCGCGACCACTAAAAGCCTCTAGTTTCGTCGCAAGAAAGTAGGTCGGTTTAAATATCTGGATGACGGTACCGCTGGGTAACGTAAATTTATCGGCCCTCGCCAGCCCCTCTACGAACCAACGGTTGGCATATCCGAGAACAGCGGGGTCAGAAGGCATCACGTCAACAACGACGTCGTTGAAGCGGAAACGACAGTTGACTTCATCCTCACCGGTGATCTTGAAGTTCTTGTCTGCCAGCCGTTCTATGAGGTGTTGCCAGGCGCTAATGCCTGCCAGTTCGATCACCAAGTCAACATCATCGGTGAAACGAATATCGTCCAGCACAGCAGTATCAGTGACCAGCATGGCTGTGGTGCAGCCGCCGACAAAAGCAACCTCAGTGAGAAACGCCGCCCCCAAGCCGTCTGCAACAAATTCTATGAGCTCGTAGTTGTGATCAGCGTTTGATGACATGTTATTTCAGGCCCATCCCTGCTTTTAAAATGTTAATCGCGACACCACACTCTCGCGGACCACCAAGACGGATCGCATCAGCCAGCGCAAGATAGTGATAAAGGATCCTGTCCCGCTTCACCGCTTCCGGCACCGTCTTGTAGAGCGGCTCTATCGCCTGACCACGCTCGGTTCCGAGTGCATCAGGCCACACCGGAATCAACCCGCCAGCGCTCTTGATGCTTTTGGACAGCGCGGGGGCAGCGAAGCCTGTTGGAATCCCGCGAACCATCGCGCCCGGCTTCACGGGGAAAAAATATTTCAGAGCGTGCTCCGTAATTTTCAGCAGCTCTCGCCGATTAACTTTCGGGAGCCCGGTGTCGTAGTCATTGGAGAGCAATCCGGACTCACGGCATCTGGCTATGGCGTTTGAAACCTCGCTTTTGCTTAGCCCAAGAGACGCAGACAACGCACGCAACGAGTAGCCTTCACTCCAGTTCGCCAACGACGCAGACGGGACAGGCTCCGACCACCCTTCCCAGCCATCCTCATCAGCCAAGGATGAGTCGAACGCCTGGCGGTTGAATACAATTTCTTCACCCTCAGCGGGGTAGGTGACAAGCGACTGCTCCCCTCGCCCCCCTGCCGTCATTCGATTTATCTGCTGGGGCTTCAACAACTCCTCAACCGTGTTCGAATTCGACTCAGATTCCATCTTCCCAACGAGGTTTTCCTCTTGGGCGTGCAGGCTGGCCATTTTGAACAAAAGCAAAATGTCTTGACTCTTCATGAAGCCAGAAACTCCAAGTGTCCACATTCCATAAAACGTGGACACTTGTCTCATTGGAAATATTGAACCGTCAAGACCTTTCGATATTTGCATCAACGCGAAATCTCCCGCGACCTGTCAAATTCCTCACCGCGTTTAGTTTCGTTTACTTTGAGGTGTCGCAATATCGGATGACGCCCGCAGACCTTGTAGGCAAACTCCGAATCGTACGTTTGGGCACTTTGATGCCTTGTTGCGCTTTTCTTCGACGGGGTAGTCTCCGGACGTCGCTGAACATTCAGCGATCGGGCTTGGAAACCCGTCGGATACTAGCCGCAACAGTGCCCCCTCATGATCGCATGCGTTTTTTGTGATCATGAGTTATGGCAGCTGTGCGTGGGACGCCCTCGGGCGTGCCGGTTTCCTAGTTCCCGGTTTCCAACCTGCGTACAGCTGCCACCCATTCGCTTGGAAACGAGTGGGGTAGCCCCTCAACTAGGAAATTGACTATGACCAAAACAGATGCTTCCGCGATTTCAGATTTAAAAACCATCGGCTTCACCCCCCTCATCTACAGCTCGGATCAAGCGCTATTCAACGTCCGCGCCGGCGTCCCCATCGTCGAAGCTTTAGCCCAAGCCTCCGACCTCCTCTTCCTCGGCAAATCATTCGCCGAGGATGCCGCCTACGCAAAAGACACCGACCGCCATGCCTGGGCCGCGCACTACCTGACGGCAATGGGTAAGGCTGTTATTGATGATGTCTTGAAGGTGCTAACCCCACGACCTGCCCGGACAAAGACCGAATCCGAAGAAGAGCGTCCCGTAAGCTAGTAACACCGCAATTCCCTTGTGGGAGCGGGCTTGCCCGCGATGACGGCGGCAGATCCAGCATTGATTTGACAGACATACCGCTATCGCGGGCAAGCCCGCTCCCACAGGGATTTTCATTGGGTCGGGATCAAATGCCAGACACAAAAAAGCCCCCGCCACCTTCACGGCAACGGGGGCTTTTTGTTGAGGCTTACATTTCTACCTGAGTCCCCAGCTCAATCACCCGGTTCAACGGCAGATTAAAGAAGCGCAAATTGCCATTGGCGTTTTTCAACATGAACGCAAACAACCCCTCTCGCCAACGGGCCATGCCTTCCAGCTTGGAGGCAATCACCGTCTCGCGGCTGAGGAAGTAGGTGGTGCGCATCGGACTGAAGTCCAGGTCATCGAGGTGACACAGTTTCAGCGCCTGTGGCACGTCCGGTTCGTCGACGAAACCGAAGTGCAGGATCACCCGAAAGAACCCTTCGCCGTAGGAATCAACTTCGAAGCGTCGGCTCGGCGGTACCCGTGGGATGTCTTCGTAGACCACCGTCAGCAGCACCACTTGCTCGTGCAGCACTTGGTTATGCAGCAGGTTGTGCAACAGCGCATGAGGCACCGCATCCGGGCGTGCGGTCAGGAACACGGCGGTGCCCTGCACGCGATGCGGCGGTTGCACACGGATACTGCTGATGAAAATCGGCAGGGGCAGCCCACCTTCGTCCATGCGTTCGACCAGCAATTGCTTGCCGCGTTTCCAGGTGGTCATCAGCACGAACAACGCGATACCGGCGATCACCGGGAAGGCGCCGCCCTGGACGATTTTCGGCACGTTGGCGGCGAAGTACAGGCCGTCCACCAGCAGGAAGCCGATCAACACCGGCACCGCGAGGACCGGAGGCCATTTCCACAGCAGCAACATCACCGCCGACACCAGGATGGTGGTCATCAGCATGGTGCCGGTCACCGCCACGCCGTACGCCGAGGCCAGGGCGCCGGAGGATTCGAAGCCCAGCACCAGCAGGATCACGCCGACCATCAGCGCCCAGTTCACCGCACCGATGTAAATCTGGCCTTGTTCGGCGCTGGAGGTGTGGCGGATGTGCATGCGCGGAATGTAGCCGAGCTGGATCGCCTGACGGGTCAGGGAGAACGCACCGGAAATCACCGCTTGCGAGGCGATCACCGTGGCCAGGGTCGACAGGCCCACCAGCGGGATCAACGCCCAGCTTGGCGCCAACAGATAGAACGGGTTACGAGCGGCTTCCGGATCCCCCAGCAACAGCGCGCCTTGGCCGAAGTAGTTCAGCACCAGCGCCGGCAACACGAGGATGAACCAGGCGCGGGCAATCGGCTTGCGACCGAAGTGGCCCATGTCGGCGTACAGCGCTTCGGCGCCGGTCAACGCCAGCACGACCGCGCCGAGGATCGCCACGCCCATGCCCGGGTGCTGGGTGAAGAAACGCACGCCCCAGACCGGGTTCAGCGCTTGCAACACCTCCGGGTGCTGCATGATCCCGTAGACGCCCAGCGCCCCCAGCACCACAAACCAGGTGACCATGATCGGCCCGAACAGAATGCCGATTCGCGCGGTGCCGTGGCTCTGGATCAGGAACAGCGCCACCAGCACGACCAACGACAGCGGGACCACCCAATGGTCGATGCCATCGAACGCCAAGCCAAGACCTTCAATCGCCGAGAGGACGGAAATTGCCGGGGTGATCATGCTGTCCCCGTAGAACAGCGCCGCACCGATCAGCCCGCAGACCACCAGCAACCCTCGCAACCTGGGATACCCCGACGCCGCCCGTCTGGCCAGCGCCGTCAGGGCCATGATCCCGCCCTCGCCCTGGTTGTCGGCGCGCAGCACGAACATCATGTACTTGATCGAGACGACCCAGATCAGCGACCAGAAGATCAGCGCCAGTATTCCCAGCACGCCGTCATGGTTGACCGGCACGCCGTAGCCACCGGAAAACACTTCTTTGAGGGTGTACAGCGGGCTTGTGCCGATATCGCCGTAAACCACCCCGACCGCCGCGACCAGCATGCCGATCGGCTTCGCCGCCGAATGCCCGGCGCTCGCTGCCTGACTACTTGCCTGACCCATCCACCACTCCTACTACCCAGAACGGACTTCTTTGGAAGAAGCACTATGCATTGCCACGCAGCATGCGCTGTTTTACTTCAGGTTACAGACGATATGTTGACTGTAAATATTTGGTAAAGCCTAACGGCGCGAAGCATAGCGCAGCACTCGTCGTATTTCCCTGCATAAAGCTGGTCAAGTGAACGACTGATCGCTAGAATTGCGCACTTTTTGATCAGAGGCGCAGAAAAGCGCCCGTTTGTCGCCTTGCCGACTCGGCTGGAGGCGTCACAAATACCGAGGTTAGACATGTCCACCACTCCTGCGCCGGCCAATCCAAAGGTTGGCTTCGTATCCCTGGGTTGCCCAAAAGCACTGGTCGACTCCGAGCGCATCCTTACCCAGCTGCGCATGGAAGGCTATGACGTCGTGTCCACTTACGAGGACGCCGATGTCGTGGTGGTCAACACCTGCGGCTTCATCGACTCGGCCAAGGCTGAATCGCTGGAAGTGATCGGCGAAGCCATCAAGGAAAACGGCAAGGTTATCGTGACCGGCTGCATGGGCGTCGAAGAAGGCAACATTCGCAAGGTGCACCCAAGCGTGCTGGCCGTGACCGGTCCGCAGCAGTACGAGCAAGTGGTCAACGCCGTGCACGACGCCGTGCCGCCGCGTCAGGATCACAACCCGCTGATCGACCTGGTGCCGCCGCAAGGCATCAAGCTGACCCCGCGCCACTACGCCTACCTGAAGATTTCCGAAGGCTGCAACCACAGCTGCAGCTTCTGCATCATCCCGTCGATGCGCGGCAAACTGGTCAGCCGTCCGGTCGGTGACGTGCTCGACGAGGCTCAGCGCCTGGTCAAGGCCGGCGTCAAAGAGCTGCTGGTAATTTCCCAAGACACCAGCGCTTACGGCGTTGATGTGAAATACCGCACCGGTTTCTGGAACGGCGCGCCGGTGAAAACCCGCATGACCGAACTCTGCGAAGCCCTGAGCACCCTCGGCGTCTGGGTTCGCCTGCACTACGTTTACCCGTACCCGCACGTCGACGAGCTGATCCCGTTGATGGCCGCCGGCAAGATCCTGCCGTACCTGGACATCCCGTTCCAGCACGCCAGCCCGAAAGTCCTGAAAGCCATGAAACGCCCGGCCTTCGAAGACAAGACCCTGGCGCGCATCAAGAACTGGCGCGAGATCTGCCCGGACCTGATCATCCGTTCGACCTTCATCGTCGGCTTCCCTGGCGAAACCGAAGAAGATTTCCAGTACCTGCTGGACTGGCTGACCGAAGCCCAGCTCGACCGCGTCGGCTGCTTCCAGTACTCGCCCGTCGAAGGCGCCCCGGCCAACCTGCTGGACGCGGCCATCGTGCCGGACGACGTCAAGCAAGACCGCTGGGACCGCTTCATGGCGCACCAGCAAGCGATCAGCTCGGCGCGCCTGCAACTGCGCATCGGCCGTGAAATCGAAGTGTTGGTGGACGAAGTCGACGAGCAAGGCGCGGTTGGGCGTTGCTTCTTCGACGCCCCGGAAATCGACGGCAACGTGTTCATCGACAACGGCAGCAACTTGAAGCCGGGCGACAAAGTCTGGTGCAAAGTGACCGACGCCGACGAATACGACCTGTGGGCTGAACAGATCTAAACGCAAAAAATACGAAAAGCCCTGCTCTCTTGACGAGATGCGGGGCTTTTTTACGTCTATCGTTTTGTGGGAGAAAGGACTCGCACACCCCACTGCACACAGGACATCCGGCCATGCGCCATCATTCGGTCATCCACACCCCGAAACACAGTGACTACGAAGAACTCACCCGGGTCTGGGAGGCCTCGGTGCGCGCCACCCATGACTTTCTGCCAGACAGTTACATCCTGTTGTTGAAAGATCTGGTGCTGACCCGCTACCTCGATGCCGTGATGCTGATTTGCACCCGGGACCCGCGCCAGCGCATCACCGGGTTCGCCGGGGTGGCGGCCGGCAAGATCGAAATGCTCTTCATCGATCCCGCCCACCGCGGCCAGGGCCTGGGCAAACAGTTGCTACGCTATGCCATGGAACACCTGAATGCCGACGAACTGGACGTCAACGAACAGAACCCGCAAGCCTTGGGGTTCTACTTCAAACAAGGCTTCGAAGTGATCGGCCGTTCCGAGTTTGACGGCATGGGCCAGCCTTATCCGCTGTTGCATATGCGCATGAAGCAGGCAGATCAGCACGCTCAACGCGGCTAAAAGTCTCACCTTGCAAAATGGACCCGCGATTAACCGGCGCCACGCAGGTACAATGCCCACCCCTTTTTTGTTACGGCCCTGTCATGACTGACCCGATTCGTCTCTCCAAACGCCTCATCGAACTCGTCGGCTGTTCCCGTCGGGAGGCTGAGCTGTTCATCGAGGGTGGCTGGGTGACCGTGGACGGTGAAGTCATCGACGAGCCGCAATTCAAGGTCGGCACGCAAAAAGTCGAACTCGACCCCGAGGCCAAGGCCACTGCACCAGAACCGGTGACTATCCTGTTGAACGTGCCCGTGGGCATGGACGCGGACACCGCCATGGCCACCCTGAGCGCCGAGACGCTGAGCGAAGAACACCGCTTCAGCAAACGTCCGCTCAAGGGCCATTTCCTGCGCCTGACCGCCAGCACCGACCTGCAGGCCAACGCCAGCGGTTTGCTGGTGTTCACCCAGGACTGGAAGATTCTGCGCAAACTCACTGCCGATGCCAGCAAGATCGAGCAAGAGTATGTGGTCGAGGTTGAAGGCGACATGGTGGCTCACGGCCTTAACCGCCTGAACCACGGCCTGACGTACAAGGGCAAGGAACTGCCGCCGGTCAAGGCCAGCTGGCAGAACGAAAACCGCCTGCGCTTTGCGATGAAGAACCCGCAACCGGGCGTGATCGCCCTGTTTTGCCAGGCCGTCGGCCTGAAGGTCGTCGCCATCCGCCGCATCCGCATCGGCGGTGTGTCCATCGGCAAAGTGCCGCTGGGCCAATGGCGCTACCTGTCCGGCAAAGAGAAGTTCTAAGGCTTCTCCCGCCGCCACACATTCCGGCGCCGCTGTTTGCTGCGGCGCCCACTGCTGAATATCAGGATTGCACACCATGATTCATAACGACGTATTGCGCAGCGTTCGCTACATGCTGGACATCAGCGACAAGAAGGTCATCGAGATCATCAAGCTCGGCGGCATGGACGTGTCCATGGAAGACCTGCTGACTTACCTCGACAAGAAAGAAGAAGACGAAGAAGGCTTCGTCCGCTGCCCGGATGAAGTCATGGCGCACTTCCTCGATGGCCTGGTGATCTTCAAGCGCGGCAAGGACGAAAGCCGTCCACCGCAGCCGATCGAAGTCCCGGTGACCAACAACATCATCCTGAAAAAGCTGCGCGTAGCCTTCGAACTGAAAGAAGACGACATGCACGCGATCCTCAAGGCTGCCGAGTTTCCGGTGTCCAAGCCTGAGCTAAGCGCGCTGTTCCGCAAGTTCGGCCACACCAACTACCGCACCTGTGGCGACCAATTGCTGCGCAACTTCCTCAAAGGCCTGACCCTGCGCGTTCGGCCGCAGTAAGCGCCTCGTCCCCTGTAGGAGCACAGCTTGCTGTGCGATAGCGATCTTCAAAACGCCATCGCCAGCAAGCTGTGTTCCTACAGAAGCGGACTCAGACTGGGCCGAATGGCCCCTCATTCCTCGCAAAAATAGTGGCTCCGCTGACGGCGGCTGACGACTAGGGTGTACTGACCCTCAACGCTCAGGATTCGCCATGCACCCGTACTTTTCCCTGCAAGGCCGCACTGCACTGGTGACCGGTGGCACCCGTGGTATCGGCAAAATGATCGCCAAGGCTTATGTCGAAGCCGGCGCAACCGTGTACGTCTGCGCCCGGGATGCTGAAGCTTGCCGGCAAACGGCTGACGAGTTGAACGCATTCGGGCGCTGCCATGGCGTAGCGGCCAACCTGGCCACCGAAGAAGGTGTGCTTCAACTGGCGACGCGCCTGGGCGAGCAGATCACTCATCTGGATATTCTGGTGAACAACGCCGGCACAACGTGGGGCGCTCCGCTGGAGAGCTACCCGGTCAAGGGTTGGGAAAAGGTCATGCAGCTCAACGTGACGTCGGTGTTCAACTGCATTCAGCAGTTTTTGCCGCTGCTGCGCAAAGCCGGCTCCGAAGCCAATCCGGCGCGGATCATCAACATCGGCTCGGTGGCCGGGATTTCGTCCTTTGGTGAGCAGGCGTATGCCTACGGGCCAAGTAAAGCCGCCCTACATCAATTGTCGCGGATTCTGGCGCGGGAACTGGTGAGCCAGCACATCAACGTCAACGTGATTGCGCCGGGGCGTTTCCCGAGCAAGATGACCCAGCACATTGGCAATGATGAACAGGCGTTGGCGGAGGATACGGCGCTGATTCCGATGAAGCGCTGGGGCCGAGAGGAAGAGATGGCGGCGCTGGCGATCAGTCTGGCGAGTACGGCGGGGGCGTATATGACCGGGAATATTATTCCTTTGGATGGTGGGTTCAGTCTCTGAGATTGGCGGTGCGGCCATCGCGGGCAAGCCACGCGCCCACCGTTGGAATGCATTCCCCTGTGGGAGCGAGGCTTGCCCGCGATGACGGACTGACTGGCACCACCGATCCTGTGGCCGCTCGGGTTATCATGCCCGTCCTGACCCCGCCTCGACCCCAGATCATGACCTACAGCGTTTCCCCCATCGGCTTCGTGCGCTCCTGCTTCAAGGAGAAGTTCGCCATCCCGCGCCAACCGCAACTGGCCCCGGCCGCTCGCGGTGTACTGGAGTTGGTCGCGCCGTTCGATCAGGGCGATGCGGTGCAAGGCCTGGAACAGGTCAGTCACGTCTGGTTGCTGTTCCTGTTCCACCAGGCCCTGGAAGAAAAACCGCGCTTGAAAGTCCGCCCGCCTCGTCTAGGCGGCAACAAATCCATGGGCGTATTCGCCACCCGCGCTACGCATCGGCCCAACGGCATCGGTCAATCCGTGGTCAAGCTGGACAAGGTCGAAGCCAATCGCCTGTGGATATCCGGGATCGACTTGCTGGACGGCACGCCGATTCTCGACATCAAACCTTACGTGCCTTACGCCGACATCATCGACAGCGCCGCCAACAACATCGCCAGCGCCGCGCCGCAGCTGATTCCCGTGCAGTGGACGGATGCCGCGCTGCAACAGGCTCATGGCCATGCTCAGCGCCTTGAAGAGCCCTTGGTGGCGTTGATCGAGCAATGCCTGGCACAAGACCCACGTCCGGCGTACCAGATTCCTACACCCGAGCGGGAATATGGCGCGCAGTTCTGGGACCTGGACGTGCGTTGGCATTATCCCGAGGCCGGGGTTATCCGCGTCCTGGAAGTCATCCCCGCGAAAATCTAAACACCAGAAACAACTGTGGGAGCGAGCTTGCTCGCGATGGCGGTGTGTCAGTCAATATTGATGTCGACTGACACTCCCCTATCGCGAGCAAGCTCGCTCCCACAGGTAAAACAACGCTGTTGCTTACTTCTCGACGAACGCTCGCTCGATCAGGTAATCACCCGGCTCGCGCATCCGCGGCGACACTTTCAGGCCGAAGCTGTTCAGCACTTCGCTGGTCTCGTCGAGCATGCTCGGGCTGCCGCACAGCATGGCGCGGTCGTCCTGCGGGTTGATCGGTGGCAGGCCGATGTCGCTGAACAGCTTACCGCTGCGCATCAGGTCGGTCAGGCGACCTTCGTTCTCGAACGGCTCGCGGGTCACGGTCGGGTAGTAGATCAACTTGTCACGCAGGGCCTCGCCGAAAAATTCGTTCTGCGGCAGGTGCTCGGTGATGAATTCGCGGTAAGCGACTTCGTTGACGTAACGTACGCCGTGGCACAGGATCACTTTTTCGAAACGCTCGTAGGTTTCCGGGTCCTGGATGACGCTCATGAACGGCGCCAGACCGGTACCGGTGCTGAGCAGGTACAAATGTTTGCCAGGCTTCAAGTCATCCAGCACCAGGGTGCCGGTAGGCTTCTTGCTGATGATGATCTCGTCGCCTTCCTTCAGATGCTGCAACTGGGAAGTCAGCGGGCCATCAGGCACTTTGATGCTGAAGAACTCGAGATGCTCTTCCCAGTTCGGGCTGGCAATCGAGTAAGCGCGCATAAGCGGGCGGCCGTTGGGCTGTTGCAGGCCGATCATCACGAACTGACCGTTCTCGAAGCGCAGACCCGGATCACGGGTGCACTTGAAGCTGAACAGAGTGTCGTTCCAGTGATGAACACTGAGGACACGCTCGTGGTTCATGTTGCTCATGTACGTGGGACTCCTGGAGATTTTGCCTGCGCCGATGATGTGCGCAATTGCATCGCATTCTAAAGGCAGAGACAATATCTGTTAAATGGATTATTAAGATAAGGGTTATCGGTTATATCGATATGCGATTTACTCTCCGTCAACTTCAAGTATTCGTCGCCGTCGCCCAGCAGGAAAGCGTATCCCGTGCTGCGGGCTTGCTCAACCTCTCGCAATCGGCGGCGAGCACCTCGATCACCGAACTGGAGCGCCAGTCCAGCTGCCAGCTGTTCGACCGCGCCGGCAAACGGCTGAGCCTCAATGCCCTCGGCAAACAGCTGCTGCCCCAAGCCGTGGCCCTGCTCGATCAGTCCAAGGAAATCGAAGACCTGCTCAACGGCAAGTCCGGTTTCGGCTCATTGGCGGTCGGCGCGACCCTGACCATCGGCAACTATCTGGCCACCTTGCTGATCGGCAGCTTCATGCAGCGTCATCCGGAAAGCCAGGTGAAGCTGCACGTGCAGAACACTGCCAATATCGTGCAACAAGTCGCCCACTATGAAATTGATCTGGGTCTAATTGAAGGCGACTGCAGCCATCCGGACATCGAAGTGCAAAGCTGGGTCGAGGATGAGCTGGTGGTGTTCTGCGCACCGCAGCATCCATTGGCCAAACGCGGTATCGCGACCATAGAGGAGCTGAGTCACGAGGCATGGATATTGCGTGAGCAAGGCTCTGGCACACGACTGACCTTCGACCAGGCCATGCGTCACCATCGCAGCTCGCTGAATATCCGGCTCGAACTGGAACACACCGAAGCGATCAAGCGCGCAGTGGAATCGGGATTGGGGATTGGGTGTATCTCACGGCTGGCACTGCGCGATGCGTTCCGTCGTGGCAGCCTGGTTCCCGTGGAAACACCGGACCTGGACCTGGCGCGACAGTTCTACTTCATCTGGCACAAACAGAAATATCAGACATCGGCGATGCGCGAGTTCCTCGACCTGTGCCGCGCTTTCACCGCAGGGGTTCAGCGCAGCGACGAGATCGTTCTGCCGAATATCGCTTAAAGCAGAATCACCGCCCAGACCAGCGCGATCATGCTCAGCGCCACGAATTGAGCTGCGCTGCCCATGTCCTTGGCGTTCTTGGACAGCGGGTGCAATTCCAGGGAAATGCGATCGATGGCCGCTTCCACCGCTGAGTTCAGCAACTCGACGATCAGCGCCAACAGGCAGACGGCAATCAGCAGCGCCTGCTCGACACGGCTGACGTTCAAAAAGAACGACAGCGGAATCAGGATGACGTTGAGCAACACCAGTTGGCGAAAGGCCGCTTCGCCGGTGAAGGCTGCGCGCAGGCCATCCAGCGAATAGCCGGAGGCATTGAGGATACGCTTGAGGCCGGTTTGGCCTTTGAAAGGTGACATAGAGTGGGCAACTGACCAGATAGGAATGGGAACGCTAGATCAAGCAAAGTCAAAATAGCGTGAACATGGAGCTGTTTAGTGGCTTGGAATTGACTCAAGTTGTTGCAAGAGTAGTGCAGCCTGGGTCCGGGTCCGCACATTCAGCTTGCGGAAGATCGCCGTGACATGGGCTTTGATCGTTGCTTCCGAGACACTCAGCTCGTAAGCAATCTGTTTGTTCAGCAAACCTTCACAGACCATGGTCAACACCCGGAACTGTTGGGGTGTCAGGCTGGCAAGGCCTTCGCTGGCGGCCTTGGCTTCCTCGGAAACGTTGACCGCTTCAAACGCCTGCGGCGGCCAGAATACGTCGCCGTCCAGTACGGCACGCACGGCTTTCTGGATCACGCTCAGGTCGCTGGATTTTGGAATGAACCCACTGGCGCCGAACTCACGGGACTTGACCATGATCGACGCTTCTTCCTGCGCGGACACCATCACCACCGGAATTTGCGGGTACTGACCGCGCAACAGCACGAGCCCGGAAAAACCGTAGGCACCGGGCATGTTCAAGTCCAGCAGCACCAGATCCCAATCGGACTTTTCATCCAGGCGGGCTTCCAGCTCGGCAATGCTCGCCACTTCCACCAGACGAACATCCGGGCCCAGGCCCAGAGTCACGGCCTGATGCAGCGCGCTTCGAAACAGCGGGTGATCATCGGCAATCAGGATTTCGTATGTGGCCATTTTTCAAATGATCCTGTTTTTCAAACGACTCAAGGCACAGCCACGGAGCTGCACCAATGGGGCACGTTCAACGCCAATAACAGCTGAAAACGGCGTATCAAACCTGGCCGCGCCCCAATCGGCGCCAAGCATGCCCAGCGAAGACTGGGTGGTCAAGGTGCATGGGCGGTACAGTTCTTTGCAGTATGGGCGACAATCAGCAGATGGCTGGGGCCGAGCTTTGCACGAAGGGCATCAGCTCGGCATGAGCGGGCGTGGCGACGTTCATGTCCAGTTGCCGTTTCGCGTCCAGGTAATGCTGGCTGAACACGTCGAAATAGGCGTCCAGCGCCGAGGCCGCTGCGGTATCCCCGGCCAGATCGAGGCACAGTGCAGCCACTTCGGCGGTGCACAAATGCTCGCTGCGGGTCGACCTGCGCAATCGGTATCGAGACAGCTTCTCGGGCAACAGGCTGAGGATCGGCAAGCGATCAAAGTAAGGGCTTTTGCGGAAAATCTTCCGGGCTTCTGTCCAAGTGGCGTCCAGCAGAATAAACAGCGGACGCTTCGAACTGTCCATGTCCACCGTGTTGGTGACACGCTCGGGCTCAACGTATTCCCCCGGAAACACCAGATAGGGCTGCCACTGCGGGTCGGCCAGCAACGCCAGCAATTGTTCATCAACCTCGGTGCGAGACCAGATAAACGCATGGTTGTCGCGTACCACATCGGCAATCAGCCAACCGGTGTTGCTCGGTTTGAACACTTCCTTGTTGGTCATGATCAGGCACACACCGGAGCGCGCCTCGACCTGCGGGCGCCAGGCGCACAGACAATGACTCTCGATCACCCGGCAGGAACGGCAACGCGGCGCCCTCCAGCCTCGGGCCTGAATCGGCTTGATCCCCTCTTCTTCTCGGGAATCGCGCAAGCGGGCCACGGCGTTGGCAGCAAAGGGCGGAATGGCAGGGTTCATCGCAGGCAGCGCCGGCAGAAGGAGGAAATCGACACGAAAAGCACTCGGCTGGGCAAAAAGTGCCACCAGTTTATCAGAGCAGCCAGCGCAAGCCTGTACCGTCCGGAGCGCGTCCCCTATAATTCGCCGCCACTGAACGCACAGTCATGTGACGGGTCGAAGCACCAGTCACTGAACCAGGAGAGTTTCATGCTGCGCCTTATCGTTCCCACCGCTGCCATTCTGCTGGCGTCGTCCTTCAGCGCTCAGGCTGCGTCCTTGAAAGACACGGAACTGAACAAAATGCTGCAAAACGTAGCCGCCCAAAGCAGCGTCGGCACGCCACGGGCGATCAACGAAGATATTCTCGATCAGGGTTATACCGTTGAAGGCACCGAGCTGATCAACCACCTCAGCGTCCAGAGCAGCCACGCTGACAAGATGCGCGCCGACCCCAAGGCTGTTTACTTCCAGCTGGGTTCTACCGTGTGCAACAACCCGGGCTTTCGCAAGCTGATGGCCAAGGGCGCGACCATGCGCTACGAGTTCACCGAGGTCAAAACCAACCGTCCGGTGGCCAGCGAGCGCTTCAAGGAGTCGGATTGCCTGCAACCGGCGGCCAAGAAGAAAAAGTAATCACCCGGATTTGGCGCGCCGTTGTTCATCCTCGGCGCGCAATTCTGCCAGCAACGCCTGCAAGTAATGTGACCGTCGCTCAGTTCCCTCCAGACGTCGGCAACACTCCTCCTCGAGACTCACGTGATGGGTCTCGGCTGATGACTTGAGCAATCGATACAGTCGCGTATCGATCTCCAGAATCACTCTGGCCATAACATCCCGCCTCCCTGCTCCTCGCCCTGCTTGAGCGAAAATTCCTTCAACTTCTAGAACCGCGCGCCCTGCCTTTGACGCAAAGTTGTCGTGTCGCATCTGTAGCTTAGTAAATCAGAGCGCCCGACACTCGGCGTGCGTTCAGACGAGCGGTGAAATCACCTTGCAAATCGTCAATAAGCGGTTGCCAGGAAACACTTTGCGGCGCAATGATCAAGCCAGCATAAATCTCTGCGAGGGTCTAGATTCATAGTGATCCCATTCACTTTTCCGGGCTGGAAAGGGGCCGCCCGCGACGCGTCTTGTTGTGCCAAGTGTGCGAATGTTTCCTGCTTCAAGGGAAAACACAGCCTGTATGGAAGGAGAAATTGATGCCTTACCAACCGAATGACCTGCTAAGCCGTCATTTTGAAGAAAGCGGCCACGACCTCACCAACAAGGTCGAAGAACAACTCAACCTGGTGTCACCCAACAGCCCCAACATCCCCATCTACCGCGACATGATCCTGACAGTGCTGCGCATGGCCCAGGAAGATCACAACCGCTGGAATGCCAAGATAACCCTTCAAACCCTGCGCGAACTGGAGCACGCCTTCCGTGTACTCGAGCAGTTCCGCAGCCGACGTAAAGTCACCGTGTTTGGCTCGGCCCGAACACCGATCGAACACCCACTGTATGGTCTGGCCCGAGAACTGGGCGCCGCGCTGGCGCGCTCGGACCTGATGGTCATCACTGGCGCTGGCGGCGGCATCATGGCGGCGGCGCACGAAGGGGCCGGCAGGGAGCACAGCCTGGGCTTTAACATCACCCTGCCGTTCGAACAACATGCCAACCCCACGGTGCAAGGCACCGCCAACCTGCTGCCCTTCCACTTCTTTTTCACCCGCAAGCTGTTCTTCGTCAAGGAAGCGGACGCGCTGGTCCTGTGCCCAGGCGGTTTCGGCACCCTGGATGAGGCGCTGGAAGTACTGACACTGATTCAGACCGGCAAAAGCCCATTGGTGCCGGTGGTATTACTGGACGCACCGGGCGGCAAGTTCTGGCAAGGCGCGCTGGACTTCATTCACCATCAACTGGAGGAAAACCGCTACATCCTGCCGACCGACATGAAGCTTGTGAGCCTTGTCTACAGCGCTGAAGAAGCGGTGGAACAGATCAACCAGTTCTACAGCAACTTCCACTCCAGCCGCTGGCTCAAGCATCAGTTTGTGATTCGCATGAACCACACCCTCAGTGAGCAAGCGCTTGACCACATGCAGGAAGCATTTGCCGACCTGTGCCTGAGCGATCGCTTCCATCAGCACGCCTACAGCGGCGAAGAGCACGATGAAGCGCAGTTCAGCCACTTGGCGCGACTAGCCTTCAACTTTAACGCGCGTGATCATGGTCGCCTGCGTGAACTGGTGGACTACATCAACCTGCCGCAAAACTGGGCGCAATCTACCCCCCAAACGCAGCAGCGCACGCGCGAGCCCTCCAAGGTTATGTGAGGCAAAAAAAATGGCCCGCTATCGAAATAGCGGGCCATTTTTTATCAATCATCCATTCCCCGGCCACTGAACAAGCGGCTGATCATCTCCATGGAGTATCCCCGATAACTCAGGAAGCGCCCTTGCTTGGCACGCTCCCGAGCATCTATCGGCAGATGCCCGGAAAATTTACGCCGCCAGGTATCCTCCAACTGCTCCTGCCAGTTGATACCGCTCTCGCGCAACGCGAGTTCGATATCGGCCCGTTGCAGACCGCGCTGGCCAAGCTCCTCGCGAATACGCAAAGGGCCATAACCGGAGCGGGCGCGGTAAGAAACAAAGCTTTCGAGGTAACGGGATTCGGACAGCAGGCCCTCTTCCGTCAAGCGGTCGAGTGCTGTGTCGATCATTTCAGGGAGGGCGCCTCGCTGACGCAGTTTACGCGTCAGCTCGACTCGACCGTGCTCGCGTCGAGCGAGCAGGTCCATTGCGGTTCGCCGCACCGCGACGAGTGTATCGAGTACGGCGGTCATCGGATCAATCAGATATCAGCGTCAGCCAGGTCATCAGCCGTCTCTTTGACTGGCGATGCTTTGACGTCCGGCGCCGGGGTCAGCAACTTGTCACGCAGTTGCTTCTCGAGCTTGGCGGCGATTTCCGGATTGTCTGCCAGGAACTTGGCCGAGTTGGCCTTGCCCTGACCGATCTTGGTGCCTTCATAGGCATACCAGGCGCCGGACTTCTCAACGAAACCGTGCAGAACACCCAGGTCGATCATCTCGCCATTGAGGTAGATGCCTTTGCCGTAAAGAATCTGGAACTCGGCCTGACGGAACGGCGAAGCCACTTTGTTCTTCACGACCTTGACGCGGGTTTCGCTACCGACGACTTCATCACCTTCTTTCACCGCGCCAGTACGACGGATGTCCAGACGAACCGACGCGTAGAACTTCAGCGCGTTACCACCGGTGGTGGTTTCCGGGCTGCCGAACATCACGCCGATTTTCATACGGATCTGGTTGATGAAGATCACCAGGCAGTTGGCGTTCTTGATGTTACCGGTGATTTTACGCAGCGCCTGGGACATCAGTCGGGCTTGCAAGCCGACGTGCATGTCGCCCATTTCGCCTTCGATTTCTGCCTTTGGCACCAGAGCGGCCACGGAGTCGACGATGATCACGTCAACGGCGTTGGAACGCACCAGCATGTCGGTGATTTCCAGGGCCTGCTCGCCGGTGTCCGGCTGCGAAACCAGCAGGTCGTCAACGTTGACGCCCAGTTTGCCGGCGTACTCAGGATCAAGGGCGTGTTCGGCATCGACGAATGCGCAGGTCGCGCCGGCTTTTTGAGCCTGGGCGATCACGGACAGTGTCAGTGTGGTTTTACCGGAGGATTCAGGACCGTAGATTTCAACGATACGGCCTTTTGGCAAGCCGCCAATGCCGAGCGCGATGTCCAGACCCAGAGAGCCAGTGGAGATAGCCGGGATCGCCTGACGGTCCTGATCGCCCATACGCATTACGGCACCCTTGCCGAATTGACGTTCGATCTGACCCAGGGCCGCAGCCAAGGCTTTCTTCTTGTTGTCGTCCATTAAAGTCCTCACGTAATCAATAAGGCCTGACGGCCAACACCTGTATAAGTAGCCAGTATTATTCCACAGCGATTCAGGATCGCCTACCCCTGATTTGAGATTTCTGTGGCGGCATGGCGCAGCAGCCCCTCTAGCGCGGCCTTCACCGTTTGTCGGCGGACTTCGTCGCGGTTACCAGGGAAGTGCTGCACCTCGCTGAACACCTGCTCACCGACGCCCCAGGCCAGCCAGACCGTGCCCACCGGCTTGCTCGCAGAGCCGCCATCCGGCCCCGCCACACCGCTGACTGCCACGGCAAAATGCGCCCGGCTCTTTTCCTGGGCACCGCGAACCATTGCCTCGACCACCTCGCGACTGACCGCCCCCACCGTCGAAAACAACTCGACCGGCACGTTCAATTGCTGGGTTTTCTGTCGATTGGAGTAAGTGACATAGCCAGCCTCGAACCACGCCGAACTTCCCGGAATACGGGTGATCGCCTCGCTGATCCCCCCGCCCGTGCAAGATTCGGCGGCCGTGACATGGGCATTGAGCACCTGCAAGCGCCTGCCCAGCTCAGCGGCCAGTTGGGTGATTTCTTTCACGGTCATCTCCTGAGCGAACGGAAGCGGAATGAGAACTACCGTACACGAGCGTATCGCGCTTGCAAGGCGCAGGATCAATCAAAATGTGAGGGCGCAAGGGCTCTGATATAGGCCTGACAAGCTTGCAAGGCAATCAGTCCACGGTCCCCGGTGTCGGTGATGGCGACCATCGTTGAGCATGCGCCGGGTCAAGTCCCGCCAATAACCCGCCAAGAGATCAGACCGAAGACTGGCATAGCACCGCCCTCGCCCGCGCCCAGAGTTGCAGACGATCCTCCAGGCCGTTCAGCCCACCATTGATGCGACGAGTAATGCTGTTGAACTGGTCGTGATCGGCGAGTTCGTTAAGGCCGTTCTGCGCCCAGTACCAGGCCGCGGATTCAGCGGCCCATTGAGGTTTTTCCAACAGTTGCGGAATAAACAGCAAGCGATCATCACCGAACAATCCAAGACTGCATTGGCGATAGTTATCGCGGCCAGTGATCTGGATCAAGCCTCGGCCGCAGTACTTTTGACCATCACCATCCTGTGCAGGAGTGTTACCCAAGCGAGTAGCCAAGGCACCGGTGTCGTATTGGCTCAGATATTGTTCACTGCCGAGTTCACGTACGTATTGCAACTGCCCGGACTCATGGCCGACTTGAGCGAGAAAGACGGCGATACGTTTCGGGGTATTGATGTTGAAACGAGCCATGGCGGCATTGAGCGCAGAAATGAAAACGCCCGCTTGGACGCGGGCGTTGGGCATGATTTTTAGCAGTTGCCCATCGGTTAGCGGCATAAAAGGTCCTCGGTCAATAAACCGTTTATGGTGGGTTTGAATGAACGGCACTGGCCGTGGGAGACCTGCGTCCTTGCAGGCCGGATGCCGGTCGGCACCACTGCTCGCCAATCCATTGGTCTTGAGTTTCAACGATCCTGATGGGTGTCACGCGGGGGCACATCGCACACGTCCATGCGCTTCGCAGCCCAACGCTCATAAAGCCCGATGGACACGTCGGCCCCAGCCATTGCTGTCAGGCAGCCAAAGGCGCAGGCCGCCCAGATCGACACACCGGCGGCGTACAGCAGCATGATGGCCGAGACCCCACAGACCATGCAGGCCCCGGACCGCAAGGCCAGGCGTCGCAGCAGTGACCAGCCGCGAGCGCCGTCCTTGTCGGCGCGCCACATTTCGCCGGACACCCCGCCCACCAGGGCAAGGACGATGACGAGCCATATCGGCATGTCCAGCAACGCTAGTTGCTCGTTTGTCATGTCACGCCTCCGGGAGTGATTGATGAGTGGTTCTTTAAAACAGTGTTTTCTTGAGGTGCCTGATGGAAGGTAGGCATTCCAAAAAGCCCGGCATCGTTCCGGGCTTTTCAGTAATGCGGTCCTGCATTGACCTTTCGGCGCTACTGGCGCGGTACGAGTCCATTCATATTGTGTCGCCGACCGCGGTCGCTGCCCGCCGGATAACTGCTTCTGGTGCTTTACGCTGCACACCCGGGTCAGTTGCCAACCCTCTGAACCGTTGAGGCCGGTTCATCGCTGCCTTTGTGGTGGAACTAAAGAACTTCGTTTCGAGCTGCTTTGTTGAGCGGCTTGAGACAAAGAATATGCATGGATGCATATACAGTCAATGCGCTAATGCATTTATTTGCGTATTTAAAATGCACCACCGCATTGAAGCCCCACGGACAAAGGCTCAGCCGGTTTCGACAGGCGAAAAAAAACCCGCTCGATGGCGGGTTTTATCTGAAGGTGACGAGGTTAACGGGCGTACATGCCCCACCAGAAGACGTGACCGAGGATGACAATCTGCTCTTCCTGGATTTCCTGGAAGGTGTAGTCCTCGTCCGGGTGCTCATCACGATTGAAGCTGCGCAGGCGAATGCCGGTCGGCAGGCGATACAGCTGTTTTACCCGCAACTGGCCGTTATGGTTGATCGCATAAAGGTCGCCATCAACGATGTCGCCAATCCCGCACTTGCCGGCGTTCACGCCAACGGTGGCGCCATCGCGCAGCACCGGCAACATGCTGTTGCCGCGCACCGTCACGCATTTTGCCTGGTCGAACTGCACCCCGTTGTGACGCAAGCTGCGCTTGCCGAAGCGCAGGCTAGAGCGCTCGCTCTCTTCGATGACGAATCTTCCTGATCCAGCAGCCAATTCAACCTCGCGAAGAAAGGGAACCGACACCTCGTCGTCATCGACGGGCGTATCGTCGTCCCACAGACTTATGTCCTTGAGTTCGGAATGCACTTCATTGCGCGCGGCATGGGCGGCGGGCGCGACATCGGCGCGGCCACGCAACTGATCGGTGCTCACGGCGAAGTACTCGGCGATCTTCGAGATGTGTTTATCCGAAGGGTCGACGATCTTCCCGCTGAGAATCCGCGAGAGTGTGGATTGAGGCACGCCGGTGCGACGGTGCAGCTCCGTGGGGGAGATCCCGTGCTGATCGAGCAGTGCTCTTAAGACAGTAGAAACGTTGCGTTTTTGCATAACGCGCATAGTGCTTGTTCTTTTCGCCGAAGACAAATGCTGTTTTGCATAAATCGTGCATATTCAGTGTAAATGTGCCGTGGGGCTTTCATGCCTGCGTCGGGCGGACCGCCCATGGTAATCTTGCGCCCATCGCGGAAAAGCCGGGCCAATGCCCCTCCTTTTGCCCTACACCTTTCAACGAGTTTTCCTGAATTTCCGATGAATAAAGCCATCTCCGATCTGTCTTCCCACACGCCAATGATGCAGCAGTACTGGCGCCTGAAGAACCAGCACCCTGACCAGTTGATGTTCTACCGCATGGGCGACTTCTACGAGATCTTCTACGAAGACGCGAAGAAGGCCGCCAAGTTGCTGGACATCACCCTGACTGCTCGTGGGCAGTCGGCGGGGCAAGCGATTCCAATGTGTGGGATTCCTTACCACGCCGCGGAAGGTTACCTGGCGAAACTGGTCAAGCTCGGCGAATCGGTGGTGATTTGCGAGCAGGTCGGTGATCCGGCGACCAGCAAAGGGCCAGTGGATCGTCAGGTGGTGCGGATCATCACGCCGGGTACGGTCAGTGATGAAGCGCTGCTGGATGAGCGTCGGGACAACCTGATCGCGGCGGTGCTGGGTGACGAGCGCCTGTTCGGCCTGGCCGTGCTGGACATCACCAGCGGCAATTTCACGGTGCTGGAAATCAAGGGTTGGGAAAACCTGCTGGCGGAGCTGGAGCGGGTCAATCCGGTCGAGCTGATGATCCCGGACGATTGGCCAAAAGACCTGCCGGCGGAAAAACGTCGTGGGGTTCGTCGCCGTGCGCCGTGGGATTTCGAGCGCGACTCGGCGCTGAAAAGTCTGTGCCAGCAATTCTCTACTCAGGACCTTAAAGGTTTTGGTTGCGAGAACCTGACCCTGGCCATCGGCGCTGCCGGTTGCCTGCTCAGCTACGCCAAGGAAACCCAGCGCACCGCTCTGCCGCATTTACGCAGCCTGCGCCATGAACGCCTGGATGACACCGTGGTGCTGGACGGCGCGAGCCGTCGCAACCTGGAACTGGACACCAACCTGGCCGGTGGTCGCGACAACACCCTGCAATCGGTGGTCGATCGCTGCCAGACCGCCATGGGCAGCCGCTTGCTGACCCGTTGGTTGAACCGTCCGTTGCGGGACCTGACCGTGTTGCTGGCGCGTCAGACGTCGATCACGTGCCTGCTCGACGGCTACCGCTTCGAGAAACTGCAACCACAGCTCAAGGAAATCGGCGACATCGAGCGGATTCTGGCACGGATCGGCCTGCGTAATGCCCGCCCTCGCGACCTCGCTCGTCTGCGCGATGCACTGGGCGCGCTGCCCCAGTTGCAAGTGGCGATGACCGAGCTGGAAGCGCCGCACATCATTCAACTGGCCAAGACCACCAGCACCTATCCAGAACTGGCGGCGCTGCTGGAAAAAGCCATTATCGACAACCCGCCAGCGGTGATCCGTGACGGTGGCGTGTTGAAGACCGGTTACGACAGCGAACTCGACGATCTGCAATCGCTCAGCGAAAACGCCGGGCAGTTCCTGATCGATCTGGAAGCACGCGAGAAAGCCCGCACCGGTCTGTCGCACCTGAAAGTCGGTTACAACCGCATTCACGGCTACTTCATTGAGTTGCCGAGCAAACAGGCCGAGTCCGCGCCGGCCGACTACATCCGCCGCCAGACGTTGAAAGGTGCCGAGCGTTTCATTACCCCGGAACTCAAGGCGTTCGAGGACAAGGCCCTGTCGGCCAAGAGCCGTGCCCTGGCCCGCGAGAAAATGCTTTACGAAGCGCTGCTCGAAGACCTGATCGCCCAATTGCCACCGCTGCAGGACACCGCCGCTGCGCTGGCCGAGCTGGACGTGCTGAGCAACCTCGCCGAACGCGCGCTGAACCTCGACCTGAATTGCCCGCGTTTCGTCGACGAGCCCTGCATGCGCATCACCCAGGGTCGTCACCCGGTGGTCGAGCAAGTGCTGAGCACACCGTTCGTGGCCAACGATCTGAGCCTCGACGACAACACGCGCATGCTGGTAATCACCGGTCCGAACATGGGCGGTAAATCCACCTACATGCGTCAGACCGCGTTGATCGTGTTGCTCGCGCACATCGGCAGCTTCGTGCCAGCGGCCAGTTGCGAACTGTCCTTGGTGGACCGGATTTTCACCCGGATTGGTTCCAGCGATGACCTCGCGGGCGGCCGCTCGACCTTTATGGTTGAAATGAGCGAAACCGCGAACATTTTGCACAACGCCACCGAACGTAGCCTGGTGCTGATGGACGAAGTCGGTCGCGGCACCAGCACCTTCGACGGCTTGTCCCTGGCTTGGGCGGCTGCCGAGCGGCTGGCCCATCTGCGCGCTTACACCCTGTTTGCCACCCACTATTTTGAGTTGACGGTGCTACCGGAGGCGCAACCGCTGGTGGCCAACGTTCACCTCAATGCCACCGAGCACAACGAACGCATCGTGTTCCTCCACCACGTGTTGCCCGGGCCTGCCAGCCAGAGTTACGGCCTGGCCGTGGCGCAACTGGCCGGCGTGCCGAGCGAAGTGATTGTGCGTGCTCGCGAGCACTTGGGTCGCCTGGAAGCCACCGCCCTGCCCCATGAAATTCCTGCACCTGCCAAGGGCAAACCGGCCGCGCCGCAGCAAAGCGACATGTTCGCCAGCCTGCCGCACCCGGTGCTGGATGAATTGACCAAGCTCAATCTGGATGACATGACGCCGCGCCGTGCGCTCGAAATGCTCTATACACTAAAGAACCGGATCTAACGCACTTGCCTGCAAGCTGTTAGAATCTCGCGCGGTTTGGGATGCTGCTGGCTAATAGCCTGGCCAGCAGACTATCGCTCCCGAACCTGGCGACCCCAACGTGAAGGGGCTCCGCTGCCGCCGCCTGAGGAGAAAATTAGAAATGACCTTCGTCGTCACCGACAACTGCATCAAGTGCAAGTACACCGACTGCGTAGAAGTGTGTCCGGTGGACTGCTTTTACGAAGGCCCGAACTTCCTGGTGATTCACCCGGATGAGTGCATCGACTGCGCACTGTGCGAACCAGAATGCCCTGCCGTGGCCATCTTCTCCGAAGATGAAGTGCCAGTAGAAATGCAGGAATTCATTCAGTTGAACGTTGAGCTGGCCGAAATCTGGCCGAACATCACCGAGAAGAAAGAATCGATGCCCGACGCTGAAGAGTGGGATGGCGTCAAAGGCAAGATCAAAGACCTCGAACGCTGATTCCCGCGCGTTCCCGAAAAGGCCCCTAGCGGGCCTTTTTGCTTTTCTACAGGCAAAAAAAGGGGCGGTTTGACCCGCCCACATTTTTCCCTATTCCCTGTATTCCTTTTCATCGTCCTGATGAACCGCTTCCTGCGATGTCCGTTCCCCTCTTCCTTGAAGGGCGTGTCTGTCCGTCGACACAGTTCAGATACTAGAGGGTTCTCTGCCTGGTGCAATTGAGCGGGATCGTCAAAAACGTTTGTCATATGCTCTTAACAAAAACAAATATCCATATAAATCAAAAAGATAGGAATGCGCGCTTAGGAATATGGACGAGTACTGCCTTTTAAAAATAACGAACACTTACGAAAGAGTAAGCAAAGACTTACAGCGCAAGACTACAAACCTGCGACAATCCCCGCCCATCTTGCAGGCAATAAAAAACCCCGAGTCAGTCGGGGTCTTTTACTGCCGGTTGAGCCGATCGCTTATTGGAACAGCGACTCGCTCGACAGGCCGTTTTTCTCGAGAATCTCCCGAAGGCGCTTCAGGCCCTCGACCTGAATCTGTCTGACCCGTTCCCGAGTCAGGCCAATCTCCAGGCCTACGTCTTCAAGCGTGCTGCTCTCGTGACCGCGCAAGCCGAAGCGACGTACCACCACTTCGCGTTGCTTGTCGGTCAGCTCCGACAGCCATTGATCGATGCTTTGGGACAGATCATCGTCCTGCAGCAGCTCACAAGGGTCGGTTGGACGGTCATCAGTCAGGGTGTCCAGCAGGGTTTTATCCGAATCCGGACCCAGCGAGACGTCGACCGAAGAAACCCGCTCGTTCAAGCCGAGCATGCGCTTGACCTCGCCCACTGGTTTTTCCAGCAGGTTGGCGATTTCTTCGGGTGAGGGTTCGTGATCGAGTTTTTGCGTCAGCTCCCGTGCGGCCCGCAGGTACACGTTCAGCTCTTTGACCACATGGATCGGCAACCGGATAGTCCGGGTCTGATTCATGATCGCGCGCTCGATGGTCTGACGAATCCACCAGGTTGCGTAGGTCGAAAAACGGAAGCCGCGTTCGGGGTCGAACTTCTCCACTGCCCGGATCAGGCCGAGGTTGCCCTCTTCGATCAGGTCCAGTAGCGACAGCCCACGATTGACGTAACGCCGGGCGATTTTAACCACCAGCCGCAGGTTGCTTTCAATCATGCGCTTGCGCCCGGCCGGATCGCCACTTTGCGACAAGCGCGCAAAATGAACTTCTTCTTCCGGGGAGAGCAATGGGGAAAAGCCGATTTCATTGAGATACAGCTGCGTGGCATCAAGTGCCCGCGTGTAATCAATGTACTTGTGCTGTTTTAACGAAGCGGAGTGTTTGGATTTAGCACGAACGGAAGGTGGAGCTGCCCCTTCATCATTCGACATCGAATCCGTGGCGATGCCGGTCTCCATCAGGAGAACCTCATCGTCGATGTCAAACTCCGGCACTTCTTTACTGAGAGCCATTGTTATAGTCCTTTGGTGAGTTCGACCTCAAGCTCAAGCGGCGCCTTTATCCTTGGCAACGCTGGAGCCTGTTCCCTCTACGTGACGGAACAGGCTGGCTAACAAATCAACGACGTGGCAGGAATTGCAGCGGATCTACAGGTTTACCTTGGCGGCGAATCTCAAAATGCAGTTTCACCCGGTCTGTACCCGTTGACCCCATTTCGGCAATTGTCTGTCCGACTTTGACCTGCTGCCCCTCCCGTACCAACAGCCTGCGGTTATGTCCGTAGGCACTGACGTAGGTTTCACTGTGTTTGATGATGACTAATTCGCCGTAGCCCCTTAAGCCACTCCCGGCGTATACCACCGTCCCATCAGACGCAGCTAAAACAGGCTGTCCCAAATCTCCGGCGATATCAATTCCTTTATTCAAACTACCGTTTGAGGAGAATTTACCAATCAGAATGCCATTAGATGGCCATCCCCAGCCGGTCGGGGCCGGGCCGGCTGGCGGCAATGGAGCGGGTGCAGGTTTGTTGGCGACGGACGGTGCAACCACCGTAGTACTGGTGGTTGCGCCATTCGGCTGGCGCCGGATTACCGTGGTTTTCAGCGACGACGAAGGCGTGGAATCGCTCGTACTGGCAACCGCTGTCGGCGTTGATCCGGTGCGGCCATCGAAGCGAATTATCTGACCCGGATGGATCGTATAGGGCGTAGGAATATTGTTCCGCGCTGCGAGGGCTTTGTAGTCCCAGCCGTAGCGAAAAGCGATCGAGAATAGGGTGTCTTTTGGTCGAACGACATACTGGCCCGTCGTCGTTGCCGGACGTTGGGGGGCCGCGTTGTTGCGATCGACGACGCCGACGTTACTCGATTTGGTGCTGGAGCAACCGACCAGCAAGGTGCTCAAGACAAGGCCAGTCACCAGGCGCTGAAAGCTCGTTGTACTCATACGCTGCGCAATGACTGTGAGACTCACCCGCCGCTCCCTTTGTGGTGGCTGAAATTGTGGATTGCCGTGTTCCGGCTCGAGATGTCGCAAGTATAACGGGCCGGACAGGCTTTACCTTTAATGAAGCGAATTCGCTTCGCGCACACGTTTGCTGACTGACGATAAATACCGTTTAACCAATCGATGCCGCTGTAAGACACGGCCAATCGAAGAGAATTCAGCGCGCCAAAACAAATGCTCAGGCCAGTGGCCCGTTGAGCAATGGCACGAATCGCACTGCCCCCAGAACACGTCGGGAAAAGCCGTTTTCTTCGCGGATGATCAGCATCAATTGCTGCACCTCGCCGGAGCCGACAGGGATGACCAGGCGCCCACCCGGTGCCAACTGATCGAGCAAGGCCTGCGGCACATCAGTGGCCACTGCCGTGACGATAATGCCGTTGTAAGGCGCCAGTGCCGGCCAGCCCTCCCAACCATCGCCCCACCGAAACACCACGTTTCGCAGGTTCAGCTCCACCAGGCGTTCCTTGGCCCGGTCCTGCAACACCTTGATGCGCTCCACGGAGAACACCCGCTCGACCAGCTGCGACAGGACAGCCGTTTGGTAGCCCGACCCGGTACCGATCTCCATCACCTTGTCCAAAGGACCTGCCTCCAGCAGCAACTCGCTCATGCGAGCCACCATGTAAGGCTGGGAGATGGTCTGGTTATGCCCGATCGGCAGCGCCGTGTCTTCGTAAGCCCGATGGGCCAGCGCTTCGTCGACGAACAGGTGACGGGGTGTACGGCGAATGACTTCCAACACTTTGGCGTTGGAAACGCCCTCTTCGTACAGGCGCTGGATAAGGCGTTCGCGGGTCCGCTGAGAAGTCATGCCGATGCCGCGGCGCAGCATATCGTCTTGTTCACGAGACATTAGCGCAGTCCCTCCAGCCAGCCATCGAGACTTCTGAAGGCATCGTTGAAGGTGCGATCCAGTTGCAGCGGGGTGATCGAAACATAGCCCTGCATCACCGCATGGAAATCGGTGCCTGGGCCGCCATCTTCAGCATCCCCGGCGGCGGCGATCCAGTAACCGGACTTGCCCCGCGGATCGACCACTTTCATCGGCGCCGCAGCACGTGCGCGATGCCCGAGGCGGGTCAGCTGAATACCGCGGATATGGTCCAGCGGCAGGTTGGGAATGTTCACATTCAGTACCGTGCGCGGTGGCAGGTCGAGATCGCCATGGGCTTCAACCAACTTGCGCGCAAAGTAAGCGGCGGTAGCAAGGTTCTCTATTTGTCGCGAGACAAATGAAAAGGCAAACGAAGGACGCTCAAGAAAACGCCCTTCAAGGGCCGCCGCCACCGTACCGGAATACAACACGTCATCGCCCAGATTGGCGCCGAGGTTGATCCCCGAAACGACCATGTCCGGTTGCTGCTCCAACAGGCCGTTAAGGCCCAGGTGCACGCAATCGGTGGGGGTGCCGTTCACGCTGATGAAGCCGTTGGCCAGGGTTTGCGGGTGCAACGGACGGTCGAGCGTCAGCGAACTGCTGGCGCCGCTTTTGTCCTGGTCCGGGGCGATAACCACGCATTCGGTGTAATCCGCCAGCGCAGCATAAAGCGCGGCGAGACCGGGTGCGGCTACCCCATCGTCGTTAGAAATCAGAATACGCATGGGCTGTCCGTCTGCCCCACCGGCACCAGATCAACAAGCTCGCGCACCAATACGGTGGCAAAGCATCCGGCCGGAAGGACGAATTCCAGTTGCAGAATGTCAGGCTCGGGATAATGCCACGTCAACCCGCCAATGGGCAGCCGCAGGATGCGACGTTCGTGGCTCATTCCGGCGTTAATCAACCAATCGCGCAGCTCCGCTTCGCGCGCGGCGATTGCCTGCTCCAGTTCATGGACAACGCCTGACGCCGGCGAGTCACCTTCGCCCCACTGCGGGCCGGTCGGGTGCAAGTCGAGAATCGCCAGTCGCGGGTCGCTGCACTCCTCTTCACCGGCCGGAAAGAAGCTGCGGCTGTCGGTGAAGGCCAGCAGATCGCCGACCAAGGCTTGCTGCCAGGTACCGTCGGCAACACGCGCCGCCAACACCTGATTGAACAGGAAACTGCGCGCCGTCGAGAGCAGGCGCGAACGCACGTTGCGCTGCTCCGGCAACGCCTTGCGCGCGGCCCAGGCACGGGCATCGACCACGTTGCCGCCGTCAAAGCCGAAACGCTGGGCGCCGAAATAATTGGGAATACCTTGCTTGGCAATCAGCTGCAGTCGTTCTTCAATCGCGGCTTTGTCGCCAGCGAATTGCGTCAGGCGCAACGTGAAGCCATTGGCCGAGTGAGCGCCACGTTGCAGCTTGCGTTTGTGCCGACCGGTCTTGAGGATTTTCAGCGTGTCGTTTTCTGCTGCCGACAAATCCGGATCAGCCTTGCCGGGCAGCTGTACGCTGAACCATTGGCGCGTCAGCGCCTGACGGTCCTTGAGCCCGGCATAACTGACGGTGCGCAATGGCACGCCCGCTGCCTTGGCGATTCGCCGTGCCGCTTCTTCGGTATTCAGCCCGCGCTTTTCCACCCAGATCCACAAATGCTCGCCATCACCACTGAGGGGGATGTTGAGCACTTCATCGACCTGGAAATCTTCTGCCGTGGCTTTCAGAACAGCGGTGCCGAGAGCGTCACCATAGGCCCGTGGGCCAAGCAATTGCGATTCGTTCATGCGAGCAGCAACAAGGCAACGGCGTGCACGGCAATGCCTTCTTCGCGACCGACAAAGCCAAGCTTTTCGGTGGTGGTAGCTTTCACGTTCACTTGATCCAACTCAACTTGAAGATCCGCGGCAATCAGCGCGCGCATCGATTCGATATGCGGGGCCATTTTCGGCGCCTGGGCAACGATGGTGTTATCGACGTTGCCGACTTTCCAGCCCTTGGCGTGGATCAGCGAGACGACGTGACGCAACAGCACACGGCTGTCGGCGCCCTTGTAGGTCGGGTCAGTGTCCGGGAAATGTTTGCCGATATCACCCAGCGCAGCGGCGCCGAGCAAGGCATCGCTCAAGGCGTGCAGCAGGACGTCACCGTCGGAGTGAGCGAGCAGCCCGAAGCCGTGTGCAATGCGCACGCCGCCCAGAGTAATGAAATCGCCTTCAGCGAAACGGTGCACATCATAGCCGTGGCCAATACGCATAAAAAAACGCCCCGATTTTTGTCAGGGCGTGATTCTACCTGCTTTGTCGAACATTAGGCGCCTAGAGCGCGCGCATGATGTTGCAAGTGGTCGTCGATGAAACTGGCGATGAAGAAATAGCTATGGTCATAGCCGGGTTGCAGGCGCAACGTCAGCGGATGACCGGCCAGTTTGGCGGCCTGTTGCAAGGCTTCAGGCTTGAGCTGGGTGGCGAGGAAATCGTCGCGATCACCTTGATCGACCAACAGCGGCAGCTTCTCGTCAGCCTCGGCGATCAGGGCGCACGCATCCCATTCGCGCCACTTCGAACGGTCTTCGCCGAGATAACGGGAGAAGGCCTTCTGACCCCACGGACAGTCCATCGGATTGTTGATCGGCGAGAACGCCGACACCGACTGATAACGCCCCGTATTACGCAACGCACAAACCAGCGCACCGTGGCCGCCCATGGAGTGACCGCTGATGCCACGTTTGTCCGACGCCGGGAAATGAGCTTCGACCAATGCCGGCAATTCCTGCACGACATAGTCATGCATCCGATAGTGTCGCGACCACGGCTCTTGGGTTGCATTCAGATAAAAACCGGCACCGAGGCCGAAGTCCCAGGCGCCGTCCGGATCACCCGGCACATCAGGACCGCGCGGACTGGTGTCCGGCGCGACGATGATCAACCCCAGCTCGGCAGCCATGCGCAGGGCGCCGGCCTTGTGCATGAAGTTTTCGTCGGTGCAGGTCAGGCCGGACAACCAGTACAGCACCGGAAGCTTGCCGCCCTGCTCCGCTTGAGGCGGCAGGTATACGGCAAACACCATCTCGCAGCCGAGCACGTCTGACCGGTGCCGGTAACGTTTGTGCCAGCCGCCGAAGCTTTTCTGGCAGGAAATATTTTCCAGGCTCATGACCGACCTCAGAAGTGGATGACGGAACGGATGCTCTTGCCTTCATGCATCAGGTCGAACGCCTTGTTGATATCTTCCAGGCCCATGGTGTGGGTGATGAACGTGTCCAGCGGGATTTCGCCGGTCTCGGCCATTTCGACGTAGCTTGGCAACTCGGTACGGCCGCGCACGCCGCCGAACGCAGAACCGCGCCAGACGCGACCGGTGACCAGCTGAAATGGACGGGTGGAGATTTCCTGACCGGCACCGGCGACACCGATGATCACCGACTCGCCCCAGCCTTTATGGCAGCACTCAAGGGCGGCGCGCATCAATTGCACATTGCCGATGCACTCGAAGGAGAAGTCGACGCCGCCATCAGTCATGTCGACGATGACTTCCTGGATCGGACGGTCGAAGTCTTTCGGGTTCACGCAGTCGGTTGCACCCAACTGCTTGGCGATCTCGAATTTGGCCGGGTTGATGTCGATGGCGATGATGCGTGCAGCCTTGGCTTTTACCGCGCCAATCACCGCCGACAGACCAATGCCGCCGAGGCCGAAAATGGCCACGGTATCACCCGGTTTCACCTTGGCCGTATTCAGTACCGCGCCGATGCCGGTGGTGACACCGCAACCCAGCAGGCAGACTTTTTCCAGTGGCGCTTCTTTAGCAATCTTGGCGACCGAGATTTCCGGCAACACGGTGTATTCAGAAAACGTCGACGTGCCCATGTAGTGGAAAATCGGCTGACCCTTGTAGGAAAAGCGCGAAGTGCCATCCGGCATCAGGCCTTTGCCCTGGGTCGCGCGAATCGCCTGACAAAGGTTGGTTTTGCCCGACAGACAGAATTTGCACTGGCGGCATTCCGGGGTGTACAGCGGGATCACATGATCGCCCACCGCAACCGAGGTCACGCCCTCGCCGATCGCTTCAACCACCGCGCCACCTTCGTGACCGAGGATCGACGGGAAGATACCTTCCGGATCCGCGCCGGACAGCGTGTAGGCATCGGTATGGCAGACGCCGGAGGCAACCACACGCAACAGAACTTCGCCGGCCTTGGGCATGGCGACATCGACTTCGACGATCTCGAGGGGTTTCTTGGCCTCGAAGGCAACGGCAGCGCGCGACTTGATCATGTGGATTCTCCAGCGAATAAAAACGAGACAGGAAGTGTAATACACGGCCTTACGGTGAATAATCAGGGCAAAAGCAAAACATTATTGCCATATAGGGATAATCAACGATGGCCGAAAGCCGCTGGGAAGGGATCG
This sequence comes from Pseudomonas sp. SIMBA_041, assembly GCF_046535095.1. Taxonomy (NCBI): domain Bacteria; kingdom Pseudomonadati; phylum Pseudomonadota; class Gammaproteobacteria; order Pseudomonadales; family Pseudomonadaceae; genus Pseudomonas; species Pseudomonas sp. SIMBA_041. The sequence goes on from NZ_JAWRXJ010000002.1 coordinate 549,037, forward strand.
ACGAGTTCGTCGCCGTGGCTGAATGCAGCCAATTTACGGCCGCAGCGGAACGTCTTGGGGTTTCTTCCTCCCATATCAGTCGACAAATCGTACGCCTGGAAGAGCGCTTGCAAACTCGTTTGCTGTACCGCAGCACGCGCCGGGTCACGCTGACCGAAGCCGGGCAAACCTTCCTGCAACATTGCCAGCGCCTGCAAGACGGTCGCGAAGAAGCCCTGCGCGCAGTGGGCGACTTGACCAGCGAACCCAAAGGCATGCTGCGCATGACCTGTGCCGTGGCGTACGGAGAGCGCTTCATCGTGCCGCTGGTGACGCGCTTCATGGGGCTTTACCCACAGCTGCGTGTCGATATCGAACTGAGCAACCGCCCGCTCGATCTGGTGCACGAAGGTCTGGATTTGGCGATTCGTCTTGGACGCCTACAGGATTCGCGATTGGTCGCTACACGTCTGGCACCACGACGCATGTACCTGTGCGCATCGCCCTCCTATCTGGAACGCTATGGCCGCCCGCACAGCTTGTCGGAACTGAGCCGCCACAACTGCCTCATTGGCAGCTCGGACATGTGGCAACTGGAACAGAACGGGCGGGAATTTTCGCAGCGGGTCCAGGGAAACTGGCGCTGCAACAGTGGGCAAGCGGTGCTGGATGCGGCGCTACAGGGCGTGGGGTTGTGTCAGTTGCCGGACTATTACGTGCTGGAACATTTGAAAAGCGGCGAATTGATTTCACTGCTGGATGCGCATCAACCGCCTAACACGGCGGTATGGGCGCTTTATCCGCAGCAGCGGCATCTGTCGCCGAAGGTGCGCAAGTTGGTGGATTATTTGAAGGAAGGGTTGGCTGAGCGGCCGGAGTATCGGAGCTAAGTTATTTGTTGCCTGTGTCTGACCTATCGCGAGCTTGCTCGCGATGGCGGTTGAACAGCCAGCGAAGAATTCAGCGGCGATTAGCCCAACGCTGACGAAGCCATTCGAGATCTTCAGGACGCGTAACTTTGAGGTTATCGGACCGGCCTTCAATCAGACGCGGCGCCAAACCAGCCCACTCCATCGCCGACGCTTCATCAGTGATTACCGCATCCGCCACCAGACTGTCAGCCAGCGCCCGATGCAAGGCACCCAGGCGAAACATCTGCGGCGTATAAGCCTGCCAAATCACGCTGCGATCCACGGTTTCAACCACACGCCCATGTTTGTCGACCCGCTTGAGGGTGTCGCGCGCCGGAACCGCCAGCAACCCGCCGACCGGATCATTTGCCAGCTCACCCAGCAACTTGTCCAGATCGTCACGACTCAGATTCGGCCGCGCAGCATCGTGCACCAACACCCAGTCTTCATCATCAGCACCCAACGCATGCAAATGCAGCAACGCATTCAGCACCGACCCGGAACGCTCGGCACCGCCGTCAACCCGCTGAATTCGCGAGTCGCCAGCACAGGCCAGGTTTGGCCAATAAGGATCATCAACAGCAAGACTGACCACCAACCCCTTCAGGGACGGGTGATCAAGGAAACAGCCGAGGCTGTGTTCGAGAATAGTGCGCCCGCCCAGTTGCAAGTATTGCTTGGGACGGTCTGCGGCCATACGGGCACCGACGCCCGCGGCAGGAATCACGGCCCAGAAGGCCGGTAATGGGGAATTCATCGAGCCAGCTGGTAAAGGGTTTCACCGTCCTTGACCATGCCCAACTCATGGCGAGCCCGTTCTTCGACGGTCTCCATGCCTTTTTTCAACTCACCGACTTCGGCGTCCATGACCCGATTGCGCTCCAGCAATCCTTCGTTCTCAGCCTGTTGATCCTTGATCTGCTGAGTCAGCTCTGCCACTTGCGCCAGACTGCCATTACCCACCCACAGGCGGTATTGCAGGCCAGCCAGCAACAAGAGCAAGACAAGGAACAACCAATTGGGACTGCGCATCGAATATCAGGTTTCCAGTGAAAAAAGACAGCCATGCAAAAACATTGAAGCTTCTGATAGCACGAAGCCTGGAAAATCCAGGCTTGTGCTTATAAGGCATCAGATTAGTGGCAAAAACGTCGCTGTAGCGATTTTTCCGACACAATCCGGTGTCTTTTTACCATGCAGTGCCGTGCCTCACCAATACGCGCCTTTTTGACGAGTGACTGTTGTTGTCAGACAAGGCGCCGCGACGAGTCATAGCTGGCTATGGCGAGGAGCGGCAACGCAGTATGACGACAAAAGGCACCGTCAAAAAGGCGCAGTATTGGCGAGGCACGGCACTCTATCAACCGCGGAACTCGGCACGACCGTTGTACTTGGCTTTGCCATTCAACTGCTCTTCGATACGCAGCAGTTGGTTGTACTTGGATACGCGGTCGGAACGGCACAGGGAACCGGTCTTGATCTGGCCAGCCGAGGTGCCCACCGCCAGGTCGGCAATGGTCGAATCTTCGGTTTCGCCGGAGCGGTGCGAGATCACGGCGGTGTAACCAGCGGCCTTGGCCATCTGGATGGCTTCCAGGGTTTCGGTCAGGGTGCCGATCTGGTTGAACTTGATCAGGATCGAGTTGGCGATCTTTTTATCGATGCCTTCTTTCAGGATCTTGGTGTTGGTCACGAACAGGTCGTCGCCTACCAATTGGACTTTCTCGCCGATCTTGTCGGTGAGGATTTTCCAGCCAGCCCAGTCGGACTCGTCCAGGCCGTCTTCGATCGAGATGATCGGGTAACGCTCGGTCAGGCCTTTCAGGTAGTCAGCGAAACCTTCAGCGGTGAACACCTGGCCTTCGCCGGACAGGTTGTATTTGCCGTCTTCGTAGAATTCGCTGGCCGCGCAGTCCAGTGCCAGGGTCACGTCGGTGCCCAGCTTGTAACCGGCGTTGGCCACGGCTTCGGAGATCACTTTCAACGCGTCTTCGTTGGAAGCCAGGTTCGGTGCGAAACCCCCTTCGTCACCCACCGCAGTGCTCAGGCCACGGGCCTTCAGAACAGCTTTGAGGTGATGGAAAATCTCGGTGCCCATGCGCAGACCTTCCGAGAAAGACTTGGCGCCAACCGGCTGAACCATGAATTCCTGGATGTCGACGTTGTTATCGGCGTGCTCGCCACCGTTGATGATGTTCATCATCGGAACCGGCATCGAGTAAACACCCGGGGTGCCGTTCAGGTTGGCGATGTGCGCGTACAGCGGCAGGTCCTGGTCCTGTGCTGCTGCCTTGGCCGCGGCCAGGGAAACGGCGAGGATCGCGTTGGCGCCCAGGGAACCTTTGTTTTCAGTACCGTCGAGCTTGATCATCGCGTGATCCAGCGCTTTCTGGTCGCTTGGGTCTGTACCTTTCAACAGGTCGCGGATCGGACCGTTGATGTTGGCGACGGCTTTGAGCACGCCTTTGCCCAGGTAACGGCTCTTGTCGCCATCACGCAGCTCGAGCGCTTCACGCGAGCCAGTGGAAGCACCGGACGGCGCGCACGCGCTACCGATGATGCCGTTATCGAGAAGCACGTCCGCTTCCACGGTGGGATTGCCACGGGAGTCGAGAACTTCACGACCTTTGATGTCGACGATTTTTGCCATTGTTGTAAACACTCCAAAGTTGACGAAAACGACGCAGCTAGAGGAAATCTTTTACCGTCGGCAAGTGGTGTGCAGCGGGCAGACTTGCGGACGATAAGGCTCAGGCCCGAGGGCCTGAGCAACAAATCGTGCGGTACTTTACCGGAGAAATGAGGTTTACGCGGTCTCTACCGTCGGAAAACTCTTCACCAGTTCGTCCAGGGCTTTGAGCTGGGCCAGGAATGGCTCCAGTTTGTCCAGACGCAAGGCGCAAGGGCCGTCGCACTTGGCGTTGTCCGGGTCCGGGTGGGCTTCGAGGAACAGACCGGCCAGCGACTGGCTCATTCCTGCCTTGGCCAGGTCAGTGACCTGGGCGCGACGACCGCCGGCGGAATCGGAGCGACCACCGGGCATTTGCAGCGCGTGGGTCACGTCGAAGAACACCGGGTATTCGAACTGCTTCATGATGCCGAAGCCGAGCATGTCGACGACCAGGTTGTTGTAGCCGAAGCTCGAACCGCGTTCGCAGAGGATCAACTGATCGTTGCCCGCTTCCACGCACTTGCTCAGGATGTGTTTCATCTCGTGCGGTGCCAGGAACTGGGCTTTCTTGATGTTGATCACCGCGCCTGTCTTGGCCATCGCGACCACGAGGTCGGTCTGGCGCGACAGGAAGGCCGGCAATTGAATGATGTCGCAGACTTCAGCGACGACCGCGGCCTGGTCAGGCTCGTGGACGTCGGTGATGATCGGCACGCCGAAGGCTTGCTTGATGTCCTGGAAAATCCGCATGCCTTCTTCCAGGCCGGGGCCACGGTAAGAGGTCACGGAGGAACGGTTGGCCTTGTCGAAGCTGGCCTTGAACACATAAGGGATGCCGAGTTTCTCGGTAACCTTCACATACTCTTCGCAGACCTGCATCGCCATGTCGCGGCTTTCCAGCACGTTCATGCCACCGAAAAGCACCATTGGCTTGTCGTTGGCAATCTCGATATCGCCTACGCGGATGATCTTCTGCGCCATCAGATTTATGCCTTCTTCTGGTGTTGAATCAATGCTGCTTTAACGAAACCGCTGAACAACGGGTGACCGTCGCGTGGCGTCGAGGTGAACTCAGGGTGGAACTGGCAAGCAACGAACCATGGATGATCCGGAGCTTCAACCACTTCAACCAGCGCGCCGTCACCGGAACGACCGGTGATTTTCAGACCGGCTTCCATAATCTGCGGCAGCAGGTTGTTGTTCACTTCGTAGCGGTGACGGTGACGCTCGACGATGACGTCTTTGGCGTAGCAGTCGTGCACCAGCGAACCCGGCTCCAGCAGGCACTCCTGAGCACCGAGGCGCATGGTGCCGCCCAGGTCAGACGATTCGGTACGGGTTTCGACCGCGCCGGTAGCATCTTCCCACTCGGTGATCAGACCCACGACCGGATGGCCGCTGGCACGATCGAACTCGGTGGAGTTGGCATCTTTCCAGCCCAGCACGTTACGAGCGAACTCGATCACGGCCACTTGCATGCCCAGGCAGATGCCGAGGTACGGAACCTTGTTTTCGCGAGCGTATTGAACGGCGGTGATCTTGCCTTCCACGCCACGCAGACCGAAGCCGCCAGGTACGAGGATCGCGTCAACACCTTCCAGCAGCGCGGTGCCCTGGTTTTCGATGTCTTCGGAATCGATGTAGCGCAGGTTGACCTTGGTGCGGTTGCTGATGCCGGCGTGACTCATCGCTTCGATCAGCGACTTGTAGGCGTCCAGCAGTTCCATGTACTTGCCGACCATCGCGATGGTCACTTCGTGTTCCGGGTTCAGCTTGGCATCAACCACCGCTTCCCACTCGGAGAGGTCAGCGCTGCCGCATTGCAGGCCGAAACGCTCGACGACGAAATCATCCAGGCCCTGGGAATGCAGGATGCCCGGGATCTTGTAGATGGTGTCGGCGTCTTCCAGCGCGATCACTGCACGCTCTTCAACGTTGGTGAACTGCGCGATCTTGCGGCGCGAAGAGATGTCGATCGGGTGATCGGAACGGCAAACCAGCACATCCGGCTGCAGGCCAATGGAACGCAGTTCCTTGACCGAATGCTGGGTCGGCTTGGTTTTGGTTTCGCCGGCCGTGGCGATGTACGGCACCAGTGTCAGGTGCATCAGCATTGCGCGCTTGGCGCCGACTTCGAAACGCAATTGGCGGATCGCTTCCAGGAACGGTTGCGACTCGATGTCACCCACGGTGCCACCGATCTCGACCATCGCCACGTCGGCATCGCCAGCGCCCTTGATGATCCGGCGCTTGATTTCGTCAGTGATGTGCGGGATCACCTGGATGGTTGCGCCCAGGTAATCACCACGGCGCTCTTTGCGCAGCACGTGCTCGTAGACACGGCCGGTGGTGAAGTTGTTGTTCTGGGTCATGGTCGTGCGGATGAACCGCTCGTAGTGGCCCAGGTCCAGGTCGGTCTCGGCGCCGTCATGGGTGACGAACACTTCACCGTGCTGGAACGGGCTCATGGTGCCCGGGTCAACGTTGATGTACGGGTCCAGCTTCAGCATGGTGACCTTAAGTCCCCGCGCCTCCAGGATGGCCGCCAATGAAGCCGATGCGATGCCTTTCCCCAATGAAGAAACAACACCGCCCGTGACGAATATGTAGCGCGTCATGAAAAACCCTAGAAGTCTGCGTTAAAGCGGTCCGAGCCGCCGGGGAAAGCGAAGGAAGGCCGAAGCCCCCGATCACCTGCATTAATCACAGTGCACCTTTCAAAAAAACCGCCGCGTTGGGACAGACCGGCAGATAAAACACCGGTGCGTTGCTCGCTACACATTTTTTGGAATCGCCCAGCAAAGACTGCTTGGTAATCGGCAACTCCTGCAATTCAGGCGAATCCACAGAAGTTGTATCAAGAAGGGAGCGTAGTCTACCGGAAAGCCCCTTTCAGCTCAAACCTTGATCTTCGCCAGGTGGCTGCCAATGCAAAAGCCAGCCGTCCTGCCCACTGCCATTCAAGCCCTGTACGCTGCCCACTGCCAGCAATTGCTCGTCGCGACAGAGCAGCGGCAATCTGCCACGGGCGAAGGCCGGAACCCCACGCTCATTGAGCAAACGCTTGAGGTCGCGGTGGCCGCGATCAGCTAAATGCATGACCTCACCTCCCTCACGATAGCGGATTTGCAGCGGGCCATCGGGGATTTGCCCGGTGAGCGTGAGCAGACCATTTTCCGGCAACGCCAGCGACTTCGAAGGATCGGTCCAATGCACGGCAGGCGGCGGATTGCGCAGCCAACAGCCCGACAGCCACCAGATACGCCCGGCCGACCGATGCAGCTCGCCATCCGCCAGCCGCCAGACCGGACGCGCATCACCCGTAGCGTCGCGCACATCTTCCCAACCCGACCAATGGTCGCTGTCCGGCAATCGAGTCAGCGCTGCGAGCCAATGGCTTAGCGCATTGCGTTGACGAGCGGCGGAGAGTCGTAAAAGAGGAGCGAGCGCCAATGAGGGCACGCCCAGCCAGTCAAAATCATTGACCGTCGTCGCTTCGGCCAGATCGATTTGCGCCAGCTCATCCAGCAATGCCTGTGCTTCGCTCAAGTGCGCGGCGCTGCGAGCCATGGTCGCCATCGCTTGCGGCCAGCGCTCGGTCAATACCGGGAACACCTGATGCCGCAGATAGTTGCGCGAAAACTGCCGATCCTGGTTCGAAGGGTCTTCGATCCAGTGCAGTTGATGCTCCGTTGCATACGCTTCGAGTTCGGCGCGACTGACATCCAGCAAGGGTCGCAGCAGATAACCCCGCCCCAACGGACGCGCGCTCGGCATCGCCGACAGACCTCTCACCCCCGCCCCGCGCAACAGTCGAAACAACAGGGTTTCCGCCTGATCGTCACGGTGCTGAGCAGTCAGCAGCAGTTCATTGGCCTGAGTGGCTTCAACGAATGCGCCATAGCGCGCATCCCGGGCGGCACGCTCGAGGCTGGCGCCGGATTGAACCTGAACATGAACGACGTGTAGCGGCACACTCAAGGCATTACAGACGGATTGGCAATGTGCCGGCCACGCATCAGCCGCGACCTGAAGGCCGTGATGGACATGGATAGCGCTGAGCGCAGGCAGGGATTCGGTTTTTGCCAGGTGGGCGAGCAAGTGCAGGAGGACGGTGGAATCGAGCCCACCACTAAAGGCGATGCGCCAGGCCGTAGCATTGCGCCACGGTTTCAAATTCTGCAAAAGCCTGGCAGGCAGATCAATCATTGGCCGACTCATGGCGTTCCCTTTGCACAAAACAAATGTGGGAGCGAGCCTGCTCGCGATAGCAATCTAACAGCCAACAGATTAGTTGAATGTTAAGCCGCCATCGCGAGCAGGCTCGCTCCCACATGGGAAAAGCGAGGTCAGATCAGAGACCGTAGCTCATCAGTCGCGCGTAACGACGGGCCAGCAGCGCGTCGTTGTCGAACTTCTTCAGCATCGCCAGTTGTGAGCTCAGTTCGGCACGGATCGAGGCGGCCGCAGCGGCAGGGTCACGGTGTGCACCGCCCAATGGCTCGCTGATGACCTTGTCCACGATACCCAGGCCTTTCAGGCGCTCGGCGGTGATGCCCATGGCTTCAGCGGCGTCCGGGGCCTTCTCGGCGGTTTTCCACAGAATCGAGGCGCAACCTTCCGGCGAAATCACCGCGTAGGTCGAGTACTGCAGCATGTTCAACTGATCGCAAACGCCGATCGCCAACGCACCACCGGAACCGCCTTCACCAATTACGGTGGCGATGATTGGGGTTTTCAGGCGCGACATGACACGCAGGTTCCAGGCGATCGCTTCACTCTGGTTACGCTCTTCAGCGTCGATACCAGGGTAAGCACCCGGGGTGTCGATGAAGGTCAGGATCGGCATCTTGAAGCGTTCGGCCATTTCCATCAGGCGGCACGCCTTGCGGTAGCCTTCCGGACGCGGCATGCCGAAGTTGCGGCGAACCTTCTCGCGCACTTCACGGCCTTTCTGGTGACCGATGATCATCACCGGCTGGTCGTCCAGACGGGCGATACCACCCACGATGGCAGCGTCATCGGAGAAGTGACGGTCACCGTGCAGCTCGTCGAACTCGGTGAAGATGTGTTCGATGTAGTCCAGGGTATAAGGGCGTTTCGGGTGACGCGCCAGACGTGCGATCTGCCAGCTGGTCAGCTTGCCGAAGATGTCTTCGGTCAGCGTGCTGCTTTTGTCCTGCAGGCGGGAGATCTCATCGCCGATATTCAGCGAATTGTCGTTACCGACCAAGCGCAACTCTTCGATCTTGGCTTGCAGGTCGGCGATCGGCTGTTCGAAATCTAGAAAATTCGGGTTCATAGGCGTCCGTCTTGGGTCGACGTCCAAGAGAGCTTGGGCCGGCCGGTTGTCTATTCGCGCCCTACCTTAAGGGACAGGCGCGTTCAGGTCGAGATTAAAAATTGGGTCGAGATCAGGGGCAGCTCTGAATCACAAGGATGTCACCTGACCGTCAACGGTATTGGAGGAAGACGTTGTCTCGCCCGAACTGGTCACGCAAGGCTTGAATCAACGCATCCGCCGGATCGATTCGCCAGGTCTCGCCAAACTGCAGCAAGGCCTTTGCATCGGGGCTCGTGTACTCCATGGTGATCGGGCATGCGCCGCGATGCCGCTTGAACAACTCACCCAGCCAGCGTAGCTGATCACCCTTCAAATCCTTGGTCTGCAACTTCAGGCGCAGGCTCTCGGCAAGGTTGGTGCGCGCATCTTCCATGCTCATTACGCGCTTGACCCGCAGCTTCAGGCCGCCGGAGAAGTCGTCATTGCTGACCTCACCTTCGACCACCACCATTGCATCCGTCTGCAACAGCGACTGCGCGGTATGGAACGCCTCGGCAAACAGCGACGCCTCGATCCGTCCGGAGCGGTCATCGAGGGTGATGAAGCCCATCTTGTCGCCCTTTTTGTTCTTCATCACCCGCAGGGCGATGATCATGCCGGCGACGGTCTGGGTATCGCGGGCCGGTTTCAAATCGATGATGCGTTGACGGGCAAAGCGACGGATTTCACCTTCGTATTCGTCAATCGGGTGACCGGTCAGGTACAGGCCCAGGGTGTCTTTCTCCCCTTTCAGCCGTTCCTTGAGCGTCAGTTCCTTGGCCTTGCGGTGGCTGGCGTAGACGTCGGCGTCTTCTTCGACAAACAGCCCGCCGAACAGGTCGGCATGGCCGCTGTCCTGAGTGCGAGCAGTTTGCTCGGCAGCCTTGATCGCCCCTTCCATCGCCGCCAGCAGCACCGCGCGATTCTGGTCGATGCTCGCTTGATAAGCTTTCGGCTCGTCATGGAAATAAGGCCCCAGACGATCCAGCGCACCGCTGCGGATCAAACCGTCGAGGGTACGTTTGTTGATCCGCTTGAGATCGACACGGGCGCAGAAATCGAACAGGTCCTTGAACGGACCGTCCTGGCGCGCCTCGGTGATCGCCTCTACCGGACCTTCGCCCACACCCTTGATCGCACCGAGGCCGTAAATGATCCGGCCTTCGTCATTCACTGTGAACTTGAACTCGGAGGCATTCACATCCGGCGCGTCGAGGCGCAGCTTCATGCTGCGAATTTCCTCGATCAAGGTCACGACCTTGTCGGTGTTGTGCATGTCCGCCGACAGCACCGCCGCCATGAACGGTGCCGGGTAATGGGTTTTCAGCCACGCGGTCTGGTACGACACCAGGCCATACGCCGCGGAGTGGGATTTGTTGAAGCCGTAACCGGCGAACTTCTCTACCAGGTCGAAAATGTTACCGGCAAGGTCCGCATCGATGTTGTTGGTCGCGCAGCCCTCAATGAAACCGCCGCGCTGCTTGGCCATTTCTTCGGGCTTTTTCTTACCCATGGCCCGACGCAGCATGTCCGCACCACCGAGGGTGTAACCGGCCATGACCTGGGCAATCTGCATCACCTGTTCTTGATACAGGATGATGCCGTAAGTCGGTGCCAGTACCGGTTTGAGGCCTTCGTACTGGTAATCCGAGTGCGGGTACGCGAGTTCGGCGCGACCGTGCTTACGGTTGATGAAGTCGTCCACCATGCCCGATTGCAACGGGCCCGGACGGAACAAGGCCACCAGTGCGATCAAGTCTTCCAGGCAGTCGGGCTTGAGCTTCTTGATCAGCTCCTTCATGCCGCGGGATTCGAGCTGGAACACCGCCGTGGTTTCGGCTTTTTGCAGCAGCGTGTAGGTCGGCTTGTCGTCCAGCGGAATGAACGCAATGTCCAGCGGCGGCTGATCGACCTTGGCGCGGTCGCGGTTGATGGTTTTCAGCGCCCAGTCGATAACCGTCAGGGTCCGCAGACCGAGGAAGTCGAACTTCACCAGACCGGCGGCTTCAACGTCATCCTTGTCGAACTGGGTTACCAGGCCGTCACCGGCTTCATCGCAATAGATCGGCGAGAAGTCGGTCAGTTTGGTCGGCGCAATCACTACACCACCGGCGTGTTTACCGACGTTACGCACAACGCCTTCAAGCTTGCGGGCCATCTCCCAGATTTCGGCGGCTTCTTCATCGACCTTGATGAAGTCACGCAGGATCTCTTCCTGCTCATAGGCCTTTTCCAGGGTCATACCGACTTCGAACGGAATCATCTTCGACAGACGATCCGCCAAACCATAGGACTTGCCCTGCACCCGCGCCACGTCCCGGACCACAGCCTTGGCCGCCATGGAACCGAAGGTGATGATCTGGCTCACCGCGTTGCGACCGTATTTCTCGGCCACGTATTCAATTACCCGATCGCGACCGTCCATGCAGAAGTCGACGTCGAAGTCGGGCATCGATACCCGTTCCGGGTTGAGGAAACGTTCGAACAGCAGGTCGTATTCCAGCGGGTCGAGGTCGGTGATCTTCTGTACATAAGCCACCAGCGACCCGGCGCCCGACCCCCGGCCCGGACCTACCGGCACGCCGTTGCTCTTGGCCCACTGAATAAAGTCCATCACGATCAGAAAGTAACCGGGGAACCCCATCTGGATGATGATATCCAGCTCGAAATTCAACCGGTCGACGTAGACCTGACGCTTGGCCTCGTAGTCTTCCGTGGTGTCTTTGGGCAGCAGAACGGTCAGGCGCTCTTCCAGGCCATCGAACGACACTTTGCGGAAATACTCGTCGATGGTCATGCCATCGGGAATCGGGAAGTTGGGCAGGAAGTGCTTGCCCAATTTCACTTCGATGTTGCAGCGCTTGGCAATTTCGACGGTGTTTTCCAACGCCTCGGGCAGGTCACTGAACAGCTCGGCCATTTCCTCGGCGCTTTTGAGGTATTGCTGGTCGCTGTAGTTCTTCGAACGCCGCGGATCGTCGAGGGCGCGGCCCTCACCGATGCAAACGCGGGTTTCGTGGGCGGCGAAGTCTTCCTGCTTGATGAAGCGCACATCGTTGGTTGCGACCAGTGGCGCGCCGATTTTCTCGGCCAGGGCCACGGCACCGTGCAACTGCTCTTCGTCGTTGGGGCGGTTGGTGCGCTGGATTTCCAGGTAGAAACGATCCGGGAACACCGCCATCCATTCGCGCGCGAGGTTTTCCGCTTCAGCCGGGTTGCCACTGAGCATGGCCAGACCGATTTCGCCCTCTTTCGCCGCCGACAGCATGATCAGGCCTTCGCTGGCTTCGGCGACCCATTCGCGCTCGATGATCACCGAGCCGTTGCGCTGGCCGTCGATGAAGCCACGGGAAATCAGTTCGGTCAGGTTGCGATAGCCGACCGCGTTCATGGCCAGCAGGCTGATCCGGCTCAGGGCGTTGTCCGGGTCCTTGTTCGACAACCACAAGTCGGCACCGCAGATCGGCTTGATCCCGGCGCCCATGGCGGCTTTGTAGAATTTGACCAGGGAACACATGTTGTTCTGGTCGGTGACCGCTACGGCAGGCATGTTCATGCCGACCAGGGTCTTGACCAGCGGTTTGATCCGCACCAGACCGTCGACCAGGGAATATTCAGTGTGCAGGCGTAGATGAACGAATGAAGCCGGCATAGTGATCCTGTCTAGAAACGTGAAGACAACAAGGCCCGGATTGTACCGGGCCTTGAGTAAAACATCAGCCTTGCGACTAACTCTCGATCAGACTTTCCCGCGCCTCGTACGCCAGGCGCACCGGGGCGAACGAGCGGCGGTGAATCGGCGTCGGGCCAAGGCGGGCCAGCGCTTCCAGATGAACGGGCGTCGGGTAGCCTTTGTGCCCGCCGATGCCGTAACCGGGGTAAATCAGTTCGAATGCCGCCATCTCGCGGTCGCGGCTGACCTTGGCCAGAATCGATGCCGCGGCAATGGCCGGAACCTTGCCGTCGCCCTGCACCACCGCTTCCGCGCGCATGGGCAGTTTCGGGCAACGATTGCCGTCGATCATCGCCAGTTTCGGCTGGATGTGCAGCCCTTCGACCGCGCGCTGCATCGCCAGCATGGTGGCGTGCAGGATGTTCAGTTCGTCGATCTCTTCCACTTCGGCCCGAGCGATGCACCAGCTCAGGGCCTTTTCGCAGATTTCGTCGTAGAGCTTTTCGCGGCGGGCTTCGGTGAGCTTCTTCGAATCGTTGAGGCCGAGGATCGGCCGACTCGGATCAAGGATCACCGCAGCCGTCACCACGGCACCGCAGAGTGGACCGCGACCGACTTCGTCAACACCGGCAACCAATTCCTCGACTTCAGCGACCAAGGTGAAATCCAGCCCCATTTGCATGCTTGTTTTACTCATTGTACTTGGCCGATCAGCTTCAGCACTGCATCCGCAGCCTGGTTGGAGGCGTCCAGACGCAAGGTCCGGTGAATTTCGTCGAAGCCGCGAGTCTGTTCTTCACCACCCTCGATCAGTGGCGATAGCGTCTGAGCCAAGGCTTCGACCGTTGCATCGTCCTGCAGCAACTCGGGCACTAACAGACGCTGTGCCAGCAGGTTCGGCAAGGACACGTAAGGGCTTTTCACCATGCGCTTGAGAATCCAGAACGTCAGGGGCGCCAGTCGATACGCCACCACCATCGGCCGCTTGTACAGCAATGCTTCAAGGGTCGCCGTACCGGAAGCGATCAGAACCGCATCACAGGCGGCCAGCGCCAGATGGGATTTGCCATCGAGCAAGGTCAGCGGCAGATCGCGGCCGGCCAACAATTCTTCAAGCTGCGCACGGCGCTCCGGGTTGGCGCACGGCATGACGAAACGCACGCCAGGGCGCAGGGCTCGCAAACGCTGAGCGGTGTCAAGGAACAACGCACCAAGGCGCCCCACTTCGCCGCCGCGACTGCCGGGCATCAGCGCAACCAGCGGACCGTCCGGTAAATCAAGTTCGGCACGCGCCGCGGCCCGATCAGCCTCAAGCGGGATCGCATCGGCCAGGGAGTGCCCGACGAACCGCACCGGCACGCCCTTCTCTTCATAGAATTTTGCTTCGAACGGGAACAGCGTCAGCATCAGGTCGCAGCCTTCGCGAATCTTCAGCACACGCTTCTGCCGCCACGCCCATACCGACGGGCTGACGTAATGCACGGTCTTGATCCCGGCCTGACGCAGCTTGAGTTCGATATTGAGGTTGAAGTCCGGGGCATCGATACCGATGAACACGTCCGGTTTCTCGGCGATCAGGTCGGCGATCAGCTTCTTGCGCCGCGCCATCAGTTCGCGCAATCGGCCCAGCACTTCCACCAGGCCCATGACCGAAAGACGTTCCATCGGGAAATACGAGGTCAGGCCCTCGGCTTGCATCAACGGACCACCGACACCGATGAACTCCACCGCAGAATGCTGAGCCTTGAGTGCGCGCATGAGACCCGCGCCCAGAATGTCACCGGAAGCCTCACCCGCTACCAGCGCGATACGCAGATTAGCCATGATTAACGGGTGATGCCGCGAGTCGAAGACTGGATGGAATCACGGAACACCGCGACTTCCGGGAACTGATCCGAGGGCTCGGCCAGTTCGGTGAGTGCTTGCTCGACGGTCAGGCCCTGGCGGTAAACAACCTTGTAGGCACGACGCAGCGCGTGGATTGCGTCTTCGCTGAAACCACGACGACGCATGCCCTCGAAGTTCATGCTGCGCGCTTCGGCAGGGTTGCCAAACACGGTGACGTACGCTGGAACGTCCTTGCCAATGGCCGTGCCCATGCCGGAAAAGCTGTGGGCGCCAATGTGGCAATACTGATGAACCAGGGTAAAACCGGAGAGGATCGCCCAGTCTTCAACGTGCACATGGCCGGCCAACGCCGTGTTGTTGACCAGGATGCAGTGGTTGCCGATGACGCTGTCGTGACCGATGTGGGCATAGGCCATGATCAGGTTGTGATCGCCCAGGGTCGTTTCCGAACGGTCCTGAACGGTCCCGCGGTGAATCGTCACGCCTTCCCGGATGACGTTGTGGTCACCGATGACCAGACGGGTTTCTTCGCCTTTGTATTTCAGATCGGGCGTGTCCTCACCTACCGACGAAAACTGGTAGATGCGGTTGTGCTTACCGATTCGGGTCGGGCCTTTGAGAATCACGTGCGGCCCGATCACTGTTCCCTCGCCGATTTCCACACCTGCGCCGACGATCGACCACGGGCCGACCTCGACGTCGTCGGCCAGAATGGCCGTCGGATCGATGATTGCGCGAGGGTCAATCAAACTCATAGTTTGCGTTCCGCACAGATGATTTCAGCGGAGCAGACTGGCTTGCCGTCGACCGAAGCCTGGCATTCGAACTTCCAGATCTGACGCTTGCAGCTGATGAAGCGGGCCTCGAGGATCAACTGATCGCCTGGGGTGACAGGCTGGCGAAAACGCAGCTTGTCGGAGCCGACGAAGTAGTAGAGCGTGCCGTCGGCAGGCTTCACGTCGAGCATTTTGAAGCCAAGAATGCCGGCAGCCTGAGCCATCGCTTCGATGATCAGTACGCCCGGCATGATTGGATGCGCAGGGAAGTGACCATTGAAAAACGGTTCGTTGATGCTGACATTCTTGTAGGCGCGAATGCGCTTGCCTTCCACATCCAGATCCACGACCCGGTCCACCAGCAGGAACGGGTAACGGTGAGGCAGGTATTCGCGAATCTCGTTGATGTCCATCATTTCGGGGGGAAGCCTATGTAAAGATTGGGAGCGTGCGACTGACGCGCGCCCCTCTAGCAAATCAAGCAGGCAGTCTAACGGCTGTGCACACTTGATATGGAAATGGTATCAGCCATCTGATGAAGCATTACCGTCAGGGGTCACTTCCCCTACACGCTTTTCCAGCTGTCGCAGACGCCGCGCGATGTCATCGAGCTGACGGATGCGAGCCGCGCTTTTGCGCCATTCGGCTGCTGGCTGCATGGCCGTACCGGAAGAATAGGCGCCCTTTTCGGTAATCGAGTGGGTCACCATGGTCATCCCAGTGATGAAAACGTTGTCGCAAATTTCGATATGACCTACCAGCCCGACACCGCCAGCGAGCATGCAATGCTTGCCGATTTTGGTGCTGCCGGAGATCCCGACACAGGCGGCCATGGCGGTGTGATCACCGACCTGAACGTTGTGGGCGATCTGGATCTGGTTGTCGAGCTTCACGCCATTACCGAGAACGGTATCGGCCAATGCGCCGCGGTCGATAGCGGTATTCACGCCAATCTCCACATCATCGCCGACCAACACGCCACCGATCTGGGCGATTTTCTGCCAGACACCTTTCTCGTTGGCAAAGCCGAAGCCTTCGCCGCCGAGTACGGCACCTGACTGAATCACCACACGCTTACCGATGCGCACATCGTGGTACAGCGTGACCCGCGGGGCGAGCCAGCCACCTTCGCCAATTTCGCAACGGGCACCGATGAAGCAATGCGCGCCGATAGTCACGCCGGCAGCAATACGTGCCGCGCTTTCGATCACCGCAAAGGCACCAATACTCGCGGCCGGGTCAACCACCGCGTCCTCGGCCACAACGGCTGTCGGATGAATTCCGGCAGCCGCTTTCGGTTTTGGATCGAAGAGGTGGGAAATACGCGCGTAGGCCAGATACGGGTCAGGCACCACCAGCGCATTACCGGCAAAACCTTCGGCATCAGCGGCCTTCAGCAACAGCGCTGCGGCCCGGCTGTCTGCCAGGTATTTACGGTATTGAGGGT
The DNA here is from genome assembly GCF_046535095.1 of Pseudomonas sp. SIMBA_041. NCBI lineage: Bacteria > Pseudomonadati > Pseudomonadota > Gammaproteobacteria > Pseudomonadales > Pseudomonadaceae > Pseudomonas > Pseudomonas sp. SIMBA_041. The sequence continues at coordinate 565,665 of NZ_JAWRXJ010000002.1, forward strand.
TTGCGAGAAAGCTCAACTGAGCTGGGCCAGCCTCTTGCAAAGTGGCTAGCCCAGTAATTGCTTTCTCCGGGTCGCCACGTAGCGTGGCGCCGAGGAACTCGGCCAATTGGCCAAGCTTTATAGTCGCAGTCATAGTTACTTCAGCTGATTCATGCGCTCGATAACCTGGCGAGTGATGTCGTACTGAGGTTTGACATCAATCACTGCGCCACGCTCGAAGACCAGGTCAAAAGCACCTTTCTTGATGACTTCTTCCACAGCACTGTCCAGTTTCGGCTTCAGCTGCTTCAGCATTTCACGGTCGGCAACGGCTTTGGCTTCATTCAGCTCCTTGGACTGGAACTGGAAGTCACGGGCCTTTTGCTTGAACTCGAGCTCAAGGCGTTCACGCTCGCCTTGCTGCATCTTGTCGCCACCAGCCATCAGACGGTCCTGAATGCCTTTGGCGCTGCTTTCCAGCGTCTTGAGCTTGCTCAGTTGCGGACCAAATTTCTTCTCGGCATCCACGGCGTATTTCTTGGCCGCGTCGGATTCCAGCAGTGCCATCTGATAGTTCAGAACGGCGATTTTCATGTCGGCAAAAGCCGGGCCTGCTACCAGTACGGTGGCGAGGAGAACCAATTGAGTCAACTTACGCACGATGCACCCCTACAAAATCCATTGTCATTATTTTGGGGCAGACGCTTAGAACGTCTGACCAAGAGAGAATTGGAACACTTGAGTTTCAGCGTTATCCGGTTCTTTTACTGGCATTGCCAGCGCGAAACTCAGCGGACCCAGCGCAGTGACCCATGTCACACCTACACCGACGGAACTGGCCATGTTGCTGAGGCTGATGTCGTTGCACTGCGTATTGGACTTCGACGCAGGATTAGTGTTGGTCGTCTGCTCGCACTTGGAGTCGAACACGTTACCCACATCCCAGAATACCGAGGTACGCAGGGAACGTTGATCCTTGACGAACGGCAGCGGGAACAGAATCTCCGCACCACCTTGAATCAGGACGTTACCACCGAATGGCAGTGGATCCTGATCCGGGTCAGCCAGCGTGCCCGGGTTACCGGTAGATCCTTGACCACGGCTCGGCGTACTGCGCGGACCCAATGTACTGTCCTTGAAGCCACGAACCGAGTTGAAACCACCAGCATAGTAGTTTTCATAGAATGGCAAGCCATCGGTCGAACCGTAACCATCGCCATAACCCAATTCAGTGTGCAGGCGCATGGTGTAGTTCTCAGACAATGGCTGGAACAACTGGCCACGGTAATCGAGCTTGAAGAACGACAGGTCGCTACCTGGTGTAGTGACTTCCGCCGTCAGGCTTTGAGAATGACCACGGGTCGCCAATACGCCTTTGTTCAGGGTGGACTCGGACCAGCCGGCCGACGCCTTGAAGTTCAGGTACTGATCGCCTTCACGGTTAACAAAGTCGAAGATTTCGTCGACGGTGTATTGACCGGTCTTGATCTTGTCTTGCTGTGCCGTCAGGCCGAAGGTCAGACGCGACGTCTCGCTGATCGGGTAACCGACGCTCACGCCAGCACCCAGGCTGTCTACGGCATAGCTGGCTACGTCGACGTCGAGGTCTTTGTAGTCGGTGGTGCGATAGAAAGCGTTGTAGCCCAGGCTCACACCGTCTGCAGTCCAGTACGGGTCGACATAACCGAAGTTATAGCGGCTCTGGTATTCGCTTTTGGTCAAGCCGATGCTGACCTTGTTACCGGTACCCAGGAAGTTGTTCTGGGTGATCGAGCCACCGAGGATCAGGCCGGCACTTTGCGCGAAACCGATACTCGCAGTGATCGAACCGGAAGCTTGTTCTTCAACGCTGTAGTTCACGTCAACCTGGTCATCGACGCCCGGTACAGCCGGGGTTTCGACGTTCACTTCTTTAAAGAAGCCCAGACGCTCAAGACGGGTCTTGGATTGATCGATCAGGTAGGTCGAAGCCCAGCCACCTTCCATCTGACGCATTTCACGGCGCAGCACTTCGTCTTCGGACTTGGTGTTGCCACGGAAGTTGATGCGGTTAACGTAGGCACGCTTGCCCGGATCGACAGCGAAGGTGATGTCGACAGTGTGGTCTTCATCGTGAGGCTGAGGCACGCCGCTGACGTTGGCGAAGGTGTAACCCTCGTTACCGAGGCGGCGAGTGATCAGTTCCGAGGTGGTGGTCATCAGCTTGCGCGAGAACACCTGGCCTTTCTGAACCAGTAGCAGGGACTTGACCTGATCTTCAGGGACTTTCAGGTCACCGCTCAGCTTGACGTCACGAACGGTGTACTTCTCGCCTTCGTTGACGTTGACAGTGATATAGACGTGTTTCTTGTCCGGGGTAATCGATACCTGGGTCGAAGCGATATCCATATTGATATAGCCACGGTCCAGGTAGTAGGAGCGCAGACGCTCCAGGTCACCGGAGAGTTTTTCACGGGCGTACTTGTCGTCGTTCTTGAAGAAGGACAACCAGTTGGTGGTCTTCAGTTCGAACAGGTCGATCAGGTCTTCGTCAGGGAAGACCGTGTTACCCACCACGTTGATGTGCTGGATAGCCGCGACGGTGCCTTCGTTGATGTTGACCTTCAAGCCGACGCGGTTACGTGGCTGCGGTACCACTTCGGTGTCGACGGTGGCCGAGTAGCGACCCTGAGCGACGTATTGACGCTGCAGTTCGTTACGCACACCTTCGAGCGTGGCACGCTGGAAGATCTCGCCTTCGGCCAGACCGGATTGTTTGAGGCCCTTCATCAGGTCTTCAGTGGAGATCGCCTTGTTACCCTCGATCTCGATACTCGCGACCGATGGGCGCTCGACTACCGTGATGACCAGGACGTTGCCATCGCGGCCCAGCTGGATATCTTGAAAGAACCCGGTTTTGAACAAAGCACGAGTGGATTCCACCAGGCGACGATCGTCCGCCTGTTCGCCGACGTTTAACGGCAAAGCACCAAAGACGCTACCCGCGGAGACCCGCTGGAGGCCATTGACGCGAATATCAGAGATAGTGAAGGACTCGGCGTGAACTTCGGCGATCATCAATACGGTGAGAACCGCAGTTAGCAGCAGACGTTTCATGAAGTCCTTTCTTATTCCAACTGGCAATAAACAAACTGCCGCAAAATGCGGCAGATTCGCAATTCAGCGAAGTGTTACAGACGGCCCAAATCATTGACCAGAGCAAGCAACATCACCCCGACCACCAAACTGATACCGATCTGCATCCCCCAACCCTGCACCCGATCCGACAAGGGACGACCACGCGCCCACTCGATCAGATAAAACAACAAATGCCCCCCATCCAGTACAGGAATAGGCAACAAATTCAGAACTCCCAGGCTAATACTCAGATAAGCAAGGAAATTCAGGAAATCAGCAACGCCCGACTGGGCAGAAGCGCCCGCCACTTTAGCAATGGTTATCGGTCCACTCAAGTTTTTTACCGAGAGCTCACCGAACAACATTTTCTTGAGCGAATCGAGGGTCAGTACACTCATGGTCCAGGTGCGTCGAGCACCCTCTCCAATCGCGGCCACAGGACCGTAACTGACTTCGCGAATCATCTCTGGTGGCCAATCGACCGCTTTCACCCCGGCCCCCATGTAACCGGTAGGCGCCTTGCTCTCGCCGCGAGCGGCCAGCGTCACAGGGACATCGATTTGAGCACCATCGCGCTCGACGCGCAGCATGATTTTGGTATCCGGATGCATACGGACGGTGTCGACCACTTGTTGCCAGTCGTCCAGCGCCTTGCCATCCAGAGCCAGCAAGCGATCGCCGGTCTTCAGGCCAGCAGCCTGCGCCGGCCCTTTAGGGTCAAGTTCGGCCAACACGGGCGGCAACGCCGGACGCCAAGGACGGATACCCAGTGAACGGATCGGATCCGGTTCGTCAGCACCCTTGAGCCACTTATCCAGCATCAGCTCGCGAGGAGAGTCCGCAGTGGAACCCTGCTCACGCACCAACAATTGAAGTGAACCGCTCTCGCCAAGACGGCGAACCAGTTGCAGATTCACCGAAGCCCAGCCGGTCGTTGGCTCGCCATCGATGGCAACTATTTCCTGACCCGCAGTCAAACCGGCCTTGGCGGCAATACTGCCGGATTCGACCGCACCGATAACCGGCCGTACCTGCTCGCTGCCGAGCATTGCCAAGACCCAGAAAAAAACCATGGCCAGCAGAAAGTTGGCAATCGGGCCGGCAGCCACGATTGCGATACGCTGGCCGACAGATTTGCGATTGAAAGAATGTTCGAGCTGATCGGCCGGCACTTCGCCTTCACGCTCATCGAGCATTTTCACGTAGCCGCCCAACGGGATGGCAGCCACTACGAACTCAGTGCCTTTCTTGTCGTGCCAGCGCAGCAACGGCATGCCGAAGCCTACGGAGAAACGCAGCACTTTGACCCCACAGCGACGTGCGACCCAGAAATGGCCGAATTCGTGGAAGGTAACCAGCACACCCAAAGCCACCAGGGTGCCGACAATCATATAGAGCGCGCTCATCTATTTTCTCCGCAATCCTATCCGGTGCTGCATGGACCAACGTATTGCAGCACTTACCGCCCGTGACGACTCAACCATTGCCCGGCCAGTACTCGCGCTTTCGCGTCAGCCGTGAACACGGCCTCGAGATCATCCACCGCCACTACAGGCTCGAGGTTCAACACTTCCTCGATGATACTCGCGATTTCCGGGTAGCGAACCCGCCCGTCGAGAAACGCCGCCACAGCCACTTCATTCGCCGCATTCAGCATCGCCGGTGCGCTATTACCAGCCTCGGCAGCCTGACGCGCCAGGCGCAGGCAAGGGAAACGTTCTTCATCGGGCGCATGGAAGTCCAGGCGCGCAATGGTAAACAGGTCCAGCGGCGCCACACCCGAGTCGATACGCTCCGGCCAGGCCAGGGCATTGGCGATCGGTGTTCGCATGTCCGGATTACCCAACTGCGCGAGCACCGAACCATCGACGTAGTCGACCAGAGAATGAATCACGCTCTGAGGGTGAATCACCACTTCGACCTGGGACGGTTTGGCATCGAACAGCCAGCAGGCCTCGATCAGCTCGAGCCCTTTGTTCATCATGCTGGCCGAATCGACCGAAATCTTGCGCCCCATGGACCAGTTTGGATGAGCGCACGCCTGGTCGGGGGTAACATGCGTCAGTTCAGACAAAGGTGTCTGTCGGAACGGACCGCCAGAGGCCGTCAGAAGAATCCGACGCACGCCAACCACACCCAGCCCACGGGCGAAATCCTGCGGCATGCACTGGAAAATCGCGTTGTGTTCACTGTCGATCGGCAGCAGCACCGAGCCGCTTTTGCGCACGGCCTGCATGAAAAGGGCGCCGGACATGACCAGCGCCTCCTTGTTCGCCAGCAGAATCTTTTTGCCCGCCTCGACCGCCGCCAGGGTCGGACGCAAGCCCGCCGCGCCAACGATGGCCGCCATGACGGCATCGACTTCAGGATCGGAAGCAACCTGACACAGCCCCTCCTCCCCTACCAGCACACGGGTCGACAGGCCGGCCGCGCGCAAATCGTCCTGCAGGGTTCGGGCAGCATCGGCTTGCGGCACGACCGCAAACCGCGGCGTATGACGCACACACAGGGCCAACAGCTCACTCAAGCGAGTGAACCCGCTCAAGGCGAACACCTGATAACGCGCAGGATGACGAGCAATCACGTCGAGGGTGCTCAGACCAATCGAACCGGTCGCCCCCAGCACAGTAATCTGTTGAGGGCGGCTCACGGTGCAGCCATCCACAACAGCACGGCAAATACCGGGATCGCAGCCGTCAGGCTGTCGATTCGATCAAGCACACCACCATGCCCCGGCAGCAGGTTACTGCTGTCCTTGATGCCTGATTGACGCTTGAACATGCTTTCGGTGAGGTCACCCACCACCGAAATGAAGACAATCACTGCCGCGCCGATCAACCCCATCAGCATCTGGGCGAAACTCCAGTCGCGCACCAGGCCGACGATTGCGGTGATGACCAGGCTCAGCACCAGGCCTCCGTAAACGCCTTCCCAGCTCTTGCCGGGGCTGACCTGTGGCGCCAGTTTACGCTTGCCGAAGGCACGACCGGAAAAGTACGCGCCGATATCGGCACCCCAGACCAGCACCATCACCGCCATGATCAACCAATTCCCCAAGGGCTCCTGTTTGATCTGGACCAGACCTTGCCAGGCCGGCAACAGAATCAGCAAACCAATCATCAGCTTGCAGGCGGCACTGGCCCAATGTTCGCTGGAACGCGGATAGGTCAGCACCAGATACGTCGCCACCGCCCACCAGAGCACCGAAGCGCCCAGTACCCAGGGCGCAAGCCCCGGCAGGATGTGCATGACAAACAGCATCAACGCGACCACTGCAGCATAGGCAATGCGAATCGGCTGGGCGGTAAAACCGGCCAGCCGCGCCCATTCCCAGGCACCAAGCGTCACGACCAGCCCGATGAACAGCGCAAAACCGGACCCTTCGAGCAGGAAAAACCCGCACAAAGCGATCGGTAGCAGGATCAGTGCGGTGATGATTCGTTGTTTAAGCATTAAACCCGGGCTCCAGCCTCGACCTGCTCGCTCGTTTTACCGAAGCGGCGCTGGCGAGAAGCGAAATCGGCCAGCGCACTTCGCATGGCATCGTGTTTGAAGTCCGGCCAGAACAGGTCGGAGAAGTACAACTCGGCATAAGCCAGCTGCCACAGCAGGAAGTTGCTGATGCGGTGTTCGCCACCTGTACGGATGCACAAATCTGGCAACGGCAGATCGCCCGTGGCCAGACAGGTTTGCAGCAATTCCGGAGTGATGTCTTCCGGGCGCAAATGCCCGGCCTGAACTTCCCGCGCCAAACGCTGAGCGGCTTGCGCAATGTCCCACTGACCGCCGTAGTTGGCGGCGATCTGCAGGACAAAACGGTTGGCACCGACGGTCATCGCTTCGGCTTCACGCATGGCAGCTTGAAGCTCGGGGTGAAAGCGCGAGCGATCACCGATGATGCGCAGACTGATGTTGTTGTCATTGAGGCGCTTGGCCTCGCGACGCAATGCCTTGAAGAACAGATCCATCAAGGCACTGACTTCATCTGCAGGGCGCTGCCAGTTTTCACTGGAGAAAGCGAACAGGGTCAGCACCTCGACCTTGGCCTCGGCGCACACCTCGATTACCGCACGAACCGCATCCACGCCCGCTTTATGCCCGGCGACACCCGGCATAAAGCGCTTCTTCGCCCAGCGATTATTACCATCCATGATGATCGCGACATGGCGCGGCACCGCGGACGGCGCAGTCTGCTTGGTCTTATCCATGAAAACGCGACCCTTATACGGCCATCAGGTCGGCTTCTTTCTGCTTGGTGGCCGCATCGATGTCAGCCTCAGCCTTGTCGGTCAGCTTCTGGATATCGGCAGCGGCACGACGTTCTTCGTCTTCGCTGATTTCCTTGTCCTTGACCAGCTTCTTAAGGTCACCCAAGGCATCGCGACGAATGTTGCGCACGGCAACACGAGCATCTTCAGCGGCACTGCGCGCCTGTTTGGTGAAGCCCTTGCGGGTTTCTTCAGTCAGGGCAGGCATGGAGATCAGCAGCAACTCGCCCAGGTTGGTCGGGTTGAGGTTCAGGCCAGCACTCTGGATCGCCTTGTCGACGGCCGCGAGCATGTTGCGCTCAAACGCGACGACCTGCAGGGTGCGGGAGTCTTTTACCGTGATGTTGGCCACTTGGGTAATGGACGTGTCTGTGCCGTAGTACGGCACCATCACGCTACCCAGGATGCTTGGGTGAGCCTTGCCGGTACGAATCTGACCAAATGCATGGTTCAGAGAGTCCAGGGATTTCTGCATGCGCTCTTGAGCGTCTTTCTTGATTTCATTGATCATTGTTGGCCTTCCTCGATCAGGGTCCCTTCAGCGCCACCATGCACGATATTCAGCAGGGCGCCGGGCTTGTTCATGTTAAAGACGCGCAATGGCATCTTGTGGTCGCGGCACAGGCAAATGGCCGTCAGATCCATCACGCCCAGCTTGCGATCCAGCACTTCATCGTAAGTCAGATGATCGAACTTCTCGGCATGCGGGTCTTTGAATGGGTCAGCGGTGTAGACGCCATCGACCTTGGTCGCCTTGAGCACGACATCGGCATCGATTTCGATTGCACGCAAGCAGGCCGCCGAGTCCGTGGTGAAGAATGGATTACCGGTACCCGCCGCGAAAATCACGACTTCCTTGGCGTTCAGGTGGCGCATGGCTTTGCGGCGATCATAGTGATCGGTCACGCCCACCATGGAAATAGCCGACATCACGATGGCCGAGATATTGGCACGTTCCAGCGCATCGCGCATGGCCAGGGCGTTCATCACAGTGGCCAGCATGCCCATGTGGTCGCCCGTCACCCGATCCATGCCGGCCGCGCTCAGCGCTGCACCGCGGAACAGGTTGCCACCACCGATCACCAGACCGACCTGAACGCCGATACCGACCAGCTGGCCGACTTCCAGCGCCATGCGATCCAGAACTTTCGGATCGATCCCGAACTCTTCCGAGCCCATCAGGGCCTCGCCGCTAAGCTTGAGTAGAATGCGTTTATAGCGAGCCTGATAACCACTGCCCTGCTGAGCCATTGCGAATCTCTCCTGCGGCGTATTTTAAAAAATTCTTTGCGAGCTGTTTACAGCTGCGTTCACTCTAGCTTGGCGCTGCTTCAGCGCCATCGGAACATGGCTTTGTAAGCCAGTTCCAACGGGAAACCAATTAAAAATTGGCGGCCCATCTGAAAAGAGGCTGCGCGCGTAAGCGGGCAGCCTCTTCAGGGCGACAGTTTAAAAAACCGTCTTACGACTTGGCAGCAGCCAGCTGGGCAGCAACTTCTTCAGCGAAGTTGTCGACTGGCTTCTCGATGCCTTCGCCTACTTTGAAGTAGGTGAAAGAAACGATTTCAGCACCGGCTTTCTTGGCCAGTTCGCCAACCTTGATTTCAGGGTTCTTGACGAACGCCTGCTCAACCAGGCTTGCTTCAGCCAGGAACTTGCTGATACGGCCTTTGACCATATTTTCAACAATGTTTTCTGGCTTGCCTTTGATTTTTTCTTCGTTCAGCTGCAGGAACACAGCTTTTTCACGCTCGATTGCTTCGGCAGAAACTTCCGAAGGCAGCAGGAACTCTGGGTTGCTGGCCGCTACGTGCATAGCGATGTCTTTGGCCAGTTCAACGTTGCCGCCTTTCAGGACAACTGCAACACCGATCTTGTTGCCGTGCAGGTAACCACCAACAACATCACCTTCAACGCGTACCAGGCGACGGATGTTGACGTTTTCGCCAACCTTGCCAACCAGTACCAGGCGATCAGCCTCTTGAGCGGCGATCAGCGGAGCGACGTCGGTCAGTTTGTCAGCGAACGCTTTTTCAACGCTAGCAGCAACAAATGCCTTGAAGTCGTCCTGCAGGGCCAGGAAGTCAGTCTGCGAGTTCACTTCCAGCAGAACAGCAGATTTGCCGTCTTCTTTCAGAGCGATAGCGCCTTCTGCAGCCACGTTGCCTGCTTTCTTGGCAGCCTTGATTGCGCCGGAAGCACGCATGTCATCAATGGCTTTTTCGATGTCGCCGTCAGCCTTTTCCAGGGCTTTCTTGCAATCCATCATGCCTTCGCCGGTACGCTCACGCAGTTCTTTAACCAACGCTGCAGTAATTGCTGCCATTTTCAAAATCCTCTTGGATAGGTTTTCAACCATTCCACCCGATCGAACGGGCGATCAATTCTTCCCGAACCACCGTTGTAAGCCGCTGCACGTTACAGCTCTGCAAGTGCGGGGCCGACAAACGGTTTTCGAGGTGGCAAAAAGGGGGCCAAGCCCCCTTTTTGCTTACTGAGTCAACGCCAAGGCGTCAATTACTCAGCTGCTGCTACCGGAGCTTCTTCAACGAACTGCTCGGTGCCGCCAGCAACGTGGTTGCGACCGCGGATCACAGCGTCAGCCATCGAACCCATGTACAGCTGGATAGCGCGGATTGCGTCATCGTTGCCTGGGATGATGTAGTCAACGCCTTCCGGGCTGCTGTTGGTATCGACTACGCCGATAACCGGGATGCCCAGCTTGTTGGCTTCGGTGATCGCGATGCGCTCGTGATCAACGTCGATAACGAACAGAGCGTCTGGCAGACCGCCCATGTCCTTGATACCACCCAGGGAACGATCGAGCTTTTCCAGGTCGCGAGTGCGCATCAGCGCCTCTTTCTTGGTCAGCTTGGCGAAAGTACCGTCTTCGGCTTGCACTTCAAGGTCACGCAGACGCTTGATGGAAGCACGGATGGTTTTGAAGTTGGTCAGCATGCCGCCCAACCAGCGGTGATCGACGTACGGCGAACCGCAACGTGCTGCTTCTTCAGCAACGATCTTGCCAGCGGAACGCTTGGTGCCGACGAACAGAATCTTGTTTTTGCCCTGGGCCAGACGCTCTACGAAAGTCAGAGCTTCGTTGAACATTGGCAGGGTTTTTTCAAGGTTGATGATGTGAATCTTGTTACGCGCGCCGAAAATGTACTTACCCATTTTCGGGTTCCAGTAACGGGTTTGGTGACCGAAGTGCACACCGGCCTTCAGCATATCGCGCATGTTGACTTGGGACATGATAGTTCCTTAATAAGTCGGGTTTGGCCTCCACGTATCCCAATGACCAACCAGCAGCATCAGCTGAAGGCACCCAGGTCATCGTGTCGACACGTGTGTGGATTTAAGCCTTTCGGGGTATCCCCGGAAAGCGGCGCATTTTATACCACAAGGCTGAAAAAAACGGAACCCGGATTCTCAAATCCTGATGCGCACCCTTAATAGACCCGTGGAATCGTTCAAGAATGCGCCTATCTATAGAGAGATGCGACGCACGAAGGCTCAGATTTGCACTGATCGTCTGATAGAATCAGGTTTTTCAGGGCCGCGAAGATCGATCGCACACCGCCCATTTCGTTTTGACAAGCGCCATCGAGCGCAGAGAGAGCCTGTATGACCGTCACCCTCAAAACCCCAGAGGACATCGCAAAAATGCGCATCGCCGGCAAACTGGCCGCCGATGTGCTGGAAATGATTGCCGAACATGTCAAACCGGGCATCACCACCGATGAGCTGGACCGCATCTGCCACGACTACATCGTCAACGAGCAGAAAGCCATTCCCGCGCCGCTCAACTATAAAGGCTACCCGAAGTCGATCTGCACCTCGATCAACCACGTGGTCTGCCACGGTATTCCGAACGAGAAGCCGTTGAAGGATGGCGACACCCTGAACATCGACGTCACCGTCATCAAGGACGGTTACCACGGCGACACCAGCCGCATGTTCCACGTCGGCACCGTGCCGGTCTGGGCCGAGCGCCTGTCGCAAGTGACCCAGGAATGCATGTACAAGGCGATTGAAATCGTCAAACCCGGCTGCCGCCTCGGCGACATCGGCGAAATCATCCAGAAGCACGCCGAAAAGAACGGTTTTTCGGTGGTTCGCGAATTCTGTGGTCACGGAATCGGTAAAGTGTTCCACGAAGAGCCGCAAATCCTGCATTACGGCCGTGCCGGCACCGGCATGGAACTGAAAGCGGGCATGACCTTCACCATCGAGCCTATGATCAACCAGGGCAAGGCCGACACCAAGGTGTTGGGCGATGGCTGGACCGCGATCACCAAGGACCGCAAGCTGTCGGCCCAGTGGGAGCACACCCTGCTGGTCACCGAAACCGGTTACGAGATCTTCACCCTGCGCGCCGACGACACCATCGCGCGCGTTTCGGCCTGATCCGGACCGCAACGCTCTCAGCCTTATAGATAGACAGGAAAGCCAATCGATGCCGCAGGTGGATCCCGAACTCTTCGACCGCGGCCAGTTCCAGGCTGAACTGGCCCTGAAGGCAAGCCCGATTGCCGCCTTCAAGAAGGCGATCCGCCAGGCCCGCGAGGTTCTCGACGGGCGCTTTCGCAGCGGCCGCGACATTCGCCGGCTGATCGAGGATCGCGCCTGGTTCGTCGATAACATCCTGCAAAAGGCCTGGGAGCAGTTCAACTGGAGTGAAGACGCCGACATCGCGCTGGTCGCGGTCGGCGGCTATGGTCGCGGTGAACTGCACCCGTATTCCGACATCGATCTGCTGATCCTTCTGGACAGCGCCGACCACGAGGTTTTCCGCGACTCCATTGAGCGTTTTCTGACGCTGTTGTGGGACATCGGCCTGGAAGTCGGTCAGAGTGTTCGTTCGGTGGATGAATGCGCCGTTGAAGCCCGCGCGGACCTGACGGTGGTCACCAACCTGATGGAAAGTCGCACTATTTGCGGCCCCGAGCGCCTGCGCCAGCGCATGCTGGATGTCACCAGCACCGCGCACATGTGGCCAAGCAAGGACTTCTTTCTGGCCAAGCGTGCCGAACAGAAAGCCCGTCATCACAAATACAACGACACCGAATATAACCTGGAACCCAACGTCAAAGGTTCGCCCGGCGGCCTGCGGGATATCCAGACGATTCTGTGGGTGGCCCGTCGTGAATACGGCACCCTGAACCTGCGTGCACTGGCCGGCGAAGGTTTTCTGGTAGAGAGCGAAAACGCCCTGCTGGCCTCGTCCCAGGAATTTCTCTGGAAAGTCCGTTACGCGCTGCACATGCTCGCCGGTCGCTCCGAAGATCGCTTGCTGTTCGATCACCAGCGCTCGATTGCCGGGCTGCTGGGCTTCGTCGGTGATGACGCCAAGCAAGCCATCGAAAACTTCATGCAACAGTATTACCGGGTGGTCATGAGCATTGCCCAGCTCAGCGACCTGATCATCCAGCACTTCGAAGAAGTCATCCTCGCCCCGGAAGACGAAGCGCCACCGCAGCCGATCAACTCGCGGTTCCAGTTGCACGACGGCTACATCGAGGCGCGCAACGACAACGTGTTCCGGCGCACGCCGTTTGCCATGCTCGAAATCTTCGTGCTGATGGCCCAGCAGCCGGAAATCAAAGGTGTTCGCGCCGATACCATCCGTCTCCTGCGCGAACATCGGCACCTGATCGACGACGACTTCCGTAACGATATTCGTAACACCAGCCTGTTTATCGAGCTGTTCAAGTGCAAGATCGGTATTCACCGCAACCTGCGCCGGATGAACCGTTACGGCATCCTCGGGCGCTATTTGCCGGAGTTCGGCTTCATCGTCGGCCAGATGCAACACGACCTGTTCCACATCTATACGGTCGATGCACACACCCTGAACCTGATCAAACACCTGCGTAAGCTGCAGTACTCACAAGTGTCGGAAAAATTCCCGCTGGCCGCCAAGCTCATGGGCAAGCTGCCCAAGCCCGAGCTGATCTATATGGCCGGGCTTTACCACGACATCGGCAAGGGCCGGCATGGCGACCACTCGGAAATCGGCGCGGTGGATGCCGAAGCCTTTTGCCAGCGCCATCAGTTGCCGGTGTGGGACAGCCGCCTGATCGTCTGGCTGGTGCAAAACCACCTGGTGATGTCGACCACGGCACAGCGCAAGGACTTGTCCGACCCGCAGGTGATCCACGATTTCGCACAGATTGTCGGCGATGAAACCCGCCTCGATTATCTGTACGTGCTGACGGTCGCCGACATCAACGCCACCAACCCGACCCTGTGGAATTCCTGGCGTGCCAGCCTGTTGCGCCAGCTCTACACCGAGACCAAGCGCGCCTTGCGCCGCGGCCTGGAGAATCCGGTCGATCGCGAAGAGCAGATCCGCCAGACCCAGAGCGCGGCACTGGACATCCTCGTGCGCGGCGGTACCGACCCGGACGACGTCGAGCAACTGTGGGCGCAGCTCGGCGATGACTACTTCCTGCGTCACACCGCCGGCGACGTGGCCTGGCACAGCGACGCGATTCTCCAGCAGCCGGCCGACGGCGGCCCCCTGGTGCTGATCAAGGAAACCACTCAGCGCGAGTTCGAGGGCGGCACGCAGATCTTTATTTATGCGCCGGACCAGCATGACTTCTTCGCCGTGACCGTGGCCGCGATGGACCAGCTCAACCTGAACATTCATGACGCCCGCGTCATCACCTCCAGCAGCCAGTTCACTCTCGACACCTACATCGTGCTCGACACCGACGGCGACTCGATTGGCGACAACCCGGCGCGGGTCAAGCAGATCCGTGACGGCCTGACCGAAGCCCTGCGCAATCCGGACGATTACCCGACCATCATCCAGCGCCGGGTGCCGCGCCAGCTCAAGCATTTCGCCTTTGCGCCACAGGTGACGATCCACAACGACGCCCAGCGTCCGGTCACGGTCCTGGAACTCACGGCGCCCGACCGTCCAGGCCTGCTGGCGCGAATCGGCACGATCTTCCTGGAGTTCGACCTGTCGCTGCAAAATGCCAAGATTGCCACGCTGGGCGAGCGGGTGGAGGACGTGTTTTTCATTACCGACGCGAACAACCAGCAATTGTCGGACCCGTTGCTGTGCAGCCGCTTGCAGGATGCAATCGTTGAACAGCTGAGCGTCAGCCACGAACCCGATATCAAGCTTTCCCGCATCAGCATCTGAAAAAACCAACTTTCCCTGTGGGAAAGCGCTTATGCAGGAGCCGGGCTTGCCCGCGATAGCATCACCTCGGTGCACTGACAAACCGAGGCGCCTGCATCGCGGGCAAGCCTGGCGCCTACAAAAGCCAGCCCCCACACCGAACGAGATCTACCGATGAACAACGCTCTGAACCAGTTGCAGCCCTACCCCTTCGAGAAGCTCCGCGCCCTGCTCGGCAGCGTGACGCCAAACCCGGACAAACGCCCTGTCGCGCTGTCCATCGGCGAGCCGAAACACCGCTCGCCAAGTTTCGTGGCCGAAGCCCTGGCCAGCAATCTGGATCAGATGGCCGTGTACCCGACCACCCTCGGCATCCCGGCCCTGCGTGAAGCCATCGCCGCCTGGTGCGAACGCCGCTTCAGCGTTCCGAACGGCTGGCTCGACCCGGCGCGTAACGTGCTGCCGGTCAACGGTACCCGCGAAGCGCTGTTCGCCTTCACGCAGACCGTGGTCAACCGTGGCGACGATGCGTTGGTAGTCAGCCCGAACCCGTTCTATCAAATCTACGAAGGCGCGGCGTTTCTCGCCGGGGCCAAGCCGCACTACCTGCCGTGCCTGGACGAAAACGGCTTCAATCCGGACTTCGATGCCGTTTCGCCAGACATCTGGAAACGCTGCCAGATCCTGTTCCTGTGCTCGCCAGGCAATCCGACCGGTGCACTGATCCCGGTCGACACTCTGAAAAAGCTGATCGCCCTGGCGGATGAATACGACTTCGTGATCGCCGCCGACGAGTGCTACAGCGAACTGTACTTCGACGAACAAACCCCGCCAGCCGGCCTGCTCAGCGCCTGCGTGGCGCTGGGTCGCAAAGACTTCAAACGTTGCGTGGTCTTCCACAGCTTGTCCAAGCGTTCCAACCTGCCGGGCCTGCGCTCGGGCTTTGTGGCCGGTGACGCAGACATTCTCAAGGGCTTCCTGCTGTATCGCACCTACCACGGCTGCGCGATGCCGGTTCAGACCCAACTGGCCAGCGTGGTCGCATGGAATGACGAAGTGCATGTGCGCGCCAACCGTGCGCTGTACCGCGAGAAGTACGACGCGGTGCTGGAAATCCTCAGCCCGGTGATGGACGTGCAGCGTCCGGATGGCGGTTTTTACTTGTGGCCCAATGTTGCAGGCGACGATGAAGCGTTCTGCCGTGACCTGTTTATTGAAGAACACGTGACGGTAGTGCCGGGTTCCTATTTGTCCCGTGAAGTTGACGGCGCTAATCCGGGAGCTGGTCGCGTGCGCATGGCACTCGTCGCACCGTTGGACGAATGCGTAGAAGCGGCGAAGCGAATTCGCGACTTCATTACTCGTAATAAGTAAGTATCCGGCCCGCACTGTGCAACGCAGCGCGGGCCTCTCATACAGCAAGTTACACTTCTGCCAAAATTAAAGTTCACTGAACTGCAGCCGCCCCTTACTCTCATGTAGCGCATTGCTGTGCGCACTCACACGACTTTTACTCTAACTTCATGGAAGAAGTAGCCAATGAACAGTATTGAAGACTGCAACCTCATCCAGTGGCCCGATGATCAACAATCCTACGACGCTGCTGTTAACGAGAACCCTGATAACGCAGGTTCCGCAACCGGCACCCGGCGCAAACGCTCGCTGATCAATTACTCGAAACTCTGGGCAAACGGACGCACGCTCAAAATCGCTTTTATCGATGGCCCCGACGATGAGCACAAACAGAAAATCATCGACGCCGCTAGCCAATGGCTGCCGTATATCAATCTCAAGTTTGAGTTCGTCGATGATATGCAGGGCGAGATTCGGATCGCTACCAGGAACAATGAAAACAGCTCAATGCTGGGCACCGACGCGCTGTTGATTCATCCCGACTGGCCGACCATGAACCTGGGAGTCAAACCTGACCATGAAGATTTCGCAGTGATTGTGACTCACGAGTTTGGTCACGCCTTGGGAGCAATGCACGAACATCAACACCCCGAAGCCAATATTCCCTGGGACAAACCGAAGGTGTATGAGTTTTACCAGAATAGAGAGATGAACCCGTTGACCAAAGAACAGGTCGATAGCAATCTCTTTGAGCCCTTCAATACAATCGAAGCGATTTATACCTCGTACGACAGAAAATCCATCATGCACCACCCGGTCGCTAACACGCTGACTCTAAAAAATTGGGAAATCCCTATCAACCGTAAAATAAGTAAAAAAGATAAGAGACTGATGTCGTTGCTTTATCCAAAACGTTAGCAATCAAGTTATCCATAGATTCGAGTGAGCCCGCTTAGACTATTTAACCAGCCCAAGATTGGCCTCACTCAAGTCCAGCTCACCCAACACCTCTCGCAGCACGTCATCACCAATCTGGTGATGACGACTGAGGTTATACAACTCCAGGCGTTGCGCCCGCAGCGCCTTGAGTCGTAATCGGCGCTCCAGCAGATCCATCTGAAAGGCCAGCGCCTGGGCTTCCGCCGAATCATTGAACACATCCAGCTGATGCCGATACTCGGACATGATCCGTGCCTTGAGTTCGACAGCCAACGCTGCCTCACTCGCGTCTACAGGCTTGGCCTCTTCGATTTCCAGCGCATGAATCGCCGCTTCAGCGGTCTTGCGCCACGCGTCTCGCACTTCATTGCGGCGCTTGTCGTCAGGACTTATTTCAATGCCGCGCAGTAACAGCGGCAAGCCGATACACGCTGAAATCAGCGACAACAGGATGACCCCGGCCGCGATGAAGATCAGCAGGTCGCGCTCAGGGAATGCCTCGCCCCCCATCATCAGTGGCACCGACAGCACGCCCGCCAACGTCACCGCACCGCGTACTCCGCCGACCGTCAGCAGCCAACAGGAACGCATCGTCGGCACATGCGTCATCTCGCCTTTGCCGCGCAAGCGCCGCATCAACACCGACAAACGCCAGATGCTCTGCACCCAGACAAACCGCAACACCAGCAGGACCAGGAAAATCGCCAGCACATCCAGACAGCGGTAGAGCAGCGTCGGCCACAGCGAGGTTTCATGGCTGGCCACCGCCTTGATGATGTCCGGCAGCTGCAAGCCCAACAACAGGAAAATCAGGCCATTGAAGGCAAATTCCAGCAATGACCAAACGCTGCGGTTGAGCAGTCGGGTGCTGGTCTGGCGCGGCAGCAAGTCGAGCCAGCTCTGCATCATCCCCGCCGCCACCGCCGACAAAATGCCCGAGGCACCGAGCCGTTCAGCCAACACATAAGCGGCGAACGGCAGCAGCAACATGAACACCACGTGAGTCGCCGGGTCATCCCAACCGCGAGCAATCATCCACGACCGCGAGCGCCCGACCAGCCAGCTCAGTGCCACGCCGACGGCCAGGCCTCCAACCGCCACCAATACAAACGCCAGACTGGCACTGGCCAGCGAGAACACGCCCGTCACCGCAGCGACCAAAGCGAATTTGAAGGTCACCAGACCCGAGGCATCGTTCATCAGCGCCTCGCCCTGGAGCATGTGCATCAAGGGCATGGGCAAGCGATTGCGGGAAATGGCCGATACCGCCACGGCATCCGTCGGCGACAATACGGCGGCAAGGGCGAAGGCCACCGGCAGTGGAATGCTCGGGATCAACCAATGAATGAAGTAACCCGCGCCGACTACAGTGAACAGGACCAATCCCACCGCCAACGTCAGGATCGGCCCGCGCAGTCGCCAGAACTCACGCTTGGGCATGCGCCAGCCGTCGGAGAACAGCAGCGGCGGAAGGAACAGAAAGAGGAACAGTTCCGGGTCGAGTGCCACGTGCAAACCCAGGGTCGGCCACGCCAGCAACGCCCCGGCAGCAATTTGCACCAAGGGCAGCGGCAGCGGGATCACCCGTCCGATCAGACGCGAAACGCCGACCAGCATCAACAGGATAAGAACGGTATAGGCGGTTTGCATAAAGCGCGGTTCCCAGCAATCGACAGCATCGAAGTGCCATATTAGCCGCATAGACTGCACGACGGACGTTACACCAATGTCGCAGGCGGATCTGAGCTCCCACAGGTTTTGCGTTTTAACCGGAAGGCCATGGCATAATCCGTCACCTTTTTTTTTCAGCACCTGCAAAGGGGGCAATTCCTTGACCGTTTCAAGCAAAACGTTGCACCTTTTCGGCATCAAAGCCTGCGACACCATGAAAAAGGCGCGCACCTGGCTCGATGAACACGCTGTCAGCTATGACTTTCATGATTACAAAACGGCCGGAATCGACCGTGAACACCTGACCCAATGGTGCGACGAGCACGGCTGGCAAGTGGTGTTGAACCGTGCAGGCACGACCTTTCGCAAGCTCGACGACGAACGCAAAGCCGATCTCGACCAGCCGAAAGCCATCGAACTGATGCTCGCACAACCCTCGATGATCAAGCGCCCGGTGCTCGATCTCGGTGACCGAACCCTGATTGGCTTCAAGCCAGATATCTACGCGGCAGCGCTCAAGTAAGCCAGCCCGTTCAATTTTGTAGAGGTATTCACATGTCCAATTCCCTGTTCAGCCTGGCCTTCGGTGTCGGCACTCAAAACCGTCAAGGCGCATGGCTGGAAGTGTTCTACGCCGCCCCTGTCCTGCATCCGTCGGCTGAAGTCATCGCCGCCATCGCGCCGGTCCTGGGTTACACCGAAGGCAATCAGGCCATCGCTTTCAGCACCGCTCAGGCGTCGCAACTGGCTGAAGCGCTGAAAGGCGTCGACGCTGCCCAGGCTGCCCTGCTGACCCGTCTGGCCGAGAGCCACAAGCCGCTGGTCGCGACCATTCTGGCCGAAGACGTGCAACTGACTTCCACGCCTGAGGCTTACCTCAAGCTGCACCTGCTGTCGCACCGCCTGGTCAAGCCCCATGGCCTGAACCTGGCCGGCGTGTTCCCGCTGCTGCCGAACGTGGCATGGACCAGCCAGGGCGCGATCGACCTGTCCGAACTGGCTGAGCATCAACTGGAAGCCCGCCTGCGTGGCGAGTTGCTGGAAGTGTTCTCGGTGGACAAGTTCCCGAAAATGACCGACTACGTGGTACCGGCCGGCGTGCGTATCGCTGACGCGGCACGTATCCGTCTGGGCGCTTACGTCGGCGAAGGCACCACCGTGATGCACGAAGGCTTCGTCAACTTCAACGCCGGCACCGAAGGCCCGGGCATGATCGAAGGCCGCGTTTCCGCTGGCGTATTCGTCGGCAAGGGTTCGGACCTGGGCGGCGGTTGCTCGACCATGGGTACCCTGTCGGGCGGTGGCAACATCGTGATCAAGGTCGGTGAAGGCTGCCTGATCGGCGCGAACGCCGGTATCGGTATTCCGTTGGGCGACCGCAACACCGTTGAGTCGGGCCTGTACGTGACCGCTGGCACCAAAGTGGCGCTGCTGGACGAAAACAACAAGCTGGTCAAAGTCGTCAAGGCGCGTGAACTGGCCGGCCAACCTGACCTGTTGTTCCGTCGCAATTCGGAGACCGGTGCCGTGGAATGCAAAACCCACAAATCGGCCATCGAACTGAACGAAGCGCTGCACGCTCACAACTAAGCGACGTCACGATCACCTGTAGGAGCAGAGCTTGCTCGCGATGGGGCCCCTGAGGCCACTAAAAGCTTCGCGAGCAAGCTTTGCTCCTACGGGTTTGGCGTACACCCGCCCATGTTTACCAGGGCCGAAATAACATGATGATCCCCTCTCCCTGGCGCGCCGATTTTCCGGCCATCGCCGCTCTGCAACGGCAAGACCAGACCTATCTGGACAACGCCGCCACCACGCAAAAGCCTCAAGCCCTGCTGGATGCCCTGACGCATTACTACGCCAACGGCGCAGCCAATGTGCATCGGGCGCAACACTTGCCCGGCGCCCACGCCACCCAAGCGTTCGAGGCCAGTCGCAGCAAAGTCGCGCAATGGCTGAATGCTGGCGATGGCGGGCAGATCATCTTTACCCATGGCGCGACCTCCGCGCTGAACCTCCTGGCCTATGGCCTGGAGCATCTTTTCAATCCGGGCGATGAGATTGTCATCAGCGCCCTGGAGCATCACGCCAACCTGCTGCCATGGCAGCAACTGGCCCAGCGGCGCGAGCTGAATCTGGTGATCCTGCCGCTGGATGCCGACGGCTTGATCGATCTTGAGGCCGCCGCGCAGTTGATTGGGCCGCAAACCCGCTTGCTGGCGGTCAGTCAGCTGTCCAACGTGCTCGGCGTCTGGCAGCCACTGCCGTCCTTAATGGCGATGGCCAAGGCGCACGATGCGTTGACCGTGGTCGACGGCGCTCAAGGCGTGGTGCATGGCCGGCATGACGTGCAGGCACTGGGTTGCGACTTCTATGTGTTTTCCAGCCACAAGCTCTATGGCCCCGATGGCCTCGGTGTGTTGTTCGGCCGCAACGAGGCACTGAAGCAACTGCGTCACTGGCAATTCGGCGGCGAAATGGTGCTGGATGCGGATTACCACCACGCACGCTTCCGCCCTGCCCCGTTGGGTTTCGAGGCCGGAACGCCACCTATTGCCGCTGTGATTGGTCTGGGCGCGACCCTGGATTACCTCACCGGGCTCGATCAGGACGCCGTTAACGCCCATGAAGCCGCGCTGCATGATTACTTGCTGAAGGGTCTTGAGGCCCGTAACGGCATTCGATTGCTGGGCAAACCGCAACTGGCCCTGGCGAGTTTTGTCGTCGAGGGTGTGCATAACTCAGACCTGGCGCATTTGCTGACCGAACAGGGAATTGCCGTTCGTGCCGGGCATCACTGCGCGATGCCGCTCCTCAAAAGCTTCGAACTGGCCGGGGCGATCCGGGTGTCGTTGGCGCTGTACAACGATTCCGAAGACCTGGAGCGATTCTTTGAAGCGCTGGATCAGGCGCTGGAGCTGTTGAGATGAATCTGCCTGCCGATGCGGTGGCGGCGCTGGAGACGTTCCAGAACGCTGCCGGCTGGGAACAGCGCGCGCGATTGCTGATGCAATGGGGCGACCGCCTGCCTGCGTTGAGCGATGTGGATAAGGTAGATGCCAACCGGGTGCATGGCTGTGAAAGCCAGGTCTGGTTGGTGGGCGCGCTGCTGGACGGTTATTGGCAGTTTGCGGCAAGCAGCGACGCGCGGTTGATTCGCGGGTTGGTGGCGTTGCTGCTGGCGCGGGTCAACGGGTTGTCGGCGGCTGAATTGCGGCAGGTGGATTTGCCGGAGTGGTTCAATCAACTCGGGCTTTCGCGGCAGCTGTCGCCGTCGCGCAGCAATGGCCTGAATGCCGTGCTCCAGCGAATGAATGAGTTGGCTCAGTAACTGATTGTTCCCGCGCTCTGCGTGGGAACAATCATCCAACCTCAGGCTTTACCCGATCCGAAGGGCGCCGAACACCCGCCACAATCTTGTCCACAGCCTTGGTCGCCGCCACCATCCCGAACGTCGCCGTTACCATCATCACCGCACCAAACCCGCCCGCACAGTCCAGCTTCACGCCATCGCCGACAAAACTCTTCTGCAAACAGATGCTGCCATCCGGTTTCGGGTAGCGCAGTTGCTCAGTAGAAAACACACAAGGCACGCTGTAATGGCGAGTCACGGTGCGAGAGAAGCCGTAGTCGCGACGCAAGGTCGAGCGCACTTTCGACGCCAACGGATCATTGAACGTACGGTTCAAGTCGCACACCTGAATCAGCGTCGGATCAATCTGCCCACCCGCACCGCCGGTGGTGATGATCTGGATCTTGCGCCGCTTGCACCAGGCAATCAGCGCGGCCTTGGCGTTGACGCTGTCAATGCAATCGATCACGCAGTCAATGTTCGGCGTGATGTACTCGGCCATGGTCTCGCGGGTGACGAAATCCGCCACCGCGTGCACCGAGCAGTCCGGGTTGATCCCGCGCAGGCGCTCGGCCATCACTTCAACTTTGGGTTTGCCGACGGTGCTGTCCAGCGCGTGCAACTGACGGTTGGCGTTGCTGACGCAGACGTCGTCGAGGTCAAACAGCGAAATCTCGCCCACGCCACACCGGGCGATGGCTTCCGCAGCCCACGAACCCACGCCGCCGACGCCAACGATTGCCACATGCGCAGCGCGCAGGCGCTCCAGCCCCTCGATGCCATACAAACGGGCGATGCCTGCAAACCGCGGATCTTCTGTACTCATGACCAATACCCCAAAAACCGGCGCGCATTATAGGGCCACTGCGCGAGAACTTTTAACCTTCTGGCTACAAGTGTAAGAACTTATGTGAAAGCAAATTGCCCAATGTCCGGCAATTCCCTGTCCGCTGTACGAAAAGAGAATGCCCGGTGTAGGATGCGCGCCCCTTGGCGACCGCCAACCGTTCCTTCGTTCCACAGTCTTTGGAACCTGAAATAGCTATGTCATCCCGCAAATTTGGACTCAACCTGGTCGTGGTGCTCGCCATCGCAGCCTTGTTTACCGGCTTCTGGGCGCTGATCAACCGCCCGGTCACCGCCCCCAACTGGCCTGAACAGATCTCCGGCTTCTCGTACTCGCCGTTCCAGCAAGGCCAGTACCCGCAGAAAGAGCAGTACCCGACCGACGATCAAATGCGTCGCGACCTGGAGATCATGAGTAAGCTGACGGACAACATCCGTACTTACTCGGTCGACGGCACCCTGGAAGACATTCCCAAGCTCGCCGAGGAATTCGGCCTGCGCGTGACCCTGGGGATCTGGATCAGCCCGGACCAGGAGCGCAATGAGCGCGAAATCACCCGTGCCATCGAAATTGCCAACACCTCCCGCAGTGTGGTTCGCGTGGTGGTCGGTAACGAGGCGATCTTCCGTAAGGAAATTACCGCTGCCGAACTGAGCGTGATCCTTGATCGCGTGCGCGCCGCCGTGAAGGTGCCGGTGACCACGTCCGAGCAGTGGCACGTCTGGGAAGAACACCCGGAACTGGCCAAGCACGTCGACCTGATCGCCGCCCACGTTTTGCCTTACTGGGAATTCATCCCGGTGGACAAAGCCGGCCAGTTCGTCCTTGACCGCGCCCGCGACCTGAAAAAGATGTTCCCGAAAAAACCGCTGTTGCTCTCGGAGGTTGGCTGGCCGAGCAACGGCCGTATGCGTGGCGGCACCGATGCGAGCCCGGCGGATCAGGCGATCTACCTGCGCACCTTGGTCAACAAACTCAACCGCCAGGGCTTCAACTACTTCGTGATCGAAGCATTTGACCAGCCGTGGAAGGCCAGCGACGAAGGTTCGGTGGGCGCGTATTGGGGTGTGTTCAATGCCGCGCGCCAGCAGAAATTCAACTTCGAGGGCCCGGTGGTCGCGATCCCGCAATGGCGCGTGCTGGCGATCGGCTCGGCCGTATTGGCATTGCTGTCCCTGACCCTGCTGATGATCGACGGCTCGGCCCTGCGCCAGCGTGGCCGTACCTTCCTGACCTTTATCGCGTTCCTGTGCGGTTCGGTGTTGGTGTGGATCGGTTACGACTACAGCCAGCAATACAGCACCTGGTTCAGCCTGACAGTTGGATTCCTCCTGGCCCTCGGCGCGCTCGGGGTCTTTATCGTTCTGCTGACCGAGGCGCATGAACTGGCCGAAGCGGTCTGGACTCACAAGCGTCGTCGTGAATTCCTGCCGGTGGTGGGCGACTCGGACTACAGACCGAAAGTCTCAATCCACGTGCCCTGCTACAACGAGCCGCCGGAGATGGTCAAACAGACCCTCAACGCGCTGGCCAACCTCGATTACCCGGACTTCGAAGTCCTGATCATCGACAACAACACCAAGGACCCTGCGGTCTGGGAACCGGTGCGCGATTACTGCGAAACCCTCGGCCCGCGCTTCAAGTTCTTCCACGTTGCACCGCTGGCCGGTTTCAAGGGCGGCGCGCTGAACTACCTGATCCCGCACACCGCCAAGGATGCCGAAGTCATCGCGGTAATCGACTCGGATTACTGCGTCGATCCGAACTGGCTCAAGCACATGGTGCCGCACTTCGCCGATCCGAAAATTGCGGTGGTGCAGTCGCCGCAGGACTATCGCGATCAGAACGAAAGCACCTTCAAAAAGCTCTGCTACGCGGAATACAAAGGCTTCTTCCACATCGGCATGGTCACCCGCAACGACCGTGACGCGATCATCCAGCACGGCACCATGACCATGACCCGGCGCTCGGTGCTTGAAGAGCTCGGCTGGGCTGACTGGTGCATCTGTGAAGACGCCGAGTTGGGTCTGCGCGTGTTCGAAAAAGGCCTGTCGGCGGCGTATTACCACACCAGCTATGGCAAAGGCTTGATGCCCGATACCTTTATCGACTTCAAGAAACAGCGTTTCCGCTGGGCCTACGGAGCGATTCAGATCATCAAGCGCCACACCGCCAGCCTGCTGCGCGGCAAGGACACCGAGCTGACCCGTGGCCAGCGTTACCACTTCCTTGCGGGCTGGCTGCCGTGGGTCGCAGATGGCATGAACATCTTCTTCACGGTCGGCGCATTGTTGTGGTCGGCGGCGATGATCATCGTGCCGCAGCGGGTCGATCCGCCGTTGCTGATTTTCGCAATCCCGCCGTTGGCGCTGTTCGTGTTCAAGGTCGGCAAGATCATCTTCCTGTATCGCCGCGCCGTCGGCGTGAACCTCAAAGATGCGTTCTGCGCGGCTCTGGCCGGGCTGGCGTTGTCGCACACCATCGCCAAAGCGGTGCTGTACGGCTTCTTCACCAGCAGCATTCCGTTCTTCCGCACCCCGAAAAACGCCGATAACCACGGCTTCTGGGTGGCAATTTCGGAGGCCCGTGAAGAGGTGTTCATCATGCTGCTGTTGTGGGGCGCGGCGCTGGGGATCTTTCTGGTCAACGGCTTGCCGAGCAACGACATGCGCTTCTGGGTGACCATGTTGCTGGTGCAATCGCTGCCATACCTGGCGGCGCTGATCATGGCGTTCCTGTCTTCGCTGCCGAAACCGGCCGCCGAGCCGGAGCCGGCACCCGCCGTCTAAATCTGTATGGATGCACTAAACGGCGGCCAATGGTCGCCGTTTTGCTTTAAGATAACCGCCATTTTGCGCGCCCAGCACCAATTCCTGTAGGAGCAAAGCTTGCTCGCGATTGATGCGACTCGGTGTAACAGAAAGACCTCATCATCGTTCATCGCGAGCAAATTCTGCTCCTACACAATTAGCTTCCGGAGTTTTCCATGACGGCCCACGCCGACCTTTCGCCGACCCTTCAACTCGCCATCGACCTGATCCGCCGTCCGTCCGTGACGCCGGTCGACGCCGATTGCCAGAAGCAGATGATGCAGCGCCTGGGCGATGCCGGTTTCATGCTGGAACCGATGCGCATCGAAGATGTGGATAACTTCTGGGCGACCCACGGCAAACATGACGGCCCGGTGCTGTGCTTCGCCGGTCACACCGACGTGGTGCCGACCGGTCCGGTGACGGCCTGGCAGATCGACCCGTTCAATGCGCTGATCGACGAACACGGCATGCTCTGCGGCCGTGGCGCGGCGGACATGAAGGGCAGCCTGGCATCGATGACCGTGGCCGCCGAGCGCTTCGTTGCCGATTACCCGGACCACAAGGGCAAGGTCGCTTTCCTGATCACCAGCGACGAAGAAGGCCCGGCGCACCACGGCACCAAGGCGGTGGTTGAACGCCTCGCCGCGCGTAAGGAACGTCTGGACTGGTGCATCGTCGGCGAACCGTCGAGCACCACGCTGGTAGGCGACGTGGTCAAGAACGGCCGTCGCGGCTCCCTCGGTGCCAAGCTGACCGTTCGTGGTGTTCAGGGCCACGTGGCCTATCCGCACCTCGCCAAGAACCCGATCCACCTCGCTGCCCCGGCCCTGGCCGAATTGGCCGCCGAGCATTGGGACCACGGCAACGATTTCTTCCCGCCGACCAGTTTCCAGATCTCCAACGTCAATTCCGGCACCGGCGCGACCAACGTGATCCCGGGCGACCTGGTGGCGGTGTTCAACTTCCGCTTCTCCACCGAATCCACCGTTGAAGGCCTGCAAAAACGCGTCGCCGACATCCTCGACAAGCATGGCCTGGACTGGCACATCGACTGGGCGCTGTCCGGTCTGCCGTTCCTGACCGAGCCGGGGGCGTTGCTGGATGCCGTGGCGTCGAGCATCAAGGACATCACCGGCCGCGACACCAAGGCGTCCACCAGCGGTGGCACCTCCGACGGTCGCTTCATCGCGACCATGGGCACGCAAGTGGTTGAACTGGGCCCGGTCAACGCCACGATCCACCAGGTCAACGAGCGTGTACTGGCCGCCGACCTCGACGTGCTGACCGAAATCTACTACCAGACCCTGATCAAGTTGCTCGCCTGATGCTCGCTTGCCCGATCTGCAGTGAACCGCTGAACGCGGTGGACAACGGCGTGGCCTGCCCCGCCGGGCATCGGTTCGACCGCGCGCGCCAGGGTTACCTGAACCTGTTGCCGGTGCAGCACAAAAACAGCCGCGACCCTGGGGATAACCTGGCCATGGTCGAAGCCCGCCGCGATTTCCTGAACGCCGGCCACTACGCGCCGGTGGCCAAGCGTCTGGCGGAACTGGCGGCGCACTATGCGCCACAGCGCTGGCTGGACATCGGCTGTGGCGAGGGTTACTACACCGCGCAAATCGCCGAGGCCTTGCCCAATGCCGACGGTTACGCGCTGGACATCTCCCGCGAAGCGGTCAAACGCGCCTGCAAACGCAACCCGCAGCTGACCTGGTTGATTGCCAGCATGGCGCGGGTGCCGTTGGCTTCCGGCAGTTGCCAGTTTCTCGCCAGCGTCTTCAGCCCATTGGATTGGGAAGAAGCCAAACGCCTGCTCAGCCCCGGTGGCGGCTTGATGAAAGTCGGGCCGACCAGCGGCCATCTGATGGAGTTACGCGAGCGGCTGTACGACGAAGTCCGCGAATACACCGACGACAAGCATCTGGCCCTGGTGCCGGACGGCATGGCGTTGGCGCACAGTGAAACCCTGGAATTCAAACTGACGCTTGCAGAGGGTCAGGACCGCGCGAACCTGCTGGCCATGACGCCCCACGGCTGGCGCGCCAGTGCCGAACGCCGCGCAGCGGTCATCGAACAGGCCGAGCCGTTCGAGGTCACTGTGTCGATGCGCTACGATTACTTCGTTCTTCAATAAACCCTTAATTTTTTGGTCTTGAGCAACGGCTTGAGGCCGGCTAAATCCGCGAATGGATTTTTCAGACCCGCAGTGAGGACATCCATGCGCCAACCCGATATCGAGATTTACCTGAAAGACGCCGACGTCGACTACAAGGCCATCGCGGCCTGGCTCGGCACTGCGTTGGGCCCGTGCACCGACTGGGTTCAGAAAGGCCAGACATACAAGTGCAAGGCCGGCAACGTGCCGGTGACCTGGTTGCCAAAAGCCGTGGGCAAATGGAACAGCCTGTTTCTGGACAGCGACCAGACCCCATGGGAAGACGACATTGCCTGCGCCCGCGCAGCCTTTGCCGCGCTGAACGTCGAAGTGCGTTGCGCGCCGGGTACGTGGGTCGAGGAAGAAGGTGAAGAGACAGCGGATCGCTGGATGCGTATCAGCGCTGACGGTGAAGAAGAAATCACCTGGAAAACTGCTTAAAACCAGTACACAAAACCTGTGGGAGCGAGCTTGCTCGCGATGGGGCCCTGTCAGCCAACATCAATGTTGAATGTCAGTCAGTCATCGCGAGCAAGCTCGCTCCCACAGTGGTTCTGGGTGATCTGAAGATCGGGTTTACAAACCTACAACGTCCTCAGCCTGCAGCCCTTTCTCGCCGGTCACCACGGCGTATTCAACCTGCTGGCCTTCAGCCAGCGAACGGTGCCCTTCGCCGCGAATCGCGCGGTAATGCACGAACACGTCCACCCCGTCCTCGCGTTGAATAAAGCCGTAGCCCTTGGCGTCGTTGAACCACTTCACGTTGCCGGTTTCGCGCGTAGCCATGAATCAGTACCCCCTTGTTTTTATTTTGAACGGCCGAGTATATGACAGCCGTCAAAACTCTCAACTCACTTTACTTAGCCGCTTTTTTGCCGATTTTCGGTGAATACGGCACACTATCGCCCGCCCGAGCAAACGCTCGGTTTTATTCACTCACGCAGAAGCCGTATGACCCGTTCCCCGTTCCGCCGTCTTGTGTTTGGCACCCTGCGCCGACTGTTGTATCTCTGGGTTCGCTCGGAGACGATCAACCAGTCGTCGTTTACCCTCAACCTCGACCGCAGTCGTCCGGTGTTCTACGTCCTGCAAAACCCTTCGCTGACCGACCTCGCCGTGGTCGACACCGAATGCAGCAAGGCCGGCCTGCCTCGCCCGGTGTTGCCGGTTTCAGTGGGTAACCTGGTGGAACCCGCCGCGTTCTTTTACCTCACGCCAGAGCCCGACTGGCTCGGCCGTCAGGATAAACGCGGCGCGCCGCCCACCCTGACTCGCCTGGTCAGTGCCCTGAGCCAGAATGCCGCCGAAGACGCGCAGATCATTCCGGTCAGCGTGTTCTGGGGCCAGTCGCCGGACAGCGAATCGAGCCCATGGAAATTGCTCTTCGCCGACAGCTGGGCGGTCACCGGTCGCCTGCGTCGCTTGCTGAGTATCATCGTGCTCGGACGCAAGACCCGCGTGCAGTTTTCCGCGCCGATTCACCTGCGCGAGCTGATCGATCACAACAAGGGCCACGAGCGCACCGTGCGCATGGCCCAGCGGATCCTGCGGGTGCACTTCCGCAACCTCAAAGCCGCCGTCATCGGCCCGGACATTTCCCACCGGCGCAATCTGGTCAAGGGCTTGCTCAACCAGCCACTGGTCAAGCAAGCGATCCTCGACGAAGCCGAGCGCGAGAACATCTCCCCGGAGAAAGCCAAGGCCCAGGCCCTGCGCTACGGCAACGAGATAGCCTCCGACTACACCTACACCGCAATCCGCTTCATGGAAGTGGTGTTGAGCTGGTTCTGGAACAAGATTTACGACGGCATCAAGGTCAACAACATCGAAGGCGTGCAAAAGGTCGCCCCGGGTTACGAAGTGATCTACGTGCCCTGCCACCGCAGCCACATCGACTACCTGTTGCTGTCCTATCTGCTGTTCCGCAATGGCCTGACCCCGCCGCACATCGCCGCCGGGATCAACCTCAACATGCCGGGGATCGGCGGCCTGCTGCGTCGCGGTGGTGCGTTCTTCATGCGCCGCACCTTCAAGGGCAACCCGCTGTACACCTCCGTGTTCAACGAGTACCTGCACACCTTGTTTACCAAAGGTTTCCCGGTCGAATACTTCGTCGAGGGTGGCCGCTCGCGCACCGGGCGCATGTTGCAACCGAAAACCGGGATGCTCGCGATTACCCTGCGCAGCTTCCTGCGTTCGTCGCGCATGCCCATCGTGTTTGTGCCGGTGTACATCGGTTACGAGCGCGTATTGGAAGGCCGGACCTACCTCGGTGAACTGCGTGGTGCGACCAAGAAGAAAGAGTCGATCTTCGATATTTTCAAGGTCATCGGCGCGCTCAAGCAGCGCTTCGGCCAGGTGGCGGTGAACTTCGGCGAGCCGATCAAACTGGCGGAGTTCCTCGACAGCGAACAGCCGGACTGGCGCCAACAGGAACTCGGCCCGCAATTCAAACCGGCCTGGCTCAACGAAACGACTAACCGCCTCGGCGATAAAGTCGCACAGCATCTCAACGAAGCGGCAGCGATCAACCCGGTGAATCTGGTGGCGCTGGCGTTGCTGTCCACCAGCCGTCTGGCACTGGATGATCGCGCCATGGCGCGGGTGCTCGATCTATATCTGGCACTGCTGCGCAAGGTTCCGTATTCGCCGCACACCACGCTACCGGAAGGTGACGGTCGTGCGCTGATCGAGCATGTGAAGGACATGGACCTGCTGTCCGAGCAGAGCGATGCCTTGGGCAAAATTTTGTACCTGGACGAGCAGAACGCCGTCCTGATGACCTACTACCGCAACAACGTACTGCATATTTTTGCGTTGCCGGCACTGCTCGCGAGTTTTTTCCAGAGCGCTTCGCGCATGAACCGCGACCAGATCCTGCGTTACACCCGCGCACTGTATCCGTACCTGCAATCGGAACTGTTCATTCGCTGGTCCATGGATGAACTGGACGCCGTGATCGACCAATGGCTGCAAGCGTTTGTCGAACAAGGCCTGCTGCGCTTCGAAAACGATGTCTACCTGCGCCCGGCACCCAGCTCACGGCATTTCGTGCTGCTGACCTTGCTGTCCAAGAGCATCGCCCAGACCTTGCAGCGCTTCTACATGACCGTGTCCCTGCTGCTCAACAGCGGCCAGAACAGCATCAGCGCCGAGGAGCTGGAAGACTTGTGCACGGTCATGGCCCAGCGCCTGTCGATCCTCCATGGCCTGAACGCCCCGGAATTCTTCGACAAGAGCCTGTTCCGTCACTTCATCCAGACGATGCTGGACCTCGAGGTGCTCAAGCGCGACGAAGCCGGCAAGTTGAGCTATCACGAATTGCTCGGCGAACTGGCCGAAGGCGCGGCCAAACGGGTGTTGCCGGCGGAGATTCGCTTGTCGATCCGTCAGGTAGCGTTGCATCGCAGTGAAGATGCGGCGGATCAGGCTTAGTGGGATCGTCAGTAACGCCCTGACAACAACTATAAGAACAGGGACGTTCTTATAGTTGTCCGATTATGGATTAATAGATCCCTTCAAGTACCCCACCACGATATGGATATCACGATGAACTCATTAGATAACCCCACCCACTACATCACCCTGACATTGAGTTTGCCTGAAGACTTTATACCCCCTGACGGTGGCGAGGCCGAGACTTATATAAGCGTTTATACGGCAAACACTCAGGCTCTCATTAAAGTGGCGCAATCCCGTAAACCGTTGCTGTACAGCGGCCGCTGGAACTTTACGTTTGCGCACAGTTATTCCGATGTCAGCGTCAAATACCGCGTGAATGTCAGCATGACCCACAACGGTGTGCCGCTGTTGATTGATCTGGACCACTTCATTGTTGTTCACCGCGCACCACACCGCCAAACACTGCACCTGAGCCCGATCGGTCGCCTCTACATCCAGGCGCAAGAACCTCAAGCGGTGGCGCCTGAACACGCAGTGACCATTGTTGCCCATGAGCACGACAATGCGACGTTGCAACTGACTCAAGTGCATATCAGTGAACAAATGGCAGAGGCGTTTTATCTGGAATACGATCCGAACACTGTTGTGCCAGGTAAACGCTATACCCTGACGGCGATTGAAAATGGATACCGCAACTCAATCGAAGTCTATCCCGGTTCTGTTGTATTAAAACCCTTCAGCAAAGCCTGATAACCTTCACGCTCACAATAAACCGAACAAGGAAGCTGTCATGTTCCGCCCTACCCTTCGCTTCGCCGGCCTCTGCGCAGGCCTGATGATCTCTGCCAGCGCACTGGCGCTGTCGCTCAACGACCTGTCGCAAAAAGATGCCACTGGCGGCCTCAAGGATGCCCTGACCCAAGGTGCACAACTGGCGGTCAAACAACTCGGCACACCGGGTGGCTTCAGCAACAACCCTGAGGTGAAAATCGGTTTGCCGGGCAAACTCGGCAAGGTCGCCGGCAAGATGAAGCAGTTCGGCATGGGCGATCAGGTCGACGAACTGGAAGCCAGCATGAACAAAGCGGCTGAAACTGCCGTGACCCAGGCCCAGCCGATCCTCGTGGACGCGGTGAAGAAAATGAGTGTGGAAGATGCCAAGGGCATCCTCAGCGGCGGCAATGACTCGGCCACTCAATACCTGAACAAAACCAGTCGCGAACAGATCCGCACGAAGTTCCTGCCGATTGTGAAGCAAGCCACTGATCAGGTCGGCCTGGCCAAGCAATACAACACGTTCGCCGGTCAGGCGGCGACCATGGGTGTGCTGGATGCCAAGAACGCCAACGTCGAAAACTACGTGACCGAGCAAGCCCTGAACGGTTTGTTCGAGATGATCGGCAAACAGGAAGAAACCATTCGCCAGAACCCCGCGGCAGCGGCGACCAGTCTGGCGAAAAAGGTGTTTGGAACGTTGTAATTCCGAGCGCCTGAACCCTGTAGAAAAAGCCCGCTGACCTTTACGACTTCAGCGGGCTTTTCATTTAAACGGCCTCGGATGATGGATGGGGTAACGGGGGCCGCCCGTAAAAAGAATACCCACTCGCGGCCCATCTTCCGTTTCTCGAACACCTTCAGATCAACCAGCCCGTTCAAGGTCGCCGAAGCCGTGTTGTAAGAACAGTCGAGATTTTCCTTCACATTGACGGCGGTGAACTCCTTGGCCATCCCGCTCTTGGCCACTTGATAAACGGCGCGTTGCTTCTCGGTGAGCTGGTCGAAAAAGCCGGACGCCATCAACCAGCGATCAAAGCGCTCGGCGTAGGCCAGACGCTTGCGATAGACCTCGGTAAAACCGCTGACGGCCCGCAGGAGCACCGAACACTGGAAATCGATGAAGTAAGTCAGGTCCAGCTCATCGGCCTCGGTATTCAAATACGACCGCCCGTATTTCACGGGTGCGTTGCGCAACAACACGCTGATCGCGATGTAGCGAAATGCCGAGAAATCATTCTTGAACATGAACCAGTAAAACAGCGCCCGCGCAACACGACCATTGCCATCGCGGAAAGGATGCTCGTAACCCAAGGCAAAATGCAGCGCGATGCCTTTCATCAGCGGATGGAGGTAGTCCTCACGATTGATATCGTTGTGGGACTGATTGATCCACTTCGTCAGCACCTGCAAGCGTGACACCAGCCCTGCGGCGGGCGGCGGTGTATGCACGGTGTTGCCCTCACCGTCCTGCACCACCACATCATCGTTGCCTCTGAATTCACCCGGCGAATACTGCGCGTCATCAATACCCTCGACGCCAACACGGTGCATTGCAGTGATGAGTTCCACACTCAGTGGTTCATAACGCTTTTCCCAGGCAAAGTTCATCATCTGATAGTTGCCAATGACCATTCGCTCATCGGGTGTACGCGGCAGGCGATGGCGCTTAAGCATGTCCTTTGCCACCCGCGTGGTGGTGGCAGCGCCTTCGAGTTGGCTGCTGCTGATGGCTTCGTCTTCGATCAGGTCATTGAGCAGATAGCTGAAATGCGCGCGCTCACCGATCTGGTTGGTCATGTATTCCAGCGCAGCGGTGGTGGTTTGCCGATCGACTGCCGAAATGGCTTTCTGCGCC
Organism: Pseudomonas sp. SIMBA_041; assembly: GCF_046535095.1. Taxonomy (NCBI): domain Bacteria; kingdom Pseudomonadati; phylum Pseudomonadota; class Gammaproteobacteria; order Pseudomonadales; family Pseudomonadaceae; genus Pseudomonas; species Pseudomonas sp. SIMBA_041. Next base: position 599,334 of record NZ_JAWRXJ010000002.1, read on the forward strand.
AATGGCGTCAGCACGAAGTTGCACCACTGGACCGGTTCGCCCAAGGGCAGAAGGCAGGAATATTGTGCTGTCCGGGCCTTTTTGACCAAGGCCCAGCACACTCTGGAATCCAGCCCCGGCGCCCAGCGGTAACGCAATTCATCAAATGGAAGGTAGCGCCCCTGATCATCCAGCGGCTTCAGCAGGGCCAGGTAGTCAGGGAGGCGTTCCTTGTGGGGGAATTTCATCAACAGGTCGAACACCGGATCGGTCCTGCCCGTTACAACCGGTGGCCTCTTCATGACGACTGTCTCAATACTCGTAAAACTGAGTCGTGAGTACAGCATTCAGAGTCCTCTGACTCAACATCAGAGGATTCTGAAATACATGTAGGAAGTCAGACCGGCTCTTTCTTCACCCTGAACCACGCCGCATACAACGCCGGCAAGAACAGCAACGTCAACGCCGTCGCCACGATCAGACCGCCCATGATCGCCACCGCCATCGGCCCGAAGAACACACTGCGTGACAACGGAATCATCGCCAGTACCGCCGCCAATGCAGTCAACACAATCGGGCGGAAGCGGCGCACGGTCGCCTCGATAATCGCCTGCCAGGGCTTGAGACCTGCCGCGATGTCCTGCTCGATCTGGTCCACCAGAATCACCGAGTTACGCATGATCATCCCGGACAGCGCAATGGTCCCCAGCATCGCGACAAAACCGAACGGCTGGCGAAAAACCAACAGGAACAAGGTCACGCCGATCAGCCCCAGCGGCGCGGTGAGGAACACCATCACCGTGCGCGAGAAGCTGCGCAGTTGCAGCATCAGCAACGTCAACACCACCACGATGAACAGCGGCACACCGGCCTTCACCGAGTTCTGTCCACGGGCGGAATCTTCGACCGTGCCGCCGACGTCCAGCAAGTAGCCGTCCGGCAATTCGGCGCGAATCGGATCGAGCGTCGGCATGATCTGCTGCACCAGCGTGGCAGGTTGTTCCTTGCCGTAGATGTCGGCGCGAATGGTGACGTTGGGCAGGCGATTACGGTGCCAGATGATGCCTTCTTCGAAGCCGTATTCCAGCGTCGCGATCTGCGACAGTGCAACGCTGCGGCCATTGTCGGTCGGCACGGCCAGGCTAGGCAGCAACGACAGTTCGGTGCGTTCGTGCAAGGTGCCGCGCAGCAGGATTTCGATCAACTCGTTGTCTTCGCGGTACTGGCTGACGCTGGAACCGGTCAGGGAACTTTGCAGGAACTTCGACAGGTTCGCCGTGCTCACGCCCAGCGCTCGGGCGCGGTCCTGATCGACGTTCAGGTACACCACTTTGCTCGGTTCTTCCCAGTCCAGGTGGACGTTGGCAACGTGCGGATTCTCGCGAACCTTGGCCGCCACTTTACGGGCCAGGGCGCGGACTTCGTCGATGTGCTCGCCGGTCACCCGGAACTGCACCGGATAGCCTACTGGAGGCCCGTTTTCAAGACGCGTGACCCGCCCACGCAGGGCCGGGAATTGTTCGTTGAGGGTTTCGATCAGCCAGGTGCGCAGGCTTTCGCGATCCTCGATGGTCTTGGCCAGGACCACCACTTGCGCGAAGCTCGCCGCCGGCAGTTGCTGATCCAGTGGCAGGTAGAAACGCGGTGAACCGGTGCCGACGTAGGCCACATAGTTGTCGATACCGGCGCGGTCCTTCAGCAAGGCTTCCAGGCGTTTGACTTCGTCGGCGGTGTTGCTCAGGGAGGCGCCTTCGGCCAGTTTCAGATCGACCATCAGCTCCAGCCGCCCCGACGCCGGGAAAAACTGTTGCGGCACGAAACGGAACAGCATGACCGAGGCAACAAACATCATGATCGTCAGCACGATCACCGTTTTGCGTCGCCGTACGCACCATTCCACCAAACGTCTGACCCGCTCATAGAACGGCGTGCCATAAGGGTCGGGCTGATCCGTGCCGTGTTTCGCCGCATGAATTTTCGCCAGATCCGGCAGGAGTTTTTCCCCCAGGTACGGCACAAACACTACCGCAGCGACCCACGAGGCCAGCAGCGCGATGGTCACCACCTGGAAGATCGAGCGGGTGTATTCGCCGGTGCTCGATTGCGCGGTAGCAATCGGCAGGAAGCCGGCGGCGGTGATCAGCGTACCGGTGAGCATCGGGAACGCCGTACTGGTCCAGGCATAACTGGCTGCCTTGATACGGTCGAAGCCCTGCTCCATTTTGATCGCCATCATTTCCACGGCGATGATCGCGTCGTCCACTAGCAGGCCCAGCGCCAGCACCAGCGCGCCGAGGGAAATCTTGTGCAGGCCGATGCCGAGGTAATACATGCAGGCAAAGGTCATTGCCAGCACCAGCGGAATCGCCAGTGCGACCACCATGCCAGTGCGCATGCCAAGTGAGAAGAAGCTCACCAGCAACACAATCGCCAAGGCTTCGACCAGCACCTGAATGAATTCGCCGACCCCGGTTTTCACCGCGGCGGGCTGGTCCGACACTTTGCGCAATTGCATCCCGGCCGGGAGGTTGTTCTGGATGCGGTCGAACTCTTTTTCCAGTGCCTCACCCAGCACCAGAATGTCGCCGCCATCCTTCATCGCCACGGCCAGACCGATAGCATTTTCGGCCATGAAGCGCATACGCGGTGCGGGAGGATCGTTAAAACCGCGGCGAACGTCGGCCACATCGGAAATGCGGAACGTGCGATCACCGACGCGAATCGGGAAGTTCTTGATCTCATCGACCGTCTGAAAATTCCCCGAGACCCGTAGCTGCAATCGCTCACTGGTGGTTTCGAAGAACCCGGCCGTCGACACCGCATTCTGTTCTTCAAGCGCTTGCTGCACGGCGGCCAATGGCAAGCCAAGGGTGGCGAGTTTGACGTTGGACAGCTCGATCCAGATCTTCTCGTCCTGCAGCCCGAGCAAGTCGACCTTGCCCACATCCTTGACCCGTTGCAGCTGGATCTGAATGCGGTCGGCGTAGTCCTTCAACACCGCGTAATCAAAACCGTCGCCGGTCAGGGCGTAGATGTTGCCGAAGGTGGTGCCGAACTCATCGTTGAAAAACGGCCCCTGAATGCCCGGCGGCAAGGTGTAGCGGATGTCGCTGATCTTCTTGCGGACCTGATACCAGAGTTCGGGAATGTCCTTGGAATGCATGGCATCGCGCGCGACAAAGGTGACCTGGGACTCACCCGGACGGGAGAACGAGACGATGCGCTCGTACTCGCCGGTTTCCATCAGTTTCTTTTCGATGCGTTCAGTGACCTGACGCGACACTTCTTGAGCCGTAGCCCCCGGCCAGTTGGTACGAATCACCATGGCCTTGAAAGTAAACGGCGGGTCTTCGCTTTGACCGAGCTTGGTGTAGGAAAGCGCACCGACGACGGCCAGCAAGAGCATCAGGAACAGTACGATCTGGCGATTACGCAACGCCCATTCGGAAAGGTTGAAGCGCATCGGGAATTACTCCTTGTCCGCCAGATTGACCACGCGGTTGGAGCGATCCACCGGACACACTTGCTGCCCGTCGTGAAGCACATGGACACCGGCGGCCACTACCCAGTCGCTGGCGTTCAGGCCTTCGAGCACAGTCACGGTTTTCTCGCCAAACGGACCGACCCGCACCGGGGCTTTTTTCAGGGTGTTGTTGGCCCCGAGCACCCACACATAGGTCGCGCCGTTTTCCGCGGTGACCGCCGATAACGGCACCGACAGCGCGATGGTTTCTGCCGTCTGGATAAACACCCGGGCGCTTTGGCCAAGCTCCGCCGGGACTTTGCCGGCGGTAAACGCGATGCGGGCGGCGAAGGTGCGCGATTTTGGATCGGCGGCGGGCGACAGTTCGCGGATGCGGCCGGCGAAGCGCTGATCCGGTTGGGTCCAGAGTTCTACCGACACGGGCTGACCGACCTTGAAGCGGCCGAAACTCTGTTCCGGCAGGCTGATCAGCACTTCACGTTCGCCATCGGTGGCGAGGGTGAACACGGTTTGCCCGGCGGCCACCACTTGCCCGACTTCCACGGCCCGCTTGGCCACGACGCCATCCTGGGGCGCGCGCAGTACCGCGTAGCTCGCCTGATTGGTCGAGACATTGAATTCGGCTTTGATTTGCTTGAGGCGGGCTTCACCGGACCGGTAAAGGTTTTCGGCATTGTCGTACTGTGAATGGCTGACCATCTGACGGTCCATCAGGGTCTTGTAGCGATCCCGCTCGGTGCGCACCAGGCTCAGATTGGCCTCGGCGGCGGCGACCTGCGCGCGGGTGGCTTCCAGTTGCAGGCGTACGTCTTGAGGGTCGAGCTCGGCCAGAGGCTGGTCAGCCTTGACGCGCTGCCCTTCCTCGACCAGTCGTCGGCTGACTTTGCCGCCAATGCGAAACGCCAGATCCGGTTCATAGCGAGCCCGCACTTCACCGGGATAGCTTTCCATCGCCTGCGCCGAAGGCTCTGGCTGGACCACCATGGCCGGACGAAGGGTGACTTGCGGCGCCTCTTCGTGACCACACGCCGTCAAAAAAAACGCCAGACTGACTGGCAACGCGAGGGACAAGGCATAGCGGAACATGGTGAACGACCTTTCGCTAATGGTGCTTGGAATAATTATACTGAGCAGTATGGTATTAATAGCAAACTCACCAGTCCAGTATTAAAGCGGAATATGTCGAACAATCTTTCAGCACCCAGCGGTCCGGGCCGCCCCAAGGATCTGGCCAAGCGCCAGGCCATCCTCGATGCGGCTAAAATTCTGTTTGTGAGCAAGGGTTACGCGAACACCAGCATGGATGCCGTGGCGGCTGAGGCGGGCGTGTCCAAGCTGACGGTCTACAGCCACTTCAACGACAAGGAAACGCTGTTCTCCGCCGCCGTGGTCGCCAAGTGCGAAGAGCAACTGCCGCCGCTGTTTTTCGAACTGGCGGATGGGGTTGCGGTTGAAACGGTGCTGCTGAATATCGCGCACGGCTTTCATCAGCTGATCAACAGCGACGAATCCGTGAACCTGCACCGCCTGATGATCACCCTCGGCAGCCAGGACCCGAAACTCTCGCTGATCTTTTTCGAGGCCGGGCCGCAACGCATGCTGGATGGCATGGAGCGGTTGCTGACCAAGGTTGATCAAAGCGGTGTGCTGAGCATTGATAAACCGCGTAATGCGGCTGAGCATTTCTTCTGCTTGCTCAAGGGCGGGGGCAATTTTCGGTTGCTGTATGGCTGCGGCGGGCCGGTGACCGGGGAGGCGGCCGAAGACCATGTGCAGGAAGTGGTGGGGTTGTTTATGCGGGCTTATCGGCCGCAGACAGCCTGATAGAAATGGGGTGACTGGTCTGGCCCCATCGCGAGCAAGCTCGCTCCCACAGGGGATCTCTGGTGTTGCACAGATCCAATGTGGGAGCGATCTTGCTCGCGATGGGAGCGACTCGGTCTCAGGGCTTGAGCGCTTTCTTCGGATAAATGTCATACCGGCTGGATTTCCCGTCCAGCGCATGACTCGGCTTCGGCCCTGCAATGCACGGCGCCTTGCGCGGCCGCTTGACCACTACCCGGTGGCTGGCCAACGCCAATGCGGCCTCCAACAATGCCGGCGCATCCGGGTCATCGCCCACCAACGGCCGGAACAAGCGCATTTCCTTCTTCACCAACGCGGTTTTCTCGCGATGGGGAAACATCGGGTCGAGGTAGATCACCTGCGGCGGCTCACCCTCCCAGTTACGCATCACTTCAATCGAATTGCCCTTGAGCAAACGCATGCGCGCCACGATGGGAGCCACGTCGAAATCTTCCGCGCCGCGCGCCAGGCCATCCTCCAGCAGGGCGCCGATCAGCGGCTGACGCTCGATCAGGCTCATCTCGCAGCCCAGGCTCGCCAGCACGAACGCATCCTTGCCGAGGCCCGCCGTGGCATCCAGAACACGCGGACGCACGCCCTGCGCGATGCCAACAGCCTTGGCGATCATCTGTCCCGTGCCGCCACCGAACAACCGGCGATGCGCCGCCCCGCCTTCGACGAAGTCCACCCGCACCGGCCCCGGCGCATCCGCCCCGAGTTGTTGCAGCTGCAAGCCTTGCTCGCCAACCTGCAAGGCGAACTCGCCATCATCCACCTGCAACGGCAAGCCCAGGCGCTCGGCCCATTGCTCGGCCTGGGGCTGAAAGGTCGTGCCCAGGGCCTCGACATGGATGCGGCAAACTGCCGGTTGATCAATCATCGGAAAACACGCTCAAAAAATTAATGATCGGCAAAAACGGCCGATAACAAAACTAACGGGCATTTTGCCAGAGCTGAGCGTCGACCGAGAGAAATGTCAGACTTTCAACCCACAATCACAGGTTTTATCTCGCCCTACGGCGATTACAACCTGCGAAACACCCAGGCGTTGGGCGGTGTCAGTCACCTGTGGCAAGATTTTTTTGCCCGGGCGCTGGCCGATCAGCCAGGTGATGGGGTTCCCGAGTCGCTCAAGTTTCCACCGGTCGATCTCGACAGCCCGGTCGAGCCCACCGTCGGCAGCGATCTGCTGGCACACATCGTCTCCCAGCGCGAATGCAATGTGACGGATACCGTGGTCCGCCCACCGGAGCCACTGTTTTTGCCGATTGCCGAGTTCGAAATGGACCTGGCCGACAAACCGGCGCCACCGTTCCCACCGGAAGAAATCGTCGCTCAGCAAAAACAACAGGACTTCGAAAGCGGCTGGGTTCGCCCTATCGTGCTCACCGCCGGTCAACCCGTGCCGGAAGCCGGCCCGGCGCCACAACCACGTCCGCTGCACCTGCCGATCGCCGAATTCGAGATGGACCTGCTGGACAAACCGTTCCCACCATTCTCCCCCGAAGAGCTGGTGGAACAACAGAAACAACTCGACTTCGATAATGGCTGGGCTCGCCCGATCGTTCTGCAAAACCTGCGCATCGCCGCCTGATCCTTCAATAACAGGCCATCAGCGACACACCCACCACGGCCCGGCATCCACATGAAAATGATTGTGATGGGCGGCGTTGTAATCCGGGCTCAACACCACACTGAACAGGTCGCACGCACCGTCGCGGACCTGACGCAGAAAACGCGCGTCCTGATTATCTTTTGGCCAATCCTTGAGCACGCTGACAGTTCGCCCATCCGCGAGGCGGAAACCGGCAATGTCCAGGGCATTGGCCGACGCGTGCTGACTGAGCCTGCCCTTGTCGCGGTTATACACATTGCGACAGGCAAAACTGCCCAGATGCTCGACTCGCGTCACCGCCAGCCCGTAAACCGCCTGCGCCGCGGGTTGCAGGACATGCCGGTCGAACAGCGCGAACGACACCGCGAGGCGGCAACTGGCAAGGAAGCTGCTGCTCAGGGCCACTTCGCCACCCTGCACACGCAACGTGTTGATCAGCGGGCATGTGGCGTCGGGACTGTCGGCTTGGCGAGTCACGCGCAATCCGGAATTGCTCAGGGCCTGATCGCACAACTGTGGGTCATCGCTCAAGCGCATCAACTTGTAGCGGGTCAGCAGATTCGGTTCGGCGTTTACGTCCAGTGGCGCCCAAGGGTTCCACGGTGGCGGCAGGGAGACCCAACCGCGCCAGACACTCAAGCCTGACGCGCCAATGAGCACCAGCATCAACAACAGCCATCCCCTCAACCGCATCGTCAGCCTTTGAACAGTAGATTAGCCTTCGCGTACGGCATGGAGCGCGAGGTAAACCCGAACGAGCCGGAAGTCTTGATCTCTTCAGCCGCCCGGAAAAATTCGCCATACGCCGCCAACGCGAGGGCCGATCCGACGCTGATGCGCTTGACGCCCATTTCGCTCAACTGCTCGACCGTCAACTTGAGCCCGCCGGACATCAACACATTGACCGGTTTGGGCGCCACGGCACGGACCACCGCCAATACCTCTTCGGCACTGCGCAGCCCCGGCGCATAGAGCACGTCGGCACCGGCCTCGGCGAACGCCTGCAAGCGGCGAAGGGTGTCGGCAAGATCAGGATTGCCGTGCAGAAAATTCTCGGCGCGCGCGGTCAGCATGAAGGGGAACGGTAAACTGCGCGCTGCCGCCACCGCCGCTTCAACCCGCGCCACGGCATGTTCGAAGCAGTAGATCGGCGCCGCTTCACGGCCCGTCGCATCTTCGATAGAGCCGCCAACCGCACCGGCCTCAGCTGCGCGCAAAATACTCTGGGCGCACTGGACGGGGTCGTCGGCAAAACCGTTTTCCAGGTCCACCGCCACCGGCAGATCAGTGGCCGCGACAATCGCCCGGACATTCGCCAGCGTATCGTCGAGAGTCAATGCGCCATCCGGGCGCGCATTGGAAAAAGCGTAGCCGGCACTGGTGGTTGCCAGCGCCTCGAACCCGAGGCTGGCTAGCATCTTCGCCGAGCCGGCGTCCCACGGGTTGGGAATGACAAAAGCCCCGTCGCGTTCGTGCAGCGCTTTGAACGCCTGGGCTCGAAGGGTTTGCGCATCCATTGGGCAGACTCCTGAAAAGGGGGACGAATCCGCCTCAGAGCAAGCCAAGTTGTTCTGCTGCGGGTTCTCTGTATAGCTCAGGCAGCGGCGGCAGGCCAGGCAAACGCAGCATCAGTTGTGCGTGAAAACGTTGCGCCAGCCTGGCGGCCAGCAGGTTGTCGGCGGTGTGCAGGAAGATGTAAGGCGTGCGCCCCTCTTCGATCCACGTGGCGATTTTTTCGACCCACGGCTGCAGGAACGGATCGTTGGCTTCCAGCTGAGGATGGCCGATGAAACGCACCTGCGGGAACTGGGTGAACGCCGCCGGGCGTGGCGGCACTTTGGGCTTTTTCGATTGGGCGTGGAGCACCGAGGGATCGGTCGACGTGCAGCTGAACAGCGCACGCGGATCAAGGCAGATCCGTTCGACACCGCGATCCAGCAGCAGGCGATTGAGCATGCGCTCGGCATCACCCTTGGCAAAAAACGCATCGTGGCGCACTTCGATGGCCAGCGGGTGATCTAGCGCATCAATGAACGCGGCCAGTTCGGGCAATCGCTGCGGCGTGAAACTTTTCGACAATTGCAGCCACAACGGCGAAACCCGCTCACCCAAGGGGTGGAGCAATTGCACAAAGGTTTCGGCGGCGGTCAGTTGCTCGCGCAGGTCACCGCCATGGCTGATATCGCCAGGAAACTTGGCGGTGAAACGAAAGTGTTCGGGCATGGCCTCGGCCCAGCGCTCGACAGTGGACGCAGCCGGGCTCGCGTAGAAAGTCGTGTTGCCTTCTACGGCGTTGAATACTTGGGTATAGAGATTTAGAAATTCGGAGGATTTCGCGTCTGGCGGATAGAGATAATCGCGCCAGGCGTTTTCACTCCAGGACGGGCAGCCGAGGTAGTAAGGCAGTCGCATCAGATGTACAGGTCAAGACCCAGCACATCCGTATCCCAATCGACAAAAGTGGCCGTGCTCAGGTAGCTGGCGAGTGCCGTGGCGGCGCTTTTGCTCATGGCGCGGTGGTAGATCATGTCTTGCTGGCGCGCCGGCAGATTGCTCAGGCGTTGCGCCGAGGCTTTGGCGGCACGGGCAGCCATTTGCTCTTCGGACGGAATTTCCAGCTCACCGTCGATATCGACGTAATCGTCTTCCGCCACAGGGCCTTTGCGAGGCTTGCGCTTGATGGGGTAGGACTGAGAGGAAACGCCGTCTATACGCATGAGTACATGTCCGGTATCAATGATGGCAGTTTAGTGGCGCATTGAACGCTTCGCAAACCGCTTGGTGATAACTAGAACACAGAATCGGGAAAAGGTTTAAAAGCTGGGGGTATAAATCGACGATTGGCTGCGCTGGGTAGATCGCCATCGCGGGCAAGCCACGCTCCCACAGGATTTGGGTGGTTCACAACGTCTGCAGCTGGCTCAAAACTCTGGGAGCGTGGCTTGCCCGCGATTGGACCTACTCGATACCGAGAAATCAACGCGCCTTAGGCGTCGCCACTTTATCGCGCAGATAAACCGGCTGAGCCTCATCCGCCACAATCGCCTCACCCCGCTCCCAGGCAAAACGCGCCAGGGTCAGCAGGTCTTCGGCATGCGGCAACATGCCCGCGTCCTGCCCGGTCAGGTTCACGGCAATGCGCTCGGCATACCCCCAACCCGTGCCCGCGCCAAACCATTCGCCACTGGCATCCGTCGGCAACGCCGCCACTTCCGGCGGCAACACGGCTTCATTGCCCACCAGGCGCATCTCCCCCGCCGTTTCGCGGTAGCAGCCCCAATACACTTCATCCATCCGCGCATCGATGGCGGACGCCACCTGGCTCACACCGTGTTCACGGTACGCGCGTTGCGCCAGCACGGCCAGGTTCGACACCGGCAACACCGGGCGATCCAGCGCAAATGCCAAGCCCTGGACCACGCCAATGGCAATCCGCACACCGGTAAACGCGCCCGGCCCACGGCCAAACGCGATGGCATCGACTGCTTGCAGCGTGGTCCCGGCATCGGCAAGCAATTGCTGGATCATCGGCAACAGCTTCTGCGCATGGAGGCGCGGGATCACCTCGTAATGGCTCGTGACTTTGCCGTCATGCAGCAAGGCAACGGAGCAAGCTTCAGTCGCGGTGTCCAGGGCCAGCAAGGTGCTCATCGATGTTTCCGTAAGAGAGGTCAGAAAAAGTGCGCCAGTATAAACAACTACGGCCCGCAAGCGGGCCGTAGAAGATGAAGCGTTTTTTTAGCTCAGTGCTTCAAGCACTTTACCGGTGATCGCTTCAACCGAGCCAACACCTTCAACGTGGCTGTACTTCGGTTTGCCTTGAGCGGCGGACAGCTCCTGGTAAAACTTCACCAGAGGTTCGGTCTGGGCGTGATAGACCGACAGGCGATGACGCACGGTTTCTTCGGTGTCGTCTTTGCGCTGTACCAGCTCGTCGCCGGTGATGTCGTCTTTACCGGCAATTTTCGGCGGATTGTAGACGATGTGGTACACGCGGCCGCTGGCCTCGTGAACACGACGGCCGGCGATACGCTGAACGATGTCTTCGTCTTTGACGTCGATTTCCAGCACGTGGTCCAGTTCGACACCGGCCTTCACCAGGGCTTCAGCCTGAGGAATGGTGCGCGGGAAACCGTCGAACAGGAAACCGTTGGCGCAATCGGCCTGGCTGATGCGTTCCTTGACCAGGTTGATGATCAGGTCATCGGAGACCAGACCGCCGCTGTCCATGACGCTCTTGGCGATCAGGCCCAGCTCGGTGCCGGCCTTGACGGCTGCACGCAACATGTCGCCAGTGGAGATTTGCGGAATGCCGAATTTCTCGGTGATGAACTTAGCCTGAGTACCTTTACCGGCCCCGGGAGCTCCCAGCAGAATGACGCGCATCGATGTGCTCCTCAATTTTTTATATGGATAACGTCAGATTCGCCTCGTGGGGCCAATCTCAAAAATAGGGTCGTGGCCGCCCAAACGGCCAAAGGCTGATCAAGATACACAGCAGGCCCGGACCACACAAGCCGCCGAAAGTCGGAGAAACCGCTGCCTGACGTGACCTTTTGATGGAGTGCCCCAAGTCGCAACCCCATCATTAACTGTCGCCTGACCGACCTTTTCCGGCCCTCGCCCACAGGCACCCGACGCCTGCGCCGAGTGCCTCGCCCCACGGCAAAAACCTTAGCCGGTATTTCGCAAACCGGCGGCAATCCCCGCCACAGACACCAGCAACGCCTGTTCTACCGGGCTGCCTTGGGCCACATCCTGTTGTCGCGAACGGGCCAGCAACTCCGCCTGCAATAGATGAAGCGGGTCGAGGTAGGTGTTGCGCAACCGGATGAATTCGAGGGTGTCTGGGCTATGTGCCAGTAGCTGCGACTGACCAGTCAACCCAAGCACCACGGCACACGCCTGCGACAATAGGTCGCGTAAGTGCACACCTAAAGGAAGCAAATCCGGCTCGACCAGACGCTCATCGTAGGATTGGGCGATATCTGCATCCGCTTTGGCCAGGACCATTTCCAGCATGTCGATGCGGGTGCGGAAGAACGGCCATTGCTCGCGCATCTGCCCCAACAACTCGCCTTCACCGCGCTCAAGCGCCTTGCTCAACGCGGCTTCCCAGCCGAGCCAGGCCGGCAACATCAGGCGCGTTTGAGTCCAGCCGAAGATCCACGGAATCGCGCGCAGACTTTCGATTCCGCCGGCGCGGCGTTTGGCCGGGCGACTGCCCAGCGGCAAGCGGCCCAATTCCTGTTCCGGCGTCGACTGGCGGAAATACTCGACGAATTGCGGGTTCTCACGCACCACGGCGCGGTACGCCTTGACCCCATCGGCGGCCAATTCGTCCATCAAATGGCGCCACGCAGGCTCTGGTGGCGGCGGTGGCAGCAGGGTCGCTTCCAGCACTGCGGCCAGGTACAGATTAAGGTTTTGCTCAGCGATGTCCGGCAGGCCGAATTTGAAACGAATCATTTCCCCTTGCTCGGTGGTACGGAAACGCCCGGCGACCGAACCCGGCGGCTGCGACAGAATCGCCGCGTGCGCCGGACCACCGCCACGCCCCACGGTGCCGCCGCGACCGTGGAACAACAGCAGTTCCACTTGCTGCTCGCGGCAGATGTCGACCAAGCGTTCCTGTGCCCGATATTGCGCCCAGGCCGCCGCTGTCGTCCCCGCATCCTTGGCCGAGTCGGAGTAGCCGATCATCACTTCCTGCGGGCCTTGCAAGCGCGAACGATAACCCGGTAGCAGCAACAGCTTTTCAATCACAGGGCCGGCGTTGTCGAGGTCCGCGAGGGTTTCGAACAGCGGCACCACGCGCATTGGCCGCAGCACGCCCGCCTCTTTGAGCAGCAGTTGCACCGCGAGCACGTCGGAGGCGGCACCGGCCATGGAGATCACATAAGAACCCAGTGAAGCGCCGGGGGCGGCGGCGATTTCCCGGCAGGTCGCCAGTACTTCGGCGGTATCGGCAGAGGGTTTGAAATACGCCGGCAGCAACGGTCGACGGTTGTTCTGCTCGCGCATCAGGAAGGCGATGCGCTCCTCCTCGCTCCAGTCTTCGTAACGTCCGAGGCCCAGATAATCGGTGATTTCGGTCATGGCGGCGGTATGCCGCGAGGCGTCCTGACGCACATCGAGGCGCATCAGGAACAGGCCGAACGTCACTGCCCGACGCAGGCAATCGAGCAGCGGACCGTCGGCGATCACGCCCATGCCGCACTCATGCAGCGACTGATAGCAGAGCTCCAGCGGATCGAGCAGGTCACGGTTGTTTTGCAGCACATCGGCCGGTGCCGGGGTGGTCGTCGTCAAAGAGGCGTGCGCCCAATTGCGCGTGGCACGCAGACGTTCACGCAACTGTTTGAGCACCGCGCGATACGGTTCGGCACTGTCTCCGGCCTTGGCTTTCAAGGCTTCGCTGGCCTGCTGCATCGACAGTTCCGCCGCCAGGTGATCGACGTCGCGCACGTACAAATCGGCGGCCATCCAGCGCGCCAGCAGCAACACTTCACGGGTCACGGCAGCGGTCACGTTGGGGTTGCCGTCGCGGTCGCCGCCCATCCACGAGGCGAAACGAATCGGCGCGGCCTCCAGCGGCAAGTGCAGGCCGGTGGCGTCAAACAGGGCTTTATCGGCCTTGCGCAGGTAATTGGGGATCGCCTGCCACAGCGAATGTTCGATCACCGCGAAGCCCCATTTGGCTTCATCAACAGGTGTCGGGCGGGTGCGGCGGATTTCTTCGGTGTGCCAGGCTTCAGCGATCAGGCGCTGCAATTTCGCCTGGATCTGCTCGCGCTCGGCCGGGGTCAGGTCGCGGTGGTCTTGCGCGGCCAGTTGCGCGGCAATCGCGTCGTACTTCTGGATCAGCGTGCGGCGCGCCACTTCGGTCGGGTGCGCGGTCAGTACCAGTTCGATTTCCAGTCGCCCCAATTGCCGGGCCAAAGCGTCAGCGCTGTGGCCCTCGGCGCGCAGGCGAGCGAGCAGTTCCGGCAACACGCGGGCCTCAAAAGGCGCGGGCTGCGACGCTTCGCGGCGGTGAATCAGCTGATATTGCTCGGCGATGTTGGCCAGGTTGAGAAACTGGTTGAACGCCCGCGCCACCGGCAGCAACTCGTCTTCGCTCAATTGGTTGAGGCTGGCGCTCAGTTCGGCATTCATGGAACCGCGGCGGTCGGCCTTGGCACCCTTGCGGATCTGCTCGATCTTGTCGAGAAAACCGTCCCCGTACTGTTCACGAATGGTGTTGCCCAACAACTCACCCAACAGGTGAACGTCTTCGCGCAAGCGTGCATCAATATCGGTCATCAGCAGTTCTCCAGCAAAAAATCCGGGCGGCCATGAACATCATGCTTTGACCCCAAGAGTGCCGCCGTAAAGCCGTTCTTACAAGCAAACGACGAAGGGACTTTAAACCCGGCGCGCAGAAGCTAGTCTGAAGAGGAAGCCGCACAACGGCTTTCGCCGGCCACTGCCGGACACTGAAACGGCCTGCCACGAGCAGGAACGCATTGAGGTCACTATGAAAATTCGCGAGCTTGCCCAGCATTGGGAAGAAAACGCCAAGGGTCGCCTGACCGAGACGGGCTACACGATTCACCTGGACGTGGAAGCCGCCGCACGGCTGGCGGCCATTACCGAGATGTACCCCAAACGCCAACCTGAAGAACTGCTCGGCGAGCTGATTGGCGCCGCCCTGGAAGAGCTGGAAAAAAGCTTTCCGTATGTGAAGGGCTCGACCGTTGTGGCGACTGATGAAGAAGGTGATCCGCTGTACGAAGACGTCGGTCCTACACCGCGTTTTCTCGCATTGTCGCGGCGGCATTTGCATGATTTGTCGGTCGGTAGTGACAAGCAGAAACACTGATCCTGCTGATGTAAAACTGTGGGAGCCCTGTGGCAAGGGGGCTCCTACAGGGAAGTAATACCCATCAAAAAACGTGAATTCCTGAGCGATAAAAAGCCCCGGAATACCGCCTCTCGCCGCCAAAGTTCCCGATATAGAGCCTTTCGTGCTTTTTCGCAGGCACGGTGAATTTCTCTGAACTTTTAAAAAATGCCTTTGGTCGTAACCAGTAACCACGCCTGGTACGGTCGTCTCATTTTGCACATCACGTCAGTCGGTTACGGCTCCATACCAGGATGGATATTCAAGTTTTACAGGAGTAATTCCAATGGAGTTGAAGACTATGAAAACCACCTCATCCACCCACTTGCGTGGCCTGAAACTGGCTGCCCTGGCAATTGGCAGCAGTTTC
The DNA here is from genome assembly GCF_046535095.1 of Pseudomonas sp. SIMBA_041. Taxonomy (NCBI): domain Bacteria; kingdom Pseudomonadati; phylum Pseudomonadota; class Gammaproteobacteria; order Pseudomonadales; family Pseudomonadaceae; genus Pseudomonas; species Pseudomonas sp. SIMBA_041. The sequence goes on from NZ_JAWRXJ010000002.1 coordinate 614,512, forward strand.
ATTCTGGCCGGTTGCGCCGGTAACCCGCCGACCGAGCAATACGCGGTCACCCAATCCGCCGTCAATGACGCGGTCAGTGCCGGCGGCACCGAGTTTGCGGCTGTGGAGATGAAGTCCGCTCAAGACAAATTCAAACAAGCCGAAATCGCCATGCACGACAAAAAGTATGACGAGGCGCGGATGCTCGCCGAGCAAGCCGAGTGGGACGCTCGTGTGGCCGAACGCAAGGCTCAGGCGATGAAAGCTCAACAGACACTGAAGGACTCTCAGCAAGGTGTTCAGGAACTGCGTCAGGAAAGTCAGCGCACCGTGCAGTAAGCGCGCATCCAGACCCCGGACCTGAAGCTCTTACCGATTAAAAAGGACGAATGATTATGCGTACACAATTGATGATCCCCGCTCTCCTCGCCGCCAGTGTTGCCCTGGCTGCCTGCTCCACCCCGCCTAACGCGAACCTGGAACAGGCGCGCACCAACTACAGCGGCCTGCAAGCCAACCCGCAAGCGAGCAAAGTTGCGGCACTGGAAACCAAAGACGCCAGTGATTACCTGGACAAAGCCGATCAGGCGTACCGCGACAAGCAAGACGCGGCCAAGGTCGATCAACTGGCTTACCTGACCAATCAGCGCGTTGAAGTGGCCAAGCAGACCATCGCCCTGCGCACCGCTGAAGCCAACTTGAAAAACGCTTCGGCCCAACGTGCCCAGGCGCGTCTGGATGCGCGTGACACGCAGATCAAGCAGTTGCAGGCCAGCCTTAACGCCAAGCAAACCGACCGCGGCACCTTGGTGACGTTTGGTGATGTGTTGTTTGCCACCGACCACGCAGACCTGAAGCCCAGCGGTCTGGCGAACATCAACAAACTGTCGCAGTTCCTCTCGGAAAACCCGGATCGCAAAGTGATCGTCGAGGGTTACACCGACAGCACCGGCACCGAGGGCCACAACCAGTCGCTGTCGGAGCGTCGGGCCGATTCGGTGCGCACGGCACTGGTGAAAATGGGCGTTGATCCGGCGCGCATCGTGGCTCAGGGGTATGGCAAGGAATACCCGGTTGCTGAAAACAATAGCGTGTCGGGCCGGGCGATGAACCGTCGGGTGGAGGTGACCATTTCCAATGATAACCAGCCGGTGATTCCGCGTTCGGCGGTTAGCTCGAACTAAGTAACATCTGCTTAAACAAAAAGCCCCGGCTGATGGCTCAGTCGGGGCTTTTTCATGGAGCAAAAAACAAATCCTGTAGGAGTGAGCCTGCTCGCGAAAGCTATTCAACATTCAAAATATGTTTTTGCAGACTCGCCGCCTTCGCGAGCAGGCTCGCTCCCACAGAGGAAATTTGGTGCTCGCAAAATGGGGTTACTGCTCCAGCTTCTGCGGGGTTTCCTGCCCCATGCAACGCACCGCCTTTTTCTTGCTGTCGACCAGCACACCGGTCAGGCCTTTTTGCTCGGTATCAAACAGCACCAGCACGCCATCAATGCACTGCGCCACTTGCGCGGCAGGCTCCAGGGAGACTTTGTAGTCCTCGCCCGGCATGGTCTTGAGCATGGTGAATTCGTTGAGCAGCAACGCGTCCTCAGGCTTGGCGAAATGCAGGTAACCGTAGTACCACAAGGCACCCACGGTGCCGAGGATGCTGCAGATACCGGTGATGATCAGCGGGATGGCGTTACGTTCTTCACTCATTGCGGGCTCTCTGGTGGTTCATCTTCTGAATTCGGGGGTGCCGGGTAATTGGGGATTTCACCCAGGCGGCGCAGGCCGTTGAAATGCTGCGGGTCGTCGAGATAACGCAGCATGACTTTTCGCCAGACCGGGTCGGCGAACGTCTGCACATGACCGCCTCGGGTCAGTTGCAGCACACGCGGCGGCGGCGCAGCTTGATACAGACGGATGCCGTTGGAAAGGGGCACGATTGGATCGTCGATGCTGTGATAGAGCAGTTTCGGCACGCTTTTGAGCTGCGGCATCGAGTAGATCGCGCTTTCATCGTCCGGCACCAGCCAGGACAACGGCACCTGGAACGGCCAGGTCAGCCATGAAGTGCTCAAGGCAAATTGGCCGACGCTGCGATAGCTGGCCGGTGCTCCGTCGAGGACCAGGGCCGTGAGCTGTTTCTCACGTTCGGGGTGTTGAACCAGGTAGTGCACAGCCATCGAGCCGCCGAGGCTTTGGCCAAGCAGGATCAGCGGTTTGCCTTTGACTTCGGGGGCCTGGTCGAGCCATTTGAACGCGGCGTCGATGTCCTGATAGATCGCCGGCAGGCTCGGTTTCCCTTCGGATAAACCGTAGCCGCGATAGTCGATCAGCAGCACTTGATAACCTGCCTTGGGTAGCCACCAGCTCCCACCCAGATGCATCGGCAAGTTGCCGCCATTGCCATGCAGGTGCAGCACCGTGCCTTTGACGTCGACACCCTTTTTGGCCGGCAACCACCAGGCGTTGAGCTTGAGACCGTCGGCAGTGACGAGGGTGACTTCGCGGTATTCGAGATGAGCTTTTTCCGGGGTGAACAACTGGCCGGGCTCGGGGTAGAACAGCAGGGAGCTGCAACCGCTCAAGGTCAGAAGCAGGCAAACCATGCCGAGGAATCTCATCCGTTGAAACCTCGCAAAATTCAGAATTGAAAATACACATCCCCTTGTAGGAGTGAGCCTGCTCGCGATAGCGGTGTGTCAGCCAACATCAATGTTGAATGTTGAACCGCAATCGCGAGCAGGCTCACGCCTACAGGGGTATTCGTGATCGTTAGAGGATGTTGGAGTAATCCGCTTCAATCCGGTCCAGGCTCAAATGGTTAAGGAAGTTGGAGAAGCACATCCACGCCGACAGCGCGTTCAGGTCGCGGAACTGATCCGGCAAATACTTCGGCGGCACCACCAACCCTTCATCAACCAACTGGCGCAGCGTGCGCATGTCTTCCAGCGTGGTCTTGCCGCAAAACAGCAGCGGGATCTGCTCAAGCTTGCCTTTACGCACGGCCAACTGAATGTAGTTGTAAACCATGATGAAGCCCTTGAGGTAGGACAAGTCTTTGGTAAATGGCAGACCGTCGGGCACCGAACCACGGAATACCCGGCTGGCGTTGCCGTAGCTTTCCGCCATTTCGAAGCCTTGCTCGCGGAAGAACTCGTAGATCTGCAGGAAGTCCGCGCCCTCCTCCACCATGTGAATGGCGCGGGTACGGTTGGTGAGTTTGCGCAGGCGACTCGGGTAGGACGCGAAGGTGATGATTTCCATCAGGATCGCCAAACCTTCCTGGGTCACCGTCGACGACGGCGGGCCCTTGGACAGGAAGGTGCAGATCGGCTGGTTCAACCCGTTGAGCGTGGTGCCGACATGCACCAGCCCTTCGTGGACTTCCAGGGCGCGCACGTCACGGTCGTTGAACATCGCATCGGCGCGGATCTTGATGTAGTCCGCACCGGCCGCCGCATCGGCGACGATCCCGTCGGACTCGAACACCCGAATGGTTTCCTCGGCTTCGCCAAAGACCTTGTTCAAGCGGGTTTGCAGCAGGTGCACGGCTTCCTTGGCCGTAAGGATTTTTGGCTCATCCTTGAGATCGCCACGGCCGTCGATGTTGTTCAGGTAATCGGAAAGCATCAGCCCCAGATCGGCCAGAGTCGGGTCACCGGCGTGGAACGCGTCGGACGCAGCACCGTACAGTTCCTGGGAAATCAGGCCAAAATCCTCGGTGCCGCGCGCTTCCAGCATGCGCACCACCATCCGGTATTCCTTGCACATGCGGCGCATGATCTGGCCGACCGGGTTGAACTGGCCGAGCTGGCGGGTAATGTCGCGCTCGATGTTCTGGAACTCCAGTTTCACTTTGCTGGAGTCGAACGTCAGTGGCCGATTGAGGTAGTAATCGCGGTCCACCGCCGGCATTTCCTTGCCCTTGGCCTTGAGGAATCCCTTGCGGATGCTGTCGTCCCACTTGACCGCATCGAGGACGCGAATCGGCGTCTGCGCCAGCACAATGCGATCGGACAAAATGCGTATCGTCTGCTGGTAATCGTCCACCCGAAACTCCTGTAGAAAAACCGTTATGTGCTGAGTCTATTTGCTGTTGGCCAGGCGTTGATAGCGCACCGCTTCGACGAAGACATCGGAATTGGCCGGATCGTCGAGGTAACTGAAGACCTGATCCAGTGCGTTGTCGACCAATACGCCGTCGCCGTCGTCGGTCTGAAAACCTTCGCCGCTCAAGACTTTTTGTCCGAGTGCCTGGTTGATTTGCTCGAGGTCGAGGTTGTAGACCACCAATTCATGTTTGTCCGTGAGTTCGAAACCGGCAATGGTGAAATGGCCGCCGTATTTGGCTGGCACTTTCGCCGACAGGTACCAGCGGCTGCCATGGCGCGAGACGGTGAAGGGATAGGCTTCGCGTTCGCCGGGTTTGGCCTTGAAGTAGCTGACCGCCTGATAACGATGGTCACCGATGCGCGTCAGTTCCAAGTTCATCGGCTCGCCCCAGGCGTTAGTGCTGGTCCATTTGCCGAGCAAACCTTTGGGCGCGGGGTCGCTCGCGGGCAGCGGTTCCTTGAAGGTCACCAGACAGCCACTGAGCAGCAGGAACGACAAGGCGATCACGATGACGCGCCAGGCTTTCATTCAACACTCCCTATGAACACGCAGTCCTGTAGCAGCTGCCGAAGGCTGCGTTCGGCTGCGAAGCAGTCGTAAACTCTGAATCCCGAATCAACCTGAAGGAACACGGTGGCAGGTTTTACGACGACTTCGTCGCCGAACGCAGCCTTCGCCAGCGGCTACGGGGACCGTGCTCAACTCACACCGACGCGAGTACCAAGTGCATGTAGCGATTGAGGATACCGAGCATTTCTTCTTCACCCACAGGCTCGGCGTCGTTGAGCAGGCCCTGATATTCCATCCGTCCGATAATCGCCGTCAACACTTTGGCATCCTCTCGTGGCTCACGCGAACCCAACACCTCGAAAAGCTGGCAGGTGCCCTGGAGGAGAATCTGCTGATGCGAGCGCACCAATTCCGCCAGGCGCGGGTTCAACAAGGCCTCCTGACGGAACGCCTGTTCAGCCATCAAGTGTTCGCGACGGTTGATCAATTGCCGGTGAACATAGTCCGTCATCAACCGTGCAATGTCGTCCGCCAGCTGGGAGCGCGCCTCGGGGCTGCCGTCGCCGCTGATCACCATCTCGCGCAGCAAGCCCTCATTGTTCACCCACAACTTGGCCATGAACGCCGCGCTGCGCTCCACGTATTGGGCAAAGGTATCGGTGAGCAAGTCATCGATGTCCTTGAAATAGTAGGTGGTGGCCGACAACGGCACGCCGGCCTCGGCCGCCACCGCGCGGTGGCGCACGGCCCGCACGCCATCGCGCACGACAATGCGCATCGCCGCATCGAGAATGTCCTGTCGACGCTGCTCGCTGCCCTGTCGGCTGGCCTTGCGGCCCTGGTACTGAACACTTTCAGCGACCGCAGTGGCGATACCCGCTGCACCTTCTTGAGCCATTGCACGATTCACGACAGGTCTTTCCTCTCAGATGAAAGCAATAAATTGATACGTTTGTACCAGACAGGCAATAAAAAGCCGCCTGAAAAGGCGGCTTTTTAATTGAAACACTTACGCTTGCGGCCGCATGTGCGGGAACAGGATCACGTCGCGGATCGACGGGGAGTTGGTCAGCAGCATCACCAGACGGTCGATACCGATACCTTCACCCGCCGTTGGCGGCATGCCGTACTCCAGCGCGCGAACGAAGTCGGCGTCGTAGTGCATGGCTTCGTCGTCGCCCGCGTCCTTGTCGGCGACCTGCGCCATGAAGCGCTCGGCCTGGTCTTCCGCGTCGTTCAACTCGGAGTAGGCGTTGGCGATTTCACGGCCGCCGATGAACAGTTCGAAACGGTCGGTGACGTTCGGGTTGTCATCGTTGCGACGGGCCAGTGGCGACACTTCGAACGGGTACTGGGTAATGAAATGCGGCTGTTCCAGCTTGTGCTCGACCAGCTCTTCGAAAATCATCACTTGCAGCTTGCCCAGACCTTCGAAGCCCAGCACCTTGGCGCCGGCCTTCTTGGCGATGGCACGCGCCTTGTCGATGTCATTCAGATCGTCAGCGATCAGCTCAGGGTTGTACTTGAGGATCGAATCGAACACCGACAGACGTACGAACGGTTCGCCGAAGTGGAACACCTTGTCGCCGTAAGGCACGTCGGTGCTGCCCAGAACCAGCTGCGCCAGTTCGCGGAACAGTTCTTCGGTCAGGTCCATGTTGTCTTCGTAGTCGGCGTACGCCTGGTAGAACTCCAACATGGTGAATTCAGGGTTGTGACGAGTCGAAACGCCCTCGTTACGGAAGTTGCGGTTGATCTCGAACACTTTCTCGAAACCGCCGACAACGAGGCGCTTGAGGTACAACTCAGGCGCGATACGCAGGAACATTTCCATGTCCAGCGCGTTGTGGTGAGTCTCGAACGGCTTGGCTGCTGCGCCACCCGGGATGGTTTGCAGCATCGGCGTTTCGACTTCGAGGAAGTCACGCTGCATCAGGAAGCTGCGGATGTGCGCGATCACTTGCGAACGAACGCGGAAGGTCTGGCGCACTTCTTCGTTGACGATCAGGTCAACGTAACGCTGACGGTAGCGCTGTTCGGTGTCGGTCAGGCCGTGGTGCTTGTCCGGCAGCGGGCGCAGCGACTTGGTCAGCAGGCGCACGCTGGTCATTTCGACGTACAGGTCGCCCTTGCCCGAACGGGCCAGGGTGCCTTCGGCAGCAATGATGTCGCCCATGTCCCAGGTTTTCACCGCGGCCAGGGTGTCTTCGGACAGGGTTTTACGGTTGACGTAGACCTGGATGCGACCGGTCATGTCCTGGATCACCATGAACGAGCCACGGTTGAGCATGATGCGACCGGCAACCTTGACCGGGATTGCAGCCTCTGCCAGCTCTTCCTTGGTCTTGTCCGCGTACTGTTTCTGCAAGTCATTGCAGTAGTTGTCGCGGCGGAAGTCGTTCGGGAAGGCATTGCCCTTGGCGCGCTCGGCAGCAAGCTTTTCCTTGCGCAGGGCGATCAGGGAGTTTTCTTCCTGTTGCAGGGCTTGCGGGTCGAGTTCTAGGTCGCTCATGTCTTTAAAAATTCCATCACAGGTTCGTTGCCCCCACCGGTGGCAGGGGACTTGAGGTCTTGACTGGTGGTTTACAGGCCTTGTTTCAGGCTGGCCACCAGGTATTCGTCGATGTCGCCGTCGAGCACCTTGTCGCAGTCGCTGCGTTCGATGTTAGTGCGCAAATCCTTGATTCGCGACGCATCGAGTACATACGAGCGGATCTGGTGACCCCAGCCGATGTCGGACTTGGTGTCTTCCAGGGCCTGGGACGCGGCGTTGCGTTTCTGCACTTCCTGCTCGTACAAGCGCGCCCGCAACATTTTCATCGCGGTGTCTTTGTTGGCGTGCTGGGAGCGTTCGTTCTGGCAGCTGACCACGGTGTTGGTCGGTACGTGAGTAATACGTACGGCCGAGTCGGTGGTGTTTACGTGCTGACCACCGGCACCGGAGGAGCGGTAGGTGTCGATGCGCAGGTCCGACGGGTTGATGTCGATTTCGATGTTGTCATCGATTTCCGGCGACACGAACACGGCCGAGAACGAGGTGTGGCGGCGGTTGCCGGAGTCGAACGGGCTCTTGCGCACCAGACGGTGCACGCCGATCTCGGTCCGCAACCAGCCAAAGGCGTATTCGCCCTTGATGTGCACGGTCGCGCCCTTGATCCCGGCGACTTCACCGGCGGACAGTTCCATGATGGTCGCGTCGAAACCGCGTTTGTCAGCCCAGCGCAGGTACATGCGCAGCAGGATGTTGGCCCAGTCCTGGGCCTCGGTGCCACCGGAGCCGGCCTGGATGTCCAGGTAGGCGTTGTTGGCATCCATTTCACCGCTGAACATGCGACGGAATTCGAGTTTTTCCAGCGACTCGCGCAGGCGCTCGACTTCGGCGGCGACGTCATCGACGGCGGCCTGGTCTTCTTCTTCGGCGGACATCAGCAGCAGGTCTTTGGCGTCGGCCAGGCCGGAGTGCATTTCGTCGAGGGTTTCGACGATCTGCGCCAGCAGGGACCGCTCGCGGCCCAGTTCCTGAGCGTACGTCGGGTTGTTCCAGACAGACGGATCTTCAAGCTCGCGATTGACTTCAGTCAGACGCTCATGCTTTTGATCGTAGTCAAAGATACCCCCGAATAGTTTCGGAGCGCTCGGACAGGTCCTTGATACTGTTAAGGATCGGGTTGATTTCCATGGCGGGCAGCACTCGTTGGCGAACTTTTGAAAGCCGGCGAGTATAACGTAAACAGGCCTCCACGGCAGCCCGCCTGGCGGCTTTAGGCGCGAATGACTCAAACATTCCTGTAGCAGCGGTCGAGCCCCGCGAGGCCGCGTCCGAGGACGAAGTCCTCGCCAATCCTGCGCACACGGTTTGTCTGGAGGACCGCGCTGTACGGTTTTACGGCGGCTTCGCCGCCGGACGCAGCCTAGCAGGCTCGACAGCGGCTACAGGTCGTGCATTACCTCACTCGATCCCGACCTGATTGCGCCCATTGTTCTTCGCCAGGTACAGCCCCTTGTCCGCCGCCGAGATCAATTGCCGACAATCGCTGCCCGGTTGCGGGACCATGGTGGACAGGCCAATGCTGATGGTCAGGCTGGAGCCTTCGGTCGGCGAAAGGTGCGGAATCTTCAGTGCAGCCACGGTTTGGCGGAGTTTTTCCGCCACCAGGCGTGCACCGCCTGGCGTGGTGTTGGGCAGTACCAACGCAAACTCCTCGCCACCGTAACGGGCCGGCAGGTCAGACGGACGAGCGCTGGCGTCGCGGATCGCCGCCGCGACCTTGCGCAAGGCTTCGTCGCCTTCCAGATGACCGAAGCTGTCGTTGTAGGACTTGAAGTAATCCACATCGATCATCAGCAGCGACAGTTGGCTCTGGTCACGCAGCGAACGGCGCCACTCCAGCTCCAGGTATTCATCGAAATGCCGGCGATTCGACAGCCCGGTCAGGCCATCGGAATTCATCAGCCGCTGCAGCACCAGATTGGTGTCGAGCAGTTGCTGCTGGCTGACCCGCAACGCACGGTACGCCGCGTCACGCTGCAACAGCGTCATGTAGGAGCGCGAGTGATAGCGGATTCGTGCCACCAGCTCGATGTTGTCCGGCAGCTTGACCAGATAATCATTGGCCCCGGCGGCAAACGCCGCGCTCTTGACCAGCGGGTCTTCCTTGGTCGACAGGACAATGATCGGAATGTCCTTGGTCGCCGGATGATTACGGTACTCGCGCACCAGGCTCAAGCCGTCCAGACCCGGCATCACCAGATCCTGAAGAATCACCGTCGGCTTGATGCGGATCGCCTGCGCGATGGCCTGATGCGGGTCTGCGCAGAAGTGGAAGTCAATATTGTCTTCGTTCGACAACCCGCGACGCACCGCTTCGCCGATCATTGCCTGATCGTCCACCAACAACACCATGGCGGCGTTTTCGTCGGTTTTGAAGCCGTCGAGCTGTAAGTCATTCATGTGCGGTCACCTGAGTACTTCTTGGGCCAGGATTGCTGCTAATGGCGGTCATTTGGCGAATATCTCCAGCAATCGTGGCGCTATCTTGTCCAGTGGGCGAATCTCCATGGCGGCGTCGATGGCCGCGGCCGCTTTGGGCATTCCGTATACCGCACTGCTTTTCTGGTCCTGAGCGATGGTCAGGTAACCTTGTTGGCGCATGAGTTTAAGCCCCTGCGCGCCATCACGTCCCATACCCGTCAACAAAATCCCTACGGCGTCTCCGTTCCAGTAATTGGCCACACTCTCGAAAAACACATCGATCGAGGGCCGGTAGATTTCGTTGACCGGTTCGGCGGTGTAGGCCAGCGTGCCGTTTTTCAACAATCGAATATGGTGGTTGGTGCCGGCCAGCAACACGGTTCCGGCCTGAGGCGCTTCGCCCTCGACCGCCAGGCGCACATTCAAGCCACTGGCGCTACCGAGCCATTCAGCCATGCCGGCGGCGAACACCTGATCGACATGCTGTACCAGCACGATGGCCGCCGAAAAATCTCGCGGCAAGCCCTTGAGCAGAATTTCCAGCGCGGCCGGTCCGCCGGCGGATGAGCCGATGGCAATCAGGCGCTGGCGCGACCCAGCACTGCGCAACGGGCTCGGCACAGTTCGCTCGCGGTTACCCCGCTCGCCGATCAACCAGCCAATGTTCATGATCTTGCGCAACAACGGCGCCGCCGCTTCCTGGGCATTACCGGCGCCGAGCGCCGGGGTATCGACCACGTCCAGGGCGCCATGGCCCATGGCCTCGAACACCCGGTGTACGTTCTGCTGGCGATCGACGGTAACGATCACAATGGCACACGGCGTTTCGGCCATGATCCGCCGGGTGGCCTCGACCCCGTCCATCACCGGCATGATCAAATCCATCAGGATCAGGTCCGGTGTCTGCTCGGCACACTTTTGCACCGCTTCCTTGCCATCACTGGCGACCCAGATGACCTGGTGCGCCGGCTCAAACGCCAGGGCGCGGCGCAAGGCCTCCACCGCCATGGGCATGTCATTGACGATTGCGATTTTCATGCCCGTGCTCCACCGATGAGCTCAGCCACCGCATCAAGCAGGGCATCGTCATGAAAACTGGCTTTGGCTAGATAATAGTCGGCCCCGGCGTCCAGTCCACGACGGCGATCCTCTTCACGATCCTTGTACGACACCACCATCACCGGCAGCGATTGCAGGCGGTTGTCGCGGCGCAACAATGACACCAATTCGATGCCATCCATGCGCGGCATATCAATGTCGGTGATCAGCAGATCGAAATCCTCCGAACGCAGGGCGTTCCAGCCATCCATACCATCAACGGCCACCGCCACCTCGTAGCCGCGATTGAGCAGCAGCTTGCGTTGCAACTCGCGAACCGTCAGTGAGTCGTCGACCACCAGAATCCGCTTGCGCGCCGCCTCGACCGCTTGATTGCTGTGGCGGGCAATGCGTTCCAGGCGCCCGGTATCGAGCAACTTATCCACCGAGCGCAGCATGTCTTCGACGTCGACGATCAGCACCACCGAACCGTCGTCGAGCAACGCCCCGGCGGAGATGTCCTGCACCTTGCCCAGTCGCTCGTCCAGCGGCAATACCACTAACGTCCTCTCGCCGATAAAACGCTCGACCGCTACGCCGTAAATCGCTTCGCGCTCGCGGATGACCACGACCTTGAGGGTTTGCTGACTGTTCGGGTTGATCGGGCGCTGCAACAGTTGACTGGCCGCCACCAACCCGACATGCCGCCCCTCGTGCCAGAAGTGCTGCCGGCCTTCGACCTGCACGATGTCTTCCGGCTCGAGGTCGCACATGCGTTCGATGTGGGCCAGCGGAAACGCATAAGCCTCGCCTCCAACCTCCACCACCAGGCTGCGGACCACCGACAACGTCAGCGGCACTTCGAGGTGGAAACGACTGCCCTCGCCCGCCGTCTGCTCCAGCACCACCGCACCGCGCAACTGGCGGACCATGTGCTGCACCGCATCCAATCCCACGCCGCGCCCGGACACTTCGGTCACCGTGTCGCGCAGACTGAAACCGGGCAAGAATAAAAACGTCAGCAGCTCTTCTTCACTGAGTTGAGCGGCGGTTTGCGCTGGGGATAACTGCCGCTCGATGACCGTGCGACGGACCTTTTCCAGATCAACACCATGGCCGTCATCACTCAATTCCAACACCAGCAGTCCGGCTTGATGGGAGGCGCGCAGACGAATCACACCTTCCGCCGATTTACCGGCCAGCAGCCGCTGTTCCGGGGACTCGATGCCGTGATCCACAGCATTGCGCAGCAAGTGCGTCAGTGGCGCTTCGAGTTTTTCCAGGACGTCGCGGTCGACCTGGGTTTTCTCGCCCTCGATCTCCAGACGAACCTGTTTGCCCAGGTCCCGGCCCAAATCGCGAACCATGCGTACCTGCCCGGTCAACACATCGGCAAATGGGCGCATGCGACAGGCCAGCGCCGTGTCGTACAACACCTGTGCGCGTTGACTGGCCTGCCAGGCAAATTCATCCAGCTCGGCGTTTTTCTCGTTCAGCAGTTGCTGGGATTCCGCCAGCAACCGCCGTGCATCTGCGAGTGCTTCCTGGGCTTCCAGACTCAAGGCGTGATCCTTGAGATGGACGTTGAGGTTTTCCAGGGCCCGCAGACCGTTATTCTGCATGCGCTTGAGGCGCTGCATAGTCGCCAGGTGCGGCTTGAGGCGCTGGGTTTCCACCAGGGATTTGCTCGACAGGTCGAGCAGGCTGTTCAAGCGTTCGGCCGTCACGCGCAGCACGCGCTCACCGTTTTCGGTGGTGCGCTTGGTCTTTTGGGGAGCATCAACTGGCGCGGCAGGCGGCGGCTCAACCACCGGCACCGGCAGCTCGACGCGTGGTTGTTCGGATTGACGCCCGGCGATCAGCGGCGCGGCGTGCGCCAGAGGATCGAGTAACTGCGTCATCAACCCCACATACGTTTCGATATTCGCTGGCGTCACGCTGTTGTTGGGTGTGGCGATGCGCAGCAGCAGGTCGGTGCCTTGCAACAACGCGTCAATGTGCTCGGGACTCAGGTACAGGCGCCCTTCCTGAGCACTGACCAGACAGTCTTCCATCACATGGGCAACGTTGACCCCGGCGTCGACACCAACGATCCGCGCCGCACCCTTGAGCGAATGCGCCGCGCGCATGCAGGATTCGAGTTGATCGGCCTGGGTCGGATTGCGCTCCAATGCCAGCAGGCCTGCGCTCAGGACCTGGGTCTGGGCTTCGGCTTCCAGGCTGAACAGCTCCAGCAACGAGGCGTCGCGCATTTGCTCGGGGGTCATGCGAGGCTCCGGGTCACAGCAGACAGCAATTGTTCTTCATCCAGCCAACGCAAGCTACGACCTTTGAAGGGCAACACGCCGCGGGTGTACTTGCCGCTCGCCTGAGTGCCGGATTGTGAGACAGTCTCGAGAATGCGCTCGTCGATGGCATGAATCCCGTCGACCTCGTCCACCGGCACTACCACCGGCCCGCCATGGGCGGCGATGATCAACATGCGCGGCATGACCCTCGCGCTGGAAGCCACGTTGTGGGTGGCGTCGAGCCCGAGCAGTTCCACCAGCGACAGGCACGCGACCAATGCGCCGCGCACATTCGCCACGCCGAGCAAGGCCCGGGAACGCTGATGCGGCAAGGAATGAATGGCTTGCAACGGCGCCACTTCCATAAGGCTGCGAGTGGCCAGCGCCAGCCATTCTTCGCCGAGTCGAAACATCAGCAGCGATCGGGTTTTTATGTCCGATTCGACCGTCGCCGAGTGTTGCACGCGGTCGTCCTGCTGCAACGCATAGCGATCAAGCAAACGCGTGGCGGCGGCGGAGTACACCGCGCAGTTGCGGCAGTGAATGTGTTCGGCCAACAGCGGGCAGGACTTGTCACCGTGAATACCGATGCGGTTCCAGCAATCGTCAATGGCTTGGGCATCTTCATGGGTGACGTTCAAGGTGTCGGAGGCGCTCATCGTTTACGCTCACTGTCGGCGCGCCCGCTGCGGGCGGCGCGGTCCTGCAATCGTCTGGCACCCGCCGCATCGCCCTGGGATTGCAGCAAGGCTGCCAGGTGCATCAACGCGTCGGGATGTTGCGGTTCAAGGTACAACGCCTTGCGATAAAAACCTTGGGCTTCGAGGGCGTTGCCACTGACATCGCTGAGCAGTCCCAGCCAGTAAAACACCTGGGCGACCGGTTCGTGACTGCGTAAATACTGTTCGCACGCGATGCGCGCTTCAACACTTTTGCCTTCGTTGGCCAGCACGGCGATGTTCGCGAGCAACGCGGTGGCGTCCGAGGCTTTCGCCGTGACCGGGGGCGGAGTGAGGGTGGCGAACGGTCGATTGCGCACCGGTGGCGGAGGCACGCTGCGCGCCGATTGTCGCACCGGCAACGGGGCCGGCACGAACAGGGGAAACGGTTCTGGCTCCGGCACACGCTGACGGCTGAACGCAAACGACTGCGCAATGCCAATCGAACGCATGCCAAAACGCCCGAGCAAACCGCCCTCGGCCGGGCCGATAAACAGCACGCCGTCGACATGGGTCAGGCGCTTGAGCACCTCGAATACCTGCTGCTGAGTCGGCTGGTCGAAATAGATCAGCAAGTTGCGGCAGAACACAAAGTCATACGGCGGCTCGCTGGCCAGCAACGCCGGATCGAGCAGGTTGCCGACCTGCAAGCGCACCTGCTCAAGCACGCGATCACTGAGGCGATAGACGTCGCGTTCGGCGCTGAAATGCCGGTCACGAAAGGCAATGTCCTGACCGCGAAACGAGTTTTTGCCGTACAACGCACGCCGGGCTTTTTCCACCGACAGCGGGCTGACGTCCATACCTTCCACCTTGAACTGATGGGGCTTGAGTCCGGCATCGAGCAAGGCCATGGCGATGGAATAGGGTTCTTCGCCGGTTGAGCACGGCAGGCTGAGAATCCGCAGCGCGCGCATGTTGTTGATCTCGGCCAGGCGTTTGCTGGCCAGTTTCGCCAGCGTCGCGAACGATTCCGGGTAACGAAAAAACCAGGTCTCGGGCACGATCACCGCTTCGATCAGCGCCTGCTGTTCATCCTGCGACCCTTGCAGCGTGTGCCAATACTCGTCAGCCGTCAGCGCACGGGAGGCAATGCTGCGCTGACGCACTGCGCGCTCAATGATCGCCGGGCCGACCGACGTCACGTCGAGGCCGATACGCTCCTTGAGGAAATCGAAAAATCGTTGATCGCTGCTCATGGCCGCTCCTCAAGCAGCGCCGGATCGAGAGGCGGCGACGGGAACAACAGCGCGCGAACTTGATCATCGAGTAAATCGGCAACCCGCACCCATTGCAGCAAACCTTGCGCATCTTCGCGTACCGGCCCGAGGTAAGGCGCCTGGCGATTGTCCAGGCCATAGGGCTTGAAGTCCGCCGGGTTGCAACGCAGCGTGTCAGTCGCCTGCTCCAGAATCAGCCCCAGCCATTGCGTCGGGGTTGATTCATGTGGGCGGTAATTGACCAGCACCAGCCGCGTGCTGGTGCGGGCCTGCGCCGGTTGCCCGAAGGTCAGCGCACTGAGGTCGATCACCGGCACCACCGCGCCACGATAGGCAAACACCCCGGCGACCCAATGCGGTGCCTGGGCAATCGGTTTCAACGGCAGCCGCGGCAGCACTTCCGCCACTTCGATGGCCTGCAAGGCAAAGCGCTCGCTGCCGATGCGAAACACCAGGTACAACGATTGCTTGACCGGCACTCCGGCGCCGCGTTTAGCCGCGAGTTCGCTCATCAGACTTTGAATCGCGAAACGCCGCTGCGCAGGCCGACGGCCACCTGGCTCAGTTCGTCGATGGCAAAACTGGCCTGGCGCAACGACTCGACAGTCTGGCTGCTGGCATCACCCAACTGCACCAGCGCGTGGTTGATCTGTTCGGCGCCGGTGGCCTGGGCCTGCATGCCTTCGTTGACCATCAACACCCGCGGCGCCAGCGCCTGAACCTGGTGGATGATCTGCGACAGCTGCTCGCCGACCTGCTGCACTTCGGACATGCCACGGCGCACTTCTTCGGAGAATTTATCCATGCCCATGACCCCGGCCGATACCGCCGACTGGATCTCGCGCACCATTTGCTCGATGTCGTAAGTGGCCACGGCAGTCTGGTCCGCCAGACGCCGCACTTCAGTGGCTACCACGGCAAAACCGCGCCCGTATTCACCGGCCTTCTCGGCCTCGATGGCGGCGTTCAGCGACAACAGGTTGGTCTGGTCGGCGACTTTGACGATGGTCACCACCACCTGATTAATGTTGCCGGCCTTCTCGTTGAGGATCGCCAGTTTGGCGTTGACCAGATCGGCCGCGCCCATCACCGAGTGCATGGTGTCCTCCATGCGCGCCAGGCCTTGCTGCCCGGAACCGGCAAGCACCGAGGCCTGGTCGGCCGCGGTGGACACTTCGGTCATGGTGCGCACCAGATCACGGGAGGTCGCTGCGATTTCACGGGAGGTCGCGCCGATTTCCGTGGTGGTGGCGGCGGTTTCGGTGGCGGTGGCTTGTTGCTGCTTGGACGTGGCGGCGATCTCGGTGACCGAGGTGGTGACTTGTACCGATGAGCGCTGGGCCTGAGACACCAGCGACGTCAGCTCGGTCATCATGTCGTTGAAGCCGGTTTCCACCGCGCCGAATTCGTCCTTGCGCTCCAGGTTCAAACGACCGCTGAGGTCACCGGTGCGCATGATTTCGAGGATTTCCACGATCCGGTTCATCGGCGCCATGATCGCGCGCATCAGCAACAAACCGCAGAAACCGGCAGCCAATACCGCCACCAGCAGGGAAATACCCATGCTGATTTTTGCCTCAAGCACGGCATCGTCGATGGCGGCCATGTCGTTATCGGCCACGGTTTTGTTTTCGCGGATGATGTCATTGAGTTTCATCCGGCCGGCGGTCCACGCTGGGGTCAGCTGTTCGTTGAACAGCTTGATGGCGTCGGCTTCCTGATTGTTCTTATGCAGGTCGAGCACCTTCATCAGGATCTTCTGAAAATCCTCATGCAGTTTTTCGAAGGCCGCGATTTCGACCTTGTCCTCTTCCGTTGTGACCGTGGCACGGTAGTTATTGATCTGCTCCACCAGTCGCGCCTCGAACGCCTGGAAATCGGCGGCGTCCTCGGCACTGATGCCCTGACCTTCCTTGAGGCCGAGCATTTCCTGGGTCCGAAGGAAACTGTCGACCCAGGCGCTGCGAATCATCGAGCTGAAATACACCCCCGGCAACGCGTCATCGCGAACGCTTTGTTCACTGGCTTCGATCTTCAACAGCCGCGAATACGAGACGACCACCATCAACAGCATGATGGCGATGATCACCGCAAAACTCGCCAAGATGCGTTGGCGCAACGTCCAGTTCTTCACAGTCAGTCCTCGGGGGTCGTTCAAGTGCTGCGGAGTATAGCCGAGGGTGTTTCATTTATAAGACTAGGGACGCCAATTCTCGCCCTGGGTGGAGACCGTGGGATGACTGTGGGATCGGGAGAGGGTGTCGGTGGAGGATCGGAAGAAATGGGTCGTGGATGCGCCTGAGGGTGATGGGGTGAGGCTGAAGGCGTCTTCACGGGCAAGCACGGCTCCCACATTGAACCAAGTTGTCCGAATGGACGCGGTCCAATGCAAAAGCGCGCCTGCTCGCAAAGAGCGATGGCGGGGTTTAAGCGACTGATCAGTTCCCAAGAATAGACAATCAGCCATCTTATTAATGTGCGCGTACTTGCCTACAGGGTTACTAGACCTGAATAGCCGTGATAGATGTTTTGGATTTATAGGCAATATAGAGGCGGGAACCATCAGGACTACACCCTAGGGCACAGGGATCACCCTGGACCGGGAACGTCTTGACCTCCTTAAGGCTTAAGGAATCGAGAACCGTTACGGTTCCTTCACTGGCAAAAAAGAGTAGCCGCCCATCCGGACTCAAGGTAATCAGGCCCGGTTTCAAAACGTCGACCGACTGGATAGTGAGCAATGTTTCGGAGTTAATAACTCTGATCCTTGGGGAAGACCTATCATCGGCGTAAAGACGTTTACCGTCCGGACTTATTGCAATTGTATTTGCGTTCCAGCCTTGCGAGACGACTTTGACTAACGTGTCATTACTTGTATCAATGCTATATAGAGACCCACCAGCGAAAGTAAATATACGTCGACCGTCGGAACTCAGAATAATTGGACCACTGCTGCTCGGGCCTGGAATATCCTTTTCACGCTTAAACACGATATCGGTCTTTCTCAACCCTTGTTGACTTGTCACATAGGCATGAGCACCCTCCCGATCAAAGACACATCCCCCCGAGTTATAAGTATTCGTTGGAATCAGCACCTGCGTTCCAGTCGACAAATCATAAACTGTACGACTATAGCTGTGAGTGCTGCTTATAAAGACCTGATTGCTATCAAGTCCGATCGCAAAGTTAAAGGCGTTCAAACGCGCCACAGACTTGTCGGACATCTGCAAGGTCTCGGCATCGATAATTGCCAAACTGCCATTATCATTAGCGGGTTTCATCACGCATATCTTGGTCCCATCCGGGCTTACCATAAGCGTATGGTACCCATGACCAATATAAGTGTGTGGAACAAAGCCAAGATCTACTTCTCCAATCGCCCCTCTGGCCGTCACATTTAACTTCGCAATCACAGTTTTACCATTATATTCAGCCGTGATTGTGTAATTGGTGGCTGGCGCATCCGGCCCAGTCACCCCCCGGATGACCAACTCACCAAGTAAACTCGTCTTAAACTCACGCCGCCCTGTCGTGCCGTCCGAGTATCTGAAAATGCCCGGAATAGTCAAATGTACCGACGCCTCTCTGATGAAATTGCCCGTTTCGTCAACCAGTTTCAACGATATGTCGGTCAGGCGACCCAAGGGCGCAACGCGATAAGGTGCATTAATGAACTCCAGGATGGCTTTCATCCCGGCGGTGACTAGCGTGTAGTAGGTCAGCGTGAACGTCCTGATCGTGTCTACGTTTTCATTGGGGTAGAAGTCCACGCGCAGCCGCGCCCTCAACTGATGACCCGGCTTGAACAGCTCCAGCTCTTTACGTGGCACCACACCGTCTAGCCCGTTGTGGACCTCTTCCGGCGTCAAGGTTTTTCCCACAGCAATGGGGACAGTCTTGGGGTTGTCATCCATGCCAGTGCCCAAGACATGCAGCCAGTATTTTTGCCCCACTCCAATAAATGGCCAAGGTGCGCAGACGATCTTTGCATCGCCTGTAAACGCCCGCAGATCCACAGCGTTCGTCCCATAAGCCTCAACAATTTCCGGCTTGGGAAAATTCGTATCCGTCACATTGACGCTTTCGATTATAAGGGTCAGCGGCTCGGACCCGGTCTCCACGCCACCACTCAACAGAGTCCACGTGAACACCACCTCCCGGCCTGCGTTCGCCAGAATGAACGCCGGGGTCAGCTGGAAATTGGCGCGGAAGTTGGCATTGAACGCCACAAAGTTGAATACCGGTGTTCCTGCTCCCGCAGCTCCGCCCTTCACCACCAGTTTGGCTCTATCGCCGGGTTTGAAGCCTTTGGTCCAATCCACCCGGACCACGAAACCCGCGGTGTGCTTGCCGGGAAAGATCACATTGCCTGCCAGCGCTGGCACAAAAGGCGCAGGTGGGAGTTCAACTTTGGGCGTCAGGTCGACCTTGATCGAGAGGGCCGGCGATGGCAGTGAGTTTTGGGTACTGTTTCCCAGTTGGTCCTTGACCGTATAAAAAATCTTGAAGGTCAGGCTGTTGCCGCCGCCAATGAAAGCGGCTTTAGGCAGCAAGATGTCGAACCCGCCACCGATATCGCCCGCCGTCACAATGTGATTGAACGGAAATCCGTTGCAGTTTACGGTCACCACGTCGTGCAATTTGGCAAACGCGTAAGAGACGGTAAGCGGGACGCCTCGCTCGGCCGCTACCAGGTCGACACCGCTTTGTTTGACGTCCTCAGGCAGATCAATAACCAGCCCTTCGTGGATGTCTTGGTCGTCGACTATCGGGTCCAGACCACCTGGGCGATCCCTGCTGTACAGCACCCACAGATTGGGCGACGGCTCATCGCTGCCACCGATACGCTTGGCTACATAATTGAAATATTGCAGGCCATTGCGAAGCAGAGCCCTGGACACTTCGAACGTGGTGCGTTTTGTGACCGGATCGACCGTCACAGGGGCGTCGATGGGCGTGACACTGCCGTTGAGATGGAGTACCACAGAATCCGCCCCCGGAGAGGGCGGATCCACAACCACTTTCAGATGCCCGCCCCCTGTAAGCCTCAAAGGAACCCCTAACAGCGGCACTCCTGCAGTGGGGTCTTCGCTTTTGACGTCCGGCGTTGCATCGACAATGTAAGGGGGTGACAGCGCCAGGGTCTTGGAATCATTTGAAAGATCGGTCATCACACACGCTCCTTGTCGCGCCGCGAGAGAGCGGCGTAGGTAGCGGTATCAAATGCCTTAAATGATTTTCCAGCTACTGTCAGAATTAACAGGTACGTGGTGTTTTAAGACGAGCGGCACTGACTGAGTTATTCGTCTCATCCCCCCCACAAGCGATAAAACCCGCCCCACTTTTGCAAGAGCGGCGGATTATGAATAGGTAGTAGAGGCCGTTTCGAGAACCTTCGTCGGCTACATCGATGCCTGTCTCACCTGCCTCTCCAACTCCGCCTTCAACCCCGGTTCCAGCTTCAATTGCCGCGCCAACTCATCGAGGTAGGATTTCTCCATGAAGTTCTGCTCATCCACCAGCATCACGCTGGCGATATACATTTCGGCGGCCATTTCCGGGGTGCACGCAGCACGGGCGACGTCGGACGGGTCGAGCGGCTTGTTCAGTTCGGCGTGCAGCCAGTGCTGCAATTCTTGATCGTTGTCGAGTTTGGTGAATTCGCCTTCAATCAACGCACGTTCGCGCTCATCGATGTGGCCGTCGGCTTTGGCGGCGGCCACCAAGGCTTTGAGAATCGCCTGGCTGTGTAACTCGACCTGCGCCGCAGGCAAGCGGTCCAGGGTTTGCGGTTCGCTCTGCGAGGCAGTGCCTTGTTGGGCCTGCCAGTTGCCGAACGCCTTGTAGGCAATCACACCCAGTGCGGCGAGGCCACCATAGGTCAGCACCTTGCCGCCAACACGGCGGCCCGTTTTGCTGCCGAGCAACAGCCCCATGGCACCCGCCGCTATCGCACCGCCGCTGGCGCCCGAGAGCAAACCACCGAGCCCACCGCTGGACGCCTTGTTCTGATTGCCTCCAGCCTTGTTCTTCACCAGATCCTGACCGGACTTGAGCAGTTGATCGAGCAAACCACGGGTATTCATTTTGCCGTCTCCACGAAAGGGGTAACCGGCCACCAGCCTAGATCGAAAGTGGCCGCCCCCTGCCGGCGAGAGTGCTTCCAGATGTTGCTCATATCCTGTAACGCCCACAGGCCCATCGATTAAAACGATATACACTCAAGCAAATCTATAAAAACCGTCCACCGGGTACTTTCCCCATGATGACCCTGCGTCAGATTCGTCATTTTATCGCCGTGGCCGAGACCGGTTCGATCTCTGCCGCCGCGCAAACCGCGTTCATTTCCCAATCGACCTTGACCCTGGCGATTCAGCAACTGGAAGAAGAGATTGGCGTCGGCCTGTTCAACCGACACGCCAAGGGCATGAGCCTGACTCACCAGGGCCATCAGTTTCTGCGCCAGGCGCACCTGATTCTCGCCACCGTCGATAACGCCAAACGCAGCCTGCAACAGAGCACCGACCAGGTGGCCGGCCAGTTGATCATTGGCGTAACCAGCCTCGTGGCCGGTTACTACCTGGCGGATTTGCTCACCCGCTTTCAGCGCGCCTACCCCAACGTCGAGATCCGGGTGATGGAGGATGAACGCCCCTACATCGAGCATTTGCTGGTCAGCGGCGAGATCGACGTTGGTGTGCTGATCCTCTCCAACCTCGAAGACCGTCACGCCCTGCAAACCGAAGTCCTGACGCATTCGCCCCACCGTTTATGGCTGCCGGCGCAGCATCCATTGCTCGAACACGACAGCATCAACCTCGCCGACGTGGCGCGCGAACCGCTGATTCAACTGAACGTCGATGAAATGGACCGCAACGCCCAGCGCATGTGGTCCGCCGCTTCCCTGCAACCGCGCATCACCCTGAGAACCGCGTCAACGGAAGCCGTGCGAAGCCTGGTGGCCGCCGGTTTGGGCGTGTCGATCCAGCCTGACATGACCTATCGACCGTGGTCGCTGGAGGGCGACATCATTGAAGCGCGGCCGATTGCCGACTTGAGTCAGACCCTTGACGTCGGCCTGGCCTGGCGCCGCGGCACTGCGCGTCCGGCGCTGGTCGATCCTTTCCTGACCGTCGCCCGCGAGCAACCCCACGGCGGACGCAAGCCATCTATTTAATCGAACGCCACCTTCAGTATTTAGTATTTGTCGACCTCGGGTCCGCGCACTAGTCTTGCTGCATCTATATAAGACGGCCGGGCCCCAGTCACAGGGAGCAGCATGGCCACACAAGAAAAGAGAACCCGAAAAATGGCTGGCGCGCAGACCCCGTTGTTCACCGCGTTGTTGATCGATGGCGAATTGGTCGCAGGTCAGGGTTTTGTCGAACCGATCCTCAACCCCGCCACCGGGGAAGTGCTGACCCACATCGCCGAAGCCAGCACCGAGCAAGTCGAAGCCGCGATTCTCGCCGCGCATAACGCCTTTGCCAGTTGGTCGAGGACCACCCCGCAGCAACGCTCGAACCTGTTGCTGGACATCGCCAACGCCATCGAAAAACAAGCCGACCTCCTCGCCCGTCTCGAATCCCTGAACTGCGGCAAGCCGTTGCACCTGGCCCGCCAGGACGATTTGAGCGCGACGGTGGATGTGTTCCGCTTCTTTGCCGGTGCCGTGCGCTGCCAGACCGGCCAGCTCAGCGGCGAATACTTGCCGGGCTACACCAGCATGGTCCGTCGCGATCCTATCGGGGTCGTCGCGTCCATCGCGCCCTGGAACTACCCGATCATGATGGCCGCGTGGAAAATCGCCCCGGCCCTCGCCGCCGGCAACACGCTGGTGTTCAAACCGTCCGAACACACGCCGCTGTCGATCCTGGCCCTGGCCCCGGCACTGGCAGAAATCCTGCCGCGCGGCGTGATCAACATCGTCTGCGGCGGCGGTGAAGGCGTCGGCAGCCATTTGGTCAGCCACCCGAAAATCCGCATGGTGTCGCTGACCGGCGATATCGTCACCGGGCAAAAAATCCTCCAGGCCGCTGCCAAGACGTTGAAACGCACGCACCTTGAACTCGGTGGCAAAGCGCCGGTGATCGTCTGCAACGATGCGGACATTCAAGCGGTGGTCGAAGGCGTGCGCACTTACGGTTACTACAACGCCGGTCAGGATTGCACCGCCGCGTGCCGGATTTATGCACAAGCCGGGATTCATGACCGGTTGGTGGCCGAGCTCGGCGCGGCGGTCAGCAGCCTGCGCTTTGCCGGTAAACGCGACGCCGACAATGAAATCGGCCCGCTGATCAGCACCCGCCAGCGCGACCGCGTGGCCAGTTTCGTCGAACGCGCCCTCGGCCAGCCGCATATCGAACGGGTGACCGGCGCGGCAGTGCACTCCGGCGCTGGCTTCTACTACCAACCGACACTGCTGGCCGGCTGCAAGCAGAGCGATGAGATCGTCCAGCGCGAAGTGTTCGGGCCGGTGGTCACTGTGACCCGTTTCGATGGGCTCGAACAAGCGGTGGACTGGGCCAACGACTCGGAATACGGCCTCGCCTCCTCGGTCTGGACCCAGAACCTCGACAAGGCGATGCAGGTCGCTGCGCGTTTGCAGTACGGCTGCACCTGGATCAACAGCCATTTCATGCTGGTCAGCGAAATGCCCCATGGCGGCTTGAAGCGTTCGGGCTACGGCAAAGACTTATCCAGCGATTCGCTCCAGGACTACAGCGTGGTGCGCCACATCATGGCGCGCCACGGACAGCATCTCTGACTACGCTAATAACAAGCCGCTAACGGCATGCTTCACCACGTTCACAACTGCCCCGACCATAATTAAAGAAGAGGGAATTCCCATGTTCGTGCACAAGACCGCACTGCTCAGTGCAATCACCACCGCGCTGCTGGCGAGTGCCAGCCTCCAGGCCGCCGAACCGCTGAAAGCGGTGGGGGCCGGCGAAGGTCAGCTGGATATTGTGGCTTGGCCGGGCTACATCGAACGTGGCGAAAGCGACAAGGCCTACGACTGGGTGACCGGTTTCGAGAAGGAGACCGGCTGCAAGGTCAATGTGAAAACCGCCGCCACTTCCGATGAAATGGTCAGTTTGATGGCCAAGGGCGGTTACGACCTGGTCACCGCCTCTGGCGATGCTTCGTTGCGGTTGATCGTCGGCAAGCGTGTGCAGCCGATCAACACCGCGTTGATCCCAAACTGGAAGAACATCGACCCGCGTCTGAAAGATGCGCCGTGGTACGTGGTCAACAAGCAGACCTACGGCACCCCATATCAGTGGGGCCCGAACGTGTTGATGTACAACACCAACGTGTTCAAGACTGCGCCGACCAGTTGGGGCGTGGTGTTCAATGCGCAAAACCTGCCGGACGGCAAGCCGAACAAGGGACGCGTGCAGGCCTATGACGGCCCGATCTACATCGCCGACGCCGCGCTGTACCTGAAAACCGCCAAGCCGGAATTGGGTATCCAGAACCCGTATGAACTGACCGAAGCCCAGTACAAAGCCGTGCTCGATCTGCTGCGCGCCCAGCAGCCGCTGATCCACCGCTACTGGCACGACACCACCGTGCAGATGAGCGACTTCAAAAACGAAGGCGTGGTCGCGTCCGGCGCCTGGCCCTATCAAGTCAACGGCCTGATGAACGAGAAGCAGCCGATTGCGTCGACCATCCCGACAGAAGGCGCCACCGGTTGGGCCGACACCACCATGATGCACACCGAGGCCAAGCACCCGAACTGCGCTTACAAGTGGATGGACTGGTCGCTGCAACCGAAAGTCCAGGGTGATGTGGCGGCGTGGTTTGGTTCGTTGCCAGCGGTGCCAGCGGCGTGCACCGGCAGCGAATTGCTCGGCGCTGAAGGTTGCAAGACCAATGGTTTCGACCAGTTCGAGAAGATCGCCTTCTGGAAAACCCCGCAGGCTGAAGGCGGCAAGTTCGTGCCATACAGCCGCTGGACCCAGGACTACATCGCAATCATGGGCGGCCGCTAACCCACCGGCCCCTGTGGCGAGGGAGCTTGCTCCCGCTGGGTGGCGAAGCTGCCCCAAAACCCGTTAATGCGGTCAATCAGAGAGACCGCATCAGTCCTTTTGGGAGTGCTGCGCACTCCAGCGGGAGCAAGCTCCCTCGCCACAATAAGTTTTCCAACCAGAAAGTTGATTCAGATTTTTCAGAAGTCCAGGCAGGGCCGCTGTGACGGCCCTCGCCTTTTTTGGAGCACCGCACCATGACGCTTGCAGTCCAGTTCACCAACGTTTCCCGTCTGTACGGCGAAGTGAAAGCCGTAGACCGGGTTTCCATCGACATCCAGGACGGCGAGTTTTTCTCCATGCTGGGCCCTTCCGGCTCGGGCAAAACCACCTGTTTGCGCCTGATTGCCGGTTTCGAACAACCGAGTGCAGGCTCGATCCGCATTCATGGCGAAGAAGCCGCCGGGCTGCCGCCGTATGAGCGTGACGTCAACACGGTATTTCAGGATTACGCGCTGTTCCCGCACATGAACGTCCTCGACAACGTCGCCTACGGTTTGAAAGTCAAAGGCGTTGGTAAAGCCGAACGGCAGAAACGCGCCGAAGAAGCCCTCGACATGGTCGCCCTCGGCGGCTACGGCGAGCGCAAACCGGTGCAACTGTCCGGTGGTCAGCGCCAGCGTGTGGCTCTGGCCCGCGCGCTGGTCAATCGCCCGCGTGTGCTGCTGCTCGACGAGCCGTTGGGCGCCCTCGACTTGAAGCTGCGCGAGCAGATGCAAAGCGAGCTGAAGAAACTGCAACGCCAACTCGGCATCACCTTCATCTTCGTCACCCACGACCAGACCGAAGCGCTGTCGATGTCTGACCGCGTAGCCGTGTTCAACAAGGGCCGCATCGAACAGGTCGACACCCCGCGCAATCTCTACATGAAACCGGCCACGACCTTTGTCGCCGAATTCGTCGGCACCTCGAATGTGATTCGCGGCGATCTGGCGAAGCAGTTGAGTGGCAACCCACAGCCGTTTTCGATTCGCCCGGAACACGTGCGATTTGCCGAAGGCCCGTTGGCCAGCCACGAGATCGAAGTCAGCGGTTTGCTCCACGACATTCAGTACCAAGGCAGCGCCACGCGCTACGAGATGAAACTGGAAAACGGCCAGACCCTGAACATCAGCCAGGCCAACAACCAATGGCTGGACGTCAGCGCCCAGCACCAGACCGGGCAACGCATCAGCGCTCGCTGGGCACGGGAAGCGATGATCCCGCTGCACGACACCGTTGTCGGCGGGGTGTGAGATGAACACCGTGGCTATCCCTCAAACCCCGGCCAACGGTTCGCCGTTGCGCAGGTTTTCCAACCTGTTGTATCGCCGGCCGAACCTGTACCTGTCGATGCTGCTGGTGCCGCCGCTGCTATGGTTCGGCGCTATTTACCTCGGCTCGTTGCTGGTGCTGTTGTGGCAAGGTTTCTACACCTTCGATGACTTCACCATGGCGGTCACACCCGACCTGACCCTGGCGAACTTCGCGGCGCTGTTCCAGCCGTCGAACTTCGACATTATCCTGCGCACCTTGAGCATGGCCGTCGTCGTCTCCATCGCCAGCGCCATCGTCGCGTTCCCGATCGCCTACTACATGGCGCGCTACACCACCGGCAAGACCAAGGCGTTTTTCTATATCGCGGTGATGATGCCGATGTGGGCCAGTTACATCGTCAAGGCGTATGCCTGGACCTTGCTGCTGGCCAAGGGCGGTGTCGCACAGTGGTTCGTTCAGCACTTGGGGCTGGAGCCGGTGTTGCAGTTTATGCTGGGCATTCCGGGCGTGGGCGGCAGCACCTTGTCGACCTCGCATCTGGGTCGCTTCATGGTGTTTGTCTACATCTGGCTGCCGTTCATGATCCTGCCGATCCAGGCGTCGCTGGAACGTCTGCCGCCATCGCTGTTGCAAGCCTCGGCAGACCTCGGCGCCAAGCCGCGCCAGACCTTCATGCAAGTGATTCTGCCGCTGTCGATTCCGGGCATTGCCGCCGGTTCGATCTTCACCTTTTCCCTGACCCTGGGCGACTTCATCGTGCCGCAACTGGTCGGCCCACCGGGCTACTTCGTCGGCAGCATGGTGTACGCCCAGCAAGGCGCGATCGGCAACATGCCAATGGCGGCGGCCTTCACCCTGGTGCCGATTGTGTTGATCGCCATCTACCTGACTATCGTCAAACGACTGGGGGCCTTCGATGCACTCTGAGAAAGCCTCTTTAGGCCTGAAAATCGCAGCCTGGGGCGGGTTGGTGTTTCTGCACTTCCCGATCCTGATCATCTTCCTCTACGCCTTCAATACCGAAGACGCCGCGTTCAGCTTTCCTCCCAAGGGTTTCACCCTGAAGTGGATCGGCGTGGCGTTCTCGCGGCCGGACGTGCTGGAAGCAATCAAGCTCTCGCTGGAGATCGCCTCCATCGCGACCTTGATCGCCATGGTCCTTGGCACCCTCGCTTCAGCGGCGTTGTACCGCCGGGACTTCTTCGGCAAACAAGGCATCTCGCTGATGCTGATCCTGCCGATTGCGTTGCCGGGGATCATCACCGGGATCGCATTACTGGCGACCTTCAAGACGCTGGGGATCGAGCCCGGGATGTTCACCATCATCGTCGGCCACGCGACCTTCTGCGTAGTGATCGTCTACAACAACGTCATCGCCCGTTTGCGCCGCACTTCGCACAGTTTGATCGAAGCCTCGATGGACCTCGGTGCCGATGGCTGGCAGACCTTCCGCTACATCGTCCTGCCGAACCTCGGCTCGGCGTTGCTGGCTGGCGGCATGCTCGCGTTTGCCCTGTCGTTCGACGAAATCATCGTCACCACCTTCACCGCCGGCCATGAACGCACCCTGCCGCTGTGGCTGCTCAATCAGCTCAGCCGCCCACGGGACGTGCCGGTGACCAACGTCGTCGCGATGCTGGTGATGATGGTGACCATGCTGCCGATCCTTGGCGCCTATTACCTGACCCGGGGTGGCGAGAGTGTTGCCGGGAGCGGCGGTAAGTAAACAACTCACAGACAACAATTATCTCTGTGGGAGCGGGCTTGCCCGCGATGACTGACTGACATTCAACACATGTGTCGACTGTAAAACCGCTATCGCGGGCAAGCCCGCTCCCACAGGGCCTGATTTCCACAGAAGAACAACAATAGTTTTGAAGAGGACAGAACCATGCAAACCAAACTCTTGATCAACGGCCAACTGATCGACGGCGAAGGCCCCGCCCAACCCGTATTCAACCCGGCCCTCGGTCGCGTGTTGGTGGAAATCAATGAAGCCAGCGAAGCCCAGGTCGATGCGGCCGTGCGTGCCGCCGATGCTGCCTTCGACAGCTGGTCGCAAACCCCGCCGAAAGAACGTTCTCTGCTGCTGCTCAAACTCGCGGACGCCATCGAAGCCCATGGCGAAGAGCTGGCCAAGCTGGAATCGGACAACTGCGGCAAACCCTACAGCGCCGCGCTGAACGACGAGATCCCGGCCATTGCCGACGTGTTCCGTTTCTTCGCCGGCGCCAGCCGTTGCATGAGCGGTTCGGCGGGCGGGGAATACCTGCCGGGCCACACCTCGATGATCCGCCGCGACCCGGTCGGCGTGATCGCCTCCATCGCGCCGTGGAACTACCCGCTGATGATGGTCGCCTGGAAAATCGCCCCCGCCCTGGCCGCCGGTAATACCGTGGTGCTCAAGCCGTCGGAGCAAACCCCGCTGACCGCCCTGCGTCTGGCCGAACTGGCGTCGGACATTTTCCCGGCCGGCGTACTCAACCTGGTGTTTGGTCGTGGTCCATCGGTTGGCAGCCCATTGGTCACCCACCCGAAAGTGCGCATGGTGTCGCTGACCGGCTCGATTGCCACGGGCTCGAACATCATTTCCAGCACCGCCGACAGCGTCAAACGCATGCACATGGAATTGGGCGGCAAGGCCCCGGTGATCATCTTCGATGACGCCGACATCGACGCCGCCGTGGAAGGCATCCGCACCTTCGGTTTCTACAACGCCGGCCAGGACTGCACCGCCGCGTGCCGCATCTATGCGCAGGCTGGCATCTACGAAAAATTCGTCGAGAAACTCGGCGAGGCGGTCAGCAGCATCAAGTACGGTTTGCAGGATGATCCGTCGACCGAACTGGGGCCGCTGATCACCGCGCAACACCGCGACCGTGTGGCCGGGTTTGTCGAGCGCGCTATCGCGCAACCGCACATTCGCCTGATCACCGGCGGCAAGACTGTGGAAGGCAACGGGTTCTTCTTCGAGCCGACCGTGTTGGCCGATGCGCATCAGGATGACGAAATCGTTCGCCGCGAAGTGTTCGGGCCAGTGGTGTCGGTGACCCAATTCACCGATGAAGCGCAGGTGCTGGGCTGGGCCAACGATTCGGACTACGGCCTGGCGTCGTCAGTCTGGACCGCGGATGTCGGCCGCGCCCATCGGATGTCTGCTCGCTTGCAGTACGGGTGCACGTGGGTGAATACGCATTTCATGCTGGTCAGTGAAATGCCGCATGGCGGTCAGAAACTGTCCGGTTACGGGAAGGACATGTCGATGTATGGCCTGGAGGACTACACCGTCGTCCGGCATGTGATGTTCAAGCACTAAAAGCATCGCAGGCAAGCCAGCTCCCACAGGGATTGCGCAAGACCTGTGGGAGCCGGGCTTGTCGGATCGCCGCACCGCCGCGATGGCATCACCGCAAACTCAAGGAAGAAACCGGCACTTAGCATCACCCAGGTTCCACCCCAAAGAAGCCAAAACAATAACCACCGATCCGGGCAGCGCCTCACGGCCCCGCCACGGTTTCGGACATCCGAAATCTGCCGATTTTCCGGAGCTGACACACTATGAGTACAACACCCGAACTCGCTGTAGCCGTCGCCGACAGCGACGCCGAGCAGTTACGCAAACTGGGTTACACGTCGAACTTCAATCGCAGCATGAGCCTGTGGGAAAACTTCGCCCTGGGCTTCACTTACCTCTCGCCGGTCGTAGGGGTTTATACCCTCTTCGGCCTGTGTCTGGCCGCAGGCGGGCCACCGATGTTCTGGGCCTATTTGCTGGTCGGTTGCGGCCAGTTGCTGGTGTGCCTGATCTTCGGTGAAGTGGTTTCGCAATTCCCGATTTCCGGTGGCGTCTACCCGTGGGCCCGCCGCTTGGTGGGCAAACGCTGGGCGTGGATGGTCGGCTGGATCTACTCCATCGCCCTGTGCGTCACCATCGCCGCCGTTGCCGTCGGTGCCGGTCCGTACCTGGCCGCCATGATGGGTTTTGAGCCGAGCAACAACACCAACATCATCATCGCCCTGTTCCTCACGCTGTTCGCCACCCTGGTCAACCTCAGCGGCACCAAGGTACTGGCGCGTATCGCCATGTTCGGTTTTCTGTGCGAGCTGGTCGGCGCGGTGATCGTCGGCGTTTACCTGCTGGTGTTCGAGCGTCATCAGCCGCTCAGCGTGTTGTTCAACACCTTCGACATCAGCGTCGACGGCTCGTACTTGCCCGCCTTCCTCACCGCTTCGCTGGCGGGGATGTTCCTGTACTACGGCTTCGAGGCCTGCGGCGATGTGGCCGAAGAAACCCCGAACCCGAGCAAGAAAATCCCGGTGGCCATGCGCATGACCATCTACATCGGCGGCATCGCAGCGATGTTCGCCTGCCTGGCGCTGATCCTCGCCGTGCCGGACATGCAAGCCGTGATCAACGGCACCGACAAAGACCCGGTCACCACCATCCTCAACAACGCCTTCGGCCCGGTCGGTTCGAAAGTGGTGATGGGCGTGGTGATG
The DNA here is from genome assembly GCF_046535095.1 of Pseudomonas sp. SIMBA_041. Lineage (NCBI taxonomy): Bacteria > Pseudomonadati > Pseudomonadota > Gammaproteobacteria > Pseudomonadales > Pseudomonadaceae > Pseudomonas > Pseudomonas sp. SIMBA_041. The sequence continues at coordinate 645,144 of NZ_JAWRXJ010000002.1, forward strand.
ATTTCCTTTATCTCCTGCGTCATCAGCCTGCAAGCGGCGGCGAGCCGTCTGCTGTACTCCTACGCACGCGATGAAATGATCATCGGCAGCTCACTGCTGAAAAAGATCTCTACAGCCACTCAGGTGCCGGTAGCGGCGCTGTTCGTCTCCGGTGTCCTGCCGGCGCTGATCATCATCCTCGGCTTCTTCCTGCAGGATGCAGTGGCAACCATCGTCAGCTTCGCGGCGATCGGCATCTACCTGGCCTTCCAGATGATCGTGCTCGGGGCCCTCTATGCCCGCATGAAAGGCTGGAAACCGAGCGGCAAATTCACCCTCGGTGCCTGGGGCTGGCTGGTAAACATCGGCGCGCTGGCCTACGGCGTCGGCGCGATCGTCAACATGGCCTGGCCACGCACACCGGATGCAGCGTGGTACATCAACTACGCCATGGTGCTGAGCACGGCGATCGTGATTGGTTTGGGCTTGTTGTACATGTGGATGGCCAAGCCGTATGACCACGGGACTGCGCCTTCGGGGGACGCTTGGAAGGCTAGTCGGTAAACATACTTGCTCAGCCCGCAGCGATGCGGGGTAAAAGATGAAAAAGGGGCAGACTTCACAGTCCGCCCCTTGGCTTTCCAACAAGACTTAATCTCCAACCCTCAAAACCGCGAAACAGTCCGCATCGCATCCACCAGATACCGCATCGCAATCCGGTCGCTCTCCGACAGCTCTCGATACCGTTCCAACAACTTCATTTCGTCCGGGCTGAGTCGGCGCCTTCGCCGGCCGCTGGCCAGGCAAGGAAGAATGCCTAACATTTCGGTGATGCCTTGTACTTTTGTCATCGACGATGTCCTTCTATAAGACCGAGAAAACTTCAAAAACCGCATCGCCCTCTCCTTTTTGTTTGTCGCCGGCCTTAAGGGCTGAAGCCGGTCATGAGCACAGAATAGGAACATTCCCGGCACTGAAAAGCGGTTTTTAGAGTAATTAGTCAAAAAAAGCAGAAATGCCCTATAAATCAGAAGGCGCTGTCAGAAAAATGAACCGAAATGTCTTGTTTCATTGCCGAACCATCAAAGTGCTATCCATCAATTTTGGTCTGTGATCGAACGGTTTAAGCTATTTGGCATCTCTTTACAGTCCGTTGCGTTTGGTCGAAGGCATGTCCGAACCGTTATTTTTGATCCAGCACGTGCCAGGAACGGCGCGGGATTGCTCACGACAGGTTGTACTTATGCATCGCAGGAATTTGCTCAAAGCGTCCATGGCCATCGCGGCCTACACCGGTTTGTCCGCCACCGGCCTGTTGGCCAGCCGTGCCTGGGCGGGCAACGGTACGGCGGATGGCGAGGCTCAGGCGTTCGATTTTGAAGCGCTGAAGATTCAGGCCAAGCAGCTCGCCGGCAACCGCTATCAGGACACCAAGCAGGTGCTGCCGCCGACGCTGGCGACCATGACGCCGCAGAACTTCAACGCGATCCGCTACGACGCGAATCACTCGCTGTGGAAGGATTTGAACGGTCAGCTGGACGTGCAGTTTTTCCACGTCGGCATGGGGTTCAAGCAGCCGGTGCGCATGTACAGCGTCGATCCCAAGACGCGTCAGGCGCGGGAGGTGCATTTCCGCCCTTCGCTGTTCAACTATGAAAAAACCACGGTCGACACCAAGCAGCTGACGGGCGACCTGGGGTTTTCCGGGTTCAAGCTGTTCAAGGCTCCGGAGCTGGACCGGCACGATGTGTTGTCTTTCCTCGGCGCGAGTTACTTCCGTGCGGTAGACGCCACCGGCCAGTACGGTCTGTCGGCGCGCGGGTTGGCGATTGATACGTACGCCAAGAAGCGCGAGGAGTTTCCGGACTTCACCAAGTTCTGGTTCGAGACGCCGGACAAGGACAGCACCCGTTTCGTGGTCTACGCCCTGCTGGATTCGCCGAGCGCGACCGGTGCTTACCGTTTCGACATCGATTGCCAGGCCAGTCAGGTGGTCATGGCTGTCGATGCCCACATCAACGCGCGTACCGCCATCGAGCAACTGGGCATCGCGCCGATGACCAGCATGTTCAGCTGCGGCACCCATGAGCGGCGCATGTGCGACACCATTCACCCGCAGATCCACGACTCGGATCGTCTGGCGATGTGGCGCGGCAACGGTGAGTGGATCTGCCGCCCGCTGAACAACCCCGCGACACTGCAATTCAATGCCTTTGCCGACACCGATCCGAAAGGTTTCGGCCTGGTACAGACCGACCATGAGTTCGCCAGCTACCAGGACACCGTCGATTGGTACAGCAAGCGTCCGAGCCTGTGGGTAGAACCGACAACGGCGTGGGGCGAAGGCTCTATCGATCTGCTGGAAATTCCTACCACCGGCGAGACGCTGGATAACATCGTCGCGTTCTGGACCCCGAAAAAACCGGTCGCGGCCGGTGATTCCCTGAATTACGGCTACAAGCTCTACTGGAGCGCGCTGCCTCCGGTCGGCACGCCGCTGGCGCGGGTCAATGCGACCCGTTCGGGCATGGGCGGCTTCACCGAAGGCTGGGCGCCGGGCGAGCATTACCCGGAAGTCTGGGCGCGGCGCTTTGCGGTGGACTTCACCGGTGGCGGTCTGGATCGCTTGCCGGAAGGCGCAGGGATCGAGCCCGTGGTGACGTGCTCGAACGGGCAGGTGAAGGATTTCAATGTGTTGGTGCTGGACGACATCAAGGGTTATCGCATTACCTTTGACTGGTTCCCGACCAATGACAGCGTGGAGCCGGTAGAGCTGCGGTTGTTCATCCGGACCAATGACCGGACGTTGAGTGAGACCTGGTTGTATCAGTACTTTCCGCCGGCGCCGGATAAGCGTAAGTACACCTGAAGTTAAGGGTTGTCTGGGCGGGCCTCTTCGCGGGCAAGCCCGCTCCCACAAGGATCGGCTGTGTTGCACAAAAGGAGTGAACTCTACTGAAACCCTGTGGGAGCGGGCTTGCCCGCGAAGACGGCCTGACAGGCGACAAATGTTCCCGCCCAGAAACGCAAAAGCCCCGATCACATCGATCGGGGCTTTTTGGTTTTACAGCCGCATTCAGTCACGCAAATCCGACTCATGTATCGGCTGATCCCGGTGCGTCGCCCGCTGGTATTGCGCAGGCCAGATAGCCTTGCGCCCGCCTAAATCATCATCGGCATGCAGCGGCCAATACGGATCGCGCAGCAGTTCTCGCGCCAGGAAGATGATGTCCGCCTGGCATGTGCGCAAGATATGTTCGGCCTGGGCCGGCTCGGTGATCATGCCGACCGTGCCGGTGGCAATGCCCGACTCCTTGCGCACGCGCTCGGCGAAGCGGGTTTGATAACCGGGTCCTGTCGGAATTTCGGCATTGGCCGCCGTACCGCCCGAGGACACGTCGATCAGGTCCACGCCCAGCCCTTTGAGGCGGCGCGCCAGTTCCACGGTTTCATCCGGGTTCCAGCCATCTTCCACCCAATCGGTGGCCGATACCCGCACGAACAGCGGCAGTTCTTCAGGCCATACCGCACGCACCGCTTCGGTGACTTGCAGCACCAGTCGGATGCGATTCTCGAATGAACCACCGTATTGATCGCGCCGCTGATTGCTCAGGGGCGACAGAAATTGATGCAACAGGTAACCGTGGGCGGCGTGGATTTCGACCACTTTGAATCCGGCGGTCAATGCACGCTGGGCAGCAGCGACAAAAGCCTGAATGACCTCAGCGATCTCGCTTTCTTCGAGTTGCCTTGGGTGCGTGTGCTGCGGGTCGAAAGCAATAGTCGACGGGCCTACCGGCACCCAGCCGCCGTCTTCGGGTTTAACGCTGCCATGTTTGCCAAGCCACGGCCGATGAGTGCTGGCCTTGCGCCCGGCGTGTGCCAACTGGATGCCGGCCACAGCGCCCTGAGCGGCGATGAAGCGGGTAATGCGTTGCAGGGGTTCGATCTGCTCGTCAGTCCACAGGCCAAGGTCTTGAGCGGTGATGCGCCCGTCGGCGGTGACGGCGGTTGCTTCGGTAAACACCAGGCCGGCGCCACCGACTGCACGACTGCCGAGGTGGACAAGGTGCCAGTCATTGGCCAGCCCATCGACGCTGGAGTACTGGCACATCGGGGAGACCGCGATACGGTTGAGCAGGGTCAATTGACGCAGGGTAAAGGGTTCAAGCAGCAGACTCATGGGGCACCTCTCGAATCAGTGGGCAGGCTCCAGGGTTCTGTTTGAAAAGTCGACGAGTGACAGGAAAAAGGCGCAGCACCCGCCCCCGCGGGCAAAAAATTCGACAAGACGTCACAAGGATAATCAAGCAGTGCTTAGAGCCTAGTCGACATCGGGGGATGAGGGAGGGTTCCTGGGATATTTGGCGTCAGGAAGATCGCTATCGCGGGCACGCCATGCGCCTGTAGGAGCAAGGCTTGCCCGCGATGGGGTCACCGCGGTTCGATGTGGGCAATCATCAACTGCACGGTTTCGTTACCGCGAAACTCGTTGAGGTCGAGTTTGTAGGCCAGTTCCACCCACTTGATGGTCGGGTTCGGCCAGATATCACGGTCGATGCCGAAGGCGATGCCGTCGAGTTTCACCGAACCGCATTCGCTTTTCAGTACCACTTTCAGGTGGCGTTCACCGACAACGCGCTGCTCAACCAGTTGGAACACGCCATGGAACAGCGGCTCCGGAAAGTGCTGCCCCCAAGGACCGGCATGACGCAGGGCCCGCGCCAGTTCGAGGTGGAACTCTTCGACCGCCAGCGTGCCGTCCGACAGCAGCCGGCCGGTCAGGTCTTCTTCACGCAATTGCCGACGCACTTCCGCATCAAAGGCCTCGGCAAACAGCGGAAAATTCGCTTCCGGTAGCGTCAGCCCGGCCGCCATCGCGTGGCCGCCGTACTTGCTGATCAGGTTGGGATGTTGCGCGGCCACCACGCTCAGCGCGTCGCGAATGTGGAACCCCTGAACCGAACGCCCCGAGCCCTTGAGCAAGCCGTCACCGGCATCGGCAAAGGCGATGGTCGGGCGGAAATAGCGCTCTTTCATCCGTGAAGCAAGGATGCCGATGACACCCTGGTGCCACTCGGGATCGAACAGGCACAAACCGAACGGCATCGACTCGACCGGCAAATCCTTCAGTTGCGCCAGCGCTTCGCGCTGCATGCCCTGTTCGATGGATTTGCGGTCCTGGTTCATGCCGTCGAGTTGCACGGCCATTTCCCGCGCCAGCCCCGCGTCGTCGGTGAGCAGGCATTCGATGCCCAGGCTCATGTCGTCCAGCCGCCCTGCCGCGTTAAGGCGCGGGCCGACAATGAAGCCCAGATCAGTAGAGGTGATGCGCGCCGGCTCACGCTTGGCGACTTCGAGAATCGCCTTGATCCCCGGCCGCGCACGCCCGGCGCGAATCCGTTCCAGACCTTGATGGACCAGAATCCGGTTGTTGGCATCCAGCGGCACCACGTCGGCGACGCTGCCCAGCGCCACCAGGTCCAGCAACTCGCCAATGTTCGGCTGCGGCTTGCTCTCGTACCAGCCAAGGCTGCGCAAACGCGCACGCAGCGCCATCAGTACATAGAAAATCACCCCGACACCGGCCAATGCCTTGCTCGGGAAATCGCACCCTCGCTGGTTCGGATTGACGATGGCATCGGCCAGCGGCATTTCATCGCCGGGCAAGTGGTGGTCGGTGACCAGCACTTTTAGACCGGCCTTTTTCGCCGCCGCCACGCCTTCGACACTGGAAATACCGTTGTCCACGGTGATCAGCAATTGCGGCGTACGGGTCAACGCGACTTCGACAATCTCCGGCGTCAGGCCATAGCCGTACTCAAACCGGTTTGGCACCAGATAGTCGACGTGAGCCGCACCCAGCAGGCGCAAGCCCAACACGCCCACGGTACTGGCCGTGGCACCATCGGCGTCAAAGTCGCCGACGATCAGAATGCGCTGGCGCTGTTCCAGCGCCGTCACCAGCAAATCCACGGCGGCATCGATGCCTTTGAGCTGCTGGAACGGAATCAGCCGCGCCAGGCTCTTGTCCAGTTCAGCCTCGGTCAGCACGCCCCGCGCCGCGTACAGGCGGGTCAGCAGCGGCGGCAAATCACCGAGAAATGGCAGGGTGTCGGGCAACAGGCGAGGTTCGATACGCATGGGGTGACGGAAGCTTCTCTTGATTACGTGGGATGAGTCTGTTGCCAGCGCAGTATTAGCCGCGCTCGCCTTGCAGCCATTGCAACTGGACTTCGTGCTGACCACGGTCGTCGGTGACGAAAATCGTCCCTTCGCTGATCATCACGTCCCACTTGATCACCCGTGGCATGTCTTTGGCCAGGGTTTCCAGGATTTCCTGAGGCACGGCAGCAATGTGCACGTTCTTCAGGTTTTTGATCGCAGGGATCACTTTGGTTTCCCAGACGCGCAGGCTGCCATAAGCCAACAGGCTCGTGCGTTCGGTGCGACGCGAGCACCAGGTCAGGCGATCGGCGTCTGGCTGGCCGACTTCGATCCAGTGCAGGACGCGGTCGTCCAGGCTCTTTTCCCACAGGGCAGGTTCATCCACGTCAGACAGACCACGACCGAATGACAGCTGCTCGTTGTACCAGAAGGCGTAGGCCAACAGCCGCACGGTCATGCGCTCTTCGGTTTCCGAAGGGTGACGGGCGATGGTCTGCTTCACGGTCTCGTAGATGCTGCGGTCGAGGTCGGTGAGGTTCAGTTCAAACTTGTAGGTCGTGGACGGCTGGGCCATGAACGGGCTTCTTGATACGAGGAAAGGCGGCAAGTCTAACCGATGCTGTAGGCAATCATCGAACTGAAGGCGATTCTGCTTGCTCGTCTGACGTTCGGCTATGTTAAAACGCTATCTCTGCTCAGCCTTTGTCCTACAGGATCCCGCATGCCGCTCACCGGAAAACCGCTCTCAGGTCTGAAAGTCATCGAATTGGGTACGTTGATCGCCGGGCCGTTTGCCTCGCGCATTTGCGGCGAGTTTGGCGCCGAAGTGATCAAGATCGAATCCCCCGACGGTGGCGATCCATTGCGCAAATGGCGAAAACTGTACGAAGGCACCTCGCTGTGGTGGTTCGTCCAGGCGCGCAATAAAAAGTCCCTGACCCTGAACCTGAAACACCCGGATGGCCTGGCGATTCTGAAAAAACTGCTCGCTGAAGCGGACATCCTGATCGAGAATTTTCGCCCCGGTGTGCTGGAAAAGCTCGGCCTGGGTTGGGACGTCCTGCACGCGTTGAACCCGAAACTGGTGATGGTACGTCTCTCCGGTTTTGGTCAGACCGGGCCGATGAAGGACCAGCCAGGTTTCGGCGCGGTCGGTGAGTCCATGGGCGGCTTGCGCTACATCACCGGTTTCGAAGACCGACCACCGGTGCGCACCGGGATTTCCATCGGTGACTCGATTGCAGCACTCTGGGGCGTAATCGGCGCGCTGATGGCCCTGCGTCATCGCGAAGTGAACGGCGGCCTCGGCCAAGTGGTCGACGTGGCGTTGTACGAAGCCATCTTCGCCATGATGGAAAGCATGGTGCCGGAGTTCGATGTGTTTGGTTTCATTCGCGAACGCACCGGCAACATCATGCCGGGCATCACACCCTCTTCGATCCACACCAGCGCCGACGGCAAACATGTGCAGATCGGCGCCAACGGTGATGCGATTTTCAAACGGTTCATGCTGATCATCGGCCGCGAAGACCTGGCCAATGACCCGGTACTGGCCAGCAACGACGGACGTGACAGCCGTCGTGACGAGATTTACGGCGTGATCGATCGCTGGGTCAATTCACTGCCGCTGGATACCGTGATCGAACGGCTGAATCAGGCTGACGTGCCGGCCAGCCGGATCTTCAGTGCCGAAGACATGTTCAGCGACCCGCAATACCTGGCCAGGGAAATGTTCCTGCAGGCCAAGCTTCCGGACGGTAAAGATTTCAAGATGCCGGGCATTGTGCCGAAACTCTCAGAGACACCTGGCACTTCGGAATGGGTCGGGCCGCAGTTGGGCGAACATAATGCGCAGGTACTGCACGATCTTGGTTACGACAAGGTACAGATCGAAAAGCTGCGTGAAGACGGGGCCATCTAAGCTGAAGCGCCTGCTTTCATCAGCCCTCCACGCCCCCCGCAACGGGTGCGCAATGGCGGCTTTCTGGCTGTTGGCCGGGCTGGCACTCCCCGTCTCGGCGCAACCTAAAGAGACGCTGATCTGGTTGCTGCGTGATTTGCCACCGACGATGATCTTCGAGGGCCCGAAAAAAGGTCAGGGGATCATCGATCAGATGCTGCCGCTGTTGATTGCCGGCATGCCGCAATACGAACACATCCTGATGCGGGTCAACCGCGCCCGCGGTATGCAGATGCTTCACGAACCGTCGTTTACCTGCGATCCCTCGCTGGTCTGGACCAAGGAGCGGGAACAGTGGATCGCCTTTTCGATTCCAGCCTTCCGCGCCGTGAGCAATGGACTTGTGGTTCGCAAGGAAAATCGACCCGTGCTGGAACCGTTTCTGAGCGATGGTGAAGTCGATTTGGCAGCGCTGTTGGCCGGCAGTGGCAAGAAAGTCGGCGTGGTGGCCGAGCGCAGTTACGGACAAGTCCTCGATGCATTGCTAAAGCAGGCACCGGCCGGTGCTCTGACGCCTCACTACGGCAACGATGCGCTCGGCAGCCTGTTGCAGATGCAACGTCTGGGACGATTGCAGGTGGTGCTGGGTTACTGGCCAGAAATTCGCTACCTGGCTCGTCAAGAGCACATTTCCGATGATGAACTGGCGTTTTATCCGATCAAGGGCACGGGCAAATACATGTCCGGGCACATCGGTTGCACCAATACAGACCAGGGACGCCAGGCGATCAGCAGAATAAACCAGCTATTGCGCACACTGCCTCATGAGCGACTGGACCCGTTGTATGCCGACTGGCTCGATCCCGAAAGGCGTAAGGATTATCTGGCAGAAACCAAGGCGTTTTTCGAGCATCAGGCCGAGCACTGACAAATCGCGGGCAAAAAGAAACCCCGAGAAGTGGGGAGACGACTCGGGGTTAAACGTGGCCTACATAAAGACCAGTAGCAGCAAGCTACAAGCACCGGAGCACAATGCTTGATCCTGCTGTTACATGGTCTGACTGACCTAAGCGCAGGAAGGTTCCCACAACAATCACGTCAATTTCTGCGAGCCAGCATTTTCTCCTGGGCTGCATTACGCAACGCCGCGATAACACAGGGCTCCAGCCGTCCTTCGGCAATGAGCACGTCGCGGTGCAATCCGTCGACGACATCGGTCAGCAGACGCTTGTCGGTCAACTGAGCCTGATTGAAGGCGCGTTCCACCACTATCGCGCCGGTCGCATTCTTCAACGTCACCAGGCATTCGCCATGGGCACCCGACGGGGTCAGCGTGACCTGATACGGGCTCAGTGCCTCACCGAGCAATAGACTGATACTTTCCATCTCGATCACCACTCAATAGTCCGAAAACAAAGTGCCTGGGGCGTGCTCACAGTTAATGACCACTGGCCCGAGAAGAAAGTTCTGGATTTCCAGGTGCAGGCGCGTCGGCGCCTCTGGTCGATAGAGCATGCACGGCAAAGATGACAGGGAAAAAACAGCCGCATCACTTACCCCGCCGCCTGTCTTTATCCGTCCAGCCTCCGAGTAGACCGCGCAATTGGCCATCGCCGCTGTAGAACGGCACCGTCCACTGATAGATATCCCTGACACCGTTCTTGAACTCCAATTGACGCTCAACGAACCGGGGCTTGCGTGTACTCAACAGGGTAATGAACTCTGCATGCAAGCGCTCTGCCGTCACTTTGGGCAGGAGATCGAGTTCGATCAACTGTCGCCCCTGAATCTGATCGAAACGGGTTGCCAGACTCTCTTCATAACTTTTGTTGCACATGATCAAACGCCCTTGCAGATCACGTACAAACACCGGATCGGGCATGGCATCCATCAAGGCATGCTGGAAGGCGAGTTGATCGTTGAGGTTCATCTCGTCGTTCAGGTGTTGCTGGTTCAAGCCGGCCAGGCGTCGGTTCCAGAGCAATGAAAGCAGACCAAAAAGACCGACGACAACCAAGCCCCAACACCCCCAATCGCTAAGCCGCTGCCAGAGGGTGGGCGTCTTCATTGATCCGATTCCGCTGAGCCACGTCAAGCGAATGGCCCGCAACTCGGCAGGTGGAAAGGCCTCAAGCGCCTTGTTGAGGATGCTCAGCAACGGCGACTGACCTTTGCGTACGGCCAGATGATCGGCCTCCCATTTGCCCTCCACCGCACGCCCGACCTTGAGTTGCCCCAGCGGATACAGCTGCGCCCCGATTTCATTTTCGATGGTGGCAAAGGCTTCACCGCTTTCAACCAATGCCCTGGCTTCGGCATAGGTTTTGACCGAGCGCAGTTCGATCGCCGGATAGTCGTGGCGAATCGTACCTTCGAGTGCATGCCGGGTCGGCAGCACCAGGACTTTTTTCGACAACTGCTCGAGGGACTGCACCAGAGGTTCTTCTGCCCGCCCCACGAACACCCAGCCAGCACCACCAAAGGCATGACTGAAATCCAGAAAGCCTTTGCGTTCGTCATTCACTGCCAGTGTCGTGCTCATGTCCGCGGCGCCGCTTTCCAGACGCCCGAGCATCTGATCAGTGGAAAACGATTCTTCGTGAACAAACTTCAAGCCTGTCATGGCACTGATGCGATTGAGCAGATCGTTGTTCAAGCCACTCCATCGGCCGTGCTCATCCTTGAACAGATACAACGGGTACTGCACCGATGCGACGGTGACTTGCGGGTGCTCGGCAATCCATCGCAATTCCTCTGCGTCGAGTTTGATCGTCGCATCGACAACCGCCTCCTTCGCCTCGGAATTCACCCATTGCGCTGCCAGCGCCGCGTGGGTAAAGCCCATGACACTGACTAAAAACATCCAGCACACGGCTGGTCCGAGCCTTTTGAAAAACTGCATTACCACTTCCTTCGCGATCAACTCGCCCGTCCTTCATGGGGCGAAAACGCAACAAGTGTGGCACGCAGAAATGAGAAAGCCCGTCAGGAGACGGGCTTCAAAATGTGACAGCTTTTAGCGGTTACAACGGCTTGCCACGGTTGCCATGCTGACTGACAAAGGCCTGCACGGCTTTCAGGTCGTTTGGCAACACGGTGCAACGCTCATCTCTCTCAAACAAATCAGAAAGATGTGTAGGGAGTTCAAGCGCTTTTCCTACACCCGCTTTCTGCACGGCATCCGGGAATTTGACCGGATGGGCCGTCCCAAGGATCACCATTGGAATGTCCAGACTGCGACGGCACTCGCGCGCAGCCTTCACGCCGATGGCGGTGTGCGGGTCCAGCAGCTCGCCAGTTTGTTCGTACACTTCGGCGATGGTTTCGCAGGTCTGTGCGTCATCCACGGCCAGGGAATCGAACAGCTTGCGGGCTTCGGTCCAGCGTTCCTGTTCGACGCTGAAACCGCCACCCTGCTTGAAGCTGTCCATCAGCCCGGCAATCGCTGCGCCGTTGCGACCGTGGAGGTCGAACAGCAGGCGCTCGAAGTTCGACGAGACCATGATGTCCATCGACGGCGACAGCGTGGCGTGCAGGGTTTCCTTGACGTACTGATTGCCGCTCATGAAGCGGTGCAGGATGTCGTTGCGGTTGGTGGCGACGATCAACTGATTGATCGGCAGGCCCATGTTGCGCGCCAGGTAACCGGCGAAGATGTCGCCGAAGTTACCGGTCGGCACCGAGAACGATACCGAACGCGCCGGGCCACCCAGTTGCAGCGATGCATAGAAGTAGTAAACGATCTGGGCCATGATCCGCGCCCAGTTGATCGAGTTCACCGCGACCAGGCGTGTGCCTTTGAGGAAGCTCTGGTCGGCGAAGCTCGCCTTGACCATTTCCTGGCAGTCATCGAAGTTGCCTTCGATGGCGATGTTGTGGATGTTCTCGCCGAAGATGGTAGTCATCTGGCGACGCTGCACTTCGGACACACGGTTGTGCGGGTGCAGGATGAAGATGTCGACGTTTTCGCAGTGCTTGCAGCCTTCGATGGCGGCCGAACCGGTATCACCGGAGGTGGCGCCAACGATTACCACGCGTTCCCCGCGCTTTTCCAGCACGTAGTCGAGCAAACGACCGAGCAGTTGCAGGGCAAAGTCTTTAAACGCCAGGGTCGGGCCGTGGAACAGCTCCAAAACCCATTCGTTGCCGTTCAGCTGACGCAGCGGCGCAACGGCGCTGTGCGAGAACACACCGTAGGTTTCTTCGAGGATTTTTTTGAAATCGGCGTCCGGGATGCTGCCGGTAACGAACGGGCGCATCACCCGGAAAGCCAGCTCGTGATACGGCAGGCCGGCCCACGAAGCGATTTCTTCCTGGGTGAATCGTGGCAGGTTTTCCGGGACGTACAGACCGCCGTCGGTGGCGAGACCGGCCAGCAGGACGTCTTCGAAATTCAGGGCCGGTGCCTGGCCGCGGGTACTGATATAGCGCATAGGGGCAAACCTTTGGTTTGAGCTTCAAGTTTCAAGCTACAAGCTGCAAGTAAAAGCCGGACTGCCTTTGACTTGCCGCTTGGAGCTCGCAGCTTGCCGCTGCTTTTGTTTAGTTCAGGTGCTCGACGCGGATCCGTACAACCGGACCGACCACACCCGTCAACGCTTCAAGGGCGGCAATCGCGTCGTTCATGCGCTGTTCCAGCACACGGTGCGTCAGCAGGATCATCGGCACCAGACCGTCATGCTCTTCCACTTCTTTCTGCATGATCGATTCGATGTTGATGCCGCGCTCCGAGAGGATGCTCGCCACCTGGGCCAACACGCCCGGATGGTCCTTGGCCTGAATGCGCAGGTAGTAGGCGCTTTCGCAGGCTTCGATCGGCAGGATCGGATGCGCCGACAACGAATCCGGCTGGAAGGCCAGGTGCGGTACGCGGTTTTCCGGGTCGGAGGTCATGGCGCGAACCACGTCCACCAGGTCGGCGATCACCGACGAAGCGGTTGGCTCCATGCCGGCACCTGCGCCGTAGAACAGGGTCGAACCGGCAGCATCGCCATTGACCATGACGGCGTTCATCACGCCGTTGACATTGGCGATCAAACGATCGGCCGGAATCAGCGTCGGATGCACACGCAACTCGATACCGGCCGCAGTGCTGCGAGCCACGCCGAGGTGCTTGATGCGGTAGCCCAGCGCTTCGGCGTAATTCACGTCAGCGGTGGTCAGCTTGGTGATGCCTTCGGTGTAAGCCTTGTCGAACTGCAGCGGGATACCGAACGCGATGGACGCCAGGATCGTCAGCTTGTGAGCGGCATCGATACCTTCAACGTCGAAGGTCGGATCGGCTTCGGCGTAGCCCAGGGCTTGCGCCTCGGCCAGCACGTCTTCGAAGGTGCGACCTTTCTCACGCATTTCAGTGAGGATGAAGTTGCCGGTGCCGTTGATGATGCCGGCGACCCAGTTGATGCGGTTGGCGGACAGGCCTTCACGGATCGCCTTGATCACCGGAATGCCACCGGCCACAGCCGCTTCGAACGCCACGATCACGCCTTTCTCGCGAGCCTTGGCGAAAATTTCATTACCGTGAACGGCAATCAATGCCTTGTTCGCGGTGACCACATGCTTGCCATTCTCGATGGCCTTGAGTACCAGCTCGCGGGCAACGGTGTAGCCGCCCATCAGCTCTATAACAATGTCGATCTCAGGGTTCGTGGCCACTTCGAAGACATCGTTGGTAATCGCAATACCGGTCGTCTGGAACTGAGGCTTTGGCGTGCGCATGGCAATTTGTGCCACTTCGATTCCACGCCCGGCACGACGAGCAATTTCCTCGGCGTTGCGCTGAAGTACGTTGAAGGTACCGCCACCGACGGTTCCTAACCCACAGATGCCTACTTTGACCGGTTTCACTGTGAACTCCCCATAAAACGGCCGACTCAAGGTCGGCCGTGAAAACAGCCGCGTGCTCGCGGCTCTCTATTAATGGCCTGGCGATGACGCTGCCGGACCACGATCGTCAATGGCTGACCGTGACGATGCGAATTTACTTCGCGCCCAATGCCAGTTTGGCGACTTGTGGCGCAGGCTGGTAGCCCGGAATGACCTGACCGTCGGCCAAAACGATGGCCGGTGTGCCGTTCACGCCGATCGACTGACCGAGGGCGAACTGTTTGGAAACCGGGTTATCGCACTTGGCGGCCTTGATTTCCTTGCCGTCGACCATTTTGTCCATGGCCGCTTTCTTGTCTTTCGAGCACCAGACCGCTTGCAGTTGCTCGTCACCCGGCGAGCCCAGGCCCTGACGCGGGAACGCGACGTAGCGCACTTCGATGCCGCGCTTGTTCAGCTCAGGCACTTCGGCGTGCAGTTTGTGGCAGTACGGGCAGGTGGTGTCGGTGAACACGGTAATGTGCGACTTGGTTTCACCGATGGCCGGGTAGACCACAGTTTCCGCGACAGGGATTGCGTTGACCAGTTTGGACACGCCCAGGCGTTCGGTCTTCTCAGTCAGGTTGACCGGTTTGCCGTCCTTGAGCTGGAACAGGTAGCCCTGAACCACATATTGGCCATCGGCGCTGGCGTAGAGCACGCGGCTGCCTTGCAGTTTGACTTCGTACAGGCCCGGCAGCGGACTGGCGGAGATGCTTTCTACCGGTACTTCGAGCTGGAGGTTTTCCAGGCTTTTACGAATGGCTTTGTCGGCCGCGTCATCGGCGACGGCAAAGGTGCTGACCAACGCAATGGCGGCGGCGGCGAAAATCTGGGTCAGACGCATGAGAACTCCTGAAGGCGGACAAATGGGACGATCAGAACGCCCGTGCCGAAACACCGGGTCATAACCGCCCATCGTACAAACCGGCAAAGCCTACCACATAAGGTCCGTGTGGCCGAATGCGCCTGATGCACGACATTTCGCTCACGGTGCACGACGCTTTATGTAGCGGCTGGCGCAGCCTGCGTCCGGCTGCTACAGAGTCCTGTGTTAACCGCGCGGGTGATGTTTGGCATGCAGGTCTTGCAAGCGCGCCCGGGCGACGTGGGTGTAGATCTGGGTCGTCGACAAATCGCTGTGGCCGAGCAGCATTTGCACCACACGCAGGTCGGCGCCGTGGTTGAGCAGATGCGTGGCGAAGGCATGGCGCAAGGTGTGGGGCGACAGCGACTTGCCGATCCCGGCGACCTTGGCCTGGTGCTTGATGCGGTGCCAGAAGGTCTGGCGGGTCATTTGCTCGCCGCGCTGACTGGGAAACAACACATCACTGGGACGACCACCGAGCAGCTCGCCACGGGCGTCGCGCATGTAGCGTTCGACCCAGACAATCGCCTCCTCCCCCATCGGCACCAGTCGCTCCTTGCTGCCCTTGCCCATCACCCTGAGCACACCCTGGCGCAGGTTGACTTGCTCCAGCGTCAGGCTGATCAGCTCGGTCACTCGCAAACCACAGGCGTAAAGCACTTCGAGCATGGCGCGGTCACGCTGGCCGATGGCCTCGCTTAGATCCGGCGCCTTGAGCAAGGCTTCTACGTCGGCTTCCGACAGGGATTTAGGCAACGGCCTCCCCAACTGAGGCATGTCGACGCGCAAGGTCGGGTCGACGGCGATCAGTTTTTCCCGCAGCAGATAGCGATAAAAGCCACGCACACCTGAGAGAAATCGCGCGGTGGAACGGGGTTTGTAGTTCTGCTCGAGACGCCAGGCCAGGTGATCGAGGATCAACTCGCGACCGGCATTGACCAACTCCAGGCCCTTCTCCTGCAGCCAGCCGTTGAACAGGGCCAGGTCACTGCGGTAGGCATCGCGGGTGTTGTCGGAAAGACCTTTCTCCAGCCACAGGGCGTCGAGGAATTGGTCTATCAGGGGATGATCGATAGCAGGCATGATCGCTCTAGACACGCAGTCTTGAGACAGCGTGCGAAAAAAGGGTGAACGGAATAAATGGCCGCTAGTCTTTCATAGCCCGCTACTTCAAGGAACAGGAGCTTCAATGAACGAACAGCAGATTCTGTTGGCGATTGGCGGTATCGGCGCAGCGGCGTTGGGTTGTCAGTGGCTGGCGTGGCGCCTGAAATTGCCGGCGATTCTTTTCCTGCTGCTCACCGGCATTCTGGTGGGGCCGATTCTGGGCTGGCTCGACCCGCAGGCCATGTTCGGGCCGCTATTGATGCCGCTGGTGTCGCTGGCGGTGGCGCTGATCCTGTTTGAAGGCAGCCTGACGCTGCACCTGTCGGAATGGCGCGAGATAGGTAGCGTGGTGCATCGACTGGTCACCATCGGCGCGCTCTCGACCTGGGTGGTCATCGCCGTCGCGACCCATTACCTGCTGGGTTTCGACTGGTTGCTCGCCATCTTGTTCGGCAGCCTGACGCTGGTCACCGGCCCCACGGTGATCGTGCCGATGTTGCGCGTGGTGCGGCCCAAAGCGTCGATCGCCAACATCCTGCGCTGGGAAGGCATCGTCATCGACCCGATTGGTGCCTTGCTCGCCGTGGTGGTCTACAGCTTCATCATCGCCAGCGCCGCGGGTGAAGGCTTGAGCCATAGCTTGCTGACCTTTGGCGGCGTGATTCTGTGCGGCGGCGTGTTCGGGGTGGCCGGTGGCTGGGTGCTCGGCATGATCATTCGGCGCCAGTGGCTGCCGGAGTACCTGCACAATCTGGCCGCACTGGCCGCGGTGCTGGGCATTTTCATTACCGCCAACGAAGTGATGCACGAGTCCGGACTGCTGGCCGTGACCTTGATGGGCATGTGGCTGGCCAACATGAAAGGGGTGGATGTGCGGCATATCCTGCACTTCAAGGAAAACCTCAGCGTGCTCCTCATTTCGGGGCTGTTCATCTTGCTGGCGGCGCGCCTCGATCTGAACGCCATGATCGGCCTCGGGCCGCTGGTGCTGATTCTGCTGCTGATCATTCAGTTCATCGCACGCCCCTTGAACGTGATGCTCTCCACCCTCGGCTCGAATCTGAGCTGGCGCGAACGGGCGCTGCTGTCGTGGATAGCCCCGCGCGGGATTGTCGCGGCGGCCGTGTCAGCGATTTTCGCGATTCGCCTGCATGAGGCCGGTCACCAAGGTGCCTTGCTGCTGGTGCCGCTGACGTTTGCCGTGATCATTGGCACGGTGGTGCTGCAAAGTGCCACAGCGCGACCGTTGGCGCGCTTGCTGAAAGTGGCTGAACCGGCGCCCAGCGGCTTTCTGATCGTCGGGGCCAACGCTCCGGCGCGAACCTTGGGCAAAGCCTTGCAACAACTGGGCAGTCGAGTGCTCCTGACGGACTCGAGCTGGGAAAATATTCGAGCGGCGCGCATGGAGGGCTTGCCGACGTACTTCGGCAATCCGGCGTCGCAGCATGCGGACGCGCACCTGGACCTGGTCGGGCTGGGACATTTGCTGACGCTATCGCCGTCCGGCGAACTGAACACACTGGCGTCGATGCGCTTTCGTCATGACTTTGGTCATCAACGCTTGTTCGGGCTGGCCAGCGGTCAGGAGAGCCGACGCACCGACAAGCATCGCGCCAGCCATGAGCATCGCGGGCGTTTGCTGGGCAATGAGGAGTTAACTTACGTAAAACTGGCCAATCAGCTGCATCAGGGGGCGGAGCTGTACAGCACGCATCTGACCGAGGGCTTTGGCTGGGAGGAGTATCAGGCGTTGCATGGTGAGCGGGCGACGTTGCTGTTTGCTCGCGATGACAGCGGCTGGGTGCATGTGGTGACGCCGGACAGTGCGCTTAAACCTTCGGCAGGGTGGACGGTGTTGGCATTGATTCAGCCTGAAGATAGCGCGGCAGCGTAAATCGCAGGCAACAAAAAAGCAGCCCGAAGGCTGCTTTTTTCTGCATCGGAAGCTGGACTTAAGCCAGTTTTTCCTTGATGCGAGCTGCTTTACCGGACAGGTCACGCAGGTAGTACAGCTTGGCTTTACGTACGTCACCGCGACGTTTAACGGCCATGCTGTCGATTTGCGGGCTGTAGGTCTGGAAAGTACGCTCTACGCCAACACCGTTGGAGATTTTACGAACGGTGAATGCACTGTTTACGCCGCGGTTACGCTTGGCGATAACAACACCTTCGAACGCTTGCAGACGCGAACGGTCGCCTTCCTTCACTTTCACCTGAACGACAATGGTGTCGCCCGGGGCAAAGGTAGGGATCTCTTTGGTCATCTGCTCTGCTTCGAGTGCAAGGATGATTTTGTTAGTCATGCTGTGCTCCTAAGGTAAATCGTCGGATCTACCATCGATACGTTGTTAACTATCGTCCCGCTCGCGGATGTATTCCTCGAGCAGCTTCTTCTCTTCTCCAGAAAGCGAGCGGCTTTCCAGAAGATCGGCGCGTCGTTCAAAGGTCCTACCAAGGGACTGCTGTAAACGCCAACGCCGGATATGCGCGTGATTGCCACTTAGCAACACGTCGGGAACACGCTGATCCGCATACACCTCCGGTCGGGTGTAGTGCGGGCAATCCAGCAAACCATCCGTAAAGGAATCTTCCTCGGCGGAGTCCGCATGCCCTAAAGCTCCAGGCAGCAGTCGTGTAACCGCATCGATCAGGACCATCGCCGGCAGCTCGCCGCCAGACAGTACATAGTCGCCAATCGACCACTCTTCATCGACATGAGCTTCAATAAATCGCTCGTCAATGCCTTCATAGCGGCCGGCAATCAGGATCAATGCATCCAGATTCGCCAACTCGCGCACCGCCGACTGAGTCAGTTGACGGCCTTGGGGGGACAGGTAAATTACCTTCGCCGCCTCCCCGGCTGCTGCTTTGGCCTGAACCAGAGCATCTTCCAGGGGCTTGATCTTCATCACCATGCCCGGACCACCGCCAAATGGGCGATCATCCACAGTGTGATGTCGATCCGTCGTGTAGTCTCGCGGGTTCCAACAGGTGAGCTGCAAGAGCCCCTGTTTCACCGCCCGACTGGTGATGCCGTACTCGCTGATGGCGGAGAACATCTCGGGAAACAAACTGATCACTTCTACGCGCAAGTTAGCCACGCTTAGAAGTCCGCATCCCATTCCACCTTCATCTCGCCTGCGGCAAGGTCGACGGCCAACACGCATTGCTCCGTATAGGGCAACAGGCGTTCGCGATCATCCAGGCTGCCAGCGCAAGGCTTGACCACCATTACATCATTGGCGCCGGTTTCCAGAAGATGATCGATTTTCCCGAGCAATTGCCCGAGTTGATCAATAACCTTCAGACCTTCCAGCTGGTACCAGTAGTACTCGCCGTCGGTCAATTCAGGGAACAGGTTGCGCGGCACACAGATCTCGTAACCGGCCAGAAGACGCGCTTCTTCACGATCATCAAGACCCTTGAGCTTCGCGACCAGGAACTTGTCGTTCCCACGTCCGCTGACCAGCTCGACCTGTTTCACATTGCCTTCGCGCTTGAGCGTCCAGGTTTTGTACTGCAACAGGTTTTCTGTCGGATCAGTAAAGGAATACACCTTCACTTCGCCGCGAACGCCATGAACCGAATAAATTTTGCCGATAACGATCAAATCATCAGCAACAGCTGGCGTCGCGTTCATATTGCTCAGGCCGCAGCCTTAGCCGCGTCCTTCAACAACTGAGCAACACGCTCAGAAGGTTGTGCACCAACGCTCAGCCAGTAGGCTACGCGCTCTTGGTTCACGGACAGACGGACTTCTTGACCACGAGCAACAGGGTTGAAGAAACCAACCTGTTCCTTGTGCGAACCGTCGCGCGGGTTGCGGCTGTCGGTTACGGTCAAGTGGTAAAACGGGCGCTTTTTGGAGCCGCCAAGGGCAAGACGGATTGTTAGCATGTGAACATCGTTCCTGTAGTCGGTGCTGCAAATCTAAAGGCACAGCGGGCATAGGTGCCCGAAAGGCCGCATATTCTAAGGAATATCCGGACTTTTGCAAATGACTTTTTCCGGCGGCCTATCGGACGCCATCCAGATTTGCTATAGAGCCGTCGTTGAAAACGGCCAGTCAGCTCCCGCCAAGTGCGGGTTTGCTGGAGATCCCACTTCCGTGTGGGGGTTGCGCCGACATGACTGCCGACGCGAATTCTTTACATCTTTGGCATGCCGCCGCCGGGCAACATACCGCCCATGCCGCGCATCATCTTGGCCATTCCGCCTTTCGCGGAGAATTTCTTCATCATCTTCTGCATCTGCTTGTGTTGCTTGATCAAGCGACCAATGTCCTGCACCTGAGTGCCGGAACCCATGGCAATCCGGCGCTTGCGCGAACCGCTGATCATCTCAGGGTCGCGGCGCTCGGCCGGGGTCATGGAGTTGATGATGGCTTCCATCTGCTTGAATTGCTTTTCTGCCGCACCCTGGGCATTGCCCATTTGCGCCAGGTTGACGCCGCCGATGTTCGGCAGTTTGTCCATGAGGCCGCCGAGGCCGCCCATGTTTTTCATTTGCTGCAACTGATCGCGGAAGTCTTCGAGGTCGAAGCCTTTGCCTTTCTTCAGTTTCTTGGCCAGTTTGTCGGCCTTGTCCTTGTCGAGGGTGGCTTCGGCCTGTTCGATCAGGCTGAGCACGTCGCCCATGCCGAGGATGCGCGAAGCAATACGCTCAGGGTGGAACGGATCGAGCGCGTCGCTCTTCTCGCCCATACCGATGAACTTGATCGGCTTGCCGGTGATGGCGCGAACCGACAGTGCGGCACCGCCACGGGCATCACCGTCGACCTTGGTCAGGATCACGCCGGTCAGCGGCAGTGCATCACCAAACGCCTTGGCGGTGTTGGCAGCATCCTGGCCGGTCATGGCGTCAACCACGAACAGCGTTTCGACCGGGTTGATCGCGGCGTGCAGCGCCTTGATCTCGCCCATCATCTCTTCGTCGATGTGCAGACGACCGGCGGTGTCGACGATGACCACGTCGATGAATTTCAGTTTTGCTTCTTTAATAGCCGCTTGCGCGATGTCGACCGGCTTCTGGCTCAGGTCGGACGGGAAGAAGGTCACACCGACTTCACCGGCAAGCATTTCCAGCTGTTTGATCGCCGCTGGACGGTAAACGTCCGCGGACACGACCATGACCGACTTCTTCTTGCGCTCTTTAAGGAAGCGCGCCAGCTTGCCGGCGGTGGTGGTTTTACCGGCGCCCTGCAAACCGGCCATCAGGATCACGGCAGGTGGAACGGCGCTCAGGTTCAGGTCTTCGTTGGCTGCGCCCATCAGGCTTTCGAGCTCGGCCTGGACGATCTTCACAAAGGCCTGGCCCGGCGTCAGGCTGCGCGACACCTCGGTGCCGACAGCGCGCTCCTTGACCGAATTGACGAAGTCTTTGACCACTGGCAAGGCGACGTCGGCTTCGAGCAACGCCATGCGCACTTCGCGCAGGGTGTCTTTGATGTTGTCCTCGGTCAGCTTGGCCTTGCCGGTGACATGGCGCAGCGTCTGCGAGAGACGGTCGGTTAAGTTTTCAAACATTGCGCGATCCTTTCAGGCCCTGTGTAGACCGGGATAATGGCGGCCCAGACCGGAATAAACATGTGCTCGGCGAGCCTGCGGCGTGGGCAGGTCGCGGATTATAGCGAAGACTGCGTCTGGCGGACACCTCACACTTTCGTGCAGCGGGGGTTCTATGCCAAACTCAGCGCCTTTCGGGCTTGCCTAACAGGATTTATGCTCCCCTTGTCACCCAGTTTGCTTACCACTCTCGCCGCCGCCTGCTTATATGCCGCTGCGACTCTATATCAGGGCTCTCGTCTGGCCACCGGCGCCAAGGCGAACAAGCGCCTGCTGGTCACGCTCGGCGTGCTGGCCGTACTGGCCCACAGCGCCAGCCTGTTCACCCACCTGCTGACGCCGATCGGCCTGGGCCTGGACTTTTTCAGCGCCGCCAGCCTGATTGCCGCAGCGGTCATCGCATTGACCCTGCTGGCCTGCTCGCGAATCCCGGTGGAAAACCTGCTCATATTGCTGTTCCCGTTGGGGGCCGCGACCGTGCTGCTGGCGCAGTTTGCGCCGGCCGGCACCGTACAGGTCATTGACGAAGAGCCGGGCATCCTCGCCCATATCCTCTTGTCGATCCTCGCTTATGGCATGTTCACCATCGCGGTGTTCCAGGCGCTGCTGCTGCTGGTTCAAGACCACCAGCTCAAGCACAAGCATCCCTCAGGGCTGATCAAGAACTTCCCGCCGCTGCAAACCATGGAAAGCCTGTTGTTCGGTTTCCTGTGGGCCGGCTGGACCCTGCTATCGTTGTCATTGATCTCCGGCTGGCTGTTTGTCGACAACCTGTTCGCCCAGCATCTGGTGCATAAAACCTTGCTGGCGTGCCTGGCCTGGATTGTCTTCAGCGTGCTGCTGTGGGGCCGTAACCGACTCGGCTGGCGTGGACACAAGGCGATTCGCTGGACTCTCGCCGGTTTCTGCCTGCTGATGCTGGCGTATTTCGGCAGCAAGCTGGTTCGTGAATACATCCTGCATATCTGACGAGCGGCATTAATGGACGACTTGCCCATAGGGCCGATGCTCGCTGTATTGGCCCTGCTGATTTTATGGTCGGGGCTGTTTACCGCCATCGAAGTGGCACAACAGCATTTGCTGGCCCAGCGCACCGCCTCGCGCTCAAGCGACAAACCGGTGGCGAAGCTGAGCTTTCCGCTCAACAGCCTGATTTTCTGCAATACCCTGTGTCGCGCGCTGGTCATGGTCATCAGCACCTTGCTGGCGATTTTCACTTGGTCGGCCAATGGTCCGTGGGCTGCCTGCATCGGTGCTGGCGCCGCACTGCTGATATTCGCCGACTACCTGCCGCGCACCTTCGCGACTCGCTACCCTGACGCCGTGCTGAACCTGGGCAACACCTTGCTCGGTGTTCCTCTGAAAATCATCTACCCGGCCGCCTGGCTGCTCAACGCCATCAGCCAATTGCTGATGCGACCGTTCGCCCGCAAAGTCAAAGTGGTGCAGCAGAGCGAAGATGAAATACCCGGGGATCGCCACGACGATCACGACCACAGTGTCTGCCGCCCGCACCCGCTGTCCGGCATCCACGCGCTGGACAACATCACGGTTAACGACATTCTGGTGCCGCGCAGTGACGTCGACGGCATCAACCTCGACGACCCGATCGAGGAAATCATCGAGCAATTGCGCCACAACAAGCGCACGCGCCTGCCGGTCTTCCACAGCGACATCAACCAGGTTGAAGCGGTGCTCAATACCCGGCACATTCGTCATTTGCTACCGGATGCCAGCCTGACCATGGAGGCGCTGATGGCGGCCAGCCATGACCCTTATTTCGTCCCGGAAAGCACCCCGCTGCAGCTGCAATTGCTGAATTTCCACAAGCAGCAGCGCCGCTTGGGCATGGTGGTCGACGAGTACGGCGAAGTGCTTGGCATCGTCACCCTGGAAGACATTCTGGAAGAAATCGTCGGCGAATTCGAAAGCCAGCACAGCCTGGACAATCCGCACATCCATCCGCAGGCCGACGGGCGCCTGGTGATCGATGGTGCGGCGTCAATTCGCGATCTGAACAAGAGCCTCGGTTGGCATCTGCCTAGTGACGGTCCGAAAACCCTTAACGGGTTGGTGACCGAAGCGCTGGAAACCATTCCGGACAGCGCGGTCTGCCTGAAGATCGGGCGCTACCGGCTGGAGATTCTGGAAACCGAAGATAATCGCGTCACGCGGGTGCTGATCTGGCATACCAGCTCGGTGCCAGCCATCCTCTAATCACCCCGCCCTCCCCCTGTAGCAGCTGCCGAAGGCTGCTACAAGGATTTGCGCTTGTTTGATCGTTAGGCGCCTTCCTATAATCGGAGCGCTTACCCAAGCCCCGCCCCACCCCTGTGCTACCCGCACTCCGCATCAAAACCCACATCCCTGGGTGTTCGACCATAATAATTCGCTCCACTGGGGCACATGACTGTCAGGGATAACCGCATGACGACCAGCACGACTTATACCGAAACCACGCCTGCGCCGACGAACTCCGCCACTCGGGTGGCCACCGCGAGCTTCATCGGCACCGCCATCGAGTTTTACGACTTCTACGTCTATGCCACTGCGGCCGCACTGGTGATCGGGCCGGTGTTTTTCCCGCAGACCTCCGGCACCGCGCAAATGCTGTCGGCGTTCCTCACCTTCGGCATCGCCTTTCTTGCGCGACCGCTGGGTTCAGCGTTATTCGGCCATTTCGGTGACCGTATCGGGCGAAAATCCACCCTCGTGGCCTCGCTGCTGCTGATGGGCGTCTGCACCACGTTGATCGGCGTGTTGCCGGGTTACGACAGCATTGGCGCCTGGGCACCGATCCTGCTGTGCGTGCTGCGCTTTGGCCAAGGCCTGGGACTGGGCGGTGAATGGGGCGGTGCGGCGTTGCTGGCGACCGAGAATGCGCCCAAGGGCAAACGCGCCTGGTTTGGTATGTTTCCGCAGCTTGGCCCTTCGATTGGTTTTCTGGCGGCAAACGGGCTGTTCCTGACCCTGGCCATGACCCTCAATGACGAACAATTCCGCTCGTGGGGCTGGCGGATTCCGTTCCTGCTCAGTGCCGTCCTGGTGATGGTCGGGTTGTACGTGCGCCTCAAGCTCCACGAAACCCCGGTATTCGCCAATGCCATGGCCCGTCAGGAACGGGTGAAAATCCCGCTGGTCGAGCTGTTCAGCCAATACTGGGCACCGATGCTGCTGGGCGCCGGGTCGATGGTGGTGTGCTACGCGCTGTTCTACATCTCGACGGTATTTTCGCTGAGTTATGGTGTGTCGACCCTCGGCTATACCCGTGAAACCTTCCTCGCCCTGCTGTGCTTCGCCGTGCTGTTCATGGCCGCCGCAACGCCGCTGTCGGCATGGGCCAGCGACCGTTATGGACGCAAACCGGTACTGATCATCGGTGGCGTGTTGGCGATTCTGTCCGGGTTCTTGATGGAACCGCTGCTGACTCACGGCTCGACCTGGGGTGTAGCGCTGTTCCTGTGCATCGAACTGTTTCTGATGGGCGTGACGTTTGCGCCGATGGGTGCGTTGCTGCCGGAGCTGTTTCCAACTCACGTTCGCTATACCGGTGCGTCGGCTGCCTACAACCTGGGCGGGATCGTCGGGGCCTCGGCGGCGCCATTCTTTGCGCAGAAACTGGTAGCGATGGGGGGTTTGAGTTATGTCGGAGGGTATGTGTCGGGGGCGGCGGTGCTGAGCTTGATTGCGGTGCTGTGCCTGAAGGAGACGCGTCACAACGATTTGAATCGGGTGGCCTGATAGATCGCCATCGCGGGCAAGCCCGGCGCCTACAGGAACCGCGTTCCCTGTAGGCGCCGAGCTTGCTCGCGATAGTCGCGCCTCGGTTACAGCTCTACAACAACAGCCTGAGCAGCACGGGTCGCTTTAGCCCGAGCCAATTCAATCGACTCATCCCGCGCCAACGCCACACCCATCCGGCGCTGACCATTCACTTCAGGCTTGCCGAACAAACGCAACGCCGTGTCCGGCTCGCTCAATGCCGCACCCAGGTTAGCGAAAGCGGTCTGGGTCGATTGCCCCTCCACCAGAATCACCGCCGAAGCCGAAGGCCCGAACTGACGGATCAACGGGATCGGCAGGCCCAGAATTGCCCGCGCGTGCAGCGCGAATTGCGACAGGTCCTGGGAAATCAGGGTCACCAGGCCGGTGTCATGCGGACGCGGCGAGACTTCGCTGAACCACACCTGATCCCCTTTGATGAACAATTCAACGCCAAACAGCCCACGACCACCCAAGGCTTCGGTCACGGCTTTGGCAACGCGCTCGGACTCAGCCAAGGCAACCGGGCTCATGGCTTGCGGCTGCCAGGATTCCTGATAGTCGCCCTTCTCCTGACGGTGACCGACCGGCGCGCAGAACGTGGTGCCGCCGACATGGCGTACGGTCAGCAGGGTAATTTCGTAGTCGAAGTCGATGAAGCCTTCGACGATCACGCGACCTTTGCCGGCACGACCGCCTTCTTGCGCGTAGTCCCACGCGGTTTTGACGTCATCGGCGCTGCGCAACAGGCTCTGACCCTTGCCCGACGAGCTCATCACTGGCTTGACTACGCACGGGAAGCCGAGGTCTTCAACGGCTTTGCTGTAGTCCTCGAAGGTGTCTGCAAAGTGGTACGGCGAGGTCGGCAGGTCCAGCTCTTCGGCGGCCAGGCGGCGGATGCCTTCGCGGTTCATGGTCAGTTGCGCGGCGCGCGCGGTCGGGATCACGTTGAAGCCTTCGGCTTCCAGTTCAACCAGGGTGGCGGTGGCGATGGCTTCGATTTCCGGCACGATGAAGTGCGGCTTCTCGGCTTCGATCACGGCACGCAGGGCAGCACCGTCGAGCATGTTGATCACGTGGCTGCGATGGGCGACTTGCATGGCCGGCGCGTTGGCGTAGCGATCCACGGCAATCACTTCAACGCCCAGGCGTTGCAGCTCGATCACCACTTCCTTGCCCAACTCACCACAGCCACACAGCAATACGCGGGTCGCGGTTGGCGACAATGGAGTTCCGATACGGGTCATCTCAGGTCCTCAAGAAGCGGATCATCGAGGGATGCGGCGCCTGGCGCGCTTCCCATGGGGAGAAAGCGCGGCATTTTACATGAACCGAAGGCTTTGGCTTCAGCTGACGACGGCCTGTTTGCGCAAGCGCCAGGCCATGATCAGCCACACGGCGGTCGCGCCGGCGAACTTCGAGCCCATGGCGGTGAGGATCACGCCCGGGGTGAAGGCGTCGATCATGCCGAAGAAGATGAAGGTATCGAGAGGAATGCTCAGCGCCGAACTTATCCACAGGCGATCGTGCAGCGGGCGCTTGGTGATGCTGAACACCAGCCAGTCGATGCACTCGGACACCGCGAATGCCGTGGCGCTGGCCAATGCGATGGACGGATCGGAAGTGACGTAGGACAGCACCAGCGCGGCCAGCATCGCGGCGATGGCGCCGTGGCCGAAGCGGGTTTGCACCATGTCGCGCAGCACGAACACCAGCCCACCCCAGGCCGACCAGATAATGTCGAGGTGCGGGGCAGTGGAAAAGGCGTAGTTGATCAGCACGACGCTGCAGATGTAGGCGATCAGGAAGAGCATGGGGCGTGGGGATACCTGTCAATTTGGCGCACAGATTACTTCAGCCCTGCCCAACTACCAAACCCGACTCAAACCCTGTAGCAGCGGCCGAAGGCTGCTACAGGTCTGGGGTTTTGCCGATCATCCAGAGCAGGCCGCTGGATTTGGCCCGCTCATGACACAACCCCAACACCGCGCGGCGCTCGTCGTTGGTCATTCGGCTCCAGCGGGTGATCTCTTCCACCGTGCGCTGACACCCGGTGCAAATGTCATCGTCGTCCAACGCGCAAATATTCACGCAGGGCGATAGAACCGGCCGTTCTGTGGCGCTCATTCTTCCTGCTCGGCCAGATCGCGGGCGTAGCGCTGCGAGTTATGCACATAGTGGGCGGCGCTGGCCTCGAGCATCTTTTTCTGCGGCTCGGTCAATTCCCGCACCACTTTGCCCGGCGACCCCATGACCAGCGAACCGTCCGGGATTTCCTTGCCTTCGCCGATCAGCGAATTGGCGCCGATGATGCAGTTCTTGCCAATCTTCGCGCCGTTCAAAATGACCGCATTAATACCGATCAAGCTGTAATCGCCCACGGTGCAGCCATGCAGCATGGCGTTGTGGCCGATGGTCACGCCGGTGCCGATGGTCAGCGGGTAGCCCATGTCAGTGTGCATCACGGTGCCGTCCTGGACGTTACTGTTCTTGCCGATCAGGATCAGTTCGTTGTCGCCGCGCAGCACGGCGTTGAACCAGACGTTGGCGCCCTCCTCCAGTTTGACCTTGCCCACCAGCACGGCATTGGGTGCGACCCAGCTCTGCGGATGGGTTTCGACGCGGGCGTCGCCCAGGCGATATTTCATCTTGTTGTCCTCAAGGCCTGGCAGGCTCGGTTCACGCCATACGAACGATGGCTTCAGGTGTTGATAAAACTCTTGGGCGGTTGATGCAGGCTGATTTTGGCGTCATAGAGCAGGTTGATCAACTCGACGATCATAATCGCCGTCAGGCCCCAGATCTTGTATTCGCCATAACGATAACTCGGCACGTACCAGCTACGGCCCTGGTAATCGATGCGGTGGGTGTGTTCGCGTGGATCTTTACGGAAGAATTCGAGCGGCACGCTGAACACCGCGGCGATCTCGGCATCGTTGGCCCGGTACTCGACGAAGTCCGGAATCACGCCGACATAGGGCGTGACCTTGATGCCGTGCAGGGAGATCAGCGGGCTGAGCGGGCCGATGACTTCGACCAGGCCCGGCGGCAGGCCGATTTCTTCTTCGGCTTCACGGAGCGCGGTGAAAATCAGGTCCGGGTCTTCGGGGTCTCGGCGTCCGCCGGGGAAGGCGACTTCGCCGCCATGGGTCGAGAGCCCGCTGGCGCGCAGGGTCAACAACAGTTCCGGTTCATCACTGCGAGTGATGGGCACCAGAACCGCGGCTTCGGGGAAACGTTTATCGGTTTCCAGCGTTGTCGGCGTGTGGTTGCTTACCCGATGAAGTAGCTCGTCCAGCATGAGTGCTCTCGATCTGTGCCTTACCCTGCATCATGCACCAATCGAACCGACCGCCCAACCCCATAAACACGGCATGTCGCTAAACGACAACTTGCCGACAGACACCGCCGCACGCCAAGATAGGCGCAGCATTCAGGAACCCAAGCATGAAATTTTGCAGTCAGTGCGGCAACCCGGTGACCCAGCGCATTCCCGAAGGCGATTCACGCCTGCGGTTTGTCTGTGACAGCTGCGATACGATTCATTACCAGAACCCCAATATCGTCGCCGGCTGTGTCGCGACCTGGGGTTCGAAGGTGTTGCTGTGTCGACGCGCCATCGAGCCACGGCGCGGTTACTGGACCCTGCCGGCCGGTTTCATGGAAAACGGCGAAACCATCGAGCAGGCGGCCATTCGTGAGACGGCCGAAGAAGCCTGCGCCCGGGTACGCAACCTGAGCATCTATACGCTGATCGACGTGCCGCACATCAGTCAGGTGCATGTGTTCTTTCGTGCCGAGCTTGCGGACCTGGACTTTTCAGCCGGCCCCGAGAGCCTGGAAGTGCAGCTTTTCGAAGAAGCCGACATCCCTTGGTCCGACCTGGCTTTCCGCACCGTGGGTCGTACCTTAGAATGCTTCTTCGCTGACCGGCGGACCGAGGACTACCCTGTGCGGTCCGAGTCGATCCCGCCACTTGCTCAGCCTGCCATCACTTAAAACATCTATAACTAAAATAGCCGACACCTCTAGGGATATCGTTTCAATGCGCTGGTTGCTTGCCGTGTTCTGTTTGTCGTTCGTCGCAATGTCGCAGGCTTCCGTAGCGGAAACCCTGGACGGCAAAGCCATCGAAAAAGTCCTGATTCTCAAGTCCGCCCACCAATTGCAATTGATCAATGGCGGCAAGCCGCTCAAGACCTATCGCATTTCCCTGGGCAAACATCCCAAGGGGCCGAAGCTGATGGAGGGCGATAAACGCACGCCAGAAGGCCTCTATTGGGTGGACTGGCGCAAAGTCAGCGACCGCTTCAATCTGGCGATGCACATCTCCTACCCGAACATCAGCGACTCCGCCCGTTCGCGGCGTGAAGGTGTCGATCCCGGTGGCATGATCATGATCCACGGCACCCCGGACACGGAAGATACCCCTGAAGACCTGTTCCACACCCTGGACTGGACCGACGGCTGCATCGCCATGCGCAACATGGACATGCGCGAAGTCTGGAACCTGGTACCGGACGGCACGATGATCGAAATCCGCCCGTAAACTCCGCCCCCCTCGCCACAAACGGCTACCTTCGGTCGCCAGCAAAAAATAATCTCAAAAGATCGCAGCCTGAGACAACGCCTGCCGGGGTGATACCAATTCCCCGCGCAAGCGTCACCACAGACTGCGATCTTTGCGTTCAAAAGCCCCCTCGTTAATACCACTTCAATCCACCCGCCTATAAGTCCGCCTATCAGGGCAGGTTTTTCCACGCCCACAGCCAAGTACTGGCATTGACATGGTATTTAAGTGGTATTAATTTTCAGCCCATTCACGGGCGACAACATTCCAATATCCGCCCCGGACTCCTGCCATGAACGATCTCCAGGCCCTGCGCCCCGACGACACCCAACCCACGCCGTTGTACCTGCAACTGGCGCGCAATCTGGAAGCGGCCATCCATGCCGGCCAGTGGAAAGCCGAACAGGCCATGCCGTCGGAGCGAAGCCTCAGCGAAAGGCTCGGCATCTCCCGCGTCACCGCACGCAAGGCGCTGGAAGTGTTGTTCGAGCAAGGCCTGATCCGCCGCCACCAGGGTTCCGGCACGTTCATTACCCCACGCCAGGAACAACCGCTGTCGCGTCTTTCGGGTTTCAGCGAAATGCTCCGGCTCAAGGGCTTCGTTCCGGGGTCGCAATGGCTGGAACGTGAAATCACCCCGCCGACCCACGAAGAACTGATCCGCCTCGGTCTGTCGCCCAACGACAAGGTCGCGCGTCTCAAACGCCTGCGCAAAGCCGACGACACCGTGATGGCGATCGAGATGAGCACCCTGCCCGCCTCGATCATTCCCAAACCGCAGGCCGTGGGCGACTCCCTCTACGAATACCTCGACGGCATTGGTAAACCGGTCGTGCGCGCGCTGCAACACATCCAGGCGATCAACGCCTCGGACGAATTCGCCGCCCTGGTCGGCATCGCCCCTGGCACCGCCATGTTGTTGATGACGCGGGTCGGTTACCTGGAAGACAACACCCCCATCGAAGTCACCGACACCTATTGCCGCAACGATTACTACGACTTTGTCGCAGAGCTTCGTCGATAAAGAACTGCGTCACCAAGACCGAGAACCGAAATGTCCGAAGACAACATCCTCACCGCCCACGGCTGGGTTCGCGGCCGGCTGATTCACCAACACGGCAAGGTCGTGTCGATCGAAGGCCAACCGTGCGATCCGGCAGATAACGACCTGCCTTATCTGCTGCCGGGTTTCATCGACCTGCATGTGCACGGTGGCGGCGGCAAAGACATCATGGAAGGCGCCACGGCCTTCGAAACCATCACCAAAACCCACGTGCGTTTCGGCACCACGTCGCTACTGGCGACCACCATGACTGCGCCCAGCGCAGAGATTTCCAGCGTGCTCAAAGCGGTCGGCGAGTTCTGCGAGACGCGCCCGAAAGGCAGCGCCCGGGTACTCGGCGTGCACCTCGAAGGCCCGTACATCAACCCTGGCAAACTCGGCGCCCAACCGAATTTCGCCCACACCGCGCTGATGGCCGAAGTCGAAGAATATCTGGCGCTGGCGCCGATCCGCGTGATCACCATCGCCCCGGAAATCGCCGGCCATGACGCCTTGATCCGCGCCCTCAGCGCTCGCGGCGTGCGCATGCAAATCGGCCATACCCTCGGCAGCTACGAGGAAGGCGTCGCAGCGCTGGCGGCGGGTGCGAGCAGTTTCACTCACCTCTACAACGCCATGAGCCCGTTGCATCACCGAGAGCCGGGCATCGTCGGCGCAGCACTGGCCCACGCCAAATACGCCGAGCTGATTCCGGACCTGCTGCATGTGCACCCCGGCGCGATCCGCGTGGCCCTGCGCTCGATCCCGTGCCTGTATTGCGTGACCGACTCCACCGCCGCCGCCGGCATGCCCGACGGTGAATACAAACTCGGCAGCCACACCGTGACCAAATGCCTGGGCGGCGTACGCTTGCCCGACGGCACCCTCGCCGGCAGCACCCTGACCATGGATCAAGCGTTGCGCAATCTGGTGAAGATCGGTCTGCCGATTGCCGAGGCCTCGCAACGCCTTTCGCAATTCCCCGCCGATTACCTCGGCCTTGAAGAACGCGGCCGCCTCACACCGGGCAGCTGGGCCGACTGCGTGCGGCTGGATCGCTCACTCACACTGACCGCCGTCATGGTCGAAGGAGAAGACATTGACTTCAAAAATGCTTGAAGAGGCGCTGTCCTCGTTCGAGGCCGTGCAGGCCCAATTGCAACAGCTCGACCCGCAGATGATCGAGATCGCCGGACGCCTGCGCCGTCAGCCGCCGCAAGTGGCAATGACCGTCGCCCGTGGCAGCTCCGACCATGCCGCCAGTTACTTCGCCTACCTGACCATGCAACTGCTGGGCATTCCGGTGGCGTCGTTGCCGATGTCAGTGGTGACCATGCAGCAAGCGCCGCTGAAGGTCAGCGGCCAGGTGGCGTTTGCCTTCTCGCAGTCCGGGCAGAGTCCTGATCTGGTGAACAGCCTGCGCCTGCTGCGCAAGCGTGGTGCCCTGAGCATTTCCATGGTCAATGCCGAAGGTTCGCCACTGGAAGCAGCCTGTGAATTCAGCCTGCCGCTGTTGGCCGGCACCGAAAGCAGCGTCGCCGCGACCAAGAGTTTTATCGCCACGCTCAGCGCCAGCGCTCGTCTGATCGCGCACTGGAAAGAAGATGTAGAAATGCTCGAAGCCGGCAACGCCCTGCCGGAAGGTCTGCGTGACGCCGCGCAACAGGATTGGAGCATGGCCATCGACGCCCTGCGCAATTGCCAACGCTTGATGGTGATCGGTCGCGGCGCCGGGTTCGCCATCGCCCAGGAGGCGGCGCTGAAATTCAAGGAGACCTCGGCGATTCAGGCGGAGGCGTTCAGCAGCGCCGAAGTCCGCCACGGCCCGATGGCCTTGATCGATGAACACTATCCATTGCTGATCTTCGCCCCACGCGGTGCCGAACAGGCCGGTTTGCTGAGCCTCGCCGCCGACATGCGCCAACGCGGCGCCTGTGTATTGCTGGCCGCGCCTGATGACATCGCCGAACGCGACCTCACCCTGACCCGCGCCGAACACCCGGCCCTTGATCCGATCCTGGCGATCCAGAGTTTCTACGTGATGGCTGCCGGTTTGGCCGTCGCTCGTGGCATGGACCCGGACCAACCGCGTCATTTGAGCAAAGTCACGCGTACCCATTGATCGAACGGCAACGAATAACCCCGTAGCCGCTGTCGAGCGCAACGAGGCTGCGGTCTTTTGATCCTGCTTTGAACTGATCGCAGCCTCGTTGCACTCGACAGCGGCTACAGGGCGAGATGATCCGAACTGTTGTTTTTTAATGAGACCGAGCCATGCAGAACAACAATAAAGAGCTGACCCTCAGCGCCCCGCTCAGCGGCCCGGTGCTCACGCTCGCCAAGGTCCCGGACCCGGTGTTCGCCAGCGGCGCCATGGGCGACGGGATCGCCATCGATCCACTGAACGACACCCTTCATGCCCCTTGCGCTGGCCTCGTTGTGCACGTGGCCCGAACCGGTCATGCGATCACCTTGCGCGCCGACAACGGCGCCGAACTGCTGCTGCACCTGGGCCTCGACACCGTCGAGTTGCAGGGCGAAGGCTTCTCGATGCTGGTCAAGGAAGGCGCGCGGGTCAGCAATGGCCAGCCGCTGTTACGCTATGACCTGGACAAGGTTGCGCAGCAGTGCAAAAGCCTGGTCAGCCTGATGATCCTGACCAACAGCGGGGATTTTCAAGCACGGCCGATCACTCTGAAATCGGTCAAGGTCGGCGAGCCTTTGCTGCACATCATTCGCCGGCAGGCTTGCGGAGCGCAGGTCGAAACCGACGCCTCAGGCATCGAAGTTAACGGGCATGTTCAGGTCGCCTTTCGCGGAGGATTACATGCGCGTCCTGCGGCGCTGATTCGCCAGACCGCGCAAGGTTTCAAGAGCAAATCGCAGCTGCATTTCGGTGGTAAATCGGCGACCTGTGACAGCCTGATCGGGCTGATGGCGCTGGCGGTCGGCGAGCAGGATGAAGTGCAAGTCAGTTGCCGGGGCGTGGACGCCGAAGCGGCGCTGCAATCTTTGTTGACCGCGCTGTCCACCGCCTTGGCCGAAGACAGCCACGCTGCCGCGCCAACGCCGATTGCCCAACGCAATCGTCCGGCCGAAGCCGGTGTGCTGCACGGTGTTTGTGCCGCGCCAGGTCTGGTGGGTGGGCCACTGTTTCGATTGCACGCCATCAGCCTGCCGGTTGACGCCGGCGGTCATGATTCCGAGCAGCAACAAGATGCGCTCGATACCGCGCTGATCCTCGTGCGCAGCGAAATCGAGCACACCCTGGCCCAGGCCAAAAAGCACAAGAACACCGACGAAGAAGCGATTTTTGCGGCACACCTGGCGCTGCTTGAAGATCCGGCACTGCTGGACGCGGCGAATGCCTCCATCGTCCAAGGCGCCGCCGCGACCCACGCCTGGAGCCAGTCAATCGACGCCCAGTGCGAAGTCCTGCAACAACTCGGCAGCCCGTTGCTGGCCGAGCGAGCCAATGATTTGCGCGACCTCAAACAACGCGTGTTGCGCGCCTTGCTCGGCGAAGCCTGGCAGTACGACGTGCCGGCGGGCGCCATTGTCGCGGCGCACGAACTGACCCCATCCGACTTGTTGCAACTCAGCCAGCAAGGCGTCGCCGGGTTGTGCATGGCCGAGGGCGGCGCGACCTCCCACGTGGCGATTCTTGCGCGTGGCAAAGGCTTGCCTTGCATGGTTGCACTGGGCTCGACGCTGCTGAGTCTTGAGCAAGGTCAATCGGTGGTGCTGGACGCTGACGGTGCTCGTCTCGAACTGGCACCGACAGCCGAACGCCTGGCCGACGTGCGTCAGGCGCAACTCGATCATCAGCAGCGCCGCGCTCTTCAACAGTCTCAGGCGTACACCCGTGCACTGACGCTCGATGGACTGCACATTGAGGTGGCCGCCAACGTCGCGTCCAGCACAGAAGCGGCCGACGCGCTGGCCAATGGCGCCGATGGCGTCGGCCTGCTGCGCACCGAGTTTCTGTTCGTGGATCGCAACACCGCGCCGGATGAACAGGAACAGCGCCTCGCCTATCAGGCCGTGCTCGATGCGATGGGCGACAAATCGGTGATCATCCGCACCATCGACGTCGGCGGCGACAAGCAACTCGATTACCTGCCCCTGCCGGTCGAGGCCAATCCGGTGCTTGGCCTGCGCGGCATTCGCCTGGCTCAAGTGCGCCCGGAATTGCTCGATCAGCAGCTGCGCGCACTGCTGCATGTTCGCCCGATATCGCGCTGCCGGATCCTGCTGCCGATGGTCACCGAGGTCGACGAGCTGCTGCACATTCGCAAGCGCCTTGAGGCGTTGTGTTCTGAGCTCGGCGTGAGTGAAGGCCCGGAGCTTGGGGTGATGATCGAAGTCCCGGCCGCCGCATTAATGGCCGAGCACTTGGCCGAACATGCAGATTTCCTGTCCATCGGCACCAACGACTTATCGCAATACACCCTGGCCATGGACCGCGACCACGCAGGCCTCGCTTCACGCGTCGACGCCATGCACCCGGCGCTGCTGCGCTTGATCGCACAGACCTGCGCGGGCGCGGCGGTGCATAACCGTTGGGTTGGCGTCTGCGGTGCACTCGCGTCCGACCCGCTGGCGACGCCGGTGTTGATTGGCTTGGGGGTCAGCGAGTTGTCGGTGAGCCCGGTGCAAATCGGCGAAATCAAAGACCGCGTGCGCCACCTCGACGCCGCCGAATGCCGACGCATCAGCCACGACCTGCTCAAACTGAGCAGCGCTGCGGCCGTGCGTCACGCCTGCCACCAGCAATGGCCTCTGAGCTGAACAACAACTACAACTCTCAAATAAAAAGAGCACAGGGACAACCGCCATGTACCAATACTTCATCGAAGGCCTGCAGCGCCTCGGGCGCGCATTGATGCTGCCGATCGCGATCCTGCCGATTGCCGGGTTATTACTTCGCTTGGGCGATACCGATTTGCTGAACATCGCGATCATCCACGACGCCGGCCAAGTGATCTTCGCCAACCTGGCGATGATCTTCGCCATCGGCATCGCGGTCGGTTTCGCCAAGGACAACAACGGCACCGCAGGCCTGGCCGGGGTGATTGGTTACCTGGTGATGATCTCCACCCTCAAGGTGCTGGATGCGAACATCAACATGGGCATGCTCGCCGGGATCGTCAGCGGCTTGATGGCCGGTGCTCTGTACAACCGCTTCAAGGACATCAAGCTGCCGGAGTATCTGGCGTTCTTCGGCGGCCGGCGCTTTGTGCCCATCGTCACCGGGTTTGCCGCCGTCGGCCTGGGCGTGATCTTCGGGTTGATCTGGCCACCGATCCAGCAAGGCATCAACAGCTTCGGCGCCTTGATGATGGAGAGCGGCAGCTTCGGTGCTTTCGTCTTCGGCGTGTTCAACCGCCTGCTGATCGTCACCGGCCTGCACCACATCCTCAACAACATGGCATGGTTCGTCTTCGGCAACTTCACCGACCCGACCACGGGCGCCATGGTCACCGGCGACCTGTCACGCTACTTCGCCGGCGACCCGAAGGGCGGCCAGTTCATGACCGGCATGTTCCCGATGATGATCTTCGGCCTGCCCGCCGCCTGCCTGGCGATGTACCGCAACGCCCTGCCGGAGCGGCGCAAGGTCATGGGCGGGATTTTCCTGTCGATGGCCCTCACCTCGTTTCTGACCGGCGTGACCGAGCCGATCGAATTTGCCTTCATGTTCCTCGCGCCATTTCTGTATTTACTGCATGCGCTGTTGACGGGGTTGTCGATGGCAATCACCAACGCGCTGAACATTCACCTCGGGTTCACCTTCTCCGGTGGGTTCATCGACATGATTCTCGGCTGGGGGAAATCCACCAATGGTTGGTTGGTGGTTCCTGTAGGGCTGGCTTATGCGGTGATCTACTACGTGGTGTTTGATTTTTGTATTCGCCGTTTCAATCTCAAAACGCCGGGGCGTGAAGAAGTGCCGACGGGCGACAAGGTGGTGGTCGCCGAGAACGAACGGGCCGGGGCTTACATCAAGGCGCTGGGCGGCGCGCAGAATTTGATCACGGTGGGCGCCTGCACGACACGGTTGCGACTGGACATGGTGGATCGCAACAAAGCCAACGATGCCGAGTTGAAAGCGCTGGGGGCGATGGCGGTGGTGCGTCCGGGGAAAGGCGGAAGTTTGCAGGTGGTGGTTGGGCCAATGGCGGACAGCATTGCGGATGAAATTCGCTTGGCGATGCCGGCGTTGGGGCGAGCGATTGTGTCTTCACCGGCTGCGGTAATCGATGCTCCGAAGCCTGCTGCTGTGGCGACTTCAGAGGCGCAGCAATGGCTGAATGCCTTGGGCGGAGGCGAGAATGTGCTGCAGATGGACTGCATTGCCATGACCCGGATTCGGTTGCAACTGGCCGATGGCAAGGCGTTGTCGGAATGTGATTTGAAGGCGCTGGGGTGTCAGGGGGTTAGCCAACTTGAGGGCGGCGTTTGGCATCTGCTGATCGGCGACAAGGCATCGAGTTTGAGTGATGCGCTGGAGGTGTTGGTGAATCGTAGTGAGGTGAGTGCCAAGGTTTAGATCGTTGGTGCTTGATAGTCAGTCTTCGCGAGCAGGCTCGCTCCCACATTTTTGATTGGGCACATCTGGTAGAGATAGGTCGGCTATCAGGCCGCCATCGCTGGCAAGCCAGCTCCCACAATTGGATTGGGTGTATCTGGTGGAGATTGGTCGGCTGACAGGCCGCCATCGCTGGCAAGCCAGCTCCACAGTTGGATTGGGTGCATCTGGTAGGGATCGGTCGGCTATCAGGCCGCCATCGCAGCCAACAAAAAACCCGCTGAACGCAAATTCAGCGGGTTTCTCATTTCAGCAGCCAGGAAGATCAGAAATCCTCCAACCGCCACACCTCATAAGCCGGCGTCTCATAGGGATGGCTCTCTTTCAAAGCCACCACCACCGCGCGAATCAACTCATCGCTGACCACAAGCTCAACCTTCCATTCCTCAACCTGCTCGACCTGCCCCGCTTCGCCAATGAACGGCTGACTGCCATCCAACGGGCGAAACTGGCCTAGGCCGAGCACCTGCCACGCGCAATGATCATAAGCGCCGATCCGTCCGCCACCGGCGGCGAATACGGCACTCTTGACCTGCTCCACATGACTGGCCGGAACAAAAAAGCTCAGCTTGTACACGACGCTTAGTTCACCCACACGCGAGCGTTACGGAACATACGCATCCAAGGTGCGTCCTCGTTCCAGTCTTCTGAACGCCACGAGTTCTGCACAGCGCGGAACACGCGTTCCGGGTGCGGCATCATGATCGTTACGCGACCGTCGCGGCTGGTCAAACCGGTGATCCCGCGCGGCGAGCCGTTCGGGTTGGCCGGATATTTTTCGGTGACCTTGCCGTGGTTGTCGACGAAACGCATCGCCACGCAACCCGACAGATCCGCTTCCAGCAACGCTTCTTCGCTGGCGAACTCGGCATGGCCTTCACCGTGAGCGATAGCGATTGGCATGCGCGAACCGGCCATACCCTGCAGGAAGATCGAGTTCGACTCCTGGACCTGAACCATCGCCACGCGCGCTTCGAACTGCTCGGAGCGGTTACGTACGAAGTGCGGCCAGAATTCGCTGCCCGGGATCAGCTCGTGCAGGTTGGACATCATCTGGCAACCGTTGCACACGCCGAGGGTGAAGCTGTCGGTACGTTCGAAGAAACCCTGGAACGCATCGCGAGCACGGCTGTTGAACAGTGCGGACTTGGCCCAGCCTTCGCCGGCACCGAGGACGTCACCGTAGGAGAAACCGCCGCAAGCGACCATACCTTTGAAGTCGTTCAGGTCGACACGGCCGGCCAGAATGTCGCTCATGTGCACGTCGATCGCGTTGAAACCGGCGCGGTCGAACGCGGCCGCCATTTCCACCTGACCGTTGACGCCCTGCTCACGCAGTACGGCAACCTGTGGGCGAATGCCTTTCTTGATGTAAGGCGCGGCGACGTCCTGGTTGACGTCGTAGCTGAGCTTGACGCTCAGGCCCGGGTTGTCTTCTTCCAGCAGCACGTCGAACTCTTGCTCGGCGCAGTCGGCGTTGTCACGCAGACGCTGGATCTGGTAGCTGGTTTCAGCCCACTGACGTTGCAGCAGACGACGCTGACCTTCGAACACGGTTTCGCCGTTGAAGGTGATGTTGATCTGGCCGTTGTTCATCGGCTGACCGATCACCGACACGCAGTCGCCCAGGCCGGCCGCGCTGAACTGCGCAAGGATGTCCGGGGTCGCGTCCTGACGAACCTGGATCACAGCACCCAGTTCTTCGTTGAACAGGATCGCGGCGATGTCGGCGGAAGTTTCTGCCAGGCCATCGAGGTTCAGGCTCAGACCGCAGTGACCGGCGAAGGCCATTTCCACCACACTGGTCAGCAGACCACCGTCGGAACGGTCGTGGTACGCCAGCAGGTGACCGTCGGCATTCAGGCCCTGGATCACCGCGAAGAAGGCCTTGAGGTCTTCGGAATCATCGACGTCCGGCGCTTGCGAGCCGAGCTTGCCGTGCACCTGGGCCAGTATCGAGGCGCCCATGCGGTTCTGGCCACGGCCCAGATCGATCAGGATCAGGTCGGTGGTGCCCTTGTTCATGCGCAGTTCCGGGGTCAGGGTCTGACGGATGTCAGCCACTGGCGCGAAACCGGTCACGATCAGAGACATTGGCGAAGTGACCGTCTTGTCGACGCCTTCGTCGCTCCAGCGCGTGGCCATGGACATGGAGTCCTTGCCCACCGGGATGGTGATACCCAGCTCAGGGCACAGTTCCATACCGACCGCTTTCACGGTGTCGTACAGACGCGCGTCTTCACCCGGGTGACCGGCAGCGGACATCCAGTTCGCCGACAGTTTGATGTCGGAGATCTTGTTGATGCGCGAAGCGGCAATGTTGGTCAGGGTTTCGCCGATGGCCATGCGGCCCGACGCCGGAGCGTCCAGCAGTGCCAGCGGAGTACGCTCGCCCATGGCCATGGCTTCACCGGTGTAGACGTCGAAGCTGGTGGCGGTAACGGCAACGTCGGCCACCGGAACCTGCCACGGGCCGACCATTTGGTCACGGGCCACGAGGCCGGTGATGGTGCGGTCGCCGATGGTAATCAGGAAGCTTTTGCTCGCCACGGCCGGGTGATGCAGAACGCGCTCTACGCAGTCTGCAATCTCGAGCGTCGACGGATCGAAGTCGTCGCCCAGTTCGTTTTCACGAACGGCCGAACGGTGCATGCGCGGGGCTTTGCCCAGCAGCACTTCGAGTGGCATGTCCACCGGACTGTTGCCGAAGTGGCTGTCGGTGACGGTCAGTTGCGGCTCGGCAGTGGCTTCGCCAACCACGGCGAACGGGCAACGCTCACGTTCACAGATCGCCTGGAAGCGTTCGAAGTCGGCCGGGCCGACCGCCAACACGTAGCGTTCCTGGGATTCGTTACTCCAGATTTCGTGCGGGGCCATGCCCGGCTCGTCGTTTGGAATGTTGCGCAGTTCGAAACGGCCACCACGGTTGCCGTCGTTGACCAGTTCCGGGAAGGCGTTGGACAGACCGCCCGCACCCACGTCGTGGATGAAGCTGATCGGGTTTTTGTCACCCAACTGCCAGCAACGGTCGATGACTTCCTGGCAGCGACGTTCCATCTCAGGGTTTTCGCGCTGTACGGAAGCGAAGTCCAGGTCAGCCGAGCTGGTGCCGGTGGCCATGGAGGAAGCCGCGCCGCCGCCCAGACCGATCAACATCGCCGGGCCGCCGAGCACGATCAGCTTGGAGCCAACAGTGATCTCGCCTTTCTGTACGTGTTCGGCACGGATGTTACCCATGCCGCCGGCCAGCATGATCGGCTTGTGGTAACCACGAACTTCGTCGCCACGCGGGGTGGTGATCGACTGTTCGAAGGTACGGAAATAACCGGTCAGGGCCGGACGACCGAATTCGTTGTTGAACGCGGCGCCACCCAGTGGGCCTTCGATCA
This sequence comes from Pseudomonas sp. SIMBA_041, assembly GCF_046535095.1. NCBI lineage: Bacteria > Pseudomonadati > Pseudomonadota > Gammaproteobacteria > Pseudomonadales > Pseudomonadaceae > Pseudomonas > Pseudomonas sp. SIMBA_041. The sequence continues at coordinate 685,950 of NZ_JAWRXJ010000002.1, forward strand.
TGATGTCCAGCGCGGTGACGATGCGCTCAGGCTTGCCGTATGGCACTTCCCACGGCTGTTCGAAGCCCGGGATTTGCAGGTTGGACACGGTGAAGCCGGTCAGGCCAGCCTTCGGCTTGGCGCCACGACCGGTCGCGCCTTCGTCACGAATCTCACCGCCACTGCCGGTGGATGCGCCCGGGAACGGGGCAATCGCAGTCGGGTGGTTGTGGGTTTCGACTTTCATCAGGATGTGCACCGGTTCCTGCACCGCGCCGTACTGGCGGGTTTCAGGGTCCGGGAAGAAACGGCCGGCGACGTTGCCGACGATCACCGAGGCGTTGTCCTTATAAGCCGACAGAACGCCTTCGCTGTGCATCACGTAGGTGTTCTTGATCATGCCGAACAGGCTTTTTTCCTGGCTCTGACCGTCGATGTCCCAACTGGCGTTGAAGATCTTGTGACGGCAGTGCTCAGAGTTCGCCTGGGCGAACATCATCAGTTCGATGTCATGCGGGTTGCGCTTCAAGCCGACGAAGGCATTGACCAGGTAGTCGATTTCGTCTTCGGCCAAGGCCAGGCCCAGCTCGGTGTTGGCTTTTTCCAGCGCGGCGCGACCGCCACCCAGCACGTCGATCGCAGTCAGCGGCTTCGGTTCGGCGTGGCTGAACAGGCCGGCGGCCTGTTCGAGGTTGGCCAGAACGATTTGCGTCATGCGGTCGTGCAGACCGTCCGCAATCAGTTGCGCGTCGGCGTCGCTGAACTGACCGGCTACATAGAACGCGATGCCGCGTTCCAGGCGCTGGATCTTGCTCAGGCCGCAGTTGCGAGCGATGTCGCTGGCTTTACTGGACCACGGCGAGATGGTGCCGAAACGCGGCAACACCAGGAACAGACGGCCGGTCGGCTCTTGTACCGGAACACTTGGGCCGTACTTCAGAAGGCGCGCAAGCACCTGCTGTTCGTCGCCGGTCAGGACGCCGGTCACTTCGGCGAAGTGAGCGAATTCAGCATACAGGCCGCTGACAGCCGGGACCTTCTGGCTCAGTTGCTCAAGGAGTTTGCTGTGGCGAAAGGCAGAAAGGGCAGGAGCGCCGCGCAGGATCAACATCTTCGGGACAGCCTCGGGAGGGGTGTGCTTTGAGGCCGTGCATTCTAGCCTAAACCGCCCGCGACATCACCCGAAACGGTACAGGCGGCTGCACCCAAGTGTCGGACCGGGGATCCAGGCCTGAGAATGGCGCTCAAAAAGGGTTATTTTTTCTGTCACAAAATGCGGTTCGGGCCCATTCCTGCGGGCTCCGGAGCGGTTTTCAATCGCCTAGCAGACAAGCCCACCTCTGTCGAGATATGGCGGCCGTGGTCCTTTGCGTATACTGCGCAGATGTTTTCCCCAACGGCTTTGCGTCCGCGGTACGCCAAATGGCTGATCGCAACCGGACTCTTCCTGATGCTCAGTGGCTGTGTTGATAAACCCAACACGCTGGAGCGCGTAAAGGAGGATGGCGTGCTGCGGGTGGTTACCCGAAACAGCCCCGCTACCTACTTTCAGGATCGTAACGGTGAAACCGGCTTCGAATACGAGCTGGTGAAGCGCTTCGCCGACGATCTGGGGGTGGAACTCAAGATCGAGACCGCCGACAACCTCGACGACCTGTTCAATCAGGTGGGCAAGCCTAACGGCCCGGTGCTGGCTGCTGCCGGCCTGGTCAGCAGTGAGGAACGCAAAAAGCAGGTGCGGTTTTCCCACTCCTACCTGGAAGTCACCCCACAGATCATCTACCGCAACGGCCAGTCACGGCCGACCGATGCGGGCGACCTGGTCGGCAAGAAGATCATGGTGCTCAAGGGCAGCACCCACGCCGAACAGCTGGCAGAGCTGAAAAAGAAATACCCCGGCATTGAATACGAAGAATCCGACGCGGTTGAAGTCGTCGACCTGCTGCGCATGGTCGATGAAGGCCAGATCGACCTGACGCTGGTCGATTCCAACGAAGTCGCGATGAACCAGGTGTACTTCACCAACATACGGGTCGCCTTTGACCTCGGCGACGCCAGCAACCAGAGCTGGGCCGTGGCCGCCGGCGAAGACAACAGCCTGCTCAACGAAATCAACGCCTACCTCGACAAGGTGCAGAAAAATGGCACCCTGCAGCGCCTCAAGGATCGCTATTACGGGCATGTCGACGTCCTCGGCTACATGGGCGCCACCACGTTCGCCCAACATTTGCAGCAGCGGCTGCCCAAATACGAACAGCACTTCAAGGCGTATGCCAAGAAGGAACAAGTCGACTGGCGCCTGCTGGCCGCGATCGGTTATCAGGAGTCGTTGTGGCAACCGGCGGTGACGTCCAAGACCGGCGTGCGCGGCCTGATGATGCTGACCCAGAACACCGCACAGGCGATGGGCGTGTCCAACCGCCTCGACCCCAAGCAGAGCATCATGGGCGGCGCCAAGTACCTGGCCTATATGAAGGATCAACTGGACGAGTCGATTCAGGAGCCGGACCGCACCTGGTTTGCCCTGGCGGCTTACAACGTTGGCAGCGGCCACCTGGATGACGCGCGCAAACTGGCGGCGAAGGAAGGGCTGAACCCGGACAAATGGCTGGACGTGAAGAAAATCCTGCCGCGCCTTTCCGAGAAAAAGTGGTACAGCAAGACACGCTATGGCTACGCCCGAGGCGGCGAGCCGGTGCATTTCGTGGCGAACATCCGTCGTTACTACGACATCCTGACGTGGGTCACGCAGCCACAGCTTGAAGGTGACCAGGTGGCCGAAGGCAATCTGCATGTGCCGGGGATCGACAAGTCGAAACCGGCTCAGGAACCTGCGCCGCTCTAACAGCCCCCAAACCAATGTGGGAGCGAGCAAGCTCGCTCCCACAGGGTTTTGTGTCTGGGCTTTAGGCTTTTGCGGCGGCCAGGATCAGCGCTTTCATTTCCGACACCGCCGACTTGAAGCCAACAAACAACGCATGCGCCACCAGCGCGTGGCCAATGTTCAGCTCGTTGATGCCTTTGATCGCCGCCACGGCTTCTACGTTGTGGTAGTGCAAACCGTGCCCGGCGTTGACGATCAATCCCTGAGCCAGGCCAAACGCTACACCATCGGCTACGCGCTTGAGCTCTTCGGCCACGTCAGTCGGTGTTTCGGCATCGGCGTAACGCCCGGTGTGCAGTTCGATCGCCGGCGCACCCACACGACGGGAGGCCTCAATCTGGCGCTCATCCGCGTCGATAAACAGCGACACTTCGCAACCGATCTTCGACAAGCGATCCACGGCGGCTTTGATCCGTGCTTCCTGCCCCGCTACATCCAGACCACCTTCAGTGGTCAGTTCCTGACGGGTTTCCGGGACCAGGCAAATGTGCGCCGGGCGAATGTGCTCGGCGAACAGCATCATTTCTTCGGTGACGCCCATTTCGAAGTTCATGCGGGTTTGCAGCACGTCCTTGAGCAGCAGAACGTCGCGTTCCTGAATGTGCCGGCGGTCTTCGCGCAAATGCACGGTGATGCCGTCAGCGCCCGCCTCTTCCGCGTCCAGTGCCGCCTTGACCGGATCCGGATAGCGAGTGCCCCGGGCCTGACGCAGGGTGGCAACGTGGTCAATGTTCACGCCAAGAAGTATGCGATTGCTGGTGGTCACGGAAGCGCTCCTGAATTTAAAGATTCGGCGCACAGCATACGGGGAGACTACGGCTTGCGAAACAGCTCGCGGCTGACTAAAGGACGACCGCCCAAATGCACGGCCAATGCCTGGCGCATCAGCCGCTTGGCAGCGGACAGTGCACCGGGCGCGGACCAGTCAGCATCGGCCATGGCCAACAGTTCGGTGCCATTGAACAAACCGGGTTGCAGCAGAAAGACCTGCTCCAGCCCCGCATCCACCTGCAAACGGTAGAGACCGTCCGGCGCGATGGGTTCGCCGTGGATGTCCATGGTCAGCGCAAAGCCGTAGCCGAGGTCGTCCAGCAGGCGCCATTCGAACGAGCGCAACAACGGCTCCAAGGGTCGACCTTCGGCCAGCGCGAGCAGAGTCGCGGCGTAATGATCGAATACCCCGGGATGGGGGTCTTCGGAAGGCAATAGACGGATCAACAGTTCGTTGAGGTAGAGCCCGCTGAACAACGCCTCACCGCTGAGCCAGGTGGAGACGCCGGCACTTTCCATGCGCCCGACGTTCTTCAGCTCGCCACGTCCGCGAAACTCGACTTCCAGCGGCACGAACGGCCGCGCCAACGTCCCCGCCTTGCCCCGCGCACTGCGCAACACCGCCCGCAGCCGACCTTGCGGCGTGAGGAAATCCACCAGCGCATTGTTTTCGCGGTAGGCGCGGGAATGGAGGACGTAGGCGGGTTGGCCGATGGGTGGGGTTTGGGACATGGAAGTCAGCGTTCTCAATGAGTGAGCACAGATTTATAAACTACCCAAAACCAATGTGGGAGCGAGCTTGCTCGCGATGAGGGCCTGGCATTCAACATTGATGTTGACTGGCAGACCGCTATCGCGAGCAAGCTCGCTCCCACAGGGTGCTTCGGTGTATCTGGAACGGGTTTACAGGTCGCCGTAACCCAGCGAACGCAACGCGCGCTCGTCATCAGACCAGCCGCCTTTCACTTTCACCCAGAGGTTGAGCATGATCTTGGAGTCGAACAGCAGCTCCATGTCCTTGCGCGCCTCGGTGCCGATGCGCTTGATGCGCTCGCCCTTGTCGCCAATGATGATCTTCTTCTGGCCGTCGCGTTCAACGAGGATCAAGGCATGAATGTGCAGGGTTTTGCCCTGCTGCTTGAACTCTTCGATTTCCACGGTGATCTGGTACGGCAGCTCGGCGCCCATCTGGCGCATGATTTTCTCGCGTACCAGTTCGGCGGCGAGGAAGCGGCTGCTGCGGTCAGTGATCTGGTCTTCCGGGAAGAAGTGATCGTTTTCTGGCAGGTAACCGGCGATCACACGCTCCAGCGCTTCGAGGTTGTGCCCGTGCTGGGCCGAGATCGGCATGATCTGCGCGTTCGGCAGCTGTTCCTGCAACCAGCTCAGGTGCGGCATCAGCTCGGCTTTGTCTTCGATGCGATCAGTCTTGTTCAGTGCCACGATCAGCGGACCGGTCACGTACTGGACGCGCTCGAGAACCATCTGGTCTTCGTCGGTCCACTTGGTGCGGTCAACCACGAAGATCACCACGTCGACGTCTTTCAACGCCGCCGAAGCGGTCTTGTTCATGTAGCGGTTCAACGCCTTTTCGCCGCCCTTGTGCATGCCTGGGGTGTCGACGTAGATCGCCTGCACGGCGCCTTCGGTCTTGATGCCCAGCATGTTGTGGCGGGTGGTTTGCGGCTTGCGCGAGGTGATCGCCAGTTTCTGACCCAGGATGTGGTTCAGCAGCGTGGACTTGCCCACGTTGGGACGGCCGACGATGGCAACATAGCCACAGCGAGTTGCGTTTGTATCAGTCATTGCCATTCTCCACACCCAGGGCAATCAGTGCTGCGGCGGCCGCTACCTGTTCGGCAATACGACGACTCACACCCTGACCTCGGCTTTTTTCATTCAGTAAGGTGATTTCACATTCGACGAAGAACGTCCGGCAATGCGGCTCACCCTGGATATCCACCACTTCGTAACGTGGCAGCTCACAACCACGCGATTGCAGGAATTCCTGCAGGCGGGTTTTTGGATCTTTGTTGGTGTCGACCAGCGTCAGGCCTTCGAACTCACCGGCCAGCCAGGCCAACACACGCTCGCGCGCCATGTCCATGCCGGCGTCGAGGTAGATCGCACCAATCAGCGCTTCCAGGGCATCGGCCAGAATCGACTCGCGACGGAAGCCGCCGCTTTTCAGTTCGCCAGAGCCCAGGCGCAGGTAGTCGCCCAGATCGAAACCGCGAGCCAGTACGGCCAGCGTCTCACCTTTCACCAAGCGTGCGCGCAAACGCGACAACTGGCCTTCGCGGGCCAGCGGGAAGCGATCGAACAGCGCCTCGCCAGCGACGAAGTTAAGAATGGCATCACCGAGGAACTCCAGGCGTTCGTTGTTACGCCCGGCAAAGCTGCGGTGAGTCAGGGCCAGAACCATCAGTTCCTGGTCCTTGAAGGTGTAGCCGAGCTGACGCTCGAGTCGACTTAAGGAGACGCTCACGGTTTACCCACGCTGAGTTCGTGGTTGGATTCCACCGCCATCGCCGTGATACGGCGCAGGCCTGGGACAATTAACGCTGTGTTCAAAAATAACGTCCTGAATATCATTGGCTTCATGCTGCTGGCGCCGATTGTGCCGACTCCAGAAAAGCATTCGGCGCTGTGTTCAACAGCGCCGTGTGTGATTACTTGATCAGGCCAACCCGCGAGAAATTCGGCAGGTGACTGAGTTTGGGTTCCGGCCAGCTCATCCAGACTGCGAAGGCCTTGCCGACGATATTCTTGTCGGGAACCATGCCCAGCAGATCCTTGGGAATGCTTGGATCATCCCAGTAGCGACTGTCGTTGGAGTTGTCGCGGTTGTCGCCCATCATGAAATAGTGCCCGGCGGGCACGGTCCACGAATGGTCCGGCGTGGCGCGATAGCGGCTCATTTCCTTGCGGATCAAGTGCTCGGCAACGCCGAGTTTTTCCTTGTAGAGCTCAGCGCTGCCCAGCGTTCCCGGCTCGGAGCCGACCAGTTGCTCGGCTATCGACTCGCCGTTGACGAACAGACGCTTGTCGGCGGTGTAGCGAATCGTGTCGCCCGGCAGGCCCACTACACGCTTGATGTAGTTGACGTTCGGATCGCTCGGGTAACGGAACACCATCACATCGCCGCGCTGCGGATCACCGACTTCGATGACTTTCTTGTCGATCACCGGCAGGCGGATCCCGTAAGAAAACTTGTTCACCAGAATGAAGTCGCCCACGTCCAGGGTCGGTTTCATCGAGCCGGACGGAATCTGGAACGGTTCCACCAGGAACGAACGCAGGACCAGCACGATGAACAACACCGGGAAGAACGACTTGCCGTATTCGACCAGCAGCGGCTCTTTGTTCAGTTTCTCGATCACCACCCCGTCAGGCTGGCTGACGCTGCCCTGATAGGAGGCAATGGCAGCACGCCGACGCGGCGCCAGGAAAACCAGATCGAGCAACGCCAACAGGCCGCAGACGAACACGGCGATGACCAGCAACAGCGGGAAATTTAGTGACATAGGACCTAACTATCCAACCTGAGCACTGCAAGGAAGGCTTCTTGTGGAATTTCCACGTTGCCGACTTGCTTCATGCGTTTTTTACCGGCCTTTTGCTTTTCAAGCAGTTTCTTCTTACGGCTAACGTCACCGCCGTAGCATTTGGCCAATACGTTCTTTCTGAGAGCCTTGACGGAGGTTCGCGCAATGATCTGCCCGCCAATGGCGGCCTGGATCGCGACGTCGAACATCTGGCGCGGAATCAGTTCTTTCATCTTCTCGGTCAGCTGGCGACCTTTGTAGTGCGCGTTATCCTTGTGCACGATCAGCGCCAGAGCGTCGACCTTGTCACCGTTGATCAGCACATCCAGTTTCACCAGACTAGCCGATTGATAACGATCGAAATGGTAATCGAGCGACGCATAACCACGGCTGGTCGATTTCAGACGGTCGAAGAAGTCCAGGACCACCTCGTTCATCGGCAAATCGTAGGTCACCTGGACCTGGGAACCGAGGAACAACATGTCGTGTTGCACGCCACGTTTTTCGATGCACAGGGTAATGACGTTGCCCAGGTGCTCTTGCGGCACAAGAATATTGGCCCGCACGATCGGCTCACGCATGTCTTCGATCGAGGACAGGTCCGGAAGCTTCGACGGGTTATCGACGTAAATCGTTTCACCGGTTTTCAGCAACAGCTCGAAAATTACCGTCGGCGCCGTGGTGATCAGGTCCAGGTTGTACTCGCGCTCCAGGCGCTCCTGGATGATTTCCATGTGCAGCATGCCGAGGAACCCGCAACGGAAGCCGAAGCCCAGGGCGTCAGAGCTTTCCGGGGTGTACTGCAGGGACGAGTCGTTGAGCGTGAGCTTTTGCAGGGCTTCACGGAAATCTTCGAAGTCGTCGGAGCTGACCGGGAACAAACCGGCGTAAACCTGCGGCTGAATGCGTTTGAAACCTGGCAGCACGTCAACGTCTGGCGTCGAGCTCAAGGTCAGGGTGTCACCCACTGGCGCACCGTGAATGTCCTTGATGCTGGCGATGATGAAGCCTACTTCACCGGCCTTCAGGTCAACCGTCGGGGTGTGTTTCGGGTTGAAGACACCGACGCTGTCCACCAGGTGGATCTTGCCGGTGGATTTGACCAGGATCTTGTCGCCCTTCTTCACACGACCGTGACGCACACGCACCAGGGAAACAACGCCCAGGTAGTTGTCGAACCAGGAGTCGATGATCAACGCTTGCAGCGGATCTTCGTAGTTGCCGGTCGGCGCAGGAATGGTCGCGACCAGGCGCTCGAGCACTTCGTCGACGCCCAGACCGGTCTTGGCCGAGCACTCGACCGCATCGGTAGCATCGATGCCGATGATTTTTTCGATTTCTTCTTTGACGCGGTCCGGATCGGCCTGTGGCAGGTCGATCTTGTTCAGGACCGGCATGACTTCCAGGCCCTGCTCGATCGCCGTGTAGCAGTTGGCAACCGACTGCGCTTCAACGCCCTGACCGGCATCGACCACCAGCAACGCACCTTCACAGGCCGCCAGCGACCGGCTGACTTCATAGGTGAAGTCAACGTGGCCGGGGGTGTCAATGAAGTTCAGCTGGTACTTGATGCCATCGCGAGCGGTGTAATAAAGGGTGACGCTGTGGGCCTTGATGGTGATCCCGCGTTCACGCTCCAGGTCCATGGAGTCCAGTACCTGGGCTTCCATTTCGCGCTCGGCAAGGCCGCCGCACATCTGGATGAATCGATCAGCCAGCGTCGACTTGCCATGGTCAATGTGGGCGATGATGGAGAAATTGCGGATATGACTCAAATCACTCACGGATCAACACTCAAAAAGGCTGCAGGCATAGCCCGCCGAAAAATAGCCGGGAATTGTACCTGATCCACGGCGCAAGCGTCACGTTCGCAGGTCAGACGGCACGTACAAAAACGCCCCGGTCTTGCGACAGGGGCGATTCAGATGGCGACGGGGTCAGGAAAAACCCCCGATCAACCGGCCCGGCGCAACAGCCAGACGCCCGCCAGGGCACAGACACCGGCCGGAATCAGCACCGCAAACAGCGGCGAGAAACCGAACACCAGGCTCGAAGGCCCCAGCAAATCCTGGACGATACGGAAGGTGAAGCCCACCAGAACGCCGGTAAACACCCGCTGGCCGAGGGTCACAGAACGCAAAGGACCAAAGATGAAGGAAATCGCCATCAGTACCAGCGCCGCCGTCACCAGTGGCTGCAACACCTTGACCCAAAACGCCAGCCAGTAGCGGCCATTGCTCAGGCCCTGATCCGCCAGATAGTGGATGTAACCCCACAATCCGCTGATCGACAGCGACTCGGGCGCCATCACCACGGTGTCCAGCAACTGCGGGCTCAGGGCAATATCCCAGCGCTCGACGGGGGTGGTGACCACTTCGGTGCTCTTGTCATGGAACACCGTGGTCGTGACGTCGCTGAGCTGCCAGTGATCCTTGTCGAACTCGGCACGCTTGGCGAAGCTTGACGACAGCATGTGCCGCTCCTTATCGAAGCGATAGCGGGTCACACCGTAAAGAATGCCGTTGGGCTGCACCGAGTTGACGTGGATGAACTCATCACCCTGGCGGTGCCACAAGCCATGCTTGGCGCTTTGCGCATCGCCACTGCCCTGGGCCAGCGAGCGGTTGGCTTGTGCCGTGACTTCGGTGGCCGGCGCCACGTATTCGCCGATCAGCACGCCCACGACCATCAGGATCAGCATCGGCTTCATGACCGCCCAGACGATACGACCGATCGACACACCCGCGGCGCGCATGATGGTCAGCTCACTGTTGCTGGCCAGACTGCCCAGGCCAATCAGGCACCCGATCAGTGCCGCCATTGGCAACATGTCGTAAAGACGGCGCGGCGCCGTCAGCAAGACGTAACTGGAAGCATCCATCAGCGTATAGGTATCGCTGACTTCGCTCATCTCGTCGATGAAGGCAAACAGTGTCGCCAGGCCGAGAATGATCCCCAGTACCGCCAGGATGGCCATGAATACGCTGCTACCGATGTAGCGATCGAGCTTAACCACGAGCCACCTCCAGCGCGCTGCGGCGACTCGCCATCTTCAGGCGCAACGGCTCCCAGTAAAGCAACCCGAGTCCAATGATCAGAAACACCCCGTGAACCCACCACAACCCAAGGGCCGGCGGGATCTTGCCCTTATCGAGGGCGCCACGGGCGGCAATCAGGATGGTCAAGTAAGCCATATAAAGAAGAATCGCCGGCAGCAGCTTGAGGAAACGGCCCTGGCGCGGGTTGACCCGCGACAACGGCACCGCCATTAGCGTCACGATGAACACCAACAACGGCAAGGACAGACGCCATTGCAACTCGGCGCGCAAGCGCGTGTCCTCGGTCCCCATCAAGGAACGAGTGCTCATCGCATCACGGTCGGTCACTTCGTCACTGACGTCCGGCTTTGGCAGCAATACCCCGTACTCGTCGTACTTGATCGCGCGATAGTCGGCCTGCCCCGGATTACCGTCATAGCGATAACCGTTGTCGAGAATCAGGTAGCGGTTGCCGTCCGGGCGGATTTCCTGGCGGCCCTTCTCGGCCACCAGCACGGAAATCCCGCGATCCTTCTGGTCAGAGTTGGTGTTCTTCTGCGAAATGAACACACCTGCCAGATTGACGCGATCATCGGTCAACTGTTCGGTGTAGGTCACCCGGGTCCCGTCACGCAACGCCTGGAAGCGACCCGGCTCGAGGGTATCGAACTCGGTCAGCGCATCCTGTTTATTCAGCAGCAGCTGGAACTGATTGGCACCTTGTGGCGCCAGGCTCAGGCTCAGCCAGGCCACGATCAACGCCACCAGCGTGGCCGGAAACAGGGTAATGACAAACAGTCGCTGCTGGCTCATGCCGGTGGCCGACAGCACGGTCATTTCGCTTTCGAGGTACAGGCGACCGTACGCCAGCAGGATCCCGAGAAACAGGCCCAGCGGCAGAATCAGCTGCAGGAAACCCGGCAGGCGGAAGCCCATGATCAGGAACAGCGAGCCCGGATCCAGCAGGCCCGAGGCCGCCTGGGCGAGGTATTTGATGAAGCGACCGCTCATGATGATGACCAGCAGCACGGCGCTGACTGCGCTCAAGGTCAACAGGACTTCGCGGGACAGATAACGGAAGACAATCAAACCAGACACTCCAGGGTTGTCAGGCTAAGGCGGCCAAACAAGCAAACGTATCAGACAGCCTGCAGGGCAGAGCCGCCGAAAAAGATGGCGCATTATCCTGTGAATGAGTGCCCCTGTCACTGCGCATGCTCAAGCTGGCGTTCAATGCGTTGAAGATCGTACAACCGAGGGTTGTCAGGCGCAGGGAGCGAGGTTCAAACTGCGGCCTTTGTCGCGGGCCGTGACCTGCGTCTTACCATCTATATAAGCAAGCGTCTGTGCGTCGCCGTTTTGCCCACGCACGTTGACCATTATTCAGGGACCCGGACATGGAACTGGTTGTAAAAAGCGTTAGCCCAGAAACGTTGAAGACCGCCACGCTGGTCGTCGCCGTCGGCGAAGGCCGCAAGCTCGGCGCCGTGGCCAAACAGCTGGACGAACTGAGTGGTGGTGCGATCAGCGCTGTGCTCAAGCGCGGCGACCTCGCCGGCAAAGTCGGCCAGAGCCTGTTGCTGCACAGCCTGCCGAACCTCAAGGCTGACCGCGTTCTGCTGGTTGGCGTGGGCAAGGACGAAGAGCTGGGCGACCGCCCGTTCCGCAAAATCATTGCCGGCGTACTCAACACCCTGAAAGGCCTGGGCGGCACCGACGCCGTGCTGGCGCTGGACGAAATCGTGGTCAAGGGCCGCGACAGCTACGGCAAGACCCGCCTGCTGGCTGAAACCCTGGTGGACGGCGAATACACCTTCGACCAGTTCAAGAGCCAGAAAGCGGAACCTCGCGCCCTGAAGAAAGTCACCCTGCTGACCATCAAGGCTGCGCAGGCTGAAGTCGAGCGCGCCGTGACTCACGCCACCGCTATCGCCAACGGCATGGCCTTCACCCGTAATCTGGGTAACCTGCCGCCGAACATCTGCCACCCGACGTTCCTCGGCGAGCAGGCCAAGAACCTCGGCAAAGAATTCAAAACCCTGAAAGTAGAAGTTCTTGATGAAAAGAAAATCAAGGAACTGGGCATGGGTTCGTTCTACGCCGTGGGCCAGGGCAGCGCCCAGCCTCCGCGCCTGATCGTCATGCAATACAACGGCGGCAAGAAATCCGAGAAGCCGTATGCCCTGGTCGGCAAAGGCATCACCTTTGACACCGGCGGCATCAGCCTGAAGCCGGGCGCCGGCATGGATGAAATGAAGTACGACATGGGCGGCGCTGCCAGCGTGTTCGGCACCCTGCGTGCTGTGCTTGAGCTGAAACTGCCGATCAACCTGGTGTGCATCCTGGCGTGCGCCGAGAACATGCCGAGCGGCAACGCTTCGCGCCCTGGCGACATCGTCACCACCATGAGCGGCCAGACCGTGGAAATCCTCAACACCGACGCCGAAGGCCGTCTGGTGCTGTGCGATGCCCTGACCTACTCCGAACGCTTCAAGCCGCAAGCCGTGATCGACATCGCGACCCTGACCGGCGCCTGCGTCGTGGCCCTGGGCGCCCACACCTCGGGCCTGCTGGGTAACAACGACGAACTGATCGGCCAACTGCTGAGCGCCGGCCAGACCGCTGACGACCGCGCCTGGCAATTGCCGCTCTTCGATGAGTACCAGGAGCAGTTGGACAGCCCGTTCGCCGACATCGCCAACATTGGCGGGCCGAAAGCCGGGACTATCACCGCAGCCTGCTTCCTGTCGCGCTTCACCAAGAACCTGAACTGGGCGCACCTGGACATCGCCGGCACCGCATGGACCAGCGGCGGCAAGGACAAGGGCGCCACTGGCCGTCCGGTTCCATTGCTGACCCAATACCTGCTGGACCGCGCCAAAGCCTGAAACCGATGAACCGGGGTGGCGTTGCCTTTGGGTGACGCCGCGCCTGGCTCAGGAACCGCAATGACCAAAGTCGACTTCTATATCCTGCCCAGCGCCGATCCTTCGGCACGCCTGGATTTCGCCTGCAAGCTCACCGAAAAAGCCTGGCGCATGGGCCACCGCATTTACCTGCATTGCAGCGATGCTAGCCAGCGCGACGACCTTGATGCGCGCCTTTGGGCGTTCAAGGGCGAAAGCTTCGTCCCTCATGGGCCCGCCGACAGTGAACCGGACGGTTTGATTGTGCTGGGACTGGGTGAAGACTGCGGTCAGCACCAGGACCTGCTGGTCAATCTCGACCTGAAAGTGCCGGTATTCGCCAACAAATTTGCCCGCGTGGCGGAAATAGTGGTGGAAGATCCGACGATTCGTGCGGCTGCGCGGGAGAGTTTCCGTTTCTACCGCGAACAGGGCTATCCTCTGCAAGACCACCGTTTACAGCGACTCTGAGCATTCCGATGGACACTCCGAAACCGCAGCAAAAGTCCGCGCACCTGCTGGACGACCTCGAGTCGATCCGCCAATTGCTCGGCGATGACAACCTGCAACCTCCGCTGCTGACCGACACGGTCATCGACGGTGATCAGGAACAGATTCCCATGTTGTTCGAGTCTGTCGGCAATGTGCCGCAGCCGGTCGAACCGACACCACCGCCCGCCCCTGCCGCGCAACCCGCGCCGAACACCAGCAAAGGCCCCGACGCCCTGCTGCACCTGGACGGCGAACTGCGCGCTGCTGCGATGTTGATCATGCAAGACGTGATCGACGACTTCGCCCCGCATATTGAAACCGAAATCAAACGTCGCCTTGAAGCGCGGATGGAACGGCTTCTCAGCCAATACGAATAACCAGAATCCCCCCAATCCCTGTGGGAGCGAGCTTGCTCGCGATGAGGCCATAACCTTCAACATCCATGTTGACCGACCGACCGCCATCGCGAGCAAGCTCGCTCCCACAGTAGATCAGCGCTGGATTTGACTGCGCCCTGTCCGCACCTGCTCGCCCTGCGCCCCATGCCCCGCTATACTTGCCGGCTTTTCCTGAATAAATGCCAATAGGGTCCCGCCGCGCATGGATAAGACCTACCAGCCGCACGCCATTGAAACTTCCTGGTACAACACTTGGGAGTCTGAGAATTACTTCGCCCCGCAAGGCGCGGGCGAGTCCTACACCATCATGATCCCGCCGCCGAACGTCACCGGCAGCCTGCACATGGGTCACGGCTTCAACAACGCGATCATGGACGCCCTGATCCGTTTCCGCCGCATGCAGGGTCGCAACACCCTGTGGCAGCCGGGCACCGACCACGCCGGTATCGCCACGCAGATGCTGGTGGAGCGTCAACTCGAAGCCAAAGGCCAGAGCCGCCACGACCTGGGTCGCGAGAAATTTCTCGAGAAAATCTGGGAATGGAAGGATGAATCCGGCGGCAACATCAGCCGTCAGATCCGTCGCCTCGGCTCGTCCGTCGACTGGAGCCGCGAGCGCTTCACCATGGATGATGGCCTCTCGGAATCGGTGAAAGAAGCCTTCGTGCGCCTGCATGAAGACGGCCTGATCTACCGCGGCAAGCGTCTGGTCAACTGGGACACCAAGTTGCACACGGCGATTTCCGACCTCGAAGTGGAAAACCACGACGAGAAAGGTTTCCTGTGGAACCTCAAGTACCCGCTGGCCGACGGCGTCAAAACCGCGGAAGGCAATGATTACCTGATCGTCGCGACCACTCGCCCGGAAACCATGCTCGGCGACGCCGCCGTCGCGGTTAACCCGAACGATGAACGCTACAAAGCTCTGATCGGAAAATTTGTCGAGCTGCCGCTGGTCGGCCGCCGCATCCCGATCATCGCCGACGATTACTGCGACCCTGAATTCGGCACCGGCTGCGTGAAAATCACCCCGGCCCACGATTTCAACGACTACGAAGTCGGCAAACGCCACAACCTGCCACTGCTGAACATCTTCGACAAAAACGCTGCCGTACTGCCGGCCTGCCAGGTGTTCAACCTCGACGGCACGCTGAACGAAAGCATCGACGGCAAGATCCCGGCCGAATACGCCGGCCTCGACCGCTTTGAAGCCCGCAAGCAAATCGTTGCTGCATTCGACGCCGCCGGTCTGCTGGTCAGCGTCAATGATCACGCCCTGAAAGTGCCGAAAGGCGACCGCTCCGGCACGATCATCGAGCCATGGCTGACCGACCAGTGGTACGTGTCGACCAAGCCGTTGGCCGAGCCAGCGATTGCAGCCGTTGAAGATGGCCGCATCCAGTTCGTGCCCAAGCAATACGAAAACATGTACTTCTCGTGGATGCGCGACATCCAGGATTGGTGCATCAGCCGTCAGTTGTGGTGGGGCCACCGGATTCCGGCCTGGTACGACGAGTCGGGCAAAGTCTACGTCGGTCGCGACGAAGCCGAAGTGCGCGCCAAGAACAATCTCGGTCCGGACATTGCGCTGCAACAGGACAACGACGTTCTCGACACCTGGTTCAGTTCGGGCCTGTGGACCTTTTCCACGCTCGGCTGGCCTGAGCAGACCGAATTCCTGAAAAAATTCCACTCCACCGATGTGCTGGTGACCGGTTTCGACATCATTTTCTTCTGGGTTGCCCGGATGATCATGCTCACCATGCATTTGGTGAAGAACGAAGACGGCACGCCGCAGGTTCCGTTCAAGACCGTTTATGTGCACGGCCTGGTGCGTGATGGCCAAGGCCAGAAGATGTCCAAGTCCAAGGGCAACGTCCTGGACCCGCTGGACATCATCGACGGTATCGAACTGGAAGAGCTGGTACAGAAACGCACCTCCGGCCTGATGCAGCCGAAACTGGCGAAGAAGATCGAGAAGCAGACCCGCGACGAGTTCGCCGACGGTATCGCCAGCTACGGCACCGACGCCCTGCGCTTCACCTTCTGCTCGCTGGCGTCCACCGGTCGTGACATCAAGTTCGACATGGGCCGCGTTGAAGGCTATCGCAACTTCTGCAACAAGATCTGGAACGCCGCGCGTTATGTTCTGGACAAGGGCGAAGACTGCGGCCAGAACGGCGAAGCCTACGAACTGTCCCTGGCGGATCGCTGGATCATCTCGCAGCTGCAACGCACCGAAGCCGAAGTGACCCGTCAACTCGACCAGTTCCGTTTCGACCTGGCGGCGCAAGCCCTGTACGAGTTCATCTGGAACCAGTATTGCGACTGGTACCTGGAACTGTCCAAGCCTGTGCTGTGGGACGAAAACGCGCCGGTCGAGCGTCAGCGCGGCACCCGCCGTACACTGGTTCGCGTCCTGGAAGTGGCGTTGCGTCTGGCGCACCCGTTCATGCCGTTCATCACCGAAGAAATCTGGCAGCGCATCGCGCCGCTGGCCGGTATTCAGGGCAAGACGATCATGCTGCAACCTTGGCCAGTGGCCAATGAAGAGCGCATCGATCCGGCCGCCGAAGACGACATCGAATGGCTCAAGGAACTGATGCTCGGCACGCGTAACATCCGTGGCGAAATGAACATTGGTCCTGGCAAACCGCTGCCGATCTACCTGAAGAACGTCAGCGCTGAAGACCAGCGCCGTCTCACCGAGAACGAAGCACTGTTGAAGAAGCTGGCTCGTCTTGAATCGATCACGGTGTTGGCTGCCGGCGAAGAAGCACCGCTGTCCGCCACCGCACTGGTGGGCGAGATGGAAGTGCTGGTGCCGATGGCTGGCCTGATCGACAAGGACGCCGAACTGGCGCGCCTGGACAAGGAAATCCTGCGTCTGCAGGGCGAAGTCCAACGCGTCGGTGGCAAGCTGTCCAACGCTGGTTTCGTCGACAAGGCTCCGGCTGAAGTCATCGAGAAAGAGCGCGCCAAACTGGCCGAAGCCGAACAGGCTTTGGGCAAGCTGGCCGAGCAGCATGCGCGGATTGCCAGTCTGTAACGGCACATCGCAATGAAAGAGGGAGGCCCGTAACGGCCTCCCTTTTTTGTGCCTGCCCCTTCGCGAGCAGGCTCACTCCTACAGGGGGAATGTGGTGTTTGTCACAATTGGGTTCACAACGGCTGGATGTGGGACAATACCCGTCACTTTTAGCCATACCCGAATCGACAACGCCCATGAACGCCCCCCGCACACCAAGACCTGCGCGCAAAAAGCCTGACACCGCCACCCCGGCCAAAGCCGTGGAACCGCGTGAAAAAGCCAACCTGCACCCGCGCAACCGCCATCAGGGTCGCTACGACTTCCCGGCACTGATCAAAACCACGCCGGAACTGGCGAAGTTCGTGATCATCAACCCGTACGGCAAGGAAAGCATCGACTTCGCCAGCCCCGACGCGGTGCGTGTGTTCAACCGGGCGTTGCTCAAGTCGTTTTACGGCATCGCGCATTGGGACATCCCGGCGGATTACCTCTGCCCACCGGTTCCGGGGCGTGCCGACTACGTGCACTTCCTCGCCGACTTGCTGGCCAGCGTCAATGACGGTGAAATCCCTCGCGGCGCGCCGGTCAAAGTGCTCGACATCGGCATGGGCGCCAACTGTGTCTATCCGTTGATCGGCTACAGCGACTACCGCTGGCACTTCCTCGGTTCGGAAATCGACCCGACGGCCGTCGCTGCCGCCAAAGCCATCGTGCAGTCCAACGGTCTGAACAAAGCCATCCAGTTGCGTCAGCAAAATAATCCCAAGCACATCCTGCTGGGCTTGCTGGAGCCGGGTGAACGCTTTGACCTGACCATGTGCAACCCGCCGTTCCACGCCTCGATGGACGAAGCGACCAAGGGCAGCGAGCGTAAATGGCGTGCCCTGGGCCGTGCCGACCCGAAACGTAAATTGCCGGTGCTGAACTTCGGTGGTCAATCGGCTGAGTTGTGGTGTGAAGGCGGCGAAGCGCGGTTTGTGACGCAACTGATCGCCGAAAGTGCGAGTTTCCAGCATAAAGTGCTGTGGTTCAGCACGCTGGTCTCGAAGGCCTCGAACCTGCCTGCAATCCAGACGGCACTGAAAAAAGCCGGTGTGCTGGAAAGCCAGGTGGTGGAAATGTCCCAGGGCCAGAAGCAGAGCCGCTTCGTGGCCTGGACCTTCCAGACCAAATCCGAGCAGCAGGTCTGGCGCGAACGCTGGGTTCGCAAGAGCTAAGCAGGCTCACTCCTGCGTTGGTTCAGCGGTGGTGCAGGACAATCGCTGAATCGCAGACATAAAAAAACCGTGTCCGGATTGCTCCGGAGCACGGTTTTTTTTAACAAGTCTTACTTGTTAACAGCGTCGGTCAGGCCTTTGGCCACAACCAGCTTGATAACTTTCTTGGCAGCGATTTCGATGGCAGCGCCAGTCGAAGGGTTACGGCCAGTACGGGCAGGACGCTCAGTCACTTTCAGTTTGCCGATACCTGGCAGAGTGATTTCGCCGCCGTTTTCCAGCTGATCAGCAACGATTTGGCCCAGTTGGTCCAAAGCGTTACGCGCGGTGGTTTTTGGCGCGTCGATAGCTTCAGCGATGTCGGCGATCAGTTGGTCTTTAGTAAGAGCCATGTAGTGTTCCTTCCCTATCAAATTCATATGGATTGCAGAGTGCAGTGTCAGCCATCGAGCCCGATCTTCTGGATCTGGCACCCTCGGCCAATAACCACTGGATCGGGGTTATAGATACCGAAATCAGGGTTTGGTTCGACCTGACAAATGCTGAATGCACGCTTAACGCAGTGACTTCGCGCAAGACGGGGCAAAACTAGCACAGAGACGGGGAAATATCCGCCTCTAGCTACCCATTTGGTCAGCTTTATTGCTCTAAAACGGGAAAAAAACGCATAAGCGCCGCCGGTCGCCCCGGATTTACCCTTCATGCCGCGCCAAAACCAGTGGTTGCGGTACACTTGGCACTTTTTCGGGGAGCACGCCCTCCTCTCTTCAATCAGCCGAGAAGCCCATGCCGATCCGTCATTGCATCGTCCACCTGATCGACAAAAAACCCGACGGCACACCTGCAGTTCTTCACGCCCGCGACTCTGAACTTGCCGAGTCGAGCGCCATCGAGAACATGCTTGCCGACCTTAACGAGAGCTATAACGCCAAACAAGGCAAGGCCTGGGGTTTCTTCCATGCCGAATCCGGCGCGCACCCGTTCAGCGGCTGGCTGAAGGAATACTTCGAGGGCGGCAAGGACTTCACGTCGTTCAGCCGGGTGGCAGTGGAACATCTGCAAAAGCTGATGGAAGAGTCAAACCTCTCAGTAGGCGGCCACGTGCTGTTCGCCCATTACCAGCAGGGCATGACCGATTACCTGGCGATCGCGCTGCTACACCACAGCGAAGGCGTTGCTGTGACGGATCAGCTGGACGTGACCCCATCCCGCCACCTGGACCTGGGCCAATTGCACCTGGCCGCGCGGATCAACGTGTCCGAATGGCAGAACAACAAACAGTCCAAGCAGTACATTTCGTTCATCAAAGGCAAGAACGGGAAAAAGGTTTCGGAGTATTTCCGCGACTTCATCGGCTGCCAGGAAGGCGTCGACGGCCCGGGGGAAACCCGCACCCTGCTCAAGGCGTTCAGTGATTTCGTGGAAAGCGAAGATTTGCCGGAAGAATCCGCCCGCGAGAAAACCAAGACCCTGGTCGATTACGCCAGCAGCCAGGCCAAGCTCGGCGAACCGATGGGCCTGGAAGAACTCTCCGAGCTGATCGACGAAGAACGTCCGAAAGCGTTCTACGATCACATCCGCAACAAGGATTACGGCCTGTCGCCAGAGATTCCGGCAGACAAACGCACCCTGAATCAATTCCGCCGCTTCACTGGCCGCGCGGAAGGCCTGTCCATCAGCTTTGAAGCGCACCTGTTGGGCTCGAAGATCGAGTACGACGAAGAAGCCGGCACACTGATCATCAAGGGCTTGCCAACTCAGTTGACCGACCAGCTCAAGCGACGCAACTGATGCTGAACGGCATCCTGAAGAAATTCCTGCTGATTCTGCTGGTCGTTGTGGTTTACCAGAACTGGGGCAAGATCGAGCGGGTGTTCAACCCTTCGCAAGTGGTGTCGGAGCAGGCACAGGCCAAGGCCAACGTCGTGCTCTATGCCACCGACTGGTGCGGTTACTGCAAACTGACCCGGCGTTTTCTCGATCAGAAAGGCATTCCGTACAAGGAATTCGATATCGAGAAGGATGCCCAGGCGCGTACGGCGTATGAGGCGTTGGGGGGTGGCGGGATTCCGATCATCGATGTGAACGGGACGCTGATTCGCGGGTATGACCCGGACGCAATCCTCGCGGCCCTGAAATAACAACTGTGGGAGCTTGCTCGCGGTAGCGGTGCATCAGTCGACATCATCGTTAACTGACACGCAGCCATCGCGAGCAAGCCCACTCCCACAGTTTGTACGTCAATGCTTCTCGATGCGGAACCCAAAGCGCGGAAAATGCACATGCACCACGCCGCCACGTTCGTCTTCACGGCGCAGAATCAATTCCTCACTGCCCGCAAACAGTAATTCACCCACCACCGGATCAACGCCGTAATCGATAGCCGCGATCTTCACCTGCTCGCCAGGTTCAAACCCGTTCGGTTCTTCGAACTGCTCATCCGGCAAAGCCGCTGGCGTGGCATTGCGCGCCACCTCCAGCGCCTCCGCGGACGTCATCTCGCTGGACGCACCATGCCCGAAGCCCATCACCCGCCCAAACCAGGCCGACACAGCCGGATAGGCATCAACCAGCGGTGAAGTGACCGGCGTCGCCTTGAGGAACCACAGTGAATGGACCAGAGCAAAGTCGGCAATCGACGGCTCGCCAAGCAGGAAGTCACCCTGCTCGCGTTGCAACTGTTGTTCCAGCCGCGCCATGATCGTCGGCCATTGATGTTTCGCCTGCTCGGCGGACAACCTGGAAGCGCTGCCACCGCTGAACAACCCGGCGCGGTCGGCGAGGAATGCCTTGATCGCCTCCGGCGACAATTTGCCGAAACGCACCGCCACCGATTCCGGCTGGAAGACCAGGCTGACCGCATGCTGGAACACCACCGAGTCCGCCCAGGCCGCAAAGGTCGCGGCAATCATTTCCTGGCCTTCCGGGAAAAACGCCGGCAAGGCTTTTTCCTGCTCCAGACGACGGGCAATCAACGACGTGTCGCAATAGATATCCGCGCCGATCTGCAAAACCGGCGTCCTGCGATAGCCACCGGTCAGCGCAGTCAGATCGGGTTTTGGCATCACCGGCGAAATGTTCACCGAGCGCCAGGACAACCCCTTGAAGCCCAACAGCAGGCGGGCTTTTTCGGCAAAAGGGGACGTCGGGTAATGATGAAGAATCAACTCGGACATGCTCGGCTCCGCCGCACGGATAAGGAATCCGCAGCTTAGCGCGCAATCGACAAGCGGCCTACAGATCTGCCTGATAGGAACTTATCAGTCAGGTTGATAAGCCCGCAGCGGCGCTCGCGACCAGACATTCCTTGGCGCTTTTCCTGAGTTTTTTGATCAGCCGTTCCTGCCGTAGCGCTTCGCTTTTATCGCGACAGACTTCTGTGTAAACGAGTGCCACGGCCGGGCTGGAGAGGAAGAACCGCGCACCTTTGCCGCTCTGGTGTGTGGCGAAGCGCCGCACGGGGTCGTCGCTGATGCCGCAGTAAAGCGAACCATTGGCTGCGCGAACGAGATAGACGAACCAGGGTTTGCTGACGGGCAGCACCGGTTCGGTGGCAGTGTCGGAAGATTCGCTGAGGGTGCTCACGTGACGATCATGGCTTGTAGGAAACAAGCCGCGATCTTATCAGCGACTGGCCTGGAATGCCTTCAGCCCCTTGAGGGCTTGAGCACGAACGGCGTTTCTGACCAGAGGCGTCCACCCCAGTATCAGCCCTTTGAAACCCAGCGCCTGCCGCGACCAGGCCCACAGGTCGAAGTTGTCGTGGTGCTCGCAGATCTTGCCGTCGCGAAACACGAAGCGCGCCTGAATATCGTTGACCACAACGTTGCCGGTCTGGCTGAACAGGTACGTCGCGACCCAGTGCGCACCGCCCGTGCGATCGTCGGCCCGCACGTTGTCGAAGGTCAGGGAGAAGTCCTTGGCCCGAGTGGTGAGCATGCGCCACATGTCGCCGGCGTCGCGACCGCGCAGTTCGCCGAACGCCGGATCACTGAACACCACATCGTCGGTGTAACAGGCGCTCATGGCCTCGGCATCCAGACGCTGAAAAGCCTGGTAGAACCGGGTGATCAATGCGTTGTGGGCATCACTCATGGGCAAACTCCGTAAGTTTGAAGGATTGCCTGCACGATAGTCTGCAAAGACGGGGAAGACCATGGGCATTCGTGGCGGGAATATCGGGACTGCCCGAGTGCATTGCGAACCTAATGCACCATTCCACTCTCACGGGCATAGGCAAAAAGGTCCACATCCGTGGAAATGCCCAGCCGCTGCATCGCCATGCTTTTCTGTTTGCTGATGGTCGAAACGCTGCGTTTGAAGTGACCAGCGATCTCACTGACGGTCATGCCACTGGCGAGCATTCTGACCACTTCGTGCTCTTTTGCGGAAAGCACAGCGGAACTCGACTGCCCCTGGGCGTCTGCCTGAAGTAGCGCGGTGCGCAACGACTGGCTGATATAACGGAGCCCTTCACCCACCGATTTGATCGCCAGGGGCAGTTCCTTTGCCGACGCGCCTTTGTCGATGATCGCCCCCACGCCCAGTGCGAATGCCGCCCTCAGCGTGGTGACGCTGGCAAACATCGTGACCAGAATGATAGGCATCGTCGGGTAGCCACGTCGCACCCGGCTCAGCATTTTCAGCCCATCGGCCTGCAAGTTGCCCGGCATGCAAAAGTCGGTGATCAACAGATCACAAGGCGTCGTGCACAGCAGACTCAACAGACTGTCGGGACCATCCGCCTCCCCTACCACCACACATGTCCGGTTCAGATCGACGAGCATTCGCATGCCGATACGAACGACCGGATGGTCGTCAGCAATGATTACGCGCATTGTCGGATTTATCCTGTTAGGTGACTGGAATGCGCGAAAAATAGCGCCGTCCGGGTCCTACCACAACGCCCTTTCCCGAGCGTAAAACCACCTCACCCAATGTAATCGGGAGCCTGGTTTTTCTCCCACGAAACAAAAAGAACCGCCCTACATTTATAAGCTACATCGGCTACACAGAAGGACTACAGACAACGCTACGCAGCAGGGCGATTTTTAGTCCGCAACACCCTT
The DNA here is from genome assembly GCF_046535095.1 of Pseudomonas sp. SIMBA_041. NCBI lineage: Bacteria > Pseudomonadati > Pseudomonadota > Gammaproteobacteria > Pseudomonadales > Pseudomonadaceae > Pseudomonas > Pseudomonas sp. SIMBA_041. The sequence continues at coordinate 709,283 of NZ_JAWRXJ010000002.1, forward strand.
TCGTACACCGATCCCTCCGTTTTCGTATTAGTTGCATTCCGCATGGCGACCTCGACCGATAGATTGCGCCCTGTCCGTATCGGGCAACTCCCAATCATCGCTCATCAAGGAAGAGCCATACATGAACACGCGTTTATCCCTTCTGACCGCTGCCTTGCTGCTGACCGTTTCCTCATCCGCCTTTGCTGCCTCCAGCACGGACCTGACCGTGAAAGGTCTGATCACTCCGAATGCATGCACGCCAGTACTGGCCGGGGGCGGCATCGCCGATCACGGCAAGTTTTCCGTACAAGACCTCAATCCCGACAAACACACTTACTTGCCTGAAATAATCATGCAAATGACAGTGAACTGCGATGCGGCTACGCCGTTTGCCATAAACCCGATTGATAACCGTGCAGGCACAAGCACTGCGGGCAATTACTTTGGCCTGGGGCTGATCAATACCCACGAAAAGCTGGGCCACTTTCGCGTTGTTCCGCGCAATGTGATGGCGGACGGCACCCACGCTCAAGCCATTCTCTCCACTGATGGTGGCGAGACCTGGCTTAAGGAAGGGTCTGCGGCATTCTGGGGGGCCAACAACATCTGGAGTGTCGGTGCTCCGGGTGCCGTCATTGCTCCCATCGCGATGAAGGAGTTGAACCTTGATCTCCATGTGCGTACCGGCATCGCCCCCGCCAACAGCCTGACCCTGACCGACGAAGTCACACTCGACGGCTCCGCAACCCTCCAGATCAAGTACCTGTAACCCTCCGTCATCAACGAGCAACGCCTGGCACACAGCGTTGCCCGCTCACTCAAAGGACGACCCATCATGGAAAGATGCTCCTTCGCTCTATTGGCTCCACTGTTGCTCGCCTGTGCCCCCATGGCCCTCGCCTCCAGCAGCACAGAAATGAGCGTCACCGGCCTGATCACCCCCAGCGCCTGCACACCCAGCCTGTCCGGCGGCGGCATCGTCGACCATGGCAAAGTCACGGTGAAAGACCTGAGACCGGACCAGCCCACGGCCCTGGAAAACGGCACGCTGTATCTGGAGGTGAATTGCGATGCCGCCACGCCGTTTACCCTGACGACGATCGACAACCGCGAAGGCACGTCCGCCATTCACCCCAATAGTCACGGGCTGGGCGTCATCAACGACGACCAGAACCTGGGCAGCGTTGCACTGGGCCTGTTCGATACGGTGGCCGATGGGGTTGCGGTGAAAACCATCATTTCCCTCAACGACGGTGCCACTTGGCGAGTGTCCTCCTACCTGGGGCACGCCGGCCGGACCGCGTTCGCGGCATTGAACGACCTCGGCACACCGATCGCCATCAAGAATTTGCGCGCACGGCTCACGGCATTCACCACCATCGTGCGCGCAAATGACCTGACGCTGACCGATGAAATCCCCATCGACGGGTACGTCACCCTGCAACTGAATTACTGATCGACCGGTATTCCCGGCTCCATTTTTTTCGAACAATCAACGAGACACGTCATGACGATGTTTTCCAATGTCACCCGTCATCTGTTCCATTCGGGCATCGGCGCATTCGCCCTGCTGCTGACTGCAAACGCCCAGGCCGACGGCATGGTGCCGAACACTTCGGTGGTCATCATCAACGAGGCCGACGGCGAAGCGTCCGTGTCCGTGACCAACACCGATGCCAACCTGGCGTTGATGCACGTCACCCTCGAAGACATTGCCGAAGACAGTGAGTCGCTGGTGTTCGTGACACCACCACTGGCGCGTATCGAAGCGGGTAAAACGCAATTGGTGCGGTTCATTCTGCAATCGGATAAACCCCTGCTCACTCAGCGTTTGAAGCGCGTGATCTTCGAAGGTATCCCACAAGGCAAAGCCGCCGCCGAGGCGGGGCAGGCACGGGTGGGCGTGACAGTGCGCCAGAACTTGCCGGTGATCCTGCACCCCAAAGGACTGGCCCCCAATCGCACGCCATGGACCGACCTTCAATGGTCGCTGAAGGACGGTCAACTGACCGTTCGCAACGACACGCCTTATGTGGTGCGTCTGGGCCAGGAAGTGCAGTTGTTGCCGGCGGCGGGCAACGCGATGCTGCCAAAAACCTACGTGCTGCCCGGTGAACACATCAGCATCAAGGTCGCCGAGGGCGCCGCCACACAGGTGCGTTTTCAACCGGCGACGGTCTACGGCTTTGCAGTACCGCATTACGAGGCGCCCATCCAGTCCTGAACCCCCTGACGGCGTCATCAAGGAACGTTGAGCGCCAATGTTTCAGGGCGACGGCCACTTGGCCGTTGCCACAGGCGCGTCTGTAACCGCACGCACGCCGCGATAACCCAAGTGATCCTGATGAACACAGTATCGAATTACCGTGATGGCGAAGCCGTGCCCGTTATTCGGGACGGCGCTCGCCCTCATCCATGGCAGCGAACCACATTGGCCTTGCTGCTGAGCAACGCACTGATGATGCTCGCCGCCTACGGTGAAGTGTCGATGCCCGCGTCGTTCGACAAAGACACGTTATTGCAGCGCGGCATCGATCCGGCGCTGGCGACGCTGCTGATGCAGGCGCCGCAGTTCACGGCCGGCCGCCACCCGGTCACGCTCATCGTCAACGGCCAGCGTCATGGCCGGGTCGATATCACGTTCGATCGCGAAGGTGCGTTGTGCTTCGATCGCGCACTGCTCGATGCAGCGAACCTGAAGGTGCCCGATCGTTTGCTGGACGATGGCCCATGCCACGATTTTCTGGGCAGCGCTTCGCAGACCGTCATCGAACCCGACCCCGCGGCCCTGGCCCTGTCGTTGATCGTGCCCACCGATGCGATACGCCCCAGTGCCCGGGATTTTTCAGGCTATCAAACCGGTGGTGTCGCCGGTTTGATCAACTACGACGTCACCGGTTTGCACGGCCGTTCTGCCAACAGCACCAGCCGCTACGCCTCGGCCAACACTGAACTCGGCTTCAATGCCGGTGACTGGATCGTGCGCAGCCGTCAGGTGCAGACCTGGCAGGACGATGTGTCCACAACGACTCATATTGCGGCCTACGCCCAGCGTACTTTCGCCAGCCAGGAAGCAGTGCTGCAGGCGGGTCAGATCAACCTCTACAACCCAGTGCTCGCCGGCGCGCAGATCACCGGCGTGCAAGTGCTGAATGAACAAGCACTGCAGGTCGAAGGGCAAAGCGCGGTCATTGAAGGGATCGCCAACAGTCAGGCCCAGGTCGAGGTCCGACAAAACGGTTCACTGATCCATTCCACGGTGGTACCCGCCGGCCCGTTCGCGCTCACCAATGTGCGGCGGCTCAACACGCGCTCCGACGTGGAAGTCACGATCAAGGAGACCGATGGCAGCGAGCGCAGTTTTACCGTGCCGGCCGCGATGTTGGGGGTCGGCTTGCCTGCACCCGGTTATTCGCTGGGCGCCGGTCAGGTGCGCAATGTCGGTGACGCGCAGGGTGGCGATCCCTGGGTCATCAGCGGCGGCTGGAGCGGCGCGTTCACCCCGCAAGTGTCGCTCAGCGCCGGCCTGACCGGTGCCGCCGACTATCGCGCGGCGGGTGCCAGCGTCGGCCTGTCGCCCTCACGTGTCACCCAGGTGCAAGCCACGCTCGCTGGTGCGCAGGCCAGCGGCAGACAAGCCAGTCAAGGGCTTCAAGCTGACCTGAGCGTCTCGCATCGGCTAAACGAGCAATGGGCGCTCAATGCCGGCAGTTCTTACCGAACCCTGGGTTACCGGGAACTGGAAGAGGCGGTGTTCGCCAACACGTCCGACAACAGCCAATCCCGTTACCGCGATCAGCAAAGCGCGGCCCTGTCATGGTCGCATCCATGGCTCGGCGCCTTCAGCAGCGGCTTCAGCCGGTCCAGTTCGTTCGACGGTCAAAGCAGCAGCCGCGCGCTCGCGTCCTGGGGCACCAGCATCGCGGGTGTATCCGTCTCGGCGACCGCCGAATGGCAGCTCAGCGGTTCGAACGGCAACGATGACAGCGTCTACCTGAACCTCAGCATTCCGCTGGGCGAAAACCGCCGGGCACGCAGCTGGGTGCGCAGTTCCGCCGGCGAATACCGCAGCGGCGTGGGCTTGAGTGAACGGGTCAACGATCAACTGGGTTACCGGGTTGGCGTCGAACACGACACGCGCGATAAACAGGTGCAATCCACGGCCGGCGTTTCGCTGCTGCCGCGCTACACCCAGCTCGATCTCAATTACACCCGCGCAGATGCCGAGCGCTCCAGCTACCAGGCCAGCGCTCGCGGTGGCGCCGTGCTGCACGGTGGTGGCGTGACGCTGTCGCCGTACCCGGTGAGCGACACCTTTGCATTGCTGTCGGTCGGTGACATGGGTTCCATCAAAGTGTCGACGCCCAGCGGTCCGGTGTGGACCGACTGGCAAGGTCAGGCGGTGATCCCGCAAGTAAGGGCTTACGGCAAAAGCCCGGTGGAAGTCGACACCAAAACCCTGCCCCGCAACGCCGACATTAACAACGGCCTGGCGGTGATTTCGGCCGGTCGCGGCGCCGTCGACAACGTTGAATTCGGCATCACGATGACCCGTCGGGCCTTGCTCAAGGCCACTACCGCCAATGGCGCGCCCCTGCCGCGCGGTGCCTCCGTGAACACCGCGGATGGCGAATTCGTGACCTTGGTGCAGGACGGCGGCCTGGTGTTTTTGCCCAACGCTCTCGACCGCCGTGCGCTGTGGATCAACGCGCCGGGGCTGGAGCGCTGCGAACTGCGCTTCGAACTGCCCACCGACGCCGACGCCAACGCGTACTACGAAACCGCCCCTGCCAAGTGCCAAGCACTCTGAGGATGACTTCATGACCCTGTCTCGCTACCTGCTATTGACCCTCGCCCCCCTGGCACTGAGCGGATTCACGCCACTGGCCTCGGCGTCCACGGACGACTGCCAGTTCAACCTGAGCCAGCCGGAGCTCGATTACGGGCTGATGAACCGGTCGATACGGCCTGATGCGGCATCCGAACGCAACCTTGGTGAACGCCAGCTCAGCCTGACCTTGAGCTGTGCGCAGCCCATCGACATGAGCCTGTTCTACCGGGCGATGGCCGCGACCGCCGGACGCTTTCACTTTGCTGAACGCGGCAGCTATCAGATGCGTATTCACGATGCCGTGCTCGATGGCCAATCGGTCGATATCGGGTTGATTGCCGGGGGCGGACAGCCGCCGGCAGAAACGGCGTCGAGCCTGATCTGGCGACCGGAGCACGGGGTCGTCCCGGTGCAAGCCGGCGTGCCGGTGCAGGGGCGCAGTTTCTCGGCGCAGCTTGAGCTGACGGCCTGGGTTCAGGAGCAAGGCATGCAGGTGCGTGACGCGGTGACCTGGGAAGCCTTTGGGGTATTCGACGCCGCCGGACTCACCCGTGAGGCGACCTTGCGCGCCCGATTCGCTCCGGCGGCCTGCGAACCGGTGCTGTCCAACGGCGGTGTGGTCGACTTTGGCACCCTGTCGAAAAAAGACCTGCACGCCGACAAGGACACACACCTGTCGCCCAAGTCGTTGACGCTGAGGGTCGGCTGCGACGCGCCGACGACCTTCGCCTTGATCATGCATGACAACCGCTCAGGCTCGGCAACGCTCGACAGCGAGATCGACTACGGCCTGGGCAAAGACAGCCGCGGTAACAGGATTGGCCGTTTTTCACTGCGCGTAGACCCGGCCGACGCCCATGCCGACGGCTTCGCCCGCCTCTATCGAACCGACTCCAGCATCGCCGGTACGGCCTGGAGCACCGGCAGCGCAAACCCGATCGCCATCGGTAAAAGCCGTTACCTGGCGTTCACCGACAACACCGGCAGCGGCGCTGGCCCGGTGCTGATCCAGAACCTCAGCAGCACGGTGACTGTCGATGCCGTCATCGCCCCCACCAACAGCCTCGACCTGAGCAGCGCCATCGAGCTCGATGGCGCGGGGACGATCGAGATTATTTACCTGTAACACCCAACCCGATCCTGCTGGATCCGGGACGCACTCGAGCGGCTCGGGGCAGTCAGGACACAACCCTAGAAGTGAGCAAATAATGATCAAAAAGTACTTGGCAGCACTCTCCGCCACCGCACTGATTGGCGTTGCGCCTTATACAGTGGCGGCTTCGAGCATTGACCTGACTGTCACAGGTCTCATCACGCCGAGAGCTTGCACTCCTTCGTTGTCCGATGGAGGAACGGTCGACGTCGGCCAGGTGCAGGCAAAAGACCTCAACCTGACAAGTGACACGATAGTAGGCAGTCATCCGATGCAGCTGACGGTCGCGTGTGACGCGTCAACTCCATTTGCACTTAACGGTATTGATAACAGAGCCGGAACATCATCGTCCAACCCGTATTTCGGATTGGGCCTGACCAGCAATAACGAAAAAATCGGTTATTTCACGCCAGCGATCCAAAGCGCGCTTGCGGACGGACAACCTGTGCACTCGATCCGATCAACTGATAACGGTGCGAGTTGGACGCGCATCTATCAGATCCTGAAGGATAACCTCACATCGATAAGCGCTGTCGGCACTCTCACTCCAATCTCCGCGAAAGAGCTCACTATGGAACTGACGATCTACACCTTCATTGCCCGCGCCGATAGCCTCACCTTAACCGACGATGTCACTATCGACGGTTCAGCAACATTTGAAATGAAGTACCTGTAAGCCGTGCATCTTGCCCGAGGTCCTGCTTCGGGCAAGGACTGATTCCGCTCACCACACACAGCGAAACCTGTCCCATGAAAAAGACTCCACACGCGCTGACGATGGCGATCTTCGTCCTGATGTCGCCGCTCACCTTGGCCACCTCATCGACAGACCTGAGGGTCACAGGCCTCATCACCCCACTTGCCTGCACCCCGATGCTGTCCAACAGCGGCCTCGTCGATTACGGAAAAATCTCCCGGCAAGACCTGAACGTCGACAAGCGCACTCGACTGCGCGACCAGACACTCGACCTCAACATTCAGTGCAATGCGCTCACGCGTTTTGCTCTGCTGATGCGCGACAACCGCGACGGCTCGGCCATCGTCAACAGCGAGATTTACTACGGCCTGAACCACGACCACAGCCACAATAAAATCGGCTTGTATTCGCTGAACTTCGATCCTGCCAGCACGGTGGTGGACGACCTGACGCAGGTCTATCGAACCGACTCGACCACGGGGGGCAAAGCCTGGAGCCCGTCGAACAGCCAGCCCATCCCGATGGGTTCCCGAAGCTATCTCGGCTTTACCGACAGCGCAGGCAGCAGCGCCGGCCCGATAGCCATCCGCAACCTGACCAGCCGGGTGACGGTCGAAACGGTCATCGCGCCCACCTCCGAACTGGACCTGAGTGCCGAAGTGCAACTCGACGGCTCGGCGACCCTGGACATTGTTTACCTGTAGTTCAGACCTTTTCGCTGACGACCTGAACGTACAGCGAACGTCCGGCGCCGAGGCCGGCAACGATTGCACCGAGGCCAATGACACCGAAAATCCAGCCCAGCGCCGTCCAGCCGCCGGTCCAGTCATGCACGATGCCGACCGCGAACGGCCCCATCGAGGCCAGGGTGTAGCCGAACCCTTGGGCCATGCTCGACAGGTTGGCCGCGACATGCGAGTCCCGCGAGCGCAGTACGATCAGGGTTAACGCCAGGCTGAAGGTAGCGCCCTGCCCCAGACCGAGCAGAATCGCCCAGCCCCACAGACCTTCGATCGGTGCGTAGAGACAGCCGAACAGACCTCCGAGGGTCATCAGCATCACCACCACAATGGCCAGTCGCTGATCCTTGCCGCGTGTCGCCAGCCAAGGCGCCGCGAGAGAACTGGCCAACTGGACGATCACTGATCCTGACAGCACCAGACCGGCCTGGACCGGTGTCAGCCCGCGACCGATCAGGATCGACGGCAACCAGCCGAATACGATGTACGCCAGGGACGATTGCAGGCCCATGTACAACGTCACTTGCCAGGCCAGCGGATCGCGCAGCAGTCCGCGAACACGGTAGGCGACGTTGTGTGCGCCCTGTTTGTGCCCACCCACTTGCGGCAGCCAGAAAATCGCCGCGACCAGCGCCGGCAGCACCCAGAAGCCCAGGCCCATGGCCCAGCTCTGGTCGAAATGCTCACTCAACGGCACCGTGGCGCCGGCGGCCATTGCGGCGCCCAGGCACAACGCCATAGTGTAGACACCGGTCATGGTGCCGGCCTGTTTCGGGAAGTCGCGTTTGACGATGCCTGGCAACAACACACCGATCACACCGATGCTCGCACCGGCCAGCACGCTACCGGCAAACAAGCCAATCTCGCCAAATGAACTGCGCAAAATGATCCCGCCCGCCAGCGTCAGCAGAATCCCCAACACCACACGCTCGGCGCCAAAACGGCGCGCCAGCACCGGTGCCAGAGGGGCGAACAGGCCGAGGCAGAGCACCGGCAATGTCGTCAACAAACCGGCCTGGGCCGCCGACAATCCGAGGGTCTTCGAGACCTCGCCAAGCATCGGCGCCATGCTCGACAGCGCCGGACGCAGGTTCAACGCCACCAGGATCAAGCCCAGTAACAACAGCCATGGCCGGCGCAGGATCGGGTGACGTTGCTGGACTTGCTCATCATCCGCTTCAGCGTCGATCAGCAACTCTTCGAGCTCCGCCGTGCGCTTGGGTTGCGTGAAATTACTATCGCTGCTGGACATGGAGTTCTCGGTTTCAAGGTTCATTGATCAACTGCCTCGACAGGGCTTTGGCCCGTTCCGGGTCACGTTGCTCGACGGCATCCAGCAGTTCGATGTGCAGGTCGAACACTTCCTGGCGTCGCGGGGTGATGTTCAAGGTCTGGCGCAATTGCGCGCCGATGACGCTCGAGAAATAGCGATACAACTCACTCAGTGTCGGGTTGTGCGCGGCATCGACCAGACGGCGGTGGAACACCAGATCGCAGGCGATGTAGCTGTCGAGATCGCCGTGGTAGTGGCTGCCGCTGACGCCGAGCGCTTCGCGCAACGCCACCAGGTCTTCGTCTGTCCGGCGCAGTGCCGCGAGGCCAATGGCTTCGACTTCAAGGATGTGCCGCGTCTCACGGGCCTGCTCATGGGAGCAGCGGGACAAGGCTTTCATGGTGTCCAGCGGATCGATGACGGCCCGCAGGTAGCTGCCGTCGCCCTGACGGATTTCGATCAAGCCGGAAAACGCCAACACGCGCATGGCTTCACGCACGGTATTGCGGCTGATGCCCAGCTCGGTAGCCAGTTCCGGCTCGGTGGGGAGACGTTGGCCGACGACCCAGACACCTTGCGTGATACGAAGGCGCAGCTGGTCCAGCGCTTGGTCGACCAAAGATCGCTTGGTCAATGGAGAAATGTCTGACATGGAATTCGCCCTTTCATCCAATCATAGGATGAATTTTCTGACATGTTAGTCAGCTACCTGTAGGACGGCAACCGCCTACGGTCAGAGAGAAGGAAATGGAGCGGGATTATCGATGAGTCAAAATTACCCTTTAAGGGTAATTTCAGGGATAGGGTTCACAGCTTCTTATGGAAAAGAACACACCCCACTACAACCTAACGGTGATCAAGGACGATGTCAGGCGGCTTGGGAAAAATGCATTTACCGCAACCGCGCGGAAAAACGGCCGGGACCTGGGTTTAACCCTCGAGGAAATGCAGCCACTTCGAAGGTCGCGGTGAAACCATGAGCGTGAAAGGAATGGAGCGCCGGATTGATGATTTGTCTGGATGGGAGTGCCAGGCATGCGGGGAAGTCATACTCGACCCCGGCTGCTCGGAGCGCTATTCGGATGCCGGCGACGAGTTAGTCCTCGCCGGCAGACAAATGATCGGCAGCGAGATGAAGCGCATCCGCCGCAAACTGCACCTGTCGCAAAAAGAAGCCGTTCTGCTTTTGTCCGGAGGCGGACATAACGCGTTTTCTCGTTACGAGCGCGGCGAACTGCTTCCACCTAAAGCATTGATGGTGCTGATGCGCTTGCTTGATCGCTATCCCCATTTGCTCACCGATGCGCGAAGTTTTGGCGAAGGCGCAGACTTGAGGGGATTCAAGGACATCGTTCACAAAGAACATGAAACGCTCACTGTGACCTGAACAGCACACACAAAAAACCCGGCACAGGGCCGGGTTTGTTTTACCTGTCAGCCGACATCAATGCAGAATCTGGCTCAGGAACATCTTGGTCCGATCATTCTGCGGGTTATCGAAGAAGTCGTTCGGCGCAGCCTGTTCGACGATTTCGCCCTTGTCCATGAAGATCACACGGTTGGCCACGGTGCGGGCGAAGCCCATTTCGTGGGTGACGCAAAGCATGGTCATGCCGTCTTCAGCCAAGCCGATCATGGTGTCCAGCACCTCTTTCACCATCTCGGGGTCGAGTGCCGAAGTCGGTTCGTCGAACAGCATGATTTTCGGTTTCATGCACAGCGCGCGGGCAATCGCTACACGCTGTTGCTGGCCACCGGACAGTTGCCCCGGGAATTTATGCGCCTGCTCCGGAATGCGTACGCGTTCCAGGTAATGCATGGCGATTTCCTCGGCCTGACGCTTGGGCATTTTGCGCACCCACATTGGCGCCAGGGTGCAGTTCTGCAGGATGGTCAAGTGCGGAAACAGATTGAAGTGCTGGAACACCATGCCGACTTCACGGCGCACCGTTTCGATCTGCTTGAGGTCGTTGGTCAGCTCCACGCCATCGACGACGATGCGGCCCTGCTGATGTTCTTCCAGTCGGTTGAGGCAACGGATAGTGGTGGACTTGCCGGAACCCGACGGGCCGCACAACACGATACGCTCGCCCTGTTTCACGTTCAGGTTGATGTCTTTCAATACGTGAAACTGGCCGTACCACTTGTTCACGCCCTGCATCTGAATAATGCCTTCAGGGCTCACAGGCTTTTTGATTGCTTCGCTCATTACAAAACTCCTAACGCTTGTGGCCAGTGTCGAGCTTGCGTTCCAGATGCATGGAATAGCGCGACATACCAAAACAGAAAATCCAGAACACCAGGGCCGCGAACACATAACCTTCAGTGGCCATGCCCAGCCATTTCGGGTCGGCGGCGGCTTGTTTGACGCTGTTGAGCAGGTCGAACAGGCCGATGATGATCACCAGGCTGGTGTCCTTGAACAGCGCAATGAAGGTGTTGACGATGCCTGGGATGACCAGCTTCAGGGCTTGCGGCAGGATCACCAGGCCCATGCTGCGCCAGTAGCCGAGGCCCATCGCGGCAGCCGCTTCGTACTGACCTTTTGGAATCGCTTGCAGACCACCGCGCACCACTTCGGCGACGTAGGCCGACTGGAACAGGATCACGCCGATCAGTGCCCGCAGCAGCTTGTCGAAGCTCATGCCTTCGGGCAGGAACAACGGCAGCATCACCGACGACATGAACAGCACCGTAATCAACGGCACGCCGCGCCAGAACTCGATGAAGGTCACGCAGACCACACGAATCGCCGGCATGTTCGAACGACGCCCCAGCGCCAGGACGATACCCAGCGGCAACGCGCCGGCGATACCGACGGTGGCGATCACCAGGGTCAGCATCAAGCCGCCCCATTGACTGGTCGCCACCTGAGTCAGGCCAAAGATGCCGCCATGCAGCAGGAAGTAGGCAATGATCGGGTACAGCACCAGAAAGCTCAGGCCATACACCGCTTTGCGGTGAAAGCGCGACATGAACAACGGTGCGATACCGATGACCGCCAGCCACACGGTCAGGTCGACGCGCCAGCGCAGTTCCGGCGGGTAGTAGCCGTACATGAACTGGCCGAACCGCTGTTGGATGAACACCCAGCAGGCGCCCTCCTTCGTGCAGTCGGCGCGCGTGGTGCCGACCCAGTTGGCGTCCAGGATCGCCCAATGCAGGATCGGTGGCACCACCAGGTAAATCAGATAAAACGCGAACAGGGTCAGCAAGGTATTGAGCCAGCTGGAGAACATGTTCGCGCGCATCCATGCAATCACACCGATGCTGCTGCTCGGTGGAGGCATGTCTGGTTTGAAAGTATGAGTACTCATGCGCTATTCCTTACCGCTCGATCAGCGCAATGCGCTTGTTGTACCAGTTCATCAGCAGGGAAATGCTGATACTGATCGCCAGGTACACACTCATGGTGATCGCAATCACCTCGATCGCCTGCCCGGTCTGGTTCAGCACCGTACCGGCAAACAACGACACCATTTCCGGGTAACCAATACCGGCCGCCAGCGAGGAGTTCTTCGCCAGGTTCAGGTATTGGCTGGTGAGCGGTGGAATGATCACGCGCAGGGCTTGCGGGATGATCACCTTGCGCAGAGTCGGACCGTTACGCAGCCCGAGCGAGTGCGCCGCTTCGGTCTGGCCGTGGCTGACCGACTTGATGCCCGAACGCACGATCTCGGCGATGAACGCCGCGGTGTACACCGTCAGGGCCAGGGTCAATGCCAACAATTCCGGGATCAGTACCCAGCCACCCACGAAGTTGAAGCCCTTGAGCTCCGGCATTTCCCAGTGCAGCGGCGCGCCGAAGATCAACGCGCACAGCGCCGGGATCACCAGGAACAGCGCCAGGCCAACCCAGAATTTGTGGAACGGAACGCCGGTCTCTTCGAAGCGTTTAGTCGCCCAGCGGCTCATCAGCACGATGGCGACAATGGCCACGACAATGCTCGCCACAAACGGCCAGAACCCGTCCGCCGCCAACGCGGCCGGCATGTTCAGGCCACGGCTGCTGACGAAGAAGGTGTCGCCGAAGTTATGGCTGTTGCGTGGCCCCGGCATGGTCAGGAAGACCGCGAAGTACCAGAACAGGATTTGCAGCAGCGGCGGAATGTTGCGGAAGACTTCCACATAAACAGTCGCCAGTTTGCTGATGATCCAGTTCTTCGACAGTCGTGACACGCCGACGATGAACCCGAGGATCGTCGCCAGGATCACGCCGATGAACGTCACCAGCAGCGTGTTGAGCAGGCCGATGACAAACACCCGGGCATAGCTGTCCGATTCGGTGTAGTCGATCAGGTGTTGAGCGATGCCGAAACCGGCACTGCGCTCCAGAAAACTGAAACCGGAAGTAATACCCCGGTGTTGAAGGTTGGTCTGCGTGTTATCGAACAGATACCAGCCCATCGAGACCACCGCCACAATGGTGATGATCTGAAACAGCCACGCACGCACTTTGGGATCGCTGAGGCTGAGCCTCTGCTTTGGTGCGCCGATTGAATTTTGCATGAAGTGCCCCGGATGTAATGGAACAGAACATCACCCGGTGGTTGGCCCACCGGGTGATAGAACCATCAGCGCACTGGTGGTGCGTATTGAATGCCGCCGTTGGTCCACAGGGCGTTCATGCCACGGTCGATTTCCAGCGGAGTGCTCTTGCCGAGGTTTTTCTCGAAGACTTCACCGTAGTTGCCGACCTGGCTGACGATCTTGACGACCCAGTCCTTCGGCAGTTTCAGGTCCTTGCCGTACTCGCCATCAGCGCCGAGCAGACGAGCAACGTCTGGGTTTTTAGTCGACTTGGCTTGTTCAACCACGTTTTTGGAAGTCACGCCTGCCTCTTCGGCGTTGAGCATGGCGTAGCCAACCCAACGAACGATGGCCAGCCACTCGTCGTCGCCGTTACGCACGACTGGACCCAGAGGTTCTTTGGAAATGGTTTCCGGCAGAACCACGTAGTCTTTCGGCGAAGCCAGCTTGCTGCGCTGTGCGTAGAGCTGGGATTTGTCGGAGGTCAACACGTCGCAACGACCGGATTCCAGCGACTTGGCGCTTTCATCGGAGGTGTCGAAAGTGATCGGGGTGTACTTCAGGTTGTTGGCACGGAAGTAGTCGGATACGTTCAGCTCGGTGGTGGTACCGGCTTGAATGCAGATGGTTGCACCGTCCAGTTCCTTGGCACTTTTCACGCCCAGCTTGCTGTTGGCCAGGAAGCCCACGCCGTCGTAGTAAGTGATGAAGCCAGGAAACTTCAGGCCCATGCCCGCGTCACGGGAACTGGTCATGGTGGAGTTGCGCGACAGCATGTCGATTTCGCCGGATTGCAGAGCGGTGAAACGCTCCTTGGCATTCAACTGGCTGAATTTGACTTTGTTTGCATCGCCGAACACTGCAGCCGCCACGGCGCGGCAGTAGTCAGCATCGATACCAACGATCTTGCCGGTGGAGTCTGGAACCGAGAAGCCCGGCAGACCATCACTGACACCGCACTGTACGAAACCTTTCTTCTGCACTGCATCCAGGGTTGCACCCGCCTGAGCGAACCCACTGATACCGAGTACTGCGGTTGCAGTCACGATAGCCAGGGTGGATTTCAACATCTTCATTCAAACCTCCAGTTTTGCTCTTGTTGTGTCGGAGCTTGAGTCCTGCCGCACCCTTTTGAGGCGTAATCGACCCGAGTTGGCTTTTTTTGGGGTCAACCGACGTAGGACCTGCGCTATGAGTCTAGTAGGAGAAAATCCACATCATGGATAACTCACTTCTCACCAATCGGCCGAACGGGCTGTAGCCCTTTCACGTTCGCGAAGCCCGTAACGGCCACTGGCGAACATCCATCACCGGATTCTTTGCTATCTCGCCGTCAGCAGTACACTGATAGTGTTACCGCAAGAGGCGAGATGGGTTGCACCGCTTTCCCATAGCAAAGCCCGTACCAGACCGCTGGCTGAACCGATTGCGCGACAGGTCAATAGCAAAACTTGTAGCCTTGCGACATCTTCTTAACTGATCAACCTGAGGCGCACTGGGATCTCGCACCCAATAAGAGCGCACGCACAACAATGGAGCAGCCATGACCGAGCCCCTTATTCTTGAACCCGTAAAGCCCGTAGACGCTTGCGTTATCTGGCTGCACGGCCTGGGCGCCGACCGCTACGACTTCCTGCCGGTAGCCGAAGCCCTGCAGGAAAGCCTGTTGACCACACGCTTCGTCCTGCCTCAGGCGCCGACCTGCGCCGTCACCATTAATGGTGGCTACGAGATGCCGAGCTGGTACGACATATTGGCCATGAGCCCGGCGCGCGCGATCAACCGCGAGCAACTGGAGGAGTCAGCGCAACGGGTCGTTAAATTGATCGAAGTGCAGCGAGCCGTTGGAATAGACGCCTCGCGGATTTTTCTCGCAGGCTTTTCGCAGGGCGGTGCCGTGGTATTACACACGGCCTTCCTGAAATGGCAGGGGGCGCTGGGTGGCGTACTTGCCCTCTCCACCTACGCGCCGACGTTCAGCGATGCACTCGAGCTTTCCGCCAGCCAACAGCGTATCCCGGTGCTGTGCTTGCACGGTCGGTACGATGACGTGGTGCAAAACGCCATGGGCCGTTCTGCGTATGAGCATTTAAAGCAGCGTGGTGTCACCGTGACATGGCAGGAATACCCAATGGGCCACGAAGTGTTACCCGAAGAAATTAGCGATATTGGCACCTGGCTCGCCGAGCGCTTGCGTTAAAAGCCTTCCTTTGATCATCCCGCTACGCCGCGCCCGTTTCTTGCATTACACTGGCCGGCGTACACTCCTTAACCAATTGATGAGATGACCGTGCTCAAAGCACTCAAAAAGATGTTCGGTAAAAGCGAGGTTGAGCAGCTCGCCCCAGTCGCCAGCGCTCCGTCTCACATCCCCAGCCACCGCACCGACGGTCATCAGCCTGGCCGGACCGCTGCCGTAGCGGCACCGAAACACGAGCCAGTGACCACACCGGCCGCCCCTCCTGTCGAGGTCATCGCAGCGGAACAACCGCTCAGCGAAGCCCCGAAACCTGCAAAACCACGTCGTGAACCGAAGCCAAAAGCGCCAGTTATCCCTTGGAAACTCGAAGACTTCGTCGTCGAACCCCAGGAAGGCAAAACCCGCTTCCACGATTTCAAACTCGCCCCAGAACTGATGCACGCCATCCAGGACCTGGGCTTCCCGTACTGCACGCCGATCCAGGCGCAAGTGCTTGGCTTTACCCTGGCGGGCAAAGACGCCATCGGTCGCGCCCAGACCGGCACCGGCAAAACGGCCGCGTTCCTGATTTCGATCATCACCCAACTGCTGGAAACCCCGCCGCCGAAAGAGCGCTACATGGGTGAACCACGGGCGCTGATCATCGCGCCAACCCGCGAACTGGTGGTGCAGATCGCCAAAGACGCGGCCGACCTGACCAAGTACACCGGCCTCAACGTCATGACCTTTGTCGGCGGCATGGACTTCGACAAGCAGCTCAAGCACCTCGAAGCCCGTCACTGCGACATCCTCGTGGCCACCCCGGGCCGCCTGCTCGACTTCAACCAGCGCGGCGACGTGCACCTGGACATGGTCGAAGTGATGGTGCTGGACGAAGCCGACCGGATGCTCGACATGGGTTTCATCCCACAAGTGCGTCAGATCATTCGCCAGACACCGCCGAAGAACGAGCGTCAGACGCTACTGTTCTCCGCGACCTTCACCGAAGACGTGATGAACCTCGCCAAGCAATGGACCACCGACCCGTCGATCGTCGAGATCGAGTCGCAGAACGTGGCCAGCGAAAACGTCGAGCAGCACATCTACGCCGTTGCCGGTGCCGACAAATACAAACTGCTCTACAACCTGGTCAACGACAACGGTTGGGAACGGGTAATGGTGTTCGCCAACCGCAAGGATGAAGTGCGCCGCATCGAAGAACGCCTGGTGCGCGATGGCGTCAACGCCGCGCAACTGTCCGGCGATGTACCGCAACACAAGCGCATCAAGACGCTGGAAGGATTCCGCGAGGGCAAGATTCGCGTGCTGGTCGCCACCGATGTCGCCGGTCGCGGCATTCACATCGACGGCATCAGCCACGTGATCAACTTCACCCTGCCGGAAGTTCCGGACGACTACGTACACCGTATCGGTCGTACCGGTCGCGCCGGTGCCGATGGCGTGTCCATCAGTTTTGCCGGTGAAGACGACTCCTACCAGCTACCGTCCATCGAGGCGCTGCTGGGCCGCAAGATCAGCTGTGAAACACCGCCGACGCATCTACTGCGGGCGGTTGAGCGCAAACGCCCGTAACCGGGAATTGTCAGAAAGAGGCGCAGCCGGAAACGGACTGCGCTTTTTTTTCGCCCCGCTTTTTTACAAGCGCTTGCCCAACGCAACTAAAAGTCCATAATAGACAAATTAGTTTACTTGCAGCTTCCGGAGCCGACCATGTCCAGTACGCCTTATGTGATCACCCAGCCTCAGGCCCGCGAACTGCTGGCGAAGGTCGACGTGCCGCAAATCCTGCGTAAGCTGTTTCGCGATCTGGCGGCCGGGCAAGCGGTGCAACCGGCGCAGCAACTGGTGGAATTCCCTCAGGGTGCGGGCGACTTCATCAACTACCTCGGCGTACTGGCGCAAGATGGCGTCTACGGGGTTAAAACCTCACCGTACATCGTGCGCGAACAAGGCCCGCTGGTGACTGCCTGGACGCTGCTGATGTCGATGCAGACCGGCCAGCCGCTGCTACTGTGCGATGCCGGTGAATTGACCACCGCACGCACGGCGGCAACCACCGCTGTCGCTGTTGATGCACTGGCGCCTTTGACGGCGCAGCGCCTGGCGATCATCGGCAGCGGCAAAGTCGCCCAGGCGCACTTGCACTACGTCAAAGGCCTGCGCGACTGGCAAAGCATCAGCCTCTACTCGCCGAGCCTGAGCGAGCAAAACCCCGAAGTATTGGCGCAGCTCCAGCGTCTCGACCCTCGTCTGACCATTGTCGACAGCCGCGAAGCGGCCATTCAGAACGCCGACGTGATCATGCTGTGCACCTCTTCCGCCGGCCCGGTGATCGACCCGGCTATCTTGAGCAAACCGGCGCTGATCACCTCCATCAGCACCAACGCCCCGCGCGCCCACGAAGTACCGCCGCAGAGTCTCAATGACATGCAGGTGTTCTGCGACTATCGTCTGACCACGCCGGGTTCGGCGGGCGAGATGCTGATTGCTGGCGAGCGGCATGGCTGGGACAAGCACTCGATAGTCGGCGACCTGCCCGACCTGCTGAGCGGCAAGGTACAACGCCCCGACTACCACCGGACGGTGTTCTTCCGCTCCATCGGCCTGGGACTGGAAGACATCGCACTGGCGAATGCCATCTATCACCTACAGCATTAACACCACGCCCCCTTGTGGGAGCCGGGTTTGCCCGCGATGCAGGCGCCACGCTCTGTCAGGCACACCGCGGCGATGCAATCGCGGGCAAGCCCGGCTCCCACAGGGTTCCTATCTATCAATGGCATTTGCGCCCCACAGGAGACGTTCATGAGCCAGGCAGACTTCATCATCATCGGCGGCGGGATTGCCGGGGCTTCCACCGGTTTTTGGCTGTCGCAGCAGGCCAGGGTGATTGTGCTAGAACGCGAATCCCATCCGGCCTATCACTCCACCGGACGCTCCGCCGCGCTCTACACCGCCGCCTACGGCACACCCCAGGTTCGCGCGCTGACCCAGGCCAGCCGCGACTTCTTCGACGCGCCGCCTGCCGGCTTCTGCGAACACCCACTGCTGACACCGCGCGGCGAGATGACCGTGGACTTCACCGGCGACCCGGCCGAGCTCAATAATCAATACCTCAGCGCCAAAGCCACCGTGCCCGAGATGCAACTGCTCAGCGCCGATGACGCTTGCGCGCGCCTGCCGATCCTGCGGCGGGAAAAAGTCCACGGCGCGATCTACGACCCGACCGCCAGCGACATCGACACCGATGCCCTGCACCAGGGTTACTTGCGCGGCATCCGACGCAACAAAGGCGAAGTCATTACCGACACCGAAGTGCTAAGCCTGACCCGCGATGCTGACGGTGTGTGGCAAGTCACCACCAATGGCCAGACCTTCAGCGCCCCCGTCATCATCAATGCCGCCGGTGCCTGGGCTGACAAAATCGGTCAGCTGGCGGGTGCCAAACCGCTGGGCCTGCAACCGAAACGGCGTGCCGCCTTCATCTTCGCCGGGCCCGAGGGCGTGGACATCCACCATTGGCCGATGCTGGTCAGCCTCGACGAGTCTTTCTACATGAAGCCCGACGCCGGTATGTTCCTCGGCTCGCCGGCCAACGCCGACCCGGTGGAACCGCATGACGTACAGCCGGAGGAACTGGACATCGCCATGGGCATTTACCAGATCGAAGAAGCCACCACCCTGACCATTCGCCGCCCGACCCGCACCTGGGCCGGGTTGCGCAGTTTTGTCAGCGACGGCGATTTACTGTCCGGCTTCGACCCGCAGGTCCCGGGCTTATTCTGGGTGGCGGCACAGGGCGGCTATGGCATCCAGACTTCGCCGGCCATGGGCCAGGCCAGCGCAGCGCTGGTACGCGGTGAACGCTTGCCCGAGCAGCTCACGCGTTTCGGTCTGGACGCCGACATGCTTTCCCTGGCTCGCCTCGGCTGATCGCCTGTTCAGGTGACGTGTCGCCACGATTACGGCAAACTTCCAGCGCCCGTTTTTACCGGGCGCTGACGCTGCCTGGAGCTCCACTGTATGAACGCACCTGAAAAAGACCCGGCGCTGGACAATTACCGAGCGATCGCCGATGCCATCGCCACGCTGTTCTTTCCTCATGCCGAGGTGGTGCTGCACGACCTGCGCACGCAGAAGATCGACTACATCGCCAACAACCTGTCGAAACGGGAAATCGGCGATGACGCGGCGCTGGAGGACATGCTCAGCGACGATGTCAGCGAAACCAACATTGGGCCGTACGAAAAGCTCAATTGGGACGGCCAGAAGATTCGCAGCTTGAGCACTGTATTGCGCGATAGCGAAGGTCATCCGCTGGCCGTGTTGTGCGTCAACCTGAACATCTCGCTGTTCGAGAATGCCAAGGCGGCGCTCGACCTGTTCCTGTCACCGAGCAAGCTGATCCCGCAACCGGATTCACTGTTTCGTGATGACTGGCAGGAGCGGATCAATACTTTCCTGCATGCCTGGCTGCGTGAGCGCCAGCTGAGCCTGAACCTGCTGACACGCGACCATAAACGCGAACTGGTGCTGGCGCTGCACGCCGAAGGCGCTTTCAAGGGCAAGAGCGCGTCGAACTATGTGGCCAATGTACTGAACATGGGCCGGGCGACGGTTTACAAGCATTTGAAGGAACTGAAGGGCTGAGATTGTGTTGGCTGGTCGGGCCCTCGAATCGTCGCACCGCCGGCTCCCACAGAGGATTTGTGTTTGACACAGACCCCATGTGGGAGCCGGCGGTGCGACGATTCGACTTGCCCGCGATGACGGACTATCAGTCGCCGTAGATATCGGACTTGAAGTACTTGTCCGAAATCTTCTGATACTCGCCACTCGCCCGAATGCCATCAATCGCCGCGTTCAATTCACTGACCAATTCAGTGTTGCCCTTGCGCACCGCAATCCCCGCGCCCTCGCCCACGTATTTCGGGTCCTTCAACTCCGGCCCGACAAACGCGTAACCCTTGCCACGCGGCATCGACAGGAAGTCATTCAGCGGGATGGTGTCGGCAAAAATCGCATCGAGGCGACCGGCTGCCAGGTCCATGTAGATTTCTTCGTTGTTGCCGTAGCGCTTGACGTTGATGCCCTTCGGTTCGAACACCTCGGTGGCATAACGGTCGGTGGTGGTCGCGCGCTGCACGCCAACGGTTTTGCCTTTGAGGCTGGCGTATTGGTCATCGACCACCGCGCCGTCCTTCATCACCAGGCGCGACGAAGTGAAGTAATACTTGTGGGTGAAGTCCACCGACTTCTTGCGGTCTTCATTGATGGTCATGGACGACAGCGCCATGTCGATTTTCTTCACTTTCAGGGAAGGAATCAGACCGTCGAATTCGCCTTCGACCCACACACACTGGACCTTCATTTGTGCGCACAACGCGTTGCCGATGTCGTAGTCGAAACCGACAATTTTGCCCTCGTCGGTTTTCGAGGCGAACGGCGGGTAAGCGGCTTCGATACCGATGCGCAGGGCTTTCTCGGTGGCAAACACGCTGGTGCACGCCAACAGGCTCAGGGCCAGACCGGTGATGAGGGGGAATTTCTTCATGTTCGTTCTCTCGCGGGTTGTTGTTGGTTTGGCAAGACAGAAGAAAGAGCAGAAACAGGGGACGCCTTTTTTGTACTTATAATTCCATACTGGACTTTAATGTACAAAGCGTCAATCGGGTGTGCGCAGTTCGCTGCGGCCGGTGGTCGGGCAGTGAATCAGGGCGTTTTGCGGTGGAGCTGATAGCCCCTTCGCGAGCAGGCTCACTCCTGCAGGGGATCTGGATCGTACACAAACAGTGTGTTCATGAAGATCAACTGTGGGAGCGAGCCTGCTCGCGAAGACGGGCTTGAGTACGCTGCAGGAACTACTTCTTCCAGCGATCCGCCGCCGCATGATCGCTGTCACGCCCCTCAACCCAGCGCGGGCCATCGCGGGTATTTTCCTTCTTCCAGAACGGCGCACGGGTTTTCAGGTAGTCCATGACAAAGGCGCAGGCATCGAACGCGGCCTGGCGGTGGGCGCTGGCGGCGCCGACGAAGACGATCGGTTCGCCCGGTTCCAGGGCGCCGATGCGGTGCAGCACTTCCAGCTTCAACAGCGGCCAGCGCTGCTCGGCCTCGAGGGCAATCTTGCCGAGGGCTTTTTCGGTCATGCCCGGGTAGTGCTCAAGAAACATCCCGGCCACATCGAGTCCGTCATTGAAGTCGCGCACGTAGCCGACAAAACTCACCACCGCGCCCACGCCGACATTGGCAGCGTGCATGGCGTTGACTTCAGCGCCCGGATCGAACGCCGTGGACTGCACGCGAATCGCCATGGATCAGCCCCCGGTCACGGTTGGAAAGAAAGCCACTTCATCGCCATCGCTCACCGGCTCGTCGAGCTGGCAAAGGTCTTCATTGCGGGCGCACATCAGGTTCTGCTCGTTCAATACGTCGGCACCGTCGCGCTGGGCCAGCAGCGCACGCACGTCGTCGACCGTGGCGAAATCCCCCTCAACCTTGACCGAATCCACGCCGAGCGTTTCACGGTAGCGCGCGAAAAACTTCACGGTAACGTTCATGGCTGATCCGCCTGGAAATGACCGCTCTTGCCGCCGACCTTCTCCAGCAGGCGCACGCTTTCGATGGTCATGCCGCGATCCACGGCCTTGCACATGTCGTAGATGGTCAGTGCCGCCACGCTGGCAGCAGTCAGCGCTTCCATCTCGACGCCCGTCTGCCCGGACAACTTGCAACGCGCGACGATGCGCACGGTATCGTCACCTTCGGCACTGAGCTCGACTTTGACGCCGGTCAGCATCAGCGGATGGCACAGTGGAATCAGATCGCTGGTTTTCTTCGCCGCCTGAATGCCGGCGATACGCGCCACGGCGAACACATCACCCTTGGGGTGACCGCCGCTGACGATCATCTGCAACGTTTGGGGCAACATGCGCACCAGCGCTTGGGCCGTCGCTTCACGGAACGTCACGGCTTTTTCAGTGACGTCGACCATGTTGGCGCGCCCTTGGGAATCGAGATGAGTCAGCACAGGGTTACTCCTGATCAGGAGCGTCGATTGTAAACCTGTGGGTCAATTTTCCGCACGTTTGATTGCAAGATCACATTGAACCTTGTGGGAGCGCGGCTTGCCCGCGATGGGATCAACGCGTTATGTCTGATGCACCGCGGTGTCTGCATCGCGGGCAAGCCACGCGCCTACAGGCTTGCATTCATCCATAAAAAACCGGGCGACCTTTGGGGCCGCCCGGTTTGGGTGGAGCAGTTACAAATGCGATTCAGCGTACTCGGCCAGAATCGAACGAGGCACCCCTTGCAGGGTGATGTGCACACCGTTGGGGAAGTCTTTGAAGCGTTCGGTCAGGTACGTCAGCCCGGAGCTGGTCGCGGACAGGTAAGGGGTGTCGATCTGCGCCAGGTTGCCCAGGCACACCACTTTGGAACCGGCACCGGCACGGGTGATGATGGTTTTCATCTGGTGCGGTGTCAGGTTCTGGCATTCATCGATCAAAATCAGGCTCTGCTGGAAGCTGCGGCCTCGAATGTAGTTGAGGGATTTGAACTGCAACGGCACTTTGCTGAGGATGTAGTCGACGCTGCCATGGGTGTTTTCATCATCCATGTGCAAGGCTTCGAGGTTGTCGGTGATGGCGCCCAGCCACGGCTCCATTTTTTCTGCTTCGGTACCGGGCAGGAAGCCGATCTCCTGGTCCAGGCCCTGCACGCTACGGGTCGCGATGATCCGGCGATAGCGTTTGCTGACCATGGTCTGCTCGATCGCCGCAGCCAGGGCCAGGATGGTTTTACCCGAACCGGCAGCACCGGACAGGTTGACCAGGTGGATATCCGGGTCCAGCAAGGCGTACAGCGCCAGGCTCTGATAGATGTCACGCGGTTTCAGGCCCCAGGCCTCCTGATGCAGCAGCGGTTCCTGGTGCAGGTCGAGAATCAGCAGCTTGTCTTCGTCAATTTCCTTGATCCAGCCGACAAAGCCCTGTTCGTCGATGATGAACTCGTTGATGTGCACAGCCGGCAGGTTGTCGATCATTCTCACCTGGTGCCAGGTGCGGCCGTGATCCTGGCGGGTTTCGACATTCTTGACGAGGTCCCAGAAGGAGCCGGTCATGTTGTGGTAACCGTTGGGCAGCAGCGATACGTCATCAACCAGTTGGTCGGTGCTGTAGTCCTCGGCCGCAATCCCGCACGCCCGGGCCTTGAGGCGCATGTTGATGTCTTTGGTGACCAGTACGACGGGCAACGTGGGCGCGCGCGCGTGCAGGTCGATCAACTGGTTGATGATGATGTTGTCGTTCAGGTGTTCGGGAAGAATGATGTTCGGTTCGGCGCGTTTGCTCATCAGAATTGACAGCAAACCCTTGGGCCCACTTTTGCCACGCTGGATCGGTACACCCAGCTCGACGTCTTCAGGACTGGCATCGCCCAGCGTCTTGTCGATCAGGCGAATGGCCTGACGGCATTCCGCAGCCACGCTGTGATGCCCGCTCTTGAGCTTGTCGAGCTCTTCAAGGACGGTCATCGGGATGGCAACGTGGTGTTCTTCGAAGTTGAGCAGCGCGTTTGGATCGTGAATCAATACGTTGGTATCGAGTACATAAAGGATTGGCTGGTTGGAAGAAGAGCTACGTCCGTGATCATCCATACTCGGTCACCTTTGTGGGAGCCAGTAGACGCAATACCTTGGCGGTGCTGCGCCTCGAAGTGACTGCCGAATCTCACCTGCGGAGAGTCAAGTGACTGCAAACAAACGGGTCTTGGAAGACGCCACCTGTGTTGCAGGTTTCGGCGGTCTGTCTTCGTAATACTCCAAAACGTGTGACAGAAAAAAGTACTTTGACGCTTTTTTGAAGTTTATTTTTCAGAATGACCAATAGCACTTGGCGGACTGCCATCACCCCGTTAAAGTCGGAAGTCCGCCTGCATCGAAATCCCTCCCAAAAACGCCCCAAACCCAATGTTTACGGCGCTTGTGCCAATTCGCTGCGTTTCAGCGAAAACCGTCCTGACAGTCTTCCCAACCGATCCCGCTTTGCGCCGTTTGCGTGATGAGCCAGGGTATCGCCGTTTTCACCGCGTCCTGTTTCACATTGAAATTGATTACGCCGTGGCGCCACAGCAGCATCAGCGTCAACACCCGTTGCGCGCTCGGGTTGCCCTTGAGCTTGCCCGCCCCGTCCTGAGCATCGATATCCCACAACGCCACCTGCAAGCCCTGGGCATTGAAGAAGCCTTCGGCATCGGAGCGACGTTGGCCATCAGGTGGACGAAACAGTGGCACGTAGTTCTCCGGCAACTTGCTCTTGACCAGTTCGACGCTGCGTCGCACCGAGTCCTGCCAGTCCTGCCAATGGCTGTGAGAGCGGAACTCCCAGCCCTGCACGCCGATGCATTGCTGTGAATACATCGCTTGCAGGCTGGCCACCGAGTCGGCAGCCAGGCGCGCCTGAATGTCCTTGCCGAGAACGAAGAACGTGCCGCTCATGTTCATCTTGCGCAGGTACTCGGCAGCCCACCCGGTGTTGTCCGGCGCGATGTTGGCGGCGCTGTCGAAGGTCAACAAAAACAGCCGGTCATGCATGGCATCGCCATTGTGCTCATAGTCGCCAAAACGATCGACTTCGCTGCTGGTCTGCGGAAACAGGGCGGCCTTGCGCAGTTGCTCGTCCAGGTACTGCGCGTGGAACAACCGGCTCGGTTCGGCCCACTTGATGTAGTAGCTGTCGTCGCTGACCAGGAACTTGGCTGCTTGCCCGCGCAAGGTCTCCATGTCTTCGACCAGGAAACAGAAAGACGCATCCTGATCGCAGCTTTGCTGGGCGAAGTTGTAGTTGGTCAACAAGCGCTGCCACAGGCGCTGGCGCAGTTGGTTGACCGCTTCCAGATTGATTTTGCGCAACCCCAGGCGTTGGGCCAGTGCGGGTTCATCCAGCGATTCGCTGGCCAGCAATACTCGCGCAAACATGAGGATTTCGGCCCGCGATGCCACGTCGAACAGGGTCGGGCTGCTGAGTTTCTCAGGCCAGGTGCTGCGGTCCAGCGTCGCCAGATCACCGGGCGCCGCCAGGGCGCCAAAGCTCAATAGCCAGGCCGAGAAAAGAAAAACGATACGCAATGGGATGTCTCCATAACAAAACCCGCGGCGCACTATATATCGAGACGATCAAAAGAACGCAGCCTCGCGTTGCTCGACAGCTGCTACATTCCGATCCCAATCGGTCCCATAGCAGTTGTCGAGCAACGCGAGGCTGCGATCTGTCCCACTGACACCACCCATCACCTATGACACCCATAGCTGGAGTCATCCGCCTCTACCCCCTAGAATCGCGCCCACGATTAAAGGAGACGACTTCATGCTGATGGTGATTTCCCCCGCCAAGACCCTCGATTACGAAACACCGCCGGCGACCCAGCGCTTTACCCAGCCGCAGTACCTCGATCATTCCCAAGAGCTGATCATGCAGCTGCGCGACCTGACGCCGGCGCAAATCAGCGAATTGATGCACGTCTCGGACAAGATCGGCGGGCTCAACGCCGCGCGTTTCGGCAGCTGGACACCGGCGTTCACTCCGGAAAACGCCAAGCAGGCGCTGCTGGCCTTTAAAGGCGATGTGTACACCGGCCTCAACGCACAAACCTTCAGCGAAGCCGATTTCGATTACGCCCAGCAGCACCTGCGCATGCTGTCCGGCCTGTATGGCCTGCTGCGCCCGCTGGACCTGATGCAACCGTATCGACTGGAGATGGGCACCAAACTGGCGAATGCCCGTGGCAAGGACCTGTATGCCTTCTGGGGCACGCGCATCAGCGAATGGCTGAACGAGGCGCTGGCCGACCAAGGCGATGACGTGCTGCTGAACCTGGCGTCCAACGAATACTTCTCGGCGGTCAAACGCAACGCCTTGAACGCGCGCATCATCAATACCGACTTCAAGGACCTGAAGAACGGCCAGTACAAGATCATCAGTTTCTACGCGAAAAAAGCCCGCGGCATGATGAGCCGCTTCGTCATCGAAGAGCGCATCAACAACCCTGCCGACCTCAAGCAATTTGACGTTCAGGGTTACCGCTACAGCGCTGAACAGTCCAAACCGGACAACCTGGTTTTCCTGCGCGATCACGCCCCCGAATAAAAGCACCAACCCGGCGCACGACTCTCATAATCCTCGTCGTGCGCCGACGCCCGTTCGTCGAACAATCCCTCCTTCTTTCGTCGACTTATTGACGCCAATAAAACACCACATAATTTTCTAACTTTTGTTTCACTCGACTTCGGTGTTTTTTTTCAGTAGTGGCACTGAAAATTTTTATCGGTAGTGGCATAAAACTATCGAACTCGGTTAGCCCCCTATGTATCAAGGGTGAAACAGCAAGTGCCATCAATATGAAAGTAGTGCCATCTTTCTTAATATTTCAAGAAATTTCAGAATTCGCGATGAGCGGACTGGAACTATGTCCAAATGCGTAGCTCATACCACCGGTAACGATTATCAACGTGCTTGTACGAGATAACTTACGCAGACAAGCCATTCACATAGCGAAGTTGTCACATTAACTTCCGAACATGAGTCGCTTATTTGGGCAACACACGAAGGACAGGAGATACGCACCATTAATATCCCCTACAAGGCCAAGGCAGCGCCCCTATAAACGTGCTCTACCGAGCACCCAACCGCTTGATTTACGGGCTTATTGCCTGGCATTGAGCGCGCAAAATCCTTGCACAAGCGTCCTCAGGCCAGAGGACCGGCTGCATAACAGGGCACGTCATAATAATAAGGCCTAGTTGCGCACATCTTGAGTGCACTTATTTAGACACTCGGAACTTAGTATGCCTGCACACGGCATTGTGGCGCCTGTAAGCCGCACTTTCGAGTGCACTATGACCGCTAAACACCTTTAACTCCAGCCATCTAATGGCTTGTGAATACAGTCTTGATAACAGTGAGGTAATTGCGATGCGCATCAGCATATTTGGTTTGGGTTATGTCGGCGCTGTCTGTGCCGGTTGCCTGTCTGCACGGGGCCATGACGTCGTTGGCGTCGATGTTGCCAAAGACAAAATCGATATGATCAATGCCGGCAAATCGCCGATCGTTGAACCGGGCCTGGGCGAACTTCTGCGCAAAGGTATCGATACCGGCAAACTGCGTGGCACGACTAACTTCGCCGAGGCGATTCGTGACACCGACCTGTCGATGATCTGCGTCGGTACGCCCAGCAAGAAAAACGGCGACCTGGAACTGAACTACATCGAAGCCGTGTGCCGCGAAATCGGTTTTGTCCTGCGTGACAAGACCACCCGCCACACCATCGTGGTTCGCAGCACCGTATTGCCAGGCACTGTGGCCAACGTTGTGATCCCGATCCTCGAAGATTGCTCCGGCAAGAAAGCCGGCATCGACTTCGGCGTTGCAGTGAACCCAGAGTTCCTGCGTGAAAGCACCGCGATCGCCGACTACGACCTGCCTCCGATGACCGTCATTGGCGAGTTCGACAAAGCATCGGGCGACGTTCTGCAGTCGCTGTACGAAGAACTCGACGCGCCGATCATCCGCAAGGACATCGCCGTTGCCGAGATGATCAAGTACACCTGCAACGTGTGGCACGCCACCAAGGTCACCTTCGCCAACGAAATCGGCAACATCGCCAAGGCAGTCGGCGTCGATGGTCGTGAAGTGATGGAAGTGGTCTGCCAGGATAAAACCCTGAACCTGTCCCAGTACTACATGCGCCCAGGCTTCGCGTTCGGCGGCTCTTGCCTGCCGAAAGACGTGCGTGCCCTGACCTACCGCGCCGGTTCCCTGGACGTGGAAGCACCGCTGCTGAACTCGCTGATGCGCAGCAACGAATCCCAGGTGCAGAACGCCTTCGACATCGTGTCCAGCCACGACAAACGCAAAGTCGCCCTGCTGGGCCTGAGCTTCAAGGCCGGCACCGACGACCTGCGCGAAAGCCCGCTGGTGGATCTGGCCGAAATGCTGATCGGCAAGGGTTACGACCTGAGCATCTACGACAGCAACGTCGAATACGCCCGTGTCCACGGCGCGAACAAGGATTACATCGAGTCGAAAATCCCTCACGTCTCGTCCTTGCTCAACTCCGACTTCGACGACGTGATCAACAACTCCGACGTGATCATCCTCGGCAACCGTGACGAGAAATTCCGCGCCCTGGCGCAGAACGCCCCGCACGGCAAGCAAGTGGTCGACCTGGTGGGCTTCATGACTAAAGCCACCAGCGTCAGCGGCCGCACCGAAGGCATCTGCTGGTAATACGGAATCCCGTCTCCGACACCGCGCTTATTGCGGATGAAACACCTGTAGGAGCCCGCCTTGCCGACGATGACGGACTTGAGATCGCCATCGCCGGCAAGCCGGGCTCCTACAGGGGCGCGGGGCTTGCAACTGACTTTAGGATTCCGATTATGCACAGGCTAAAGCACGGCCTACTTCAGGCCGCAGGTTGGCTGTTTTACCTAAGTTTATTGATGGGCATCGCCATGGCGTTGCCTGCGTCCACGTTCGACTCCGAGTCGAAGGACTTCATTTTCCTGATCGGCTTCATCGGGATCTGGCGTTACTCAATGGGTGCCACGCACTTTCTGCGCGGCATGCTGTTCCTGTACGTGGTCTACCCGCACCTGCGGCGCAAAGTGCGCAAACTGGGCAAAGCGGCGGACCCGTCCCATGTATTTTTGATGGTCACCAGTTTCCGTATCGACGCGCTGACCACCGCGCAGGTCTACGCCTCGGTGATTCGAGAAGCGATCGACTGCGGCCTGCCGACCACCATGGTCTGCTCCATCGTGGAAATGTCCGATGAGAAGCTGGTGAAGAGCCTCTGGTCGCGGATGAATCCGCCGGACCGGGTCAAGCTCGACTTCGTGCGCATTCCCGGCACCGGCAAGCGCGACGGCCTGGCCTACGGTTTCCGCGCCATCTCCCGCCACTTGCCGGACGACCGCGCCGTGGTCGCCGTGATCGATGGCGACACCGTGCTCGGCGAAGGCACCGTGCGCAAGACCGTGCCATGGTTCCAGCTGTTCGGCAACGTCGGCGGCCTGACCACCAACGAGTTCTGTGAAGTGCGCGGCGGCTACATCATGAGCGAATGGCACAAGCTGCGTTTCGCCCAGCGCCACATCAACATGTGCTCGATGGCCTTGTCCAAGCGCGTACTGACCATGACCGGCCGGATGTCGGTGTTCCGTGCCACGGTGGTCACCAACCCGGAATTCATCGCCGACGTGGAAAGCGACTCGCTGCAACATTGGCGCCTGGGTCGTTTCAAGTTCCTTACCGGTGATGACAAGTCGAGCTGGTTCAGCCTGATGCGCCTGGGTTACGACACCTTCTACGTGCCGGACGCCGCGATCAACACCGTCGAGCATCCGCCGGAAAAGAGCTTCATCAAGGCCAGCCGCAAGCTGATGTTCCGCTGGTACGGCAACAACCTGCGCCAGAACTCCCGCGCCCTGGGCCTGGGGATGAAACGCCTCGGCCTGTTCACCTCGGTGGTGCTGTTCGATCAGCGCGTGTCGATGTGGACGTCGTTGCTGGGCCTGACAGTCGCGCTGATTGCCAGCTTCAAATATGGCACCGCGTTCATCCTGGTGTACCTGCTGTGGATCGGCATTACCCGCCTGATCCTGACCGTGCTGCTGTCCCTTTCCGGTCACCGGATCGGCCCGGCCTACCCGGCGATTCTCTATTACAACCAGATCGTCGGCGCGCTGGTGAAGATCTACGTGTTCTTCCGCCTCGATCAACAGTCCTGGACTCGCCAGCCCACTTCTCTGACCCGTGATCTCGCCAGCTTTCAACGTTGGTTCAACACCTGGTCGTCTCGGACCATGACCTTCTCCGCCGGCAGCATTTTTGTCGCCGTGCTGCTGATGATGGTCTGACCCGCCCCTATTGAATTAACAAGGAAATCGCCCCTATGAATACCGCCGTCAACGCCAACGTAGTGCATGAATCTGAAGCCCAGCGCCAACACGCCCGAGTGAAAATCCCGGCCAAGCTGCGCTTCTTCGGTCCGGACCGGACGCCGGTTGAAGCCCGTGTGATCGACCTTTCCGCTGGCGGCCTGGCGTTCAACGCCGGTCAACTGCCGCTGAAGATCGGTGACGTGTACAAGGCTCGCCTGCAATTCGTCATCGACAACCTCGGCCTGGCCATGGACGTGGAATTGCAGGTTCGCTCCTTTGACCGCCAGACCGGCCGTGCCGGTTGCCAATTCCAGAACCTCGAACCGCAAGACATTTCGACCCTGCGTCACCTGATCACCTCTCACCTGGCCGGCGACATCGTCAGCATGGGTGAAGTGCTGGCGACCCTGCAGCGCGACAACTTCACCAAGGCGCGCAAGGTCAAGGACGGCGGCCACGGCATGACCGCGTTCGGTCGTCTGCGTGCAGTGACCTTCAGCCTGGGGATTTTCATCGTCGGCGTCGCGGCATTCGGTTTCATTTTCAAATCGGTGTACGGCATGTACTTCGTCAGCCACGCACAGGCCGGTCTGGTCAGCGTGCCGGGCATGAACATCACCATGCCGCGCGACGGCACCGTGCAGAGCCTGATCAAGGCTGACGGCGTGGCCGCCAAAGGCGCCCCGCTCGCCACGTTCAGCACCAGCATGCTCGACGTGCTCAAAGGGCATCTGGACGAAGACCAACTGCAACCGGCCAAGGTTGAAGAACTGTTCGGCAAGCAAATGACCGGCACCCTGACCTCGCCGTGCGATTGCACCGTGGCCCAACAAATGGTTGCCAACGGTCAATACGCCAGCAAGGGCGACGTGATCTTCCAACTGGTGCCGCGCAACACCGAAGCCAACATCGAAGCGCGCTTCTCTTATCGCCAGTTCCGTGACGTGCGTCCGGGTACTCCGGTCAGCTTCCAGATCGCCGGCGAAGACAAAACCCGCACCGGCAAGATCGTCAGCAGCACCAGCCTGAAAAGCGCCGACCTGTCGTCCGACATCCGTGTGCTGATCCAGCCTGACGAAGCCCTGGACAGCAGCCTCGCCGGTCGCCCGGTGGAAGTGAACAGCGACCGTGGCCCGAACCTGAACTGGCTGATCGACAAAGCCATGGCCGCCGGTCTTTAAGTCGAGGACATGCCCGTGACGATTATCAGTTTCCTGAAAACACCACAAACCCTGTGGGAGCGGGCTTGCCCGCGATGGGATCAACTCGGTTTATCTGATGCACCGCAGCGCCTGCATCGCGGGCAAGCCCGCTCCCATACTGGATATGCGGTGTGTGCAATCGCGTTGGCAGTGAGCCTGGCCGGTTGCGCCGGCCTGCCCGACCAGCGTCTGGCCAACGAAGCCCTCAAGCGTGGTGACACTGCGCTCGCGCAGCAGAATTACAAGCAACTGGCCGACCTCGGCTACAGCGAGGCTCAAGTGGGCCTGGCCGATATTCAGGTCGACAGCCGCGACCCGGCGCAGATCAAACAGGCCGAGGCGACTTACCGCGCGGCGGCCGATGTCTCGCCAAGGGCGCAGGCTCGCCTCGGTCGCCTGTTGGTGGCCAAGCCGGGATCTACTGAAGCCGAACAGCACGAAGCCGAAGGCCTGTTGAAAAAGGCCTCGGCCAATGGCGAAGGCAACACCCTGATTCCACTGGCGATGCTGTACCTGCAATACCCGCACAGTTTTCCCAACATCGATGCGCAGAAGCAGATCAGCCAATGGCGCGCCGAAGGCAAACCGGAAGCGGGTCTGGCGCAAGTGCTGCTCTATCGCACCCAAGGTACTTACGACCAGCACCTGGACGAAATCGCCAGCATCTGCAAAGCCGCACTGAACACCACCGACATCTGCTACGTCGAACTGGCCACGGTTTATCAGAAACAGGCCAAGCCCGAGCAACAAGCCGAGCTGATCAAGCAGATGCAAGCCGCACACGCTCGCGGCACCGTCTCTGCGCAACGAGTCGACAGCGTCGCCCGTGTACTCGCGGACCCGACCCTGGGCAAGACCGACGAGAAAACCGCGCAGTCGCTGCTCGAACCTATCGCTCCAGGCTACCCGGCGTCGTGGGTCACCCTCGCGCAATTGATCTACGACTTCCCTGAACTGGGTGACGTCGACCAGATGATGAAGTACCTGGACAACGGTCGCGCCGCCGACCAGCCGCGCGCCGAACTGTTGCTGGGCAAGCTCTATTACGAAGGCAAAATGGTCCCGGCCGACGCCAAGGTCGCCGAAGAACATTTCCAGAAAGCCGTCGGTCGCGAAGTCGCCGCCGATTACTACCTCGGCCAGATCTACCGCCGCGGTTACCTGGGCAAAGTCTATTCGCAGAAGGCCCTGGATCACTTGCTGACCGCTGCGCGCAACGGCCAGAACAGCGCCGACTTCGCCATCGCCCAGCTGTTTTCCCAAGGCAAGGGCACCAAGCCCAACCCGCTTAACGCTTACGTCTTCAGTCAGTTGGCCAAGGCTCAAGACACCCCGCAAGCCACCGAGCTTGCGCAAACACTCGAAGCACAACTGCCGCCTGCCCAGCTCGCCGAGGCCCAACGCCTGTTGAAACAAGAACAGGCCATTCGTGGGTCCTTGAGCCAGAACACGCTGGAACTGCATGCCCTGCAAGAAGAAGACGGCGAGGAATCCCTATGAAGTTGAATCCATTCATGAAGGCCGGCATCGGCCTCACGTTCGCGCTGATCTGGTCTTGCCCGACACTGGCCGCGATCACTGAAACCAAAAACTTCGGCCTCGAAGTGAAAGTCACCGGCCAGTCCGAGGACGACAGCGACCTCGGCACCCAGAGCGGCGGCGACGTCAATGGCGTCGGTCTCGACCTGCGTCCATGGATCTATGGCGAGAGCGGCGCGTGGAGCGCCTATGCCATGGGCCAGGCCGTGACCGCCACTGACATCATCGAGACGGACACCTTGCAAGGGACCGCCAGCGATGGCACCACGCCGACCACCAACGATGATCGCAAGACCAAGAAAAACTACTTGGCAATGCGCGAATTCTGGGTCGGCTACAGCGGCCTCACGCCGTATCCCGGCGAACAGTTGAAGCTCGGTCGCCAACGCCTGCACAACGCCGACGGCCAATGGCGCGACACCAACATCGAAGCCCTGAACTGGACCTTCGACACCACCCTGTTGCGCGCCAACATGGGCGTCGCCGAACGCTTCAGCGAGTACCGCACCGACCTCACGGAGCTCGCTCCAAAAGACAAGGATCGCCTGCACGTCTACGCCGATGCGGAGTATCAGTGGACGCCGGGGCAGTGGGCGGGCATTCGTGCTCATCACACCCACGATGACGGCAAGCTCGACTACCCGCAGCCGGGCGTACCCACCGATTCGCTGGACAAGAAACAGAACGGTGACCTCACCTGGCTGGGCCTGACCGCCGACAGCGACGCTTATAACTGGCGCAACACCAACACCGTCAATTACTGGGGCAGCATCACCGGCATGAGCGGCGACACCGACACGGTCAACCCGCTGAACGCCAATGGCACGCCTCCGACCGAAGCCAAACGCGGCCAAGACCTCAATGGCTGGGCCACGGATGTCGGCGTGCGTCTGCGCCTCGATCCGCAATGGCAAGTTGGTGCCGCCTATGCCCGCGCCAGTGCCGAGTACGAACAGAACGGCCTGGAAAGCAACCGCTCGAACTACACCGGTACCCGCTCGCGGGTTCACCGTTTCGGCGAAGCCTTCCGTGGCGAAATGCAGAACATGCAGACCGCTACCCTGTTCGGTTCGTGGATGCTCAACGACGAATACGACGCCAGCGTGATCTACCACAAGTTCTGGCGCGTCGACGGCAACAAGCCGATCGGCAGCAACGGCATCAACGCGGTCGAGAACAACACCGACGACCCGACCGGCGCGATTCTCTCCACCACGTCCCTGCCGCTGAACGATGGCGAAAAAGACCTCGGTCAGGAAATGGACCTGGTCGTCACCAAGTACTTCAAGCAGGGCCTGTTGCCGGCGGCGTTGAGCCAGTCGATCGACGAGCCTTCGGCCCTCGTGCGTTTCCGTGGTGGTGTGTTCAAGCCGGGTGATGCGTACGGCAAGGAAGTCGATTCGTACATGCACCGCGCATTCATCGACGTGATCTGGCGCTTCTGATGCGAACCGCGAAGGGAGTGCCCGACATGAACAATTCGAAGCGAGGTTCGATCTCCTTGCTGGCCGGCGCGATGCTGCTGGCCAGCGCGGCTGCCTTCGCCAATGTGGAACCGGTCGTGCCCGTGCAGAAAGGGCAACCGGAGACCATTGCCAAAGGTTTGCAACAGGCCAAGACCTACACCGTCAGCAGCGCACCGACCGCACCGCTGGAGCTGGCCAAGCCAACGCTACCGGACCTGTCCGGCTATACCGCCGAAGCCATCGCCGCAAAAATCGTGCGCACCAAGGCCGGCAAGATCAGCGTGCGCCGGATGATGCAGGAAGACGCCCTGAAGGACTTCATCGGTGGCGACAACAAGATGGCCGAGTGGGTGGTGCGTCAGCACGGTATCCCGCAGGCAATCTTTGTCGACGACGGCTACATGAACCTCAAGGACCTGGCGAAGAAGCTGCCCAAGCAGTACTTCAGCGAAACCTCGCCGGGGGTGTTCCTGGCGAAGTTGCCGATTGTGGTTGGCCGTCACGGCATCCTCGAAATCGACAAGCAGACCCAGGAACTGCGTCTGTCCCAAGAGGCCGGTTCGTTCCTGGTCAACGACGGCCAGCTGTTTGTGCGTGACACCAAGATCACCGGCTGGCGCGAGAAGGACAACGGCCCGGCGACGTTCACCTCGCCCAAGGAATTCCGTCCGTTCCTGCTGTCCTGGGGTGGCACCGAGACCTACATTGCCAACAGCAAGATCGCCAGTTTCGGCTACGCCAACAGTAAGTCCTACGGCGTGAGTATTTCCCAGTACACGCCGAACATGGCCAAGGTCTTGAAGCGACCTGAGCCGACCGGCTGGATCGTCGGTTCCGAGTTCTCGGACATGTGGTACGGCTTCTACTGCTACGAAACCCGCGACTTCGTGGTCAAGGGCAACACCTACAAAGACAACATCGTCTACGGCATCGACCCGCATGACCGTTCGCACCGTTTGATCATTGCCGACAACACCGTCTACGGGACCAAGAAGAAGCACGGGATCATTATTTCCCGTGAGGTCAACGACAGCTTCATCTTCAACAACCGCAGCTACGACAACAAGTTGTCGGGCCTGGTGATCGACCGTAACAGCGTGAACAACCTGATCGCCTACAACGAGATCTACAAGAACCACACCGACGGCATCACCCTCTACGAGAGTGCCGACAACCTGATCTACGGCAACAAGGTGATCAGCAACAAACGCCACGGCATCCGTATTCGTAACAGCGTGAACATCCGCCTCTATGAAAACCTGTCCCTGGCCAACGGCCTGACCGGCGTCTACGGCCACATCAAGGACCTGAGCGACACCGACCGCGACATCAAGCTCGACCCGTTCGACGCCGAAGTCTCGCTGATCGTGGTCGGCGGTGAACTGGCCGGCAACGGCAGTGGCCCGCTGTCCATCGACTCGCCGCTGAGCGTCGAGTTGTATCGCGTGTCCATGCTCGCCCCGACCAAATCCAGCGGCATCAGCTTCAGCGGGATTCTGGGCGAGCGTCAGGATGAAATTCTCGACTTGCTGGTGCGCCAGCAGAAAGCCGTGCTGATCGACCCTGTCGAACGCCAGACCGAAATGCGGGACTGAGGATAATTTTATGCACCCACACTTGATCAAATTACTCAGCCTGTCGGCCCTGACCGCCGGCATTCTCGCGGCCAGCGCTGGTGTTCGTGCGGACGACGCTCAAGCGCCGAAGTTTGCTGCCGAACCGTGCTGCAACCTGTGCCCCGAAGCCCATGACGCGAAGAATTACACCACGCGTTATCAACAGAACTTCACCACGTTGGTGCAGGCTCAGGGCGACTGGCTGTTCCGTACGCAAGAAGACTTGCGCACCGAATTCGACACCTCCCCCGCCGGCTACAAACGCATGAAAGAACTGCACGATGCGTTCAAGAGCAAAGGCGTGGAGCTCGTTGTTGTTTATCAACCCACTCGTGGCCTGGTGAACCGCAACAAGCTCAACCCGGAAGAAAAAGCCAAGTACGATTTCGACAAAGCATTGAAGAACTACAAGACCATGCTCGGGCGTTTCGCCGCCATGGGTTACGTCGTGCCGGACCTGTCGCCACTGACCAACGAATCGCTGCCCGACACCCTGCCCGCCCACGACTTCTACTTCCGCGGCGACCAACACTGGACGCCGTATGGCGCCCAGCGCACCGCGAAAATCGTCGCGGAAAAGGTCAAGCAGATTCCAGCGTTTGCCGGCATTCCGAAACGCGAATTCGAGACCCACAGGTCGGGTCGCATGGGCAAGACCGGAACATTGCACAACATGGCCGGTCAACTCTGTGGCACCAGCTACGCGATCCAGTACATGGATCAATTCACCACCGAGCCCAAAGGCGAAGCCGCCGACGGCGATCTGTTCAGCGACGCCGGCAATCCGGAGATCACCCTGGTAGGCACGAGCCACAGTGGCAAGAACTACAACTTCGCCGGTTTCCTCGAAGAGGCCATCGGCGCCGACATCCTCAACGTGGCGTTCCCCGGCGGTGGCCTGGAAGGTTCGATGCTGCAGTACCTGGGCAGCGAAGAATTCCAGACCAAGCCGCCAAAGATTTTGATCTGGGAGTTCTCGCCGCTCTATCGCCTCGACCAGGAAACCATCTACCGCCAGATGATGGCGCTGCTGGACAACGGTTGCGAAGGCAAGGATGCACAACTGTCCGGCAGCACCACGCTGAAGCCGGGCAAGAACGAATTGATGGTCAACAGCAAAAACCTGAACCTGCAAAACAGCAGCCACCAGGTCGACATCCGCTTCGCCGATCCGTCGGTGAAAACCCTGCAAGCCACCCTCTGGTACATGAACGGTCGCCACGAGGACATCAAAATCGAAAAACCGGAAACCTCCGACACCGACGGGCGTTTCGCCTTTGAGTTGCGCACAGACGAAGACTGGGCCTCGCAGAATCTGCTGGCCGTCGAAGTCCAGGGCCCTGAAGCCGGTGCCGCGCCGCAAAAAGTCGAAGCGAAAATCTGCAAACGCAACGTATTCCCGAGTGCTGAGCAGCGAACTGCTCAGGCCGGGCAATGAGGTCTGCCATGCGAAACCGAACGTTGAAAAATCTGCTCGCGCCATCGTTACTGACCCTGGCGATGTTCGCCGGCGCCACCCAGGCTGCCGCGCCCCTGCGCCCGCCACAGGGTTACTTCGCGCCGATTGAAAAAGTCAAAACCGGCGACAGCAGTGAAGGCTGTGATGCGATGCCGACGCCGTACACCGGCTCGCTGCAATTTCGCAGCAAATACGAAGGCTCCGACAAGGCCCGTTCGACCCTGAACGTGCAATCGGAAAAAGCCTTCCGCGACAGCACCGCCGACATCACCAAGATCGAACGCGGCACCAGCAAGCGCGTGATGCAATTCATGCGTGACGGTCGCCCGGAACAACTCGAATGCACCTTGACCTGGCTGACCGCCTGGGCCAAGGCCGATGCGTTGATGTCCAAGGACTTCAACCACACCGGCAAGTCCATGCGCAAATGGGCACTGGGCAGCATGGCGTCGTCGTACATCCGCCTGAAGTTCTCCGACTCGCATCCGCTGGCCAACCATCAGCAAGAGTCGCAGATGATCGAAGCCTGGTTCAGCAAAATGGCCGATCAGGTGGTCAGCGACTGGGACAACCTGCCGCTTGAGAAAACCAACAATCACTCGTACTGGGCGGCCTGGTCGGTGATGGCCACGTCGGTCGCAACCAACCGCCGCGACCTGTTTGACTGGGCCGTGAAGGAATACAAGGTCGGCGCCAATCAGGTCGACGCGCAGGGTTTCCTGCCGAACGAACTCAAGCGCCAGCAACGCGCCCTCGCCTACCACAACTACGCGTTGCCGCCTCTGGCGATGATCGCCAGTTTCGCTCAGGTCAACGGTGTGGACTTGCGCCAGGAAAACAACGGCGCGCTGAAACGCCTGGGTGATCAGGTACTGGCCGGGATTAAAGACCCGGACATCTTCGAGAAGAAGAACGGCAAGGAACAGGACATGACCGATCTCAAGATCGACTCGAAATTCGCCTGGCTCGAACCGTTCTGCACGCTCTACACCTGCGCGCCGGATGTGCTGCAACAGAAACACAAGATGCAGCCGTTCAAGACCTTCCGCCTCGGTGGGGATCTGACCAAGGTCTACGACCCGGCCAATGAAAAAGGCAACAAGGGTTCCTAGGAAAAATACAAAACCTGTGGGAGCGGGCTTGCCCGCGATGGCGGTCTGACATTCAACATTGATGTCGACTGACCCACCGCTATCGCGGGCAAGCCCGCTCCCACAGGTTTAGCGTCAAGTTTGAGTTTTGTGTGTTACGCCCTCCGGATTTCGGTGGGGGGTTTGGGGGGGCTGCGGCCCTTGACTGTTGGTTAAACATGGAGAGATCGGGATGGTATTTTCATCCAATGTGTTCCTGTTTCTGTTCTTGCCGATCTTTCTCGGCTTGTACTACTTGAGCGGAATACGCTATCGCAACCTGCTGCTGCTGATCGCCAGCTACGTGTTCTATGCCTGGTGGCGCGTGGACTTTCTCGCGCTGTTCGCCGCCGTCACGCTGTGGAACTACTGGATCGGCCTCAAAGTCGGTGCCGCGGGCGTGCGGACCAAACCGGCCCAGCGCTGGCTGCTGCTCGGCGTCGCCGTCGACCTGTGCATCCTGGGCTACTTCAAGTACGCCAATTTCGGTGTCGACAGCATCAACGCGATGATGACCTCAGTCGGTCTGTCGCCGTTCATCCTGACCCACGTGCTGTTGCCGATCGGGATCTCGTTCTACATCTTCGAGTCCATCAGCTACATCATCGACGTCTACCGTGGTGACACCCCAGCGACCCGCAACCTGATCGACTTTGCAGCGTTCGTGGCGATCTTCCCGCACTTGATTGCCGGCCCGGTCCTGCGTTTCCGCGACCTTGCCGACCAGTTCAACAACCGCACCCACACCCTCGACAAGTTCTCCGAGGGCTGCACGCGGTTCATGCAGGGTTTCATCAAAAAGGTCTTCATCGCCGACACCCTCGCCGTCGTCGCCGACCACTGCTTCGCCTTGCAAAACCCGACCACGGGCGATGCCTGGCTCGGCGCACTGGCCTACACCGCGCAACTGTATTTCGACTTCTCCGGCTACAGCGACATGGCCATCGGCCTGGGCTTGATGATGGGTTTCCGCTTCATGGAAAACTTCAAGCAGCCGTACATCAGCCAGTCGATCACCGAGTTCTGGCGTCGCTGGCACATCAGCCTCTCCACCTGGCTGCGTGACTACCTGTACATCACGCTGGGCGGTAACCGCAAAGGCACACTGATGACCTATCGCAACCTGTTCCTGACCATGCTGCTCGGTGGTCTGTGGCACGGCGCGAACATCACCTACATCGTCTGGGGTGCGTGGCACGGCATGTGGCTGGCGATTGAAAAAGCGCTGGGCCTGAACACCTCGCCGCGCAGCATCAACCCGATCCGCTGGGCGCTGACGTTCCTGCTGGTGGTGATGGGCTGGGTGATCTTCCGCTCGGAAAACCTGCACGTTGCCGGCCGTATGTACGGCGCGATGTTCAGCTTCGGCGAATGGTCGCTGTCGGAACTCAACCAGGCCAGCCTCACCGGCCTGCAAGTGGCAACCCTGGTGGTGGCTTACGTGACCCTGGCGTTCTTCGGCATCCGTGATTTCTACACTAACCGTCCGCCAGAGAAGACCAAGCCTGCCGTCAACGTCGAGACCGATGGTCCTGCCGCTGCGACCCCTGGAACGATCAAAGCCGTACCGGGCGACAACCCGGCCAGCATCCACCAACCGGGTTACACCGTTGGCGTCGAAGCCACCGTGCAACCGGCCTACTGGACCGCTGACTGGTCGCGTTACGTGATGCGCGCCCTGGTGCTGCTGCTGTTCATCGCTTCGATTTTCAAACTCTCGGCGCAAAGCTTCTCGCCGTTCCTTTACTTCCAGTTCTGAGGGATCTGACCATGACCCGCTCATTACGCATCTTCTACATCGCCCTGTTCCTGTTGACCCTGTTGGTCTTGGGCCTGTGGTCCACGCGCAGCTTCTTTGGTTTCAGCACCAGTGCCGACACCACGGTGCTCAACGGCCGCTGGACCAAAGCCGTGGAGACGCACTACGACGACGAGTTTCCGATCAAGCGCCTGGGCACCAACCTCTGGGCCGCGCTGGATTTCAAACTGTTCAACGAAGGTCGTCCGGGCGTCGTGCTCGGCCGCGATCAGTGGCTCTATAGCGATGAAGAGTTCAACCCGATCGTCAACGAAGAGCTGAACCTGCAAGGCAACTACGCGCTGGTCGAAGGCGTGCGCCAGACCCTGAAAGAGCAAGGCGTGCAACTGGTGATGGCGATCGTGCCGGCCAAGACCCGCCTGTACCCGGAACACCTGGGTGAGGTGAAGCCTTCGAGCATTCACGCCAACCTCTACAAGGACTTCCACGACCGTGTCGCGGCCGACAAGATCCTCGCCCCCGACCTGCTCGGCCCGCTGCAAAAGGCCAAGCAGAATGGTCAGCAAGTGTTCCTGCGCACCGACACTCACTGGACGCCGGAAGGCGCACAAGTCGCCGCCGAGACCCTGGCCAAAACCATCGCCGACAAACTCCCGCTGAGCGGCGAACCGCAAAACTTCGTCACTACACCTGCGGAGAAAGTCACGCACAAAGGCGACCTGCGCTTGTTCCTGCCGCTGGACCCGCTGTTCGAAAACCTGATGCCGGCGCAAGAACCGCTGCAGAAGCGCAACACCGTGGCGGCTGGCGATCAGCCGGCCGGTGACGACGCCCTGTTCGCCAACACTGAAGTGCCGGTGGCCCTGATCGGCACCAGCTACAGCGCCAACCCGAACTGGAACTTCGTCGGCGCACTGAAACAAGCGCTGCGCAGCGACGTGGTCAATTACGCCGAAGACGGCCACGGCCCGATCCTGCCGATGCTCAGTTACCTGAAAAGCGATGCTTTCAAGAACAGCCCGCCACAGGTGCTGATCTGGGAGTTTCCTGAACGCTATCTGCCTGTGAACAACGAAATCGGCGACGCCGACCCGCAGTGGGTCGCAGAGCTCAAAGAAGCCGGCGCCCGCCAACAAAACGTAGCCGCAAACACTAAATCCGAGACGCCCGACCGGGCGCAAAACTGAAAGAGAGGTACACCATGACTTTCACTACTACTCCTCGCCGTCTCGCTAAGACTTTCGCTCTTGTCGCTGGCATGAGCGTTCTGTCGATGCACGCCTTCGCCGGTGGCGACGCCGCACTCTACGGCCCGACCGCACCCAAAGGCTCGAGCTTCGTACGGGTCTACAACGCCGGTAATGCTGAAGTCAGCGCCACCGTCGGCACCACTAACCTGAGCGACGTCGCACCGCTGTCCAGCACCGACTTCAGCTTCATGCCGGGCGGCGACTACAGCGCCAAGGTCGGCAGCCAGACCCTGCCGGTGAAACTCGCCGGTGACCACTATTACACCCTGGTCAACAACGCTTCCGGCGCGCCGCAACTGATTGAAGAACCGCCGTTCAAGAACAAGCAGAAGTCCCTGGTGCGTCTGCAGAACCTGAGCGACAAGCCGCTGACCCTGAAAACCGCTGACGGCAAGACCGACGTGGTGCCAAGCGTGGCCGCCAAGGGCCGTGGCGAGCGTGAGATCAACCCGGTGAAAGTCAGCCTGGCGCTGTTTGAAGGCGACAAAAAAGTCGGCGATGTAAAACCGGTTGCCCTGGAACGCGGTGAAGCGGCCGTGCTGTACGTCACCGGCAACGGCAGCAGCCTGTCGCCAGTCTGGGTAAAACGCCCGGTGTCGACGCGCTAATCAATTCTCTGAACTGACCCGGCTCTCTGTGGGCGCTGGCTTGCCAGCGATGGCATCACCTCGGTGAATCTGAAAAACCGAGTCGTCTGCATCGCTGGCAAGCCAGGCTCCCACAGGGGCCGAGGTGAGCGTTCAGAACGAGACAACAACAAGAGTGAAACGACAGAACGTTCGTAGCTCTAACCAATCGATTTTAAAGGAGTAACAACATGATTCCGGTGATCTTGTCAGGTGGTAGCGGCTCACGTCTTTGGCCGCTTTCGCGTAAACAGTTTCCCAAGCAATTCCTTGCCCTGACCGGCGAACACACACTGTTCCAGCAAACCCTGGAACGCCTGGTGTTCGAAGGCATGGACACCCCTATCGTGGTGTGCAACAAGGACCACCGCTTCATCGTCAACGAGCAGTTGAGTAACCGCAAACTCGAAGCCCAGCGCATTCTGATGGAACCGTTCGGTCGCAACACCGCGCCGGCCGTGGCCCTGACCGCGATGATGCTGGTCAATGAAGGTCGTGACGAGCTGATGCTGGTGCTGCCGGCCGACCACGTGCTGGAAGACCAGAAAGCCCTGCAACGCGCCCTGGCCCTGGCCACCGTCGCGGCGGAAAACGGCGAAATGGTGCTGTTCGGCGTGCCGGCCACCAAACCGGAAACCGGTTATGGCTACATCAAGTCGACCAATGATTCGCTGCTGCCGGAAGGCGTCAGCCGCGTTTCGCACTTCGTCGAAAAACCTGACGTCAAACGCGCCACCGAATATGTCGAATCCGGTGGTTATTTCTGGAACAGCGGCATGTTCCTGTTCCGCGCCAGCCGCTTCCTCGAAGAACTGAAAAAGCACGACCCGGACATCTACGACACCTGCCTGCTGACCCTCGAACGCAGCGAGCAAGATGCCGACACCATCACCTTCGACGAAGCCACCTTCGCCTGCTGCCCAGACAACTCCATCGACTACGCGGTGATGGAAAAAACCCAGCGTGCCTGCGTCGTGCCGCTGACCGCTGGCTGGAGCGATGTCGGTTGCTGGGCGTCGCTGTGGGAAGTCAATGAAAAAGACGCCAACGGCAACGTCACCAAAGGCGACGTGGTCATCCAGGACAGCAAAAACTGCATGATCCACGGCAACGGCAAACTGGTGTCGGTGATCGGCCTGGAAAACATCGTGGTGGTCGAAACCAAGGACGCCATGATGATTGCGCACAAGGACTCGGTCCAAGGCGTGAAACAGATGGTCAACACCCTCAACGAACAGGGTCGCAGCGAAACCCAGAACCACTGCGAAGTCTATCGTCCGTGGGGTTCCTACGACTCGGTGGACATGGGCGGCCGCTTCCAGGTCAAGCACATCTCGGTCAAACCGGGCGCGTGCCTGTCGCTGCAAATGCACCACCACCGCGCCGAACACTGGATCGTGGTCAGCGGCACCGCTGAAGTGACCTGCGACGACAACGTGTTCCTGCTCTGCGAAAACCAGTCGACCTACATTCCGATCGCGTCGGTCCACCGTTTGCGTAACCCGGGCAAGATTCCACTCGAGATCATCGAAGTGCAGTCGGGCAGCTACCTGGGTGAAGACGATATCGAGCGGTTCGAAGATATCTACGGTCGCTCCACCCCGATCGAGCGCGGCGTGTCGGTGAAAACCATCGCGCAGTAAGCGTTCAGCAAAATAAAAGCCCCCGTCCAGCCCGCTGCGTCTCCTATCCGCAGCGGGTTGGGCGGGGGCTTTTTTCTGCCGATGTAATGCCAAATCACATTTTCAATGGATTTCTATTTTGCTTTGCAAAGGTTTTCCATTTGTCTAACAACTGGCTAGGTAACGGATTCAATCTGCCTGTCTGAAAATAGCCGCTTTGTAATTCGCTCCTTGTCACATGGCCGGAATCGATCATGAATTTAGCCATGTTCCCGCCCCAATGTTGAGCCTCGCCACCTACGCTCGTTGTGAAATAACCCGTTTTGTACAACGCTCCGGGGTACATATCATTGAAGACCTGATGGGCAAAGTAGTCGGTAAT
This sequence comes from Pseudomonas sp. SIMBA_041, assembly GCF_046535095.1. Classification (NCBI taxonomy): domain Bacteria; kingdom Pseudomonadati; phylum Pseudomonadota; class Gammaproteobacteria; order Pseudomonadales; family Pseudomonadaceae; genus Pseudomonas; species Pseudomonas sp. SIMBA_041. Next base: position 753,687 of record NZ_JAWRXJ010000002.1, read on the forward strand.
GTGTTCGTCATAATTACTGTTACTGACAGACGTATCCGTCTCTTGCTGAAAACCTATATGTCCGTGCGAAGAAGCATGCAAGGCTTCGTGAACAATCGTCGAGCGAATTTTATCTCTATCAAGCTGACCATTTTCAGAATAATCCGGTGCGGTTACTCCCATATAAATTATTCCGTCTGGCGACGTCCAGGCGGCAGGATTGGCACGCAGTTCTTCCTGGTTGAACTGCATCGTTTCATTGCCAGGAACAGACCTGATTTTTTCAAAAAGTTCTTCGTGTGTTACATCCACTACTTTTATAGGGCGAACCGATACACCAAATAGTTGACTGATCGTGTTGGCCAGCTGGGCCGTGTCGACATAGTCACCTGTTTTCCATGTCGTTGAGGCCTGATTCGCTGGCATTTGCGGACGCGCCAATACAATTGGCTCAAAAAGCCTATTAGCCTGCGCGGCTTGCCCAGACCCTGATGGCCCTGGCGGCACTGGGCCGAAACCAGGCGGTGGTGGAGGTGGCAGGGCTAGTGAAGGTAGCCTTGGAGGTGCGGGGGGGGGTATTCGGTTTATCAGGCTCCCGTCCATCGATATCGATCAACGTGACAGGGTTATTTCTAACCATTCGATACAGGTTCAAACCATCCACCGCACCTGCCGGATCGGGATTTATCCAACGCTGTAGCCACGGTATGTAGTACCGAAACCCATAATAATAAAGCCTCGTCGCATCCCGCTCCTTGCCTGAATACCGAATGGTTTTGTAGTCGACTGCAACGGCATCTGTGTCGGCACACCACGCGGTCTCACCGAAGGGATAAAAAACTTCCCGGCTGATGACTTGTGCATCGTCAGCCAGTTCCACCGTGCAGGAATTCAGGTGATCGACCAGGGTGTACCGATACTGATCGTTGATGCCCGGCGGTGGATCGCTTTCCCAGTGCAACACCCGAACGGAATTAAGGCCAGCCTGTGCGGTGATGACTTCCAGCCTCTCACCGGTGCCACTGTCGGTACGCAGTTCCAGCCCTGGCAAGTAACGCACTTCGGCTATCACGGTTCTGGCATGGGTCTGCAACGAGCGAATTTTTCGTACCCGTTGGCCACCGCCATCGTAGAGGTAGGACTCAACGTCATTGCGTCCGGAATCGCGCTCCACCGGGCTGACCGACTGCAACTGATTGCGCAGGTCCCACGTCAAAAAACGCCCCTGATCCAGCTCCAGCAAATTGCCCTTGGCGTCGAATGCCGTCGTGATTTGTTCTTCCGTGGGGGGCACGCCGTTACGCCAGGGCAAACAGCGATTGCTGTACTGCGCAGCTTTCAGATCACGTCCCGGACTTTGCGAGCCGACATGTGCCAGCTTCAGCAAATTCCCGCTTTCGTCATAACGGTAGGTTTGCTCGTAGTTGCTGAGCGCCGCGGGATCGTTGCGCCCAACGGATGCCGGCCCTTGGCTGGGGGCGCGCGCCTCCCAACCCGTCGCCTTGATCAATTGATAAAGGCTGTTGTAGAAAAAACGACTGATCGGCTCAATACGCTGATTAGCGAAGTAGCGCGTCGACAAGGCCTTGTCCTCGATACTCAGCACATTGCCCATTCGGTCGTAGGTGTAGAACAGGTGTTGCAGCAAGCCGCGGTGCTCGCTGTGCGCCCGGCGCTCGATCAGGAGTCCGTCTTGCGGAGAATATTTGAGGGTCGTCTGTACGTTGTTACCCGCCACTTCGCGAGTGATCTGTCCTTGGGCGTTGTACTCAATCTCGCTGACCAGTGTTTGCCCAGAGGGCTTGCCTGCCAGTTTCAAGACACTGTGGCGCAGTCGGCCATCAAGGGTGAAACCAAACGTCTGACAGTTCTGCCTGGCATCAACCGACTCCAGCACGTTCCCGAGAGGACCGAATCGCCAGGTCGAAACAGCTCCATCGCCGGGTTCCAACAAATCATTGCGATCAGCAATCGACGCTGGCCAATCAGGGGCGACGGGGTCCAGAGCGAAGTGTTGAACGTGTCTAGAGCATTGACCGGTGATCGTAAACGCCTTAAACAACACGGTCCCGCCGGGGCCATCCTGTCGAATCAATTGCCCCAATAGGTTGTGGTCCTGGGTACCCTGACCGGGACGACCATACTCCATGCGTTCGGCACAACGTCGTGGGGCTGTGGCGACGTGTTCAAATACCGTCACCGGACGCAGCCGTTCGTCGTATTCAACCTCGCGTCGTGTGCCGCGACTGTCCCAGCCTTGCAGCACTTCATTGGCCAGGCCGAAGAAATTGATCTGCGAGCCGGCATCAACGCTCAGCGTCGATACGGCAACATCGGACAGCGAATACACCGTGACGAGATTGGCGGGTGCCAGCGGATCTTGTTCCCGTACCCCCCAAAGCCGGGGGTCCCACTGCATGATTGGGAGCCCGGCGGCATTGTGGAGCGTGCGGTTGATGCGTGCCTGAGTCGGCTCGCCTTCAACCTCGCGCCAATAATCAATGGAACGGATCGTCAGCGCTCGCGAGTCGACGACCGAAACGGTGGAGGTTTTAGAGTGCATGCCGGCGCGTCCCTGTAAGCCAGTGGTCAGCTAATCGCTTGTGACGTGGGCTGGCTACTGTCAGAAATTACAGTTGCGACCAGCGGCAACAGCGCTTGATCCACGAATGTCCATTCGCGCAGCCCTTCGGTAGGATGGAGGTCATGAGTTCAAGGAGCGTACATACATGTTCATCGGCGTCCTGCTGGTCATCACCTGGCTGATCCTGTTGCTGCGCTACCCGTCCAAGGCGTTTCCCGTGTCGGTGGCGGCCGCCGTCGGTTTGGGTCTGGTGGCCACATGGGTGATCTGGCTCGACAACCGCGAGGTCAAGCAACTCGCGCGCCTGGAGCTGCGCATCACCTACGCGCCCGAGCAGTGCCCGGCGGATCGTCCGTTACAGCTGAAAATGAACAATGGCAACGACGTGCCGCTGACCGAATTGCGCTGGCGTATCGCGGCGTATGCACCGGGTGACACGGTCAATCTGGCCGACAACCAATACGAAGCCCCGCGATATCGTGGCCCCGGCGAGCTCCAGGCCGGCGCCAACTGGGAAGACTGTTTGCCCTTGCCACCCTTGCGTCCCGGCTATCGCCCGCAAACCCTGGAGTTTCGCGCCGAGCGTTTGCAGGGTAGTTTCTCCGATTAATCCCACTTCTTATTTGCACAAGGACCGCGCCATGCCCGTTGCGTTGATTACCGGTTGCTCCAGCGGCATTGGCCGTGCCCTTGCCGACGTGTTCAAAAATGCCGGCTACGAAGTCTGGGCCAGTGCCCGCAAGGCTGAAGACGTGGCCGCGCTAACCGCCGCCGGTTTCACCGCCGTGCAACTGGACGTCAATGATGGCGCCGCGCTCGAACAGCTGAGCGAGCAGATCAATCAGCAACATGGCGGCCTCGACATCCTGATCAACAACGCCGGTTATGGCGCGATGGGGCCGCTGCTCGATGGCGGTGTACCGGCGATGCAGCGGCAGTTCGAGACCAATGTATTTGCCATCGTCGGGGTCACACGCGCGCTGTTCCCGGTGCTGCGTCGCGCCAAGGGATTGGTGGTGAACATCGGCAGTGTTTCAGGGATTCTGGTCACGCCGTTTGCTGGCGCCTATTGCGCCTCGAAAGCAGCCGTTCATGCGTTGAGCGATGCGCTGCGCATGGAACTGGCGCCGTTCGGTATTCGCGTGATGGAAGTCCAGCCGGGCGCCATCGAATCCAGCTTCGCTAAAAATGCCGGGCATGAAGCGGAACAATTGATCACCGAGCAATCGCCATGGTTTCCCCTGCGCGAAGGCATTCGTGCGCGGGCCAAGGCATCTCAGGACAAACCGACGCCGGCCCGGGAGTTTGCGCAGGGGTTGCTCAAGGCGGTGCAGCAGGGCAAGCCACCGCGTTTGATTCGATTGGGCAATGGCAGCCGGGCGTTGCCGTTGTTAGCGGGTTTGCTGCCAAAAGGGTTGCTGGAATCGGGGTTGATGAAGCGGTTCGGGTTGCGCGGGCAGCTCTGATACCGGGCCGACCTCTTCGCGAGCAGGCTCACTCCTACAGGGATCTTGGGTGTGAATGCTATCTCTGCCACCCAACAGAACCTTGCAGGAGTGAGCCTGCTCGCGATGGCGTCCGAACAAACACAGAACATTTCAGGAACACACTTCAATGACCGACTACACCCACTACTTCGACGAAGTCATCCAGGCCCACGTCGCCATCGAGCAATGGTTGGCCGAAGAACAAGACGACTCGGAACTTGAACAACTGCTGAGCCGGTTTTCACCGCAGTTTTCCATGATCTCGCCATTGGGCCGGGTGCTGGATTTCGAGGCATTGAGCGAGCTGTTTCAACTGGCGGGCGGCAAGAAGCTCGGGTTCAGGATCGAACTCAGTGAATTGCGCGGTGTGGCGCTGTATGACGGCGGCGCGGTGGTGAGTTATCGCGAGCAACAGACCGATGCCACCGGGCTGCATTCGGATCGTCGTTCGACCGTGGTGTTTGAGAAAGACGCCGACGGCACGCTGATCTGGCGGCACTTGCATGAGACGTTTTGCAAAGGCTGACTCGGTCGCTTTTTGTGGCGAAGGGGCTTGCCCCCTCGCCACAGGGTTACTCGCCAACTGCTGGGTTAACCACCACCGTACACGTAATCCCCGCCGCCAACAGCACCCCCTCTGGCACTTCATCAATGTGAATCCGCACCGGCACTCGCTGCGCCAATCGCACCCAGTTGAACGTCGGGTTCACATCGGCAATCAGTTCGCGGCTCTCAGGGTTATCCCGGTCGTAGATGCCGCGAGAAATACTCTCCACATGCCCTTTCAGCACCTCGCCACTCATCAACTGCATGTCGGCCTTATCGCCCACGCGCACGTGCGGCAATTTGGTTTCTTCGAAGAAGCCATACACCCAGAACGAGTTCATATCGACCACGGCCATTTTCGCTTCGCCAATGCGCGCATAGTCGCCGCGATGCACGTTGAGGTTGGTCACGTACCCGTCCACCGCCGCCCGCACTTCGGTGCGTTTGAGGTTCAGCTCGGCGGCTTCGAGTTGCGCCTGCGCGTGTTGATAATCGGCCAGTGCCGAGTCGGCGATGTTGCTGGCGTCGTCACGGTTTTCCCGGGAGATCACCAGGTTGTCCATGTCCGCACGGCGGCGGGCGTTGACCTTGCGCATCTCCCACGTTGCCTTGCGTGATGCGACCAGCGACTGCGCCTGCTTGACCGCGATGCGGTAGTGCTCGGGGTCGATCTGCATCAGCAGATCGCCCTTCTTCACTTGTTGGTTGTCACGCACCGGTACGTCCACCACTTCCCCGGTGACGTCGGCGGCGACGTTGATGATGTCGGCGCGCACCCGGCCATCGCGGGTCCACGGGGTGTCCATGTAATGCACCCACAAGGTCCGGCCGATCCATAGCGCGAGGGCCAGCACCAACAGGGTGGCGAGCAGGCTGAAAAGCTTTTTCATCAGGGCGTTCTCAGTGAAAGAGAGTCAACGGTAAACGGTCAGCGCCAGGGCGCCGAACAGGCAGGTAAACAGGCTCAGGCGCAGCAGCGCCGGGTGCCAGAAGAAGCGGTACAGGTCGAACCCGGACAAGAACCGGTCCAGCGCCCAAGCCAGTGCGGCGGCGATGAAAAACATCAGCGTCATGGTGGGCATGTACACGCCGTGGAAGGCGATTTCACGAGGCATGTTCAAGTCCTTGCGGCGCGGTTTTCGTGTAGGCCGAGAGCGGTGATTGCGGGTCCAGCAACGAGGTGCGAATGAAGTGCAGGTAGCTCTTCACCCGACGCAAGGCGGAGGTGTCGAAGTGCGGTGCGAAAGGTTCGTCAGTGGCTTGCACACGGCTGATCGCATGGTCGACCGCGACCAGACTGCGCTCCAGATTGTTCTGGCTCGGTTGCAGAAACAGCCGCACCAGCGAACGCCCCATCACCCGGATTGCCTGGCGCCACGGCTGCGATTCGGCGTAGGCCGGGTGCACCGGCAGAACCGCCTGCTCCTTGCGCAACTCGATGATCGCGTGGCCGACTTCCAGCACCACGAACATCCAGCGCAGCAAGTTGCTTTGTACCTGCGGTTGCCCCGCTGCGAGGCCATACGCCTGATGCAGCAAGTCCCGCGTGCGGCTCTCAAAACTCGACGCCAATCCCTTGAGCTTGCCGCTGATCGCGTACACCACTTGCTCTCGCAAATCCTGCTCCAACCGCCGCCACAACCAGCGACTGTTCGGTGGCAAAATAATCGCCCCGGCCGCCGCGCACACCAGCATGCCGAGCACCATGGCGATGTAGTCGTTGATGAAGGCGTAAGGGTTGTAGACCGTCAGGTTGTCCGGCACCGAACCGGTGCTGAAGAAGATTAGCAAGCCAAGACCGACACCGGCGTATTGCGGTCGCGACGTGAGGAACGAACCGAGCACGATCACCGGCGCGAGCATCACGCACAGCAACGGGAATCCGTCGATCCACGGGAAGATGAAAAACATCTCGACGAAACCGATCAGTGCGCCAAGGAACGTCCCGCAGGCCATCTGAAACGCCATGCGTTTCGGGTTCGGCGTGGCGGCTGAAAGGCCGACAGTTGCTGCCGCAATCAAGGTCATCGTCGCGCCGCTGGGCCATGCGGTCGCCACCCAATAGCTGCCGAGCACCACCAGAATGAACGCTGCCCGAATCCCCGACGCCGCCGAGGCCATCCAGTTGGTTTGCGGGGTGAACGGCTCGTCCCATTGCTCGCGCGCGTGGCTGTGATCGGCGAGTGAGGCGTGGGTCTGTGCATAACTGTGCAGGTCGTCGACGAAGCGATAGAGCAACTCGTAAGCGGTGTGGAAATCCAGCAGCTCGGCGTCGCTCGGGTTGCTCTCCTGGAAAGTCGCCCGCAAGCGGCGAACCCGCGCCGGCAAACCTTCTTTATAAGCGCTCAACTCGACAACCAGGCGTGCCGCGTCCGCATCGGTCAGGGCACGACCGCTGAAACCGTCGAGCACTTCCGCGAGGTCCTGCAGACCCGGTTTGATTGCCGCAACCGCAGGCTCGGCACCGCTGCTACGCAAGCGTTCGAGCAACTGATGCAAGGCGTTGAAGCGGGTGGTGATGCCCATGAACTCGCTGTTCAAACGATTGAGCCGACCGTTGCGCCGACGCATGTGCGGGTCTTCAAACACGGTCACGCTGCGCAAGCCTTCCAGCCCAACCGCTTCAGCGATGAAACGCACGTTGCTGGCTTCGAAAGCCTCCCGTTTGCTGCGACCGCGCAAGCCATCGGTGGCGAACCGGGCAAACACGCCGAAACGCTGGTACAAGGCGTTGCGCATCGCCGCGCTGGCGGTTTGCGGCAGGATCGCGGCGCTGACCAGCGTCGAGCAGAGAATGCCAAGGGAGATTTCCAGCACCCGCCAAACGGCGGCCATGAACGCGCCGTCCGGGTGCGCCAACGCGGGTAAACCGACCATCGCGGCGGTGTAGCCGGCCAACACAAAACCGTAGGCGCGAAAGTTACGATACCGCGCCGCACCGGCCGAACAGATGCCGACCCAGATCGCCAGCGAGCCGAGGAACAGTTCGGTGTTTTGCGCGAACAAGGCAATCAGCGCCACCATCACCGCCGAGCCGGTCAAGGTGCCCAGAAAGCGGTAAAAACTCTTGGCGAACACCTGACCGCTTTGCGGCTGCATGACGATAAACACGGTGATCATCGCCGTGCGCGGTTGCGGCAATTCCAGGCGCATGGCCAGCCACAAGGTCAGGAAGGCGGCGAACAACACCTTGAAGATGTAGACCCAGGTCACGCCATCGCTGCGTGCCCAGTCGAAAAAGCCCCGGCGCCATTCAAGGGAATACAGCCAGCGCAAGGGTGCGGGCAAGGGAGTCATGAAATCCTGCTCATTGAGATTCGATTAAGTCGCAGAACCTGTGTGAGCGAGCTTGCTCGCGATGGCGCAGTGTCAGGCGACACATGCATTGACTGACACGGCCTCATCGCGAGCAAGCTCGCTCCCACAGGGTTCGTGTTCAATTCGAGAGGCTCTTAAGCAGGGCTGGGGTTTTCGGCGCTGCGGTCTGGCTATCTTTCGGCACATCATTACCCGCACCCAGCCCGCCACCCAACGCCGTCACCAGTTCCGCATGAGCACTCAACCGCGCCGCCTGCACCTGCTGCTGAACTTGCTGCTGCTTGAACAACAACGTCTGCGCGTTAAGCACATTGAGGTAGTCGGTCAACCCGCGTTGATAGGCGATCATCGCGATGTCATAGGTCTTCTGCGCGGTGGCCACGGACTCGGCGGCGAAAGTCTGTTGCTTGTCCATCGACTCGCGGCGGATCAACTGATCGGAGATGCTTTTCAGCGCGTTGACCAGCGTCTGGTTGTACTTGGCCACCGCGATGTCATACCCCGCCGACGCTTCGCCCAACTCGGAGCGCAAACGCCCGCCGTCGAAAATCGGCAACGAGATCGCCGGGCCGACGCTGTAGTTGAGTTTCTTGCCGGTCAAAAACTCCAGCGCCCCACCGCCCGTGGCCATGTAGCCGAGGCTGCCAACCAGATCGACGTTGGGGTAAAAACCGGCGTGGGCGACATCGATACCGCGAGCCTGCGCCGCCACTTGCCAGCGACTGGCAACCACGTCCGGGCGTTGGCCGAGCAATTGCGCGGGCAACGACGACGGCAATTTCAGCGCGGCGCCCAACGACAGCGTTGGCCGCTGCAATTGCGCGCCTTCGCCCGGCCCCTTGCCTGCCAGGGCCGCAAGCTGGTTGCGGCTGAGGGCGATTTCTTCGTCCAGCGCATCAATCTGGCGATGGGTTTCCGGCAACGGCGTTTGTGCCTGACTGACTTCAAAGTGCGTGCCGATGCCTCCGTTCAGACGCTTCTGTGCGAGGTCGAGAATCTGCTGTTGCTGCTGCAGCGTCGCCTCGATGATGTCGCGCTGGGCGTAATGCAACGACAGCTCGATGTAGGCGCGCACGATGTTGTTCTGCAATTCGAGCTGCGCCAGACGCGCTTCGGCGGCGCTCATGTGCGCCATGTCCACGGCGCGCTCGGTGGCATTGCTTTCGCGGCCCCAGAGGTCGAGCGCATAGCTGAAGCCCAGCGCGGCGTTGTTGTCCCAGGTGGTCGTGTTGGCCAGCTCGCCCGGCCCGTAAAACTGATCGGTGGGCCAGTTGTGGCGTTTGAGGGTGGATTCGCCGTTGATCTGCAACGACTCGGCGGACTCGGCGATGCCGGCCATGGATTTGGCCTGGCGCACCCGCGCCGCCGCCATGGCCATGCTCGGGCTGCCTTGCACGGCGAGGTCGATCCAGCGGTTCAGTTGTGGGTCACCATAGGCCCGCCACCACTGAGCGGTGGGCCAGTGCGCGTCCTGCGCAGCGTGTTGAATAGCTTCGTCGGTGGCCAGTGAATCAGCCTCCAGTGCCTTGCCCTGCGGGGCAATACCTCCGGTACCGATGCAGCCGCTGATTGCCAGGGTTAAAGCCAAAACACTGAGCGTCTGAAGCGCTCTGCTGATGCGACGCGGCACTGCTGCGATTTCCTGAAATAGGGGAGGTACGAAATCCTGTGGGAGCCGGGCTTGCCCGCGATGGCAGCACCGCGGTGGGTCTGGATGACCGCGGTGCTGCCATCGCGGGCAAGCCCGGCTCCTGCAGTGGCGCAATTCTAGGGGTGGGTCTGGTTGGCGATAAGCTGGGATTCTTGTGAATCTTTGTTACCGTTCACGCGATAATCCCTTGGTCGGGGTCTCAGACCTTGAAACCTTGTGTCACAATTTGCCATCTCCCTTGAGAGCACCCCATGGACACTTTGCAAAACATGCGCGCCTTCAGTTACGTGGCCGAGGCCGGCAGCTTCACCGCTGCCGCCGTGCAACTGGACACCACCACCGCCAACGTCTCGCGCGCGGTCTCCAACCTGGAAGCCCACCTGCAAACCCGCCTGCTCAACCGCACCACCCGCCGCATCGCGTTGACCGAGGCCGGCAAGCGCTACCTGTTGCGCTGCGAGCAGATCCTCGCCTACGTCGAAGAAGCCGAAGCCGAGGCCAGCGACGCCCATGCGCGGCCGGCCGGGCAACTCAAGGTGCACACCATGACCGGCATCGGTCAGCACTTCGTGATCGACGCCATCGCCCGTTATCGCAAGACGCACCCGGACGTGACCTTCGACCTGACCATGGCCAACCGCGTGCCGGACTTGCTCGACGAGGGCTACGACGTGTCCATCGTCCTCGCCAGCGAACTGCCGGATTCCGGCTTCGTGTCCCAGCGGCTGGGTATCACCTACAGCATCGTCTGCGCCTCGCCGGCGTACGTGAAAGCCAACGGTTGCGCGCAAAAGCCCAGCGATCTGCTGAACCACATGTGCCTGCGCCTGGTGAGCCCGGTGATCCCGCTGGAAAAATGGGCCTTCGACGGCCCCGATGGCCAGGAGACCGTGACCATCAACAGCTCACCGTTCCTGGTCAACTCGGCAGACGCGATGAAGACCGCGATCACCAGCGGCATGGGCGTTGGCGTGCTGCCGGTGTACGCCGCGATTGAAGGGCTGCGCAACGGCACGCTGGTGCGGGTGATGCCGAACTACCGCTCGCAGGAACTGAACCTGTATGCGATCTACCCTTCACGGCAATATCTCGACGCGAAGATCAAGACCTGGGTCGAGTACTTGCGCGGCTCGTTGCCGGAGATTCTGGCGGCGCATCAGGCGGAGCTGGCGGCGTATGAATTGAGCGGGAGTCTGGGCGTGGCTCGGCTGGCGAACTGATCTCACGGTCCTACAGACGCGCTGATTTTGAGGAAGGATTCCGACGCGTTCTGTCGGTTGTTGGGTCAGACGGGAAATGGGTAGGCTTTGGGTGTCGCTGCCAAATCAGCGATCAGGTCTGGAAAACCTGACAACCCTCCATCACACCTCATGGCATACTGCGGCGCTTTTTTTGCACGCAGTTCTTTGTTATGGCGGCTGTGCGCGGGAGACCTTCAGGTCTGCCGGGTGTGATGGTGGTCCGGTTTTTCCAGTCCGCGCACAGTTGCCACCCTTTCGCCTGGAAATCGAAAGATGGCAGCTCCATTTCATCGCCATTGAGTAACTTCCATATGATTAAAGAAACTCCGAATCCCCCGGAAACCGACGACGTTTCCCCCTACGATTCCGTCGATTCCAAAAAATTCCACGACGCCGCCGAACGCGCGTTGAATCACTACCTCAACCCCGCAGCCCTGAAATCACCGCCCACCCGCAAACCCAGCACCATGTTCCTACTCGCACCGGACCTCAAAGACGAAGATCTGCTGGCCCACACCTGTGAAACCCTGGCCCAGGCCAGCGTCATGGCCGGCGATTTTGCCGCCTACCTGGAAGGCCCGCACCGCAACACCGCCATGGCCATCCAGCAGATCGTCATGCTCGCCGAACTGGCCGCGAACCGGATGATGGACAACCTCGAACTGCCCAAGCCCACGCCACACCGCTGATCCCTTGTAGGAGTGAGCCTGCTCGCGATAACGGTCGGATATTCAAAATAGATGTCGGCTGACACGCCGCCATCGCGAGCAGGCTCACTCCTACACTTTTAGAAGGTTTACCAGATGGGCATTGGCTCCCGCATTGAGCATTGAGTTATTTGATCTAAAGCTTGAAGCCCTGCGCCAGATAGAAAAAAGCCCGCCAGTTGGCGGGCTGAATTTATGGTCATTTACCAGCTTCCGTAAGGGATGCCGTACTTTTCGATATAACGCTTGGAATCTTCTTCCAAAGGGAAATAACTTCCATGGGACAGTCCTAAACCAGGCCCCTTGGGTTCAATCTCGGCTTGGTAATGTGCAACCTTGATTGCTCGTCGGCATTCATCCAATGCCCACACCTGTACCACACCACCTGGGGCAATTCCTATCTGTACAGACGCGAGCGGATCTAAAAAAGCCGCTTCAGGAACGCTTGTGCACTCCTTGGTCAACGCATTACGCATGACCTGCCTCGCATCTTCCGGAATTTCAAACCAACCCTGATACGTTTGCGGCTCGGCCAGTGATTGCCAGCGGACATAGATGCGAACCGGAAGCTTGGCGTCCCTTACGTCCCTCTCGGTGCCACCACCGGTTACCAGCCAACCGTTGGCCCCTGGCAGGCCGTTTTTCCGCCCGCCGGATGCTACGCCACTGCCGATTCGGCGGTAAAGAGTCCCAAGGGTGTCAATTGTGGCAGCCTCCTCAACCCAGGCGTCCATGGCATATGGTGTGACAAAACCCAACGCCCACGGCCCGGCATCGGGATCTGAGCGTCCCCGGGACTGGCCTGATGCTTGGCAGCCGCTCACCAGTAGAACCCCCAACAAGATCCATAGTGTTCGCATATTGGTGACTCCTAGTCAGGTACGTGGGGATGTTGTACGCGGATCCCGTCTGGTGTGGGGGCATTAAAGTAGAGTAAACCTGCGCTGGTTCGAGGTGTCGAACCTTGCAGGATTTTCGGTGGGTTCCAGCTGGCCGAAGTGTGAATGTACTTCAACTTGAGCAGATGCTCTTCGGCAGGCGTTGTACTGTAGTCGCCCGCGACAAAGCGCTCACTTAGAGCCTGTAGCTCCGCAGGGATGCTGTAGGACGGGTACTCCTCATCAAGCTGCCTAAACCTCACTCCCCGTTCCTTGGCCAGCGTGTACATGACCCGCAGGTAAACCCGCGACAATTCACCTCTTACAGGTCGTTTGAGCCGTAATGCGGCATAGACTTGCTTATCAGGGTTAGCACTATTTTGCTGAACTGTAGGCAAGCCCCGACCATACGGTGTAACGACCTCCAGCATTTCGGACGGCCAGCCTTTAGCTTCCCACCGAGCCTTCACCTGTTGCGCGTCCCGATAGATCGAGGTGTATTTCACGTCCGTCGTACCGGGGACAACCAGCACCTGCATCGGACTGATCAGCAGGTTCTCTTCGGATTCAGGAAAGTAGCCACCACCAATGTCAGAGTGCACACCAGGCAATGTTATTTCCAAGTGATCGGGCTTTACTCGGCTCAAGGCGAAGTTGGCACGAATTTCATCCCGTGCAGCCAATTGGACGACATTCGGAAACAATCTGCGTGGCAGGTACAGCTTGAGGCCTGGTTGTGTCTGGCTACGTACATAGCCCAGGTTGGCCAAGCCGCCTACTGACGGCACGGTATCAAACAAGCCGATAAAACCCATTTGGACATCGTGCTGGTATTCGACGTTATAGGCTTGGTGGAAAGCCCCACGAAATATCTTGGAGATGTTGCCCAGCGGACCATTCTGCCCCAGAGCGACTTCATTGGAGAAATGTCGCGCAGCCGCTGCACCTCGGCTGAAGCCAAATGTATCGAACGTTAAGTGAACGATCTTTGAATCGGGGTAGGTTTGGGAAAAGTCATAGATAGCTCGCCCGATTTTTTTAAATGCCTCATCTACTTTCCCAGTGACGCCCATTTCGCCGCGCCCCATTGCGGCTCCAAGCAAACTATCGGGTTGACCGGACGATGTGCCTATCCCATCCACATACACCGTTTCAAATTTCAGATGCAATTTCCCCTCATCCAAAACGTCGCGAGAGGAAAAATACAAATCGCTTAGTTTTTTGATATTCGACTCATCATTTGCATAGCTGCTTTCCGTATCAGCCATATACGGTTTGCAACTGGCGTCCAGATCCTCAGGCTTGATGGCGTGGGTTGCGCCACACAGCTGCCCCACCACGCTGTTATTCGCATTGTTCAGCGTCCCATCGAAGAACACGCCGATGCGTAAAGAGATACCTACGGATTGACCTTCTAGCTCCTCTTCTTCTTCCTCTTCCTCTAAAACCGAGTCGTCAACAACGGTGGCTGGCATTGGCGAGGATGTGGGTACTGTAATCGGAACTTGGTGATTAGCAGGCGCAACCAAATGCGCAGGCATAGGACTAACCGGGGAAACCGGCGTAGCTGTGAAGCTGTTGCCGATGATGATGGTCGACGATCCACCGGTAATGGTGTCGCCATGACTTCCTTGCGAACCGGTTACTAAGGCTGCCTGGCCATTGATCTGTACCGAGGACATGGCACCCATGGTCAAGACACTGCCGCAGGTGGTGCAGTCGGTTACCCGGGCAGCGGGCAGACCATCAAAAAATACATCGGGTGACCCGGATTCGATGGCTGTTCCACCGCAGCGGGGACAACTCACGGAATCGGTCTTGCGCGCAGCAGGCTTGCCGGACATTTTTGACTTCCATTTCAGTGCTCAGAGGCAGCACCATGCCTGACGCTCTTTACAGAAAACAATCAGACATTTCCCAAAGTACTCGACCACATAAATAGGTCGTGGTCAGGATGTTGAAACACAGGAGTCTGCCAAAAAACCAACCCACAAAAAATTATCGGAAAAGCACTTGTCCCCTCCCGCCGACGGGCTTTGTGTCCCAGCGGGTCTGGGCATCGCCATTTAGCTTCGTGGGTCGTCAACGGCTCGGAAAGCCAGGAGACGTTCGGCTGGCGAACTGATTTCACTGTCCTACAGACGCGCTGATTTTGGGGAAGGATTCCGACGCGTTCTGTCGGTTGTTGGGTCAGACGGGAAATGGGTAGGCTTTGGGTGTCGCTGGCACTTCAGCGACCGGGTCTGGAAAACCCGAAGATTAAAAGTGATGCCCCATGGCATACTGCGGCGCTTTTTTTGCTCGCAGTTTTGAGTTATGGCGGCTGTACGTGGGAGACCTTCGGGTCTGCCGGGTTTTTGATCCTTTTATCTCGGTTTTTCCAGTCCACGTGCAGCTGCCACCCTTTCGTCTGGAAAACGAGAGCTGGCAGCCCCTTAACTCAAAAAAGGTAAATGCCATGTTCAAAGAAACTCCGAATCCTCCTGAAACCGACGACGTTTCCCCCTACGAATCCGTCGATTCCAAAAAATTCCACGACGCCGCCGAACGCGCGTTGAATCACTACCTCAACCCTGCAGTACTGAAGTCACCGCCCACTCGCAAACCCAGCACCATGTTCATGCTTGCACCGGACCTCAAAGACGAAGATCTGCTGGCCCACACCTGTGAAACCCTGGCCCAGGCCAGCGTCATGGCCGGCGATTTTGCCGCCTACCTGGAAGGCCCGCACCGCAACACCGCCATGGCGATCCAGCAAATCGTCATGCTCGCCGAACTGGCCGCGAACCGGATGATGGACAACCTCGAACTGCCAAAGCCCACGCAACACCGCTGATCCACCAGTAAACGCCAATCCCCTGTAGGAGTGAGCCTGCTCGCGAAAGCGGTATATCAGACAACATTGGTGTTGAATGTTAAATAGCATTCGTCGGAACGCCGCCCGGAGCCGGCTCGCTCCCACAGTTGGAACGGGTGTATCTGATAGGGATTGGTAGGCTGTCAGGCCGCCATCGCTGGCAAGCCAGGCTCCTACATACATCGGTGTACACCCGCCGCTTCTCACCACTCATCAGGCCGAGCGTTAGCTCGCCTGAAAGCTTTTGATCTGGCTTTTGATTCACCCGCCCCCTCGGGAGGCTGAGTGGAG